>NZ_JBHTBS010000005.1:0-354298 GCF_042664875.1 Haloferula chungangensis | reverse complement strand
CCGGAAGACGCCCCAAGTGACGTCGCATGGCGAAGAGCAGGCAAAGCGGTGGTTGAAGGAGGGGTTGCACGCGGCGGGTATGGTGCCGAAGGAGTTGCCTCAATTGAAAGGATCGGACCCGAGGAAGTTGGCCTTGGCGGAGCTTCTTTGGAGCCGGACCACGGTTTCGCAAGAGTGGATCGCGGAAAAGCTGTCGATGCGCAGCGCGGCGAACGTGAGCCAGCAGTTGCGACGGATGAACAAGCGGAAAGCAGAGACCCAGCTGTCTCCCGAACTGAAACGGTTCCTCAAAAATGCGCGGCAGGGCGAATAGCGATCAAAGGTTTGTCAAGTTTTGCACACTGACCCCCTTTTCCCTGACCCCCTTTTCCTTTTCTCTGACCCCCTTTTTTTTGCTACCGACCCCACTGACCCCCTCTTCTCCTGACCCTCTTTTCTGCTGACCCCCCTTTTCAGCACTAGCGCTTTGGTCTTCCGCTCATCGGATTGGATGAGCTGGACTTCGCCGAAGCCGGCACCCCATCTCGCGTTGGCGTCCCGCCAGGTGAGATCGACTTGCTGACCTCCTTCATTCAACGGTCCTGGCACCGCCCTCAATTTTGCCGGTTGCGCGTTGGCTGGTGCCGGACTATTCCAGATCCCATGAAACGAGGACGCCCGAGGGAATTTGACGCCGAGGAGGTGCTCGAGCGGGGCGTCGAATTCTTCTGGACCCACGGTTACCGGGGCGCCGGCCTCACCGAACTCCTGAAGCACCTCGGTATCGGCAGGCAGAGCTTTTACGATTCTTTCGGAAACAAGCGGGAGTTTTACCAGAAAGCCATCGACCACTACCGCTCAACACGGCTTGCCCACGTTCTCGGAATCCTCCAAGGGCCCGGGTCTCCGCTCGAGAACGTCCGGACCGCCGTGCGGTTTTTCGAAGCGCTGGCCCGTGACGAAAAGCAACGCGGATGCTTCGTCGCCAATGCGATGCTTGAGATGCAATCCGAGGATGACGAACTCCGCGGGTTTCTCGACGAAACCATGGGCATGCTCGAAAACGGCTACCGTGATGCCCTGACCAAAGCGAAGAAGCAGGGCGAGCTGAAGGCCGGTGACCCGAAGGCACTTGCCCGCGCGCTCACCAATTCGTCGATCGGCCTCGCGGTCACCGGACGACTCGGTCAAAGCCATGAGGTCATTGCCGACATCTACGCCGGCACCCTTGCGATGCTGCGTTAGACAGCTCGAGAAGCCCGGAGAAGAAAAATGTCGGTTCCCGAATTCAGGAGACTGGCTCTTTGATTCGCACACCGAGAGAAAAGAATTCTCGACAGCCGTTTATTTTTGGACCATTTAGTCCATAAAGAGAAACGCGAGCCGATAGGGCCCCCTGACAAGACCCCTTCCGGTTTGTTGGTTTCAGAACCCCAGAACACCGGCGATTTCCCGACCGCTCAATAAACCTGCGGGCCATGCCCCGGAACCGTGAGGTCCCTTTCGCCGGCCTGAGGGAACCCAACACCCTGCCCCCCATAACACTTCCCAACCCAACTGTTAGATCAACCAGCTTCCGCTGTGGAAGCCCTCATCACCTGTTTCACTCTCCCCGATAAAGCACAACCCTAACACTAACCATGTTTCAACGATTCCACCGTCACGCGTGTGCCGTCTTCGGCATCGCCTTTCCTTCTCTCGTCCAGCCCGCATCCGCCGCCAGCGTTTTCATGGACGAGGCCGGGCTGAGTTGGCTCACTCCGAGCGTCTGGAGCAACAACGCCGCCCCCTCGGCCGCCAACGACTACTTCCTGCGGGCCGACGTCGGTGCCACGAGTGTGCGCGGCACGATGCTCACCTCGCCCGCCGGCACCACCGGCTCGGGCAGCGTGAACTTCACCGGCGACAGCCTTGAAGCGAGCGAGCTGACCACGCTCGTGGTCAAGCAGCGCGGCACCGAGACGCTCGCCATCCGCGACGGCAACGGCGACCTCAATCTCAGTGGCGGCACGATCCGCTTCGACCCCAATCAGGGCGGCTCCACCCCGGTGTTCGACGTGGATCGGCTCACCTTCGACCGCGGCACCCACTTCATCGAGGTCTCCGGCTCGACCACCCGGATCACCTTCGACGGCGTCCTGAGCGGCACCGGCCGACTCCGGCTGCTCGCCAAGCGCAACAGCTTCCCGTCTGGCAACGTCGTCACCTTCACCGAGGTGAACAACAGCGCCCTCACCGGCACGGTTTCCGTGAGCGACGGCATCGTGCTCGACTTCGGCTCCGACGTGTCTCCCGCCGGGACTATCGAGCTGAACGACACCGCGCAGCTCCACGTCGATCAGATCATCCGACTCGGCAGCGGCCGCCTCACCGATCCGGTCAATGGCACGGTGCCCGACGGCATCTACCTCGGCACCACGCTCGCCGCACTCGGCGCAAATTACGTCGATGGTGGCGGCGCGTTGATCGTCGGCACGGGCGGCGCCTTGCCCGTGTTCACGGTCACCACGCTCGCCGACGAGCTCGACACTCCGGTCGGCGCCGGCACCGGCCTTTCCCTGCGCGAGGCGCTTGGCCTGGCCGCACTTGGCCGCATCGAGTTCGACCCCGCGCTCGACGGCGGCACGATCCAACTCGACGCCGCGCGCGGCCCGCTCGCGGTGCGCACTAGCGTCACCATCGACGCCTCCGCCCTGCCCTCCGGCCTGACCATCGACGGCGGCTCGAACGGCGACGACGTGCACGACGCCGGCGAAACCCGCTGTCTGCTCATCGACGACGAAAACGCCGACAACCTCCTCGACGTCGTGCTGCGCGGCCTCACGCTGCAAAACGGTGTCGCCTCCGGCGACGACGCGGGCGGCAATATCTCCAACCACGAGCACCTGACCCTCGAAAACTGCCGCCTGCTCGACGGTCGTGCGGTCGGCACGGGCGCGAACGGCGGCGGGATTTCCAGCGCGCCGGGCAGCCGCCTCATCCTCGCCAGCTGCACCCTTTCGGGCAACCGCGCGGCGAGCACGACGAGTTCCGGCGGCGCCGTCTATTTCGAGACCGAGGCTAACTTCAACTCCGCCGCCCTGGTCTTCGCGATGAGCGCCTCCACCGTCTCGGACAACTTCACCGGCGGCCACGGCGGCGGCCTCTTCGTCGGCACCTTCGGCCTCGACAACGGCGGCCTCGCCACCATCGCCACGAGCACGGTCTCCGGCAACACCGCCACCAGCGCCGGCGGCGGCATCAGCACCAACGGCATCACCCTCCGCATGAGCGCGACCACGGTCGCGAACAACGCCGTCACCGCAACGAGCGGTTCCGGCGGGGGGATCGTCTTCCTCGGCAACGCGATTTTCTCCAATAGCCTCAAGCCCCTCATCATGACGAACTGCACGGTGGTCGGAAACACTGCGGGACGCGACGGCGGCGGCCTTTTCCATGCCGGACCGATCGCAGCGAGCCTCCAGCGCTCGCTTTTCACCTCCTGCACCATCGTCGGCAACCGCACCACTGCGCGAGACGGCGGCGGTTTCCTCAACGCGAACGGCAGCCAGCTCGACCTGGTCAACTCCATCGTCGCCGGCAACACTGCCGCCCGCACCGGCCCCGACATCGACGGCGGATTCACCTCCAGCGGGATCAATTTCATCGGCACCACCTCCGGCAGCTCCGGCTTCCGCAACGGCACCGACCGCTCCTTTGCCAACACCGGCTCGTCGCTGGCGACCTTGTTGGCCACGACCGCCAGCGACAGCGGAACCCCCATTCCGCTGCTCGCCGGGAACGGTGGCCCCACACCGACCGTCGCCCTGCTCCCCAACAGCCCGGCCATTGACGCGGGCCTCGACAGTGCCCTCCCGTCCGGCTTGGAGAACGACCAGCGCGGTCCTGGCTTTCCGCGGGTGGCCGGAGCCCAGGTCGATCTCGGCGCGGTCGAATTCCGGAACCGCGTCTTCATGGATCTCGCCAACCAGAGCTGGCTCAACCCCGGCGTCTGGGACAACGACGCCCCACCGAGCGAGGACAACGACTACGTCCTCGCCGTCACGGGCAACAACGTCATGCGCACCTCGCCCCAGGGTCAGACCGGCTCGGGATCGGCGGACTTTCCCGGCCGTTCGCTGGCGGCGCCCACCGGCACCCTGCTCGTCATCAAGCAGGACGACGACGAGATCGCCTCGATCCGTGAGGGTGCTGGCGACCTGATCGTGGACGGCGGTACCATCGTCTTCGGCCCCACCTCGAACGGCCGTGTCAACAAGCCCACCTTGCTGACGAATGATTTCGTGGTCACCGCCACGGAGGGCGCCGACCTCACCGTCAATGTCGCGATGCACACGGGCACCGTCGCCGGTCGGCTGACCGGGCCGGGAAACCTGCGGATCGAAATGGAGGGCGACCTGACGCAGAACAGCGGAACGGTCGCCTTCGACACCGTCGATGAAGAAGGTTACACCGGCACCCTCACCGTCGCCGAAGGGGTGACCCTCGACTTCAACTCGAACGTCACGTTCCGCGGCGGCGCCGGCGTCACCCTGCTTGGCCCCTCGCGCCTCAAGGTCGATCAACTCCTCGTGTTCCGCGAAGGCAAGCTGGTCGATCCGGTCAACGGCCCGGTGCCGCCAGGCGTCTATTTCCCCGGCGGAGTCACGGCATTGGGCACCCGTTATCTCGACGCCGGCGGCACCCTCGTCGTCTCCAATGCCCTCGGCGACACCGACGCCGACGGCCTGCCGGACTACTTCGAGCAGTTCATCATCGACTTCGATCCGGCCGACGGAGTGATCGGCTTCGAGGATATCGCCGGCCCCCTCGTCGCCACGGCCACCGACTTCGACAGCGACGGCCTGAGCGACGCCGCGGAGTTCGCCGACGGCACCGATCCCACCGATGCCGCCAGCTTTCCGCCACAGGTCAGCTTGGAAAGCATTGAGCCAACCGTCGTTGGAGGAGTGGTCACGCGGGTGGACCTCACCTTCAGGAATCTCAAAACCTCCAAAACCTATCAACTTCAGCGCAGCCTGGACCTGGAGGTTTTCGACGTGGTGGTAGACACCCAAACTCCGGAAGTGACGGTCACGACCTTCTCCGACACCAGTCCGCCCACGGGGGGACGGGCCTTCTATCGGTTGGATGAAAGCGAGTAGCGAACGGATCCGGCTGCGAGAAACAGGTTCATCGAAGGAGCGGACCTCTGCGACAAGCTGGCGAATGACTTGGCGCGGGCGGCGCCCGAGTTCATCGCCCTCCCGTGTTCAGTGTCAGCGAGTCCGATCCAGGCGCGGACGAGCTGACTCAATGCATGGACGGTGGATCGCCTGGTCAGCCAAAGGCAGATTACGCTGGCCCTCTGAGCAGGTGAGCAATCCATCTGATCGCAGCAGGCGATTCCAGAGAACTTGCTGGCAAAACAATCTTGGCAAGGGAGTCTGAAAAACTAGGCTCGCGGCGAGCAGATTCACTGGAGAATCAGAACCGGACTCCCATTTCCGCCTCCGGTTCGTTCACCGGAGTTGCCGATGTTCTTCACCCAATCGCAAATTCCCAGCACTCAAATCCTGATGAAAAAGTTTTACCCGTTTGGAGTCCTACTCGCCTGCGTTTCCCATGCATCCGCCGCCACCCTGATCAATGGCAGCTTCGAGTTTCCTGGTATCGCGGACGATTCGTTTGATCGCGTCCACGAAGAGGATGTCGTTGGATGGGAAACTTCCGACAGCTCAGGGAATATTGAGGTTTGGAGGGAACTATACCGGAACGTCCCTGCCTACAGGGGTAATCAGTTTGTGGAAATCAACGCGACAGAAAACGCCGCGTTGTTTCAGGACGTGAACATTACTGAGTTTGGCGCCGTCAACTATGGATTCGCCCACCGCGGACGTGAGGGGACGGATGTCATGCGTGTGGATATCATCTATGCCGGCCCGAACGGCGTGATTGATACGCCCGACTCAAACATGGTGAATTTGATGACCAATACGATTGTTCTCGGTGGTGACGACCTGATCATCGTCGATGGCTCGCTGTCGGCGAATCAATATTCAGCGACTGAGAACGCCTGGGAGCAGCATAGTATCAGTGCCTTGTTCAATGCGGATTCCAACAGTGTGGGCATTTACCGATTCAGCTATGCTGCAGTCTCATCGAGTAACAATAACCCCGGCGAGGGCAACTTCATTGATGACGTCTACTTCGGGGTCAACGCTGTTCCGGAGCCCTCAAGCGTTATGATTTCGGCACTTGGAGGCTTGATCCTGCTCAGACGTCGCAGGTAGGACTTAATCAGTCATTTTAGCAGCTGCGGATGGAGGGCGACAAGCGACTCCATCCGCATTTTTTGTCCCTTGTCCCGAGGAGCTGATGATTTTCCAACTCGGTTCAGCTCTCATCGGACCGCTTTCCTGTTAGATGAGTTCCCCTGCTCCGACGGCGAAGCAGTGTGATTCCCGAACAACACTCCGCGACAAGCGTGCTGGCCGAGGGTTCGGGAATGCCTGGCATCGCGCCCGTACGCACGTACGCAATCTGCTACGGAGTCGACGAGGCGGTCACGCCCGTTTCATTCCCCCCACACTCGGGAATGTTGACTCTCCGTGCCGGAAGTAGTTCTCTCGAAAAACGGCCTTCCTGCTCACCTCCTTATCTAATGTCTCCTTTTCAAATCGGCCTCACCGTCGCTCTAGCGGCTTTCCCTGCGATTTCTCACGCTGCGATCATCGGCGTTGAAACTTTCGACTACACCAACGGTGCCATCTCTTCCCAAGCCGGTGGCACTTTCTGGGACTACAGCAACAACACGGCAACGCCCACCCATACCGGCACGGCTTCCGCGTGGAGTGCCCCACACGGAGCTCCCACCAGTTCTTCCGGGCAGCTTGTCACCCACGATTCCTCCGCCCGACGGGCCTACAACGGCGCTTCCGAATATGACGGTGCGGTCAACGATCCCTTGAGCGGCCCCAGTTCCGATGCGAACATCGTCTATCACCGCGTCAGCTTCACCACCGGCGCATCCGTGCCTGATGAAATCCTCCTCAACTCCTTCGATTTCGGCACCGCGAGGGTGCGCTTCGGAAAGTCCTCGGGCTCCGCAGAACTCGGGCTCGAACTGCTCTCACCCCTAGCCGTTGCGTCTAACAGCAGCACCACCGTCGAGTCGAATACGACCTACCTGATCGTCACCAAGATCGATTACGACAACAACCTCGTCGAGCTCTTCATCAATCCCAACCTCAGCCAGCCTGAAGGTACTGCCGACGTCAGCGAAACCTACACCGGCACCAACTGGAGCTCCGCCATCAGCCTCTCCAGCAGTTCCGGCGACCCCGTCAGCTGGGACAATCTGGTCGTCGCTACCACCTGGGATGACCTCGGCACCGTCGTCACCACGAGATCCGATGAGAACGACGGCTCGCTGAACCCCGCGGCCGGCGGGGGCGAGGGAGTCTCCCTGCGCGAAGCTATCGACCATTCTCCCCCGGGTTCGCTCATCACGTTTGCGCCCGGCCTCGATGGCCAGACCATCCCGATCACCAATGGCCAGCTTGTGATCAGCCGCAACCTGGCGCTCGACGGCAGCTCGCTTTCCATGGGAGTCGTTTTGGATGGCGAACATCAGAACCGACTCTTCAAGGTGGAAGCCACAGGTTCACTCCGGGCCGAGGGCCTGACCTTCACCCGGGGAAGCGTGGCAGGTGGCAGCGGCGGCGCCATCGGGGTTTCCGACGGCGAATTACTTCTGCTCGACTGCACCCTGAGCGATAGCATCGCAGATATTGGTGGAGCCATCTTTTCGGACACCGACCTGCTGGGCACCTCCACCAGGCTCATCCGTTGCACCCTTACCGGCAACCGGGCAACACGGGGCGGCGGAGCCATCATCAATGGGGATGGTCTGACGATCCTGGAGTTCTGCACCATTGCGGGGAATTCCGCTGCCGCCGGCGGCGGGGTCGCCAGCTATGGCGATAACTTCACTCGGACCGAATCCGTCTTCACCATCATTTCCGGCAACACCGACGACGACGTCGCCATCGTGGGTGGCAGCACCGCCATCAACAGCTTCCAGAGCATTGGTTTCAATCTGATTGGTGATGGCAATGCCGCCGGCGGTTTCGCTGCGTCCGGCGACCAGACCGGCATCACTGATCCGGTTCTCTCGCCGCTCTCGTGGTTTGGTGGTCCCACGCCGACGATGCACCCGCTCGTCGACTCCCCCGTGATCGATGCCGGTGGCTCTGTGGACATCGGTGGTAGCGACCAGCGCGGGTTCTCCCGTTTCACTGACGGCGATGGCAACGGCAGCGCCCAGCTCGATATCGGCGCCGTCGAAGCCGGCCCAGGTGGCTATTCCGCTGGAGGTCCCTACCTCCGGGTCAATACCTTGGTCGATGAGGACGACGGCTCTGCCGCCTTCTCGGAAGGCAGCGGCACCGGGACCTCGCTGCGCGAAGCCGTGAAATACGCCCCCGAAGGGGCGGTCATCACCTTTGAGCGAGACGTCAGCTTTGAACAAAACTCGGTCGTGCTCACGATGGGGCAAATCCTCATCGCGCGGAGCCTCTTCATTGACGCGTCGAACTTTCTCGATCCCATCGTCATTTCCGGAAACGATGCCAGCCGCGTGTTTCGGATCGATGAGGGAGCAGAAGTCGCCATGCACCACCTTACCCTCACCGGGGGGCGCACCGAGGATGGCGCGAATGCCGGTATCCCGGGGCGCACAGGAAATGACGCCGCATCCGGCGGAGGCATCTACAGCGCGGGCGGACTCAGCCTGATCCAGTGCCACCTGCGCAACAACCGTACGGGAGATGGTGGGAACGGGGCCGAAGGCACGGGAAGCGGATTTGGAGGGTTCGGCGGAGATGGCGGCCATGGCGGGGGAATCTATAGCCTCGGCCGACTTTGTCTGATCGCCTGCCAGGCATCAGGCAACGAAACCGGCAAGGCTGGCTCAGGCGCTCGTGGGGGACCTGATGCTGAACCCGAGGATGACGGACACGACGGCGGTGGCGGCAATGGAGGTGCCATTTGGTGCAATGGTCCGCTTTCCGTCCTCTCCAGCCACTTCACTTCCAACTCCTGCGACGGCGACGGCAACCGCGGCGGCGGCGCGATCTACGCATACGGACCGACAAAGCTCTCCAACAGCGCGCTTCTTTCCAACCATTCCAAAGCTAGTGGCGGCGCGATCTATGTCGGCTCCGACTCACTCACTGTCGAAGGCTGCACGATCACGGGCAACATCGCCCAGTCCGGCGGCGGCCTTCGTTTCAGTGGCGGCACGTCATCCCGCATTTTCCGGACCACCATTTCTGGAAACACGGCGGGGAGTGCCGGCGGGGCCATCGAGACCAACCGCAACGCCTCGCTTGAGCTCGAGCACTGCACGCTCTCCGGAAACGAAGCCCGCAACACATTCCTCACTGGAGGAGCCATCTTCAGCAATGGCACGGTGGTCGCCAATCACAGCATCATTGCGGGAAATCGACCGGACAACGTCAGCGGCAATCCCCTAACCGGCACCAACAACCTGATCGATGTCGATCCCCAACTCGGCCCGCACTCCGACTATGGGGGCGCGACCTTCACCATGCTGCCCAACCCGCTCAGCTCCCCCGCCCTCGACGCAGCCACTGGCTCAACCGCCACCGCCGACCAACGAGGTTTGCCGATGAACGGCACGCCCGACATCGGTGCGGTCGAAGTGCAGGCCTCGCTTGTCGGATTCACCGATACCGACAGCGACGGCATGGACGACCGCCTCGAGCCACGCTTCGGCTTCGTCGTCGGCGACATGGACGGTCACTTCGACAACGATGGCGACGGCAACAGCAATGCCGAGGAACTGGCCAGCCGGACCGGTCCCCGCGACATCGCCTCCTCGCTGAAAATCCTCGGTCTCAGCAAAGTCGGCAACCAGACCACCGTCACCTTCACCACCTTCCCCGGAATGAACTACTTCCTTCATGCGGGTCCTGACCCCTCGGCCAGCGCCGAATCCCATGGCTTCATTACACCGGCGTCTGGCTTTACTCTCTCGGCCACCATCACCACGAACCCGCCGAAGTATTTCTTCAAAGTCGAGCGTCCGTAGAAATGGCACGAATTAGGACCAAGCACAGAACTGTCCGGCATGTCTTTGAGATGAATGCCATTTCAGTGTCCCGGCTTCGCACACGATTGTGGCCTTTCCAATTGTCCCCCTCCTTGAAAGAGATCCCGGAAAGCGAGCGAACGGGGCTAATAGCATCAGATGATTTCAAGAGGTTTTTTGGCTTAATGCGTGCACTCCGACTCGGGTCGTTCGATTCGGACTTTCAACTTCTAGTCCTTTGTTTCCACCCCTTTCCGGGGTTCTCAACGGTTTCCGCCGTGCCTTGAGCCTAGCTATCCGATCATCTCGGTTCATCACCTCCCCTCGACCCAATCGCCCTGGTGCCTCCGACCTGACAAAACCCTTGCTAGGGTTCCCTCTAATTGCTTCGATAGCATTGAAATGGCGTAAGCGCGCCATTTCCCCCCTTTCTCCGAACTCCGGTTCTTCGGGATTTTGAGATCTCGGAGAAGGACCGATAAGAAAAACCTAAAAAACAATGTCCTCATCAGTTGAACAAAAAACACCCACAACAAGTGGAACCTTACGCCATCTGGCACTGATTGCATCGGCAGGCTTTGCTGTCACTTCTCAAGCGGTAGCTGCGGTATCGATCGTTCAGAGTGACGCGTCGGACACCACCGTCAACCTGACCACGGCGGGAACCACCGACTGGGTGAAGCTGGGTGGTGGCACTGTGCCAGGCTCTCGATCTGAGAAAGTTGGTGCTGACTTTATCGGAGCGGTCGCTGGAGGACCGGTCGATTTTGTCGAATCCGACTGGTCTGGAATCACCATATCGATGAGCTGGACCGACGGGGAATCGCCCAATGAAACAGGTGCAGCGGTAACAGGCTCGCTGGAAACCAAGGGCCCAGCCGCTGATGAAACGCTGCCGACTTCGATCACCTTTGACGTCTCAGGCCTTGAAGGAGCCTACCGGCTTGTCGTCTACGGCACGGCGTATCGCACCCCCTGGTCATTCACGGCGGCACTGGATGGTGGAGGAGAGAGTCAGACCATCACTCAAGGAGGCAACAACTCTCACACATCGGCGTTTACGATCGACTTCACCGCGACGGCGGGTCAAACACTGAATGTCCTTTATCAACAAACGAGTGATGGCGCTGGAAACGCGGATAACATCGGCTTGGCAGGCATGACGCTTGCCGCGATCCCTGAACCTAGTTCCTTTACCTTGCTTGCGGGTTCGCTGGCACTTTGTCTGGCCCGCAGGCGCAGATCCTGATCCGTCAGGGCTTAATCAGTCATTTTTTCACCAGTGCGGATGGAGGGCGACAAGCGACTCCATCCGCATTTTTTTGTCCCCTTGTCCCGAGGAGCTGGTGCTCTTCCAACTCGGTTCAGCTCTCACCGGACCGCTTTTCTGTTAGATGAGTTCCCCTACTCCGACGGCGAAGCAGTGTGAGTCCCGAACAACACTCCGCGACAAGCGTGCTGGCCGAGGGTTCGGGAATGCCTGGCATCGCGCCCGTACGCAATCTCCTACGGAGTCGACGAGGCGATCACGTCCGTTTCATTCCCCCGGTCTTGAATACGCTTTCCTCTTCGGAAGACTCGAAGCTCCCAGAGCGGTCGTGGTGTTTCAGGGTGAATGTCGAGAGCGTGCAGTTGCCGACGCCAGCGAGTATTGAAGCGATCGACGGAACATGATGATATCATCAATGATAGAGTCGGCCGGTTCATTTCTTCTTCAGGAGATTGCCGACCGCGTCGTCCCCACTGGCAGCAAGAATGTCGAAGGTGCCTTTCACCGGCATGAATTTATCCAGCTTCCCGCCCTTGATATCTTCATCGAGGGTGCCTGAAAAGTGGCCTTTCAGTGCGAGTTCACCCGATGGCAAGGCGGTGGCCGATTCGAGTTCGAGCTCGTAGTCCGATGCATGGAATGTGTTAGAATGACTGCTGCCGGGCGGATCGTAGCGCAGTGACCGTGACCCGGGCTTGAGGGTGAGCGTCTTAGGATCGAGCGCGAACTGCACCTCGAAGCTCGTGCGGCTTTCCCCCATCATCGCCGGGCCTTTTTCGCCGATACTGCCGTATGCCGTGAGCGAGACATAACAGTTTCCGGCAATCGCTCGCAGCACAGCGGTATTGATTACCTTGCCTTCCACGGCGTTAAGAAACTGCTGAACCTCTGGGCTGTCCGCCTTCGCAGGTGATGACCGCTGGATCTGGCGAGTGGTGACAAATTCTTCTTTCCTGCCCGCGATTTCGACATCAATGGATCCTGTGCCTGAAATGTTTCCCTGGAATTGGCGCAACTGGGGTTCGCCGTCATTTTTCACCGCAGCATCTTGCTTGCCGGCGCTGAGGGTGAAGGGAATGGCGAGCAACAGATTCCCGGTGTTGTCACGAATCTGCAGTTCATAGTTGCCCGGCTTCTCGGGCATCGGCAGCACGGGATCGGTGGCCGCCGCGAGTTCTGCCGCCTCCGTCTCGAACACTGCAGGCTGATCCTGATCCGCCCCGGTGTGGATGCGGACCTTGCCTTTGAAATCGTCGGGAACTTTCAGCGAGATCGGAAAGTACCCGCCGGCCAGAAATTCGAGTTTCTCAGCCACTTCCATCCTCACATCTCCGCTGCCATACCTGCGGTCGAGGGTGAATGATTGATCTGCCTTGCCGGATTCCACATCGGCGACGAGCAGGTATTCCGCCGTGCCGGATTTTGCGGTGAGCTTCCACTTCCCCGGAGCAAGCTCCATGGTGCGTTCGCCACCGATCAGGTTGCCGCCACCGCCCATGCGCCCGTCGCGCGAGAGCGTGGTGCCATCGGCGTCCAACGGGTTGACCATCCAGGTCACGGCTGCATCCGCGGCGACGCCAGGCAAGGCAAGGTGAACCAGAGCTTTGGTCTTTGGATCCGGCGTGGCGGTGGTTGTTAGGACGGGTTCGCCTCCCTCGGCAGAAACAAGCCATTGCGTGGGTTGACCAGAGGCTGGCTTCGGCAGTTTTTCCGCAGGGATGGCAAATGCGTGTTCCTTCGCCGCAGGGTCAATCTCCACCAACACGCGATTGAGCTGGTTGTCGGCGACCAACACACTCACTTCCCAAACACCGGGAGCCAGATTCCAAAGTGTTTCCTGCTGATCCAGCATCTTGGATTTCGCCGAGCTGAATGGCACGGCGGGATCGTAGATCCATTTTCCCGATTCATCCCTGACGACCGGGCGGAGCGTCCACATCAGTTGTCGGCGAAGCGCCATTTCGGCATCGCCGTCCAGCATCAGTGAAACCGAGACCTCTCCGTCTGCCGGACGATCGCCCGCTCCAGGCATGGAGCGGTTCGCGCTGGGAGCTGAGGTAAAATCCTCCCCACTCACCACGACGACCTCGGCCGTCGCTTCCGGAGCGTTCTTTGAATCCGCAGTGCGGGCGATCAGCACAAGCTGGTACTTTCCAGGTTCGGCAGGGGCATCGATCAGGCCTTCGTTCTTCTGGATGTGGTCCGAATAGGCGACGCTTGAGACTTGCCGGCCACGGCTGCCATCTGGATTGAGTGCGAAGAGGACGAGGCGGTCGTTTCCTCCCGCGCCGCTGGTGATGGTTGGCTCCAGGACGGAGCCCGCAACGACGCGCGGCGGCACTTCGAGTTTCAGATCGGGCACCGCCACCACCTCGATCTCCTTCTCTGCGATCACCGTCCACCTTGGTTCTCCGGAGCGAAGGAAGGCCAATTTGTAAACTCCCGGCTGCTTGGGCATCAGCACAGCAGCGTGATGTTTACCCGGCGTGACTTTTCGTCCGGCAAACACATATCGGTTCTGTCCGCTGGAGATGATCCGGGTGAGCGGATCATCCTTCGGAAAAATACCGATTTTGAATTGGGATTGCGGGTTGCCCGGGGGAGGCGTGTCGATGCGGAACGAGATGTAGGCGCTGACTCCAGCCGTCAGTGGTGCGCTGTTCGTGATCTCGGCAGCAACCTGTGCGGCGGTGAAGTCGATGTATGGCCGACCTTCGGGGCCGGTGACCTTCGCGACTCCTTCGCCCCGGCCTTCGGGACCCTCAGCGACGATGGTCCAAGTCCCTTTCGGCAGCTGCGTTATCAATCCACTGCCTTGATGAAGACCGAGTTCACGGACCTTTCCGCTTTCATCGGTGGCGCTCCATTTCATGAATCCCGCAGGCAAGCCGAAGCCAATGTTACGGAGATTGAGAGTGGTCGGGAAGCTCAGTTCATCGATGGGTTCTTCCTCTGCCGGGGCGGCCGCTGCCTGAATCTTCACTGACTGCTTCAGCGCGTTGAGCAATTCTTCGCCATTGCTCGGGTTGAAGATTTTTCCTCCTGTTAGTGCGGCGATGCACGACAGCGAATCCGCCTCCGCCTTCGTCAAACCGAAGCCCACGACGTGCGCGCGCACCTTGATGCCCTTGGCGATCAATTCCTTGGCCACCGCACAGGGGTCTCCGTCGCAGGTTTCCAATCCATCCGTGATGAGCAGGATGTTCGCCTCCTCTGCCGTCTTCGGGATCAGCCCACCCGCCATTCGCAATGATTCCGCCAAGGGCGTTTTGCCTTTCGGCAGCAATGAGTGGATCTGCTTCGAGACGGCTTTCGGGTCGATGTTCGATGGCTCGACGAGCACCTCAATATCATCGCAATCCCCACGCTTCCGATGACCGTAGGCGATCACACCAAGCGCCTGGCTCGTGTCGTAGCCATCGAGAAACTGTTCCATCACCTCGCGTGCAATCTCGATGCGCGTGGCATTTTGCATCTTGTTCCACATGCTTCCGCTCGCGTCGAAAACGATGATGTTAGTGGTCGACGGTCCGGAAGCGGAATGCGCCGGAAGTGACATGGCAAGTAGGAGCAAGACGGATCGAATCAGTCGATGGGTTCTCATGAGGATGGGGCGAAAAATGGTGCGATCGAAGGAAATGTCCCTCCATCATGGCTGGATTTCCAAAAGACGAAATGTGCCGATCGGCACAGGTTTTGTTGGACCTTCGGATTTTCCGGATAAGCATGAATGGAATGAGGGATGTGCCGTGTCCGATGCCAGTTGCCCGGCTGGTGAAGCTGAATGATCAGATCGCAACATTGTATCGCGCGGCATTGGACACCAATCCTCTGGAGGCGGCCGTCGGAACCCTGCAGGAACTGATTCCCGGCGAACTCCATCTCGCCTTCCTCACGAAGGGAAATGGTGAAGTCACCTTCGCCACCAGCAACGGTCCAGAAGGCACCCAATTTCTCATGGCGACCATGGCGGCCGCCGAAAGCCATCCGCTTATCTATCAGACGGACAACGAAGTGAACGCGATCTCGGACGTCTTGACATCCCGTCAATGGAAGAGCCGGGAAATGTGCCGTCTCGCGCGGCCTTATCTGAAGATGGAAGACTCCCTCGGCAGCGACATGCGCCTTGAGCCTCACACCACTTTCAGCACTTGTGTGATTCGCGACCGGCGGAATTTCCGCGACGGAGAGCGCATCGACCTCCACCTCGTCAAACCTCACTTTCTGAACGTGATGAAGCTGCATGCGGACTTGGCTGCAGGCTCCGAACGTTTTCACATTCTGTCGCACGACTCCCTCCCTCGCTCAAGCCGGGCCCTTCAGGGTCTCTTTCGGGACCTTCCGGACCTCTGTTCGTCGTTTCATGCGCAACTCGCGGAGTGGGTGCGTCATCAACAGATCGCCAACCCCCTGGAGCCTTGTTCCATAGCACTTCAAAACCACCACTCCTCCTGCTCCGCGATTTTTATTCCTGCGGGACGGAAGACCGGCGGAGCCGTCGCCATTCTTCCACGAAGATCCGAGCCCGCCGCCCCGCCCCTGCACTCCATGCTCACCCGCAGGGAGAATGAGATCGGCCAGTGGTTGAGTGCAGGCAAAACCAACGCGGAGATCGCGATGATCCTGAATATCTCGCCGGGCACCGTGAAACGCCATCTCGAGAACATCTACGATAAGCTCGGTGTACCGAACCGGGTTTCGGCAGTGCGCCTCATTCAGGAATCCATCGGACAGGCCCGCTGAGGCGGTGATCCAAAACGCCAACCGAGCCCCCCCGAATGCCGCCCACTTTCCTGCTCCTCTCCCGGCTTATTCGAATGAGGGAATGCGCCCATGCCGGATGTCCTTCATGTTCACCTTGAAGCTCGACCGCTGATTGGCCCTTGGGTAGGGAATATCGGGAACTGGAACGCCCAGAAATGCGCAGAGTGGCTCCCAGCCATCGCCAAGATTGAGCACCAGAAGATCTTCCGGAGGAATCGCATCAATCACTTTCTGATTCAGCTCATTGTAGCGTGCAATCGCGTAGTCCCGATCCTCGAACTTGCCCTCAAAAACATCGTCCCATCCGTGATCAATGACTCGAAAAACAGGAAGTAGCTT
This sequence comes from Haloferula chungangensis, assembly GCF_042664875.1. Lineage (NCBI taxonomy): Bacteria > Pseudomonadati > Verrucomicrobiota > Verrucomicrobiia > Verrucomicrobiales > Verrucomicrobiaceae > Haloferula > Haloferula chungangensis. The sequence continues at coordinate 337,850 of NZ_JBHTBS010000005.1, read as the reverse complement.
TCTCAGACGGGCGTTGAAGGGTAACTTCGCCGTAATGATCAGGCGCTGAAGAAATCCCGGACTCGCCGAGTAGATCGTTCTACGGGAACTCTCGTACCAACTGTCACCATCACGAAGAGTCAGGATGACCTTTGAGCCGGGGAAATGCTGATAGAGGGATTTGAAAAAGGCGCAGCCTGGATAGTCAACAATCGATTGGTAATCGGCGAGCGCATCATCCCAGTCAGTCGAGCCCGTCTCGATCGCTTCCTGCCAGAACTTGTGGTCCTCCGGTCGCTCAAACAGTTCATACATGTGATAAGTAGGGCCGTAGCCGAGGTGTTCCAGAGCGAGCTTCAACGACTTCGTCCCCGTGCGCCCGTTGCCAGCCCCAATGATCTTCAAAGCCATTCCCTTTCCTAGAAGACTCATCATCAGAAACGAAGTCATTTCATCAAAAACCGGGCACAGTCGGTCGTCTCGCCAGCCCACCGACTCAAGGACCGTCCGCCCAAGGCGCGCATCAGCAGCCGAGGGTGAACTTTCAAGGACCACCACGACGAAGGTTCATCGCTTGCCAGCGACTCCAGAGTGCAGATCTCCGATGCTAGAGTTCCAGAATGGCAGCCGCAATGCGCTCCTCCGTGTCCGGCTCCGTTCTGATGAAGATCTCTTGTAAACCCTTCGCCGACTGAGTGACCGCTTTCAATCCTCCAGGCACCTTGCGCTGAATCTTCAATGCTCCGGTCCGACTCCCCCGCCCTAACGACTTGCCACCATAAGAGCGGCCGATGATCACGCCCACGACGCCATCGATCGCCTCAATCTTTCGCATGAGGTCTCGACATTCTTTCGAGGTGCTTTGATGACGTCCGCGTGAAGGCATGAGGCATGAAAATTCTTGTCGCCTTCAGTCCACTCCGAAGCGCTCCGAGGAACCAGTGAATAATGAGGACGGCGGCAGCAAGACCGGATGGGTTGACACAGGAGCGGGTAGGCCGCTTGAACCCCATGGACAAACAGCCAGCAGATCATGTCCGAGGCCTTGTTAGAATGGGGTAGAGGGCCGGATGTTTTTTTCCAAAGTCCGGCGCACCACGAACTCGGGGGTCAGAGCCATCATCGCTTCCCGCAGACGCACTGCCATGGGACTCGACCATCCACCGATCCAGCCGAATCGCCGCGATTCTTTCACTATGGCTTCGCAACGGGCTTTGCGGACAGATTGATAGCGTGAGAAGGCGTCGGCAGGATCTCCACATTCGGCGATGAGGCAGGCGAGGACATGGGCGTCTTCGATGGCCATGCAGGCGCCCTGACCGAGATTGGGTGTCGTTGGATGAGCCGCGTCCCCCAGCAGGACGACCGGCCCCTTCGACCAGCTTGTCAGCGGAGGACGGTCGTAGAGGTCATTCCTCAGAATGGCGTCTGCAGGAGTCGCTTCAATGGCATCCGCCACCCCGAACGACCAACTTTCGTAGAGCCTCAACAGATGGGATTTTTCATCGGCAGACGAACGAACGCCTCCCTCGGGGACATTCTCGGTCGTCCACCAATAGACGCGCCGGTCATCAAGGGGAATCACTGCGGCGCGTGGACCATCTCCTTGGATCTCGCGGAGCACGTGCCGCTCCTTTACGCGAAGATCTGCGATCCCGCGGTAGCATGTTTGTCCGGCATAGCGAGGCGCTTGATTCCCAAAAACCGCTGAGCGAACCCGTGAGCGAAGACCATCGGCCCCCACCACGATTGTCGCGGAGGCCTCGCTCCCGTCGGAGAAGCGCAACCATGCCCGATCTTCTCGGGCTTCCAAGTTCACCAGCGATTTCCTGAGGGAAAGAGAGTCGGACGATACTTTCTCGGCGAGAGCACGGTGCAGGTCGGCACGGTGGACGATATAGGATCCGGCTTCGAGCTTTGCGACGATGGGTCGGACATCGCAGTGGGAAAGCACGCGGCCAGCCGGGTTGGCGATCTCCGCCTTGTGAACTTCACATCCGTGCTTGGTCCAGAAATCATCGTCAATCCCGATCTTGGAAAGACAACGAGTGGCGTTCGACCACAGACCAATGCCGGCTCCCACCTCGCCGAGTTGCTCCGCCTGTTCGTATATCTGGAATGGGACTCCCCTCAACTGCAACTCGGCAGCCAGGCTGAGGCCGCCAATTCCTGCTCCGATTATGGCAATCTCTGAATCGCGCTTCATCGTTTTGTCGAGCGCATAACAAGGCTCAGGCGGTGAATCAAGACTTGTCTACCGAGGTTCCAATCGGCCCTGCAATGGTTCCTTTCAGACAACGTTTTGCCGACATGGAAAACCGAGGATCTCACCCGCTCGACCTATCAGACTTCATCCCGAGATCGAAGCTACGATGCAGGGTTTGTTAAATGAGCGGTTCGCCACCGGAATCACCGTCGCTCAGAGCTCACCCTGGTGGAGCTTTCGAAGGTCACCGAAAAGCGGCTTCCGTCATAGGTGAAATCGAGGTCAAGAGCTGGCTTGGATTCGCCACCATTGCTGGACCCCGGAGTCGAAACATCCATCGTCGCCAGCGTTTCACTCCCATCAGGGAGCGGCCGAAGGAAACATCGGTAACCTGGGAGCCGAACTCGACTTCATCAATTAGCGTGCTCCCATCGATGTGATACAGCGCCACGGTTTCGCCTCCGTTTGACATGGGTGCCGCCTTGGTCCGTATCGTCGTCGCACCAGGTCGTCGAGACGCTAAAGCGTTAAGTGTTTGTAACGCGCTTCGGATGGAATTCGCCGAATGCCCGCATAATTCGAGTGACGCACGGACCCTCGGGAAGACGTCGGCGGAATCGGTTCTCCACCCTTTGACCCACCTCTGCGGAGACGAGCCGACTTGCGGGCGATGCCCGCCAGATCTTGCGACCCGGCAGGCTTCACCCTCGAGAACCCCCCGTTAAGCACGCTTGCGCCGAAGCAGCGCAAAGCAGAATGCGCCCGCTCCCAACAAGGCCGAGGAGGGCTCGGGAACGGCGTTCACATGAAATGTTAGAACCGGCGAATCGCTGTAGTTTGCCGACTCGTCGATGAGTTGGAACTGCGCCGTGTAACTGCCCAGCGGCGCACCACTCGGTAGAGAGAAATCAATGCGATTGACTGCATCAATTTCGAGGTGCTCTTCGCTGTCGATCCCCATCCCATGGGTATGGTCACCGTGCCAGAACGCTACCGTTAGATTCTCCGCTCCAGGCCCGCTCCATCCGATCAGCTTCAGATGGAAATCGCCCGCTGGAGTGAGCGCGGTTGTGTATCGTGAGCTGGCAAATGGAGCATTATCCATCGAGCCGAGCTCAAGTGTCGCCGGGACGCCGGAGCCTGGAGTCAACTCGAATGGCAAAGGCGTGTGCCCTCCAGCTGTCCCATTATTCTCAGTGAAATTGTGGTAGTGATCACCGTGCAAATCACGCACTCGGATCTGCTCGAAAGTCGTCGCCGTGGCGGAGGTATCCACCCCGAAAGCAAGGAATAGGGCCGCATCAGCCGACATGGCGACACTGAGGAAGCTGAATGCCGTAGCGGCTAACAAAGAGGGGCGGGAGGTCAATAAGGCGTTCGTTTTCATAAGTAATTTGATGATGCACTGCGTCCAATAATCGCAGCGGCCCGATCGATGCTCAAAAGACAACTCAAGTGCAAGTGCAATTTGTTTGCATTTGAAAATCCAGGACGGAAGCCAGCGAGCAACCACGGAAAATCGGGCGTGATTGGGATTTGATCGATTGCCTTATCCGCCGACTCTATGAGGATTCGGGAAGATGGAACCACGCATTCTACTATTTGTGATCTTCGGCGCTGCGATTGGTGGCAGCATCTGGCTGGAGAAGCGTTTGGAAGGCACGTGGCTCTCGATTCCGATCGTCTACGTCGCGCTCGGGTGGCTGTTGTTTTCGCTACCGTTAGATCTCGGCTGGCTCTCACCAGCCTTCGATGCCGAGCAAACCGTGGCGGTTGAGTATGTCTCGGAGTTGCTGGTGATCGTCTCCCTGATGAGTCTGGGACTTTCGATCGATCGAAAGCTTTCCTGGTCCGGATGGAAGCAGGTCCTGCCTCTGCTTTTTGTCACGATGCCCTTATGCATCGCGGCAATCGCCCTTCTTGGCTGGTGGACGATGGGGCTCTCGCTGGCCAGCGCCGTACTTCTGGGCGCCTGCCTTGCGCCCACAGACCCGGTTCTGGCCCGTGCCGTGCAGGTGGGTCCGCCGGGTGACTCCGACCGTGACGACGTGCGCTTCAATCTCAGTGTCGAAGCAGGTTTCAATGACAGCCTGGCCTTCCCTTTTGTCTATCTCGCCATCGCGCTGGCAGCCGTCGGCGACGGCAATCTCATGCATTGGCTAGGCTGGGATGTGCTGTGGAGAATCACGGCTGGAGTGGCCACCGGCTGGGTGGTGGGGAAAGTAGGCGCTCATCTCGCCTTTCGGAAGTCCACCCGAGACCCTGACGAGCAGCACGAACAGCGGATCGATGATGGCTCGGAAGGCCTGCTGGTAGTTTCCGCTCTGCTGATGGCCTACGGTCTGGGCGAGTTGGTGGAAGGGTACGGCTTTCTGAGTGTCTTCGTCGCCGCCGTGACGGCGAAGCAGCAGGAGATCACCAGCAACCTCCACAAAAAGACCCACGGCTTCATCGATCAGATCGAAAGAGTCGTCATGGTGATCATCCTGATCGGCTTCGGGGGTCTCCTGGCTTGCGGGGTGTTGGATTCGCTGACCTGGCCAGCTGTGTTCGTGGCACTGGCCTTTCTCATTCTGGTCCGCCCCTTGGCAGGCTTGCTTGGGATGAAGGGCTCGATGCTTCCATTTCGAGGTAAAGTCGCCGTGGCTTTCCTCGGAGTTCGTGGTGTCGGCTCATTCTACTATCTCTCCTATGGCCAGCATCATGCCGAGTTCGATCGCGTCCCGCTGCTGTGGTCCGCCATTTCGTTCACCGTGCTCCTGTCGATCATCATCCACGGGATTTCCGCATCCAAGATCCTCAGCGGCCTGGGGCGAAAGAACCGCGTGGAGAAGCATGCAGATGCCTGAAGAGAGCTTCACAGCTTCTGATCTTTCGCCGACTCGGGAGTGGCGATATGATCGTAAGTCGGGTAACAGAGATCATCCATGTCGCTTGAATCATCTTCCACCGAGAAAGCCCCCCTGCCTTTCGCAGCAGCTCCTGCCCTTGGCGCACTGGCTGCCTGGAGCAACGTCTTACTCGCCGCCCTGCTGATGCTGGCGACCCTGCCGGGAAGAACCCAGGGATTGGGGCTCATCACCGAGCCGATGCTTCGCGATCTTTCGCTCGATCACGTGAGCTACGCGAAGATCAATGTCTGGGCGACGCTTCTCGGATCTGCGGCGTGTCTGCCGGCAGGATGGATTGTGGACCGCCTTGGCCTGAGAGCTTCGGCAGTCGTGCTGCTGCTTCTGTTAGCGGCGGTCGTGTGGCAGATGAGCGCCATGGCAGGCGGCCTGATGATCGTCTTCACTTTCCTGCTGTTGACTCGTGCGATCGGACAAAGTGCGCTTTCTGTGACCAGCATCACAGCCGTCGGGAAGAGCTTTGGAGCAAAGGCGGGCTGGGCGATGGGTGTCTATTCGTTGCTGTTGAGTATCTTCTTTGCCGTGGCGTTTGTGGTTGTCGGCGGGATCGTTCGCGATCAGGGCTGGCGGGTGGCATGGGGCCATCTGGCTATTGCTTTGCTCGTCATCGCCATCCTTGCCGCCCTATGCGTGAAGGAACCGGAAAGGACGAAGAAAAGCGCGGCGAAGGTGCCGGGCATGTCGCTGGGAGCTGCGCTGCAAACCCGGGTCTTCTGGGTTTTTGCGATTTCGACGGCGCTTTTCAGCCTGGTTTCCTCAGGCCTCGGCCTATTCAACGAGGCCGTCCTCGCGGAGCGCGGATTTGATCAGAAGACCTTTCACAGCTTCCTTGCCGTGACCACTCTCTTTGCGCTCGTCGGCCAGCTGCTGTGCGGGTGGCTTTCACTGCGGCGCCCCATCACTCGCCTGCTGGCGGTGGCGATGTTTCTCTACGCCGCCGGATTGGCGACACTGCCGCTGCTGCAGAGCCATACTCAACTGTGGATCTTTGCGGCGGTTTTCGGGGTTGCGGCAGGATTTGTGACCGTGATTTTCTTCGCCGTCTGGGGGCTGGCGTTCGGCCGCTCCAAGCTCGGTCGAATCCAAGGCGCGGCACAAATGCTGACGGTGTTCGCTTCGGCCTTGGGACCACTACTTTTCGCCAAGAGCCACGCAGCCACCGGATCCTATGGGCCCCTGTGCCAAGTGCTGGCAGTCGTGGTGCTGGTCGCGGGCCTGGTCGCCTGGTGGACCAAGCTGGCACCTGTGGATGAGGCAAGCCTTCAAGGCGGCGATTGATAGGTCCGCCGAGCAAGCCAGGCACGGCTCGCTGTGGCCAGTAACAGAGTCGGCGATCTCCTCATTTTATAGGATTACGGATCGCCGGCGAAACTGTGAACAATACCCGACGCCTGCTGCGCTCGGCGAGAAAGAGCCGTCCAAAACCCGTAAAAGTATGATGAAGCAGCTGCTCGCCATCCCGTTCGCACTGATCCTTCCGCTGGCCAATGCCGCCGAACATCCCGTGCCCTTCAGCTGGGACACCGTTCCGGTCTACGCTCATCTGGCGAACATGTCGGAGGACTTCACACCGGAGCAGCATGATTTCCTGGCCGAGAACTTCGACCTGATCGCGATCGAGAAAGGTCACGCCAAGCGCAAGCATGGCAGCACCGAGAAGGGATTCGCGATCGCAGTGAAGGAGATCAAGAAGCGCAATCCGCAAGCGAAGGTGCTCTTCTACTGGAACTCCACGATCCATATCGGTGGCTACCAGGCCAACGAGAGGTTTCCGGAGGGAGGCGGTCTGCTGAGCAAGGATGGTGAACCGCTGACCATCTTCAACAGCGACTTCAGCGACCTCTCACAGAAGGCTGTTAGGGACTGGTGGTCGGACACCGCAGAGATCGCGGTGCGTGATCTGGGGGCAGACGGGATCTTCATCGATGCTGCCGGCAAGTTCAGCAACAACAGCCGGCGCAAGGTGCTGAGCGATGAAAAGATCAAGGCTCTCAACGATGGCCTGGTTTCCATGGTCGTCGACACCAGGAAGAAAGTCGGTCCGTCCAAACTGCTGATCCAAAACGGGGTGTCGCTCGATCCGGAGAACATCGGCGCGCGACTGCTGAAGGTGACCGACGGCGCGATGAAGGAGCATTTCGTGAGCGCCGGCCACTTCGAGAAGGAGGCGCTTGCCGAAAACATGGCGACGCTCAACCGGGTGGCGAAGTCCGGTAAGGTGACGGTCATCAAGGCATGGCCCGGCTTCGATTGGCGCGACAAGGAGGTCATGAAAACGCCGCGCGAAGAGCGGATCCGCATGGCCCGCGAGGCGATCACTTTCCCGCTCGCCTGCTTCCTGATCGTGGCCGAGCCCTATTCGTATTTCTGCTACACCTGGAGCTACCAGGGCAACGACACCGGCACCTTCGTTGAGTATCCGGAATTCAAGAAGCCGCTCGGACCACCGAAGGGCCATGCGCTTCGGGATGGCTGGAAATACACCCGCGAGTTCGCCCACGCCTCGGTCTTCGTCGATCTCGAGTCCGGGGACGCCAAGATCGACTGGAAAAAATAGAATCGTGATGATGCAAAACCCAACAACCCTCGCGACTCTGTTAGGGATTCTTTCCGCTCTTAGCGTGCAGGCGCTTGAGCCGCTCAAGGAATCGACGGACGCCTTTGCCGAGCTCCAGGCCCGCAGGGCGATCGAGCGATCGGACCGGGATGGCGACGGAAAGATTCAGAAGGCCGAGGACGAGGGGCGCTGGAAACGGATGGCGCGTTACGACAAGAACAAGGACGAGGCCTTGGACCTTGATGAACTGAAGGCCATGCCGGTGGTTCATCTCGACAGTCCGGGCAAGAAACTGCGGGACGTCATTTTCAAGCGAACCGAGCAGGGCCCCGTCTTTCTCGACTTCTATTTCCCGGACGACGACGGCCGATCGGACAAGCCGCTGGTGATCTATACCCATGGCGGCGGCTGGGCGGCCGGCAGCAAGTCAGGAGCCGGGATGAACTCGTTCAAGGTGGTGCACCGCGAACTTCTGAAGAAGGGATTCTGCGTGCTTTCGGTCGACTACCGCTTGGCGACAGACGGCGTGACGATGCGCGATTGCGTGGTCGATTCGATGGATGCACTCCGCTTTGCTTCGGCCCACCGGAAGGAATTGGGCATCGACCCGGAGCGGGTCTTTACCTTTGGCGATTCCGCCGGCGGGCATCTGGCACAGATGGTCCTGTTGGCTCCGCCGGAACGCTTCGAGGGCGATGCCGAGCTGGCGAAGTTTCCCTTCAAGACCGCGGCTGGCGTCTCCTGGTATGGCCCCTGTGATTTCAGAGATCCGGACTTGTTCAATGGCAGCACCCGTTTCCACGGCAGGATCGTGGGAGGAAAATCCAAGTCCGACGACGACAATGAGCGCTTCAGCGAGGTCAGCCCGATTGTTTATCTGAGGAAGGAGAGCCCGCCGCTGCTGATGCTCCAGGGGGACAAGGACACCACCATTCCAGTGAAGCAGGCCTATCAGATGCAGGAAGCACTCAAGGACATCAAGGCACCGGTAGAGATCGTCATCGTCAAGAACGCCGGCCACAACTGGCGACCAGTGGATGGAGAAGTCACGCCCAACCGCGAGCAGATCATTGAGCGGACGATTAAGTTCCTCGTCGAGAATCAGTAAACCCATCGGAATCATGAACATCAGAAAACTCATCAGCACATGCATGGCGGCCGCCCTCGTCGGCATATGCCAGGCCAAGGATTTCAACCTCCGTGATTTCGGCGCGGTCGGCGACGGCAAGGCGCTGGACACGGCGGCGGTGCAGAAGGCGATCGATGCCTGCAGCGATGCGGGTGGCGGCGTGCTGCGGGTGCCTGCCGGGAAGTTCGTTATCGGCACGGTCGAACTAAAGAGCAACGTGACGCTTTCGCTCGACCACGGCGCGGAGTTGTTAGGCAGCCAGAATCAGGAGGACTATCCGACCGACAAGTTGCGGCCGGCGCGCGAGGGACAGTCCCAGTGCCTGCTCTATGCGGCCGACGCGAAGAATATCCGTCTCGAAGGCCTGGGGGTGATCGATGGACGGGGCACGCCCGACGTCTTTCCGCGCGGCGCGGGACCCCGCGGAAAGGACACGCGTCCACGACTGATCCGTTTCGAGAATTGCGAGAACCTGACCTTCTCCGGACTGACCTACAAGCGGCCGGCCTTCTGGGGGATTCATCTGATCGACTGCCGCAAGGTGCACTTCACGGGCGTGAAAGTCCGGATGCGCAACAACCACTACAACAATGACGGCCTCGACCTCGACGGCTGCGAAGAGGTGCTGATCGAAAACTGCGACATCGAGGCCGGCGACGACGCGATCTGCTTGAAAAGCTCGCTCAACCCCTGCCGCAACATCGTCGTGCGCGACTGCATCGTCTCCAGCAATACCGCAGCCCTGAAACTCGGCACCTCGTCGTTCGGAGGCTTCATCGACATTGATGTCAGCAACTGCCTTTTTCGCGACTGCCCGATGGGAGCGATCAAGCTGCAGTCGGTCGATGGCGGTCGCTTGGAAAACGTGTCGATCTCCCGGATCACCATGGAGGAGGTCGGCTGCCCGATCTTCATCCGGCTCGGCAACCGCGGTCGGGCCTACAGCAAGAATACCAAGACGGGTGCGAACCTGGGAGCGGAGGTTGAGCCCGAGGGCGCCGGCGTCGGCACAATCAAGAACATCCGCATCAGCGACGTGGTCGCCGAGGTGGTGATCGAAGACCGCGTCAAGGCCGCCAATGCCCATTACAAGAAGCTCAAGGTCGACACGACTCCGGGAATCAAGGACCAGGAGAAGGCCAAAGCCGGGCCGATCATGATCACCGGGATTCCGGGGCACAAAGTCGAGGACGTGGTGCTCGAGAATGTTAGGATCTCCTTTCCCGGTCACGGCAGCGAGGAAGATGCCAAGAACGAGGTTCCCGAAGACATCGCCCGCTACCCGGAGCAGTTCTTCTTCGGAGTCCTGCCTTCGTGGGGAGCCTACATTCGCCACGCCAAGGACATTGAGTTCAAGAACGTGAACCTGAGCGTCCGGAACGACGACGCACGAAAGAAGGTCGCTCTGGTTGAGGTAGAGGGATTCATTGATCAAGAGTGAATTCAATCGGATGAGAAGCGTTGTGATCGCGGTCGAAGAATGCGGATCTCAAGGTGGAGATCATTCCCCGGGATTTGCCTATGTGCTGCAATCTAACAAATTCTTGAAAGCAGGCCGCAGGAGATGATGGATGTAAGAACAGTCGAGCGATCCGGAACGAAAATGCTGCGGCGGTTGATCGCTTCGGTGCTTCTGGCAATACCGTTTGTCCTGCCACCCGTATCCCTGGCAGACGAGACGAAGCCTAACATCGTCCTCATCATGGCGGACGACATCGCTTACGATAACAATTTCGGAGCCTACAGTGCGCGGGAGTCCTGGACGCCACGGCTCGACCGCATGGCGGAGCAGGGAATCACCTTCGAGCATGCCTACTCGACCCCGAAGTGCACGCCGAGCCGGGTGGAGCTGATGACCGGACGCAGCGGAATCCGCAACTACATCGGCTTCGGCAAGCTGGCTCCCACGGAGGTCACCTTCGCCCAGATGCTTCGTCAGGCAGGATACAGGACCCATGTGGCGGGAAAGTGGCAGCTCGACGACAAGGGCGGAACGCCCACCAGCAAGGGGGGCTTTGACACATGGTTCCTGTGGAACACCGAACTCGGCCGGGGAAGCCGCTACTGGGAGCCTGGGTTCGATGTCAACGGGCGCTTCACCACCTACGGAAAAGACGAGTACGGTCCCGATCTTTGTGTGAAGTCGATTCTCGATTTCATCGCGAAGCACAAGGATGAGCCCTTCTTCGTCTACTACCCGATGCTGCTGGTTCATGGTCCCTTCGAACCGACGCCAGACAGCGGGGTGCGCGAGAGCAAGGACTCACAGAGGAATTTCGAGGACATGGTGAAATACATGGACAAGTGCGTGGGCCGCATTCTCGACGGACTCTCCGAGCACCACGTCGATGAGCGCACCGTCGTTTTCTTCTGCAGCGACAATGGCACGAACCGGGTCCTTCGCTATGATTCCTTCGGCAAGATGGTGAAGGGCAAGAAAGGCGTGCCCCATGACCGTGGCACCCATTCACCGATGATTGTCCGCTTTCCTGGCATCGTCCCGGCGGGGAAGCGATGCTCCGACCTCATCAGCTTCTGCGACATGCTCCCCACCCTTGCCGAACTCGGCGAGGCGGAGCTGCCCGGAGTCGAGCTCGACGGCCGGAGCTTCTGGCCCCAGTGCAAGGGGGAGAAGGGCCATCCCCGGGAGTGCATCTTCCAGTACTACTGGCCGAAGGACTGGAGTTGGATCCCGGACGAGCTGGGCAAAGAGGAACTCGTTTGGGTGCACAACCGGAATTACAAGCTCCACAAGAACGGCCTGTTCTACGACATCGTGAATGATCGCGAGGAAGAGAATCCAATCCCGCCGGACAAGCTCACGGACGAGCAGAAGGAGATCCGCGCGATGTTCGAGAAAGCCATCGCGTCGATGCCGGAGACAAACCCCGCCTATCAGAAAATGGTAGGGAAAGAGGCCGGACGGTCGAAAACCCTGAAAAACCCACGCTCTGAATTCGAGTGAAATCCCGATACCACCGATATTTCCTCGCGGCTTTGCTACCAGCACTCGCCGTGGGCTCCGGTGCGCCCGCCTCATCCGTTGCGACGCAGGACAAGCCGAACATCGTCATGATCATGGTCGATGACATGGGCTACTCGGACATCGGCTGCTATGGGGGTGAAATCAAGACGCCCAACCTCGACGCCTTGGCCGACAATGGCGTGCGATTCCGTCGCTTCCACAATAACGCGAAATGCGGTGCGAGCCGGGTCAGCCTCTTGATGGGAGATTCCAACATCGCGGCCTCCCAGAGAAACTACAACAACCCGACCCTGGGGCATGTCCTCAAGCAGGCGGGCTACCACACCTACGCCTCCGGGAAGCACCACGCGACGGTCAGTCCTTTTGAAAGAGGCTTCGATCGTTACTACGGGCTTCGCGACGGCATGAGCAACCACTTCAATCCCGGACTTCAGCGGGAAGGAGAGCCGGTTCCCGGCAGCAAGGGGGGGCGGGTCCGCTACTGGTGTGATGACGAGTTGACCTTCGATACCCGGGATCCGAAGTACCAGCACTACTTTCCCAAGGAATTCTATTCGACCGATGCCTTCACCGACAAGGCGCTTGAATACCTGAGCGAATGGGAGAAGGAGAACTCAGGTCGCCCCTTTTTCCTCTACCTCGCCTACACGGCTCCCCACGATCCGCTGCATGCATGGCCGGAGGACATCGCCAAATACAAGGGCGTCTACGACAAGGGCTATCAGGCGGTCCGGCAGGCTCGCTTTGAGAAGCAGCAGAGGATGGGCTTGTTAGACCCGAAGCAATCACCTCTCTCGCCGGCCATCCATGGCAATTGGGATTCCCTGAGCGCCGAGGAGCAGGCCGGTCAGGCGAGAATCATGGAGGTCCATGCCGCGATGATCGATCGCATCGATCAAAAGATCGGAGAAGTCATCCGGAAGCTCAAGGCGCTGGGAGTCTATGAGAACACGCTGATTCTGTTTTGTTCCGACAACGGAGCCGAGAAGATCGGCTCGAGGAAGGTGCCGGAAAAGGTGGGCACCCTCGACACCTTTGTGGCGATCGGCCGGGATTGGGGGAATGTCGCCAACACGCCGCACCGAATGCACAAACTCAGCGCCTACAACGGCGGATCTCGGACACCGATGATTCTCCATTGGCCGAAGGGCATCAAGAATCCGGGGCGCTTCACCGACAAATTCGCCCACCTCTCCAACGTCATGCCGACCCTTGTCGAAATCACGGGTGCGAAGTACCCGGAAAACTTCAACGGGGTCTCCGGGCGCAAGCTGCTCGGCGAGAGTTTTGCCGATGTCATGAAAGATCAGCCAATCAAGAATCAGGCGCCTATTTTCATGACGCGGGGCGGACCGGCTTTTGTCATCGACGACGGCTGGAAGCTGGTGACGGAGGACGGCAAGAACTGGAGCCTCTACAACCTCAAGCAGGAGGAAACCGAGATCACCGACCTGGCTTCGGAAATGCCGGAGAAAGTTCAGCAGCTGAAGAAGCTGTGGGAACAATGGATGACCAAGGACACGTAAATTTATGAAAAACCACTCCCCTATCGAAAGACGAGAGTTCCTAATCCTGAGCGCAGCCTCCCTTGGCGGAATGCTGACGGCCCGGGCCCAATCTAACCATAACCCTCGAGTTGTTTCGCTCAAGGATGCGCACATCGGCACGGAGGAGATCGATATCCGGATCATGAATCAGTACGGCGATCAGCCGCAGGAGGTTCAGGACTTCTACCTCGCCTGCCGCGAGGCCTTCACCGGCAAGGATCCCGAGAAACAAGTGGCCGAGGTTTGTCGCAAGTTCGGACAGGTGAAACTCGGCGGCCCGATGCTCGGCGACCTCAGCCCGACGAGCTTCGCGGTCTGGCTGCATCTGCCGGAGCCGGAACAGGTCGAAGTCCGGGTGACGCCCGCTGGCGGTGGCTCGCCCGTGGTCTTCAAATCTGCGGACATGGGCCGGGTGCTCTCGGTCCGCTGCGACGGGCTCACTCCGGACACGGCTTATGCCTATGAGGTCATGGATTCCAAAGATCGTAAGCTGGGTGAAGGAAAGTTGGTGACGCCTCCTTCGGAGTTGAGCGAGGAGCCTTTCCGCATCGCCTTCGGGACCTGCTACCACAAGGTCGGCATGTACCGGCCGGAGTTAATGAAATCGATCCGCGAACGGGGCAGCCGCGCGATGCTGATTCTCGGCGACTCCGCCGTCGATGGACGTCAGTCGAACTACGGTCTGATTCAGTCGGACTACCTGCTGCGCAACCTTTCCCCCCACTGGCAGGCCCTGGCTGCCAACGTACCGATCTCGGCGACCTGGGATGATCACGACTACTATGGTGACGACACCGGGGGCACGACGACGAGGGGTGGCCGACCGATTGACGTGGACGGTCTTCGCAAGGCGTGGAGGAAGAACTGGAACAACCCGGAGCGGGACGTCGATCGCGAAGGAATCTACTTTTCGAGCCGCATCGGTCCGGTGCAGCACATCGCGCTCGATACCCGCTCCTGCCGGACCAACGAGGAGCGCGGGAAGCTCAACTCCTTTCTCGGCAAAGAGCAGATGGCCTGGCTGAAACAGCAGATCGAGGACTCCGATGCGCCCTTCATCCTGATCAGTGGCGGTACGATGTGGAGCGACTACATTTCGGCCGGCAAGGACAGCTGGGGCACCTGGGACACCGAGGGCCGCGAGCAGATTTTCCAGTGGATTGATGCGAAGAAGGACGCGCTGGTGCTGCTGCTCGCCGGCGATCGTCACGGCGCGCGTGCCTTCGCCATCCCGCGGCCGAATGGCGGCAAGATCCACGAGCTTGAAGTCGCCGGCATGGGCGGCGTGCCCGGACCGGGAGCCTTCGGAAAGGACAGGAGCAGCCAGCTCTTCGGCTATCCGGGTGGCACCTGGGCATTCGGTGAGTTGACCTTCTCCAAGGATGGCGCGGAGCCGCAGGCCGTTTTCCGACTGATCGGGGACAGCGGGAAGGAGATGGAGACGATCACTTTGAAAAAGTAAATCCTGCAACCCGATGATCAAAAACCTGAAAGCCTGCCTGATCCTAGGTATGAGCCCACTGCTCGTCGCTGGAACCCTTTTCGCCGCTCCGGAAGTGATGGGTCCTGAGGAAATCTGGGAGGGCTATGATCCGCGTGCGATCCCTTTGGATGAGGAAATTCTCAAGACCTGGGAAGAGGACGGCGCGAGCTACAAGGAGGTCTATTTCAACGGCGAGAAGATCGACGGCAAGCAGGTGCGCCTTTACGGAGTCTTTGCGGCGCCCACCGGTGCCAGGAAGCTCCCTGCCCTGCTGCACATCCACGGCGGCGGCCAGACGGTGAATCGGGATTGGCTCAAGGAGTTCTCGAAACGCGGCTATGCAATCCTGTCGATCAACTGGGGCGGCGAATGGCCGAAGCGTGATCGTTACACACTGTGGAATGGTGTCGAGAACGGCGATCACAAGAAGCGCAGCGGCACTCAGGTCACGGAGCCGAGCCCGCGGAGTGATGCCTATTACCTGTGGACCCAGGCCAGCATGCGCGCGATCACCTATCTGGAGAAACAGGACGAGGTGGATCCCGACAAGATCGGCGCATTCGGCATTTCGATGGGCGGCACGATCATGTGGAATCTCGCCTTCGACCCGCGCATCAAGGCGGGATGCGCAATCTACGGTGCAGGATGGAATTCCTACGCTCATCAGGAGTTGCGCTATGCGATCGGTCATCCGGGAAAGAAGGCATCGGAGAAGGATCTGCGCTGGCGTGCTTCGCTGGCTCCCGAGGCTTCAGCACCATTTGTTAGATTTCCGATGTTGTTCCTGAGTTCGTCGAATGACCGGCACGGCTACATGGACCGGGCGGAACAGTCGCTGGATCTGATCCCGGAAGGTGTGCCGCGGGCTTGGGCGCTGACGCCACGGATCCGCCACCACATCGGTGTCGATTTCATCCACGACCTGCCTGGATGGATGGACGTCCATCTGAAGGGCGAAGGCGTGTGGCCGGCAAATCCGAAGGCTAAGATCACCCTTGGTGAAGGAAAAGTGCCGGTCTTCTACGTCAAGCCGGACCGACCCGATGAGGTGACCAAGGTCGAGGTCTTCCATGCCTTGGAGAATCCCTTCGCGGTGAACCGTCACTGGCGGAGTTCCGAGCCAAGTGAATCGGACGGAGTTTATTCCTCACCCGCGCCGGTGATGCATGCCGACGAGTATCTTTTCGGCTTCGCCAATGTGAGCTACAAGTCGGGGGTGGTGATCTCGAGTCCGCTGGTGGCCGTGGTGCCCGACACAATTGGGGCGGAGGCGACGATTTCCCAACCCTCGCGGGTGTTCTATGATGGTAAGGAAGGAGTCGGCGACTGGACGCGCAACTCGACCGGCACCGACCCCATTCCGGGTCGGGTCGACAAGCGCCTCGAGGCAGTGCTCGGCCCCGGGGGTAAGCCCGGATTCACCGCCAATCGGGTGAGTCCCATGACCTACGCGCCCAGCGACCCCGAGTTCCGTGCACCACACGGTGCCTCGCTGGCCTTCGAAATCAAGACCGAAGAGGACCAGGAATTCACCGTGAAGCTCCACAAGAACTACTGGGTGAACGACTTCGAAACCTTCGCCTGCAAGGTCGATCTAAAAGGCAGTAGGGACTGGCAGACGGTAACGCTCGATGGCTCGCAGTTCCTGAGCGAGAAGTCTGGCAAACCGCTCGGGGAGTCGATCAACGAAGCGGGCGTCCTCGAGCTCAACCCTTCCCGGCAGAGCTGGACGGACAGACAAGTAATCTTCGGCAATTTCCACTGGGTCGGCGGTGAGCATGTGCCGCACGTGCATGCCTACCGCGATAACAAGGCCAGGCCCGATCGTGGCGTGCCAGGGAGCGATGACGCCGGTCATCTGCAAGACCACGAGGCGGTGAAGGAATAGCTTCACAGACAATCTAACACGAAATCGATATGAAACAGAAAATCATCACCGGAATCATCACGAGTCTCCTCTGGCTGGGGCTTGAGTCTTCATCACTGGCATTGCCGGTTCATAGCAAGGGCCCCTTGTTGAACGACCCGGAGCGGGAACAGGAGTTCATGGATTGGGGCCTGGGCATGTTCGTCCACTGGTCGCACGATTCGCAGATCGGCTCGGTGATCAGCCACTCGATGGTCGGAGCCTCTGACGACTATCTCGACCGCTACATCAACGAGCTTCCGAAGACCTTCAACCCGAAGCGCTACGACCCCGACGAATGGATGGAGATCGCGAAGCTGGCGGGGGTGAAATACATGGTTCTCACCACCAAGCACCACAACGGCTTCTGCATGTGGGATACCAAGACGACCGACTTCAGCATCATGAACACCCCCTACGGGAAGGACATCGTGAAGGACTACGTCGATGCCTGCCGTCGCCACGGGATCAAGGTGGGTTTCTATTTCTCGCCGGAGGATTTCATCTTTCAGCACCGCAACGGCTTCGAGATCCGTCGAGTCGGCCGGACCGAGGAAGAGAAGGAACCGATCGCGGCCTACAACAAGAAGCAACTCGACGAGTTGTTCGGCAACTACGGGCCGATCGACGTGGTGTTCTTCGACGGCGGCGAGAAGGAGATGCTGACCCAGTACATCCACCAGCTTCAGCCGAAGTGCCTGGTCACTCGCGGTGAGATGGAAACGCCGGAACAGAAGCTGCCGAAGGAGCCGATCCCCGGTCCATGGGAATCCTGCTTCACGCTCGGCAGCCAGTGGCAGTTCAAGCCGACCAATGAGGTCTACAAATCCGGCGACCGTTTGATCAAGATGCTGATCGAGACCCGAGCCAAAGGCGGCAACCTGCTGCTCAACGTCGGCCCCGAGCCATCGGGCATCATCCCTTTTGAACAGGAGCGTATTTTCCGTGAGCTGGCGCTGTGGATGTTCATCAACGGCGAGGCCATCCACAACGTTCGTCCCTGCCCGGTGATCGGCGAGGATAACATCTACTACACCCACTCAAAGGACGGGAAGTCAGTCTACGTCTTCCTCAACGAGTTCACCGAGAAGAACAGATGGAAGCATGGAGAGCGCAAGGAGATCCTCCTCAAAGAGTTGAAGGCGACGCCGGAAACGAAGATTGCGGTGCTCGGGCAGAACAGCCGCGTCGTTGAGTATCAGAAGAATGCCGACCCGGAGTCCCGCTTCAAGCAGAAGGCTGAAGGCCTCGAAATCTCGGTGGTGCGGGCGCAGCGGATCTATAACAACAAGGCTTGGCCGAACACCGTGGTGGTGAAGCTTGAGAACGTTGAGTTCACGAAACAAACCGCATCCGAGTGATCCGCCAGCGCGGCAGGATCTCGCGAAAACTGGAGCCGATCCAACCCTTCGAGCGGACAGGATTCGGCTAGGATTCGACACGCACTCTCGAGACCTCGGGGGGCGTGAGTCGGCAGAGTGAGGCGCGCTTGGGCAGCGAAACTGAGCTTTTCATGATACGGGTCTGCGTTTTTCAGGGTAGACCTAAGCCGCACCATGAAGAACGCCCTCGCAGTCCTTTCTTTCGCAATCGCTGTCTTATCGACGGGGATCACCCATGCCAGCTCGGACGAGGAGTCAACCTCCATTCTGAACACCCTGGAGGAGAAGCATCCGCGCCTCATGCTAAAGGATTCGGCCCTTCAGGATCTGAAGAAGCGCGCCGAGACCGACGAGGTCCTCAAAGCTCTGATTCAGGGAGTGATCCAAAAGGCGGACCGTCGCCTTGGCGAGCCGATGCTCAGCTACTCGAAGCGCGGTCCGCGGCTGCTCCACGTCAGCAAGGCCTGCCTGGAGCGCGTTTACGAACTGGGGGTCGCCTGGCGGTGGACGGGCGATCGCAAATACGCCAGCAAGCTCGAGGAGAACCTTCTCGCCGTGTGCGACTTCCCCGATTGGAATCCCCGCCATTTTCTCGACACGGCCGAAATGGCTCATGCTGTTGGGCTCGGCTACGATTGGATCTACCACTACATGGATCCTGAAACGCGCGCGCTGGTGCGCCACACCCTCATCACCAAGGGTCTCAAACCTGGCATCGAACGTTACGATGAAGGCTACCACCACTTCACCTACGCCTACAACTGGAACCAGGTCTGCAATGGCGGTCTCCTCATCGCAGCCCTGGCGGTTGCCGAATCCCATCCTGCCATCTCGGAGGATCTGATCAGCCGCGCTCTGGCGAACCTCCCCACGGCGCTCGCTTCCTACGCGCCCGATGGCGTATGGGCTGAAGGCATCGCCTACTGGAATTATGCGACCGAGTACACCGCGTATGCTCTAACAGCCATGGAAACGGCACTCGGATCCGACTTTGGTCTCGCGAAGTCCCCTGGCCTTTCCACTACCGGATACGTTCCTCTCTACTCGGTTGGCCCGACCGGATTCTACTTCAGCTACGCGGATGCCGGAGACTTCAGGAAACACCGCTCGGCGCCCTGTCAATTCTGGCTCTCACGAACATTCGACAATCCGGATTTCGCCGATGCCGAACACCGCCTGATCAGTGACAGGAACGTGAGTCCGCTCCACGTGATCTGGTACACGCCACCATCAGGGAACATACCCACCGAACTCGAGCGGGATCGTCTCCTGAAGGGCGAGGTGGAAACGGCACTCTTCCGCAGTGCGTGGAATGACCCCGACGCCCTCTTTGTCGGGGTCAAGGCAGGCTACAACCAAGCACATCACGGACACCTTGATCTTGGCAATTTCGAGCTGGATGCATTGGGTGTCCGCTGGGCCAGGGATCTGGGCGCCGACGACTACAACCTCCCCGATTACTGGAGTTACCGAGAGGGAGGCATGCGCTGGACTTACTATCGGCTCGGCTCCCTCAGTCACAATGTTCCCTTGCTGGCTGGCAACAACCAGAACGCCAACGCCGTCGCCGAACTGAAGCGTTACCGGTCAGGAGAGCCGTTCTCGTTTGCCGAGATTGAGCTGAGTGAGGCCTATTCTTCCCACGCATCGAAAGCCCGTCGCGGCGTGGCCCTTGTCGCAGACCGTCGGGCCGCCCTGATTCAGGACGAGATCAATGTTCATGCTCCCTGTGAGCTTCTCTGGGGAATGACCACCGATGCCACCATCGAGCTTGGGAATGCCGATACCGCCCGCCTGACGTTGGAAGGTAAGACCTTGATCGCTCGGGTCTTAAGTCCGGAGGGCGCCCGGTTTGCCGTCGAATCCGCAGAACAGGACCCTCCGCAGAAAAGCAATAAAGGGGTGAGCCGCCTGGTCATCCGTCTTCCCGAAGCCGAAGGAAAAACGACGGTCTCGGTACTCCTTTCACCGGTTTGGGACGAGGGCGGGGCTGTCGAGGGAGTGGAGATCAACGCACTGGATGAGTGGTAAGCCATTGCCAATCTGGACGAAGAGGCATGCCGAGCAGGTTCAGCCGGACCGCTAAACGAGAAACGGCAGTTAGAGAAAACGAGCGTGAATCACCATGGAGTTTCAACCATTTCACGAAGCCGGCTCGACAGGAAAGTTCGCTTGCGGAGCATTCGGTTATAGTGTGACTTATGTCTGAAAATCCCATGCCCTCGGACAATTCAGATGAACTCCTGGCGCAGCTCGCGCCGGATTTGAGGACTCGTATTAAGGATCTACTGAAACTCCGTAATTTAAGTTTTCATGACTGGTTGACCGAGCAGACTGAGAGGCAGGTAGAGGCCGATGACTGGATGGGCCTCGCCTTGAACGAAGGCCAGACAGTCGCCTGGAGATGGGAATATGAAACGGATCGTATCGATCTTTCCGAAAACGCTTCTGAAGTGCTGGGTTTGAAACCCGGAGGCACCTCAATCAGCAAGGCGGAAATGTTGGCCTTACTTCATCATGAGGATCTCCCGCGTGTAAGATCGGACCTTGCGCTGGAAAAGAACAAGGAACGATCAACGACGATCCAGTTCCGCATTTTGCGTCCTGACAATGGAGAGATTGCCTGGATCGAGCTACGAGCCCGGAATATCAAGGGACCACTGGGACCGCGGTTGATGGGAGCCGCCAACAACATCACCGCTCGGAAAAAGGCGGAGGAAACCCTGCGGGAGCGTGAGGAACATCTTCGCGCGATCATCGACAACACCCCCGAGTGCATCAAGGTCGTGGAACCGGGGGGAACCGTTCTTCAGATGAATCCCGCCGGACTGGAGATGGTCGAAGCCCCGTCCGAATCAACCATTCGGGGAGTCAGTGTTCTCAAGCTCATTGCACCCGAATATCATGACAGATTTCTAGCCTTCCACGAAATGGTTTGCGGCGGAAACAAGGGAGTTCTCGAGTTCGAGATCGTGGGAGATCGCGGCGCCCGACGATACATGGAATCCCACGCCGCTCCCCTGAAGCGACCGGATGGATCGACGGTTCAGCTTGCCATAACTCGAGATATCACGGCACGGAGGTCTGCAGAGAATGCGGTCCGCAGAGAAAGGGACCTACTCCGCGTCATTCTCGCCTGCATTGGAGACGCGGTGGTGACCACCGATACCTCAGGGATCATCACTCATATGAACGGCGGGGCCGAAAGGCTCACGGGCTGGAACAGCGATGCCGCTTCGGGGCAGCCACTTGATGCGGTTCTGCGACTCATCGACGAGCATTCAGGAGAGGAAATCACCTGTCTTCCGCCTCGTGAAGACCTCGCCAATTTTCCCGGCGCACTCATCCACGCCATTCTCCGCACCAAGGAGGGTGGGGAGACACTGGTGGAGTGCAAGTCTGCTCCGATTCACGGTGGACCCGATGAAGACTCAGGCGGCTCCGTCTGGGTTCTGACCGACATCAGCGAACGAAAAAAAGCGGAACTGACCCTCCGTGAGCACGCCGATCAGTTTCGTCACATTGCGAATAACGCGCCCGCCATGCTATGGCTCACCGATCCGGACGGACGCTGTACCTTTCTTTCCCAAGGATGGCTTGATTTCACTGGGCAGTCCGAAAGTGAAGGCCTGGGATTCGGCTGGCTCAAGGCGGTCCACCCCGACGACTTCGAGCGAAGCGGCAGAATCTTCCGGGAGGCGAATTCCAGTCAAAACCCCTTCTCAATTGACTACCGGGTTCGCCGTTATGATGGCGAATACCGTTGGGCTATCGACTCCGGCAGACCAAGGTTCGATGATAAGGGCAACTTCCTCGGCTTTATCGGATCCGTTATCGATGTCGATCAACGAAAGAGAGCCGAGGAGTTTCGCACTGGTCAGGCCTATCTGTTGGAATTGGTCGCAAGTGAAGAACCGCTGGATGGAATCTTGGACGAACTTGTGCGGTTTGTAGAGAGACAGATTCCGCAGGCGATTGCCTCGGTTCTCCTCTCTGACCCGAAGGGTGAGCTTCTTCGTCATTGGGCTGGGCCGAGCCTCCCGAAGGAATACACCGATGCCATTGATCGCATCCCGATCGCTCCATCAGCAGGCTCCTGTGGAACGGCGGCCTACCGCAGGGAGCCGGTCGTCGTGGAAGACATCGCCAGCGATCCGCTTTGGGGAGACTTTGGAGATGTGGCGCTGAGTCATTCACTGAGATCCTGCTGGTCTCATCCGATCCTCGCGACCGACGGCACCCTCCTCGGAACCTTTGCCATCTATTTCAGGGAAGTCAGGAAGCCGACTCCCTCTCAGATCAGGATTTTGACCGAAATGGCCCGATTTTCCGGGATGATCATCGAGCGTCCGCGGGCCCAGCAAGCCCTGCGGGAGAGTGAACAGCGACTACGAGCCTTCATCGACGCCACCTCGGATACCGCCTATCGGATCAGCGCCGACTGGTCGGAACTGCGTCAACTTCAGGGGAGCAATTTCATCATGGAGCCGGCCGAGCCCAGCCGGCTTTGGATTGAGACTTACGTGCATCCGGAGGATCGAGAACGGGTTCTCGAAGCGATCGAGAAAGCGGTTACCGGGAAATGCGCCTTTGAAATGGAACACCGGGTGATGAAGGAGGATGGCAACGTGGGCTGGGCCTTGTCGCGGTCGATTCCGCTCCTCAACCATGAGGGAGAGATCGTGGAATGGTTCGGCGCGGCAAGTGACATCACCGCGAGGAAAGAGGCCGCCGAGACGCAGAAGCGCACCGCGGAGACCTTCGCCAACCTCATTGAAAAGTCACCCTTTGGCATCTATGTCGTCGATTCCGATTTCCGAGTTGCGCAGATCAGTGCCGGGGCCGAACCGGCCTTTCGGAATGTCCAGCCGGTGATCGGACGCGACTTCGGCGAAGTGATGCACCGTCTCTGGCCTGAATCATTCGCGAATGAAGCGATCAATATCTTTCGCCACACGCTTGAGACCGGTGAGCCCTACACGTCGCCGGGCCTGACTGAAATGCGCCGGGACGTCGGATCCATCGAATCGTATGAATGGGAAGTCATCCGCGTGACGCTGGCGGATGGGCAGTATGGAGTCGTGTGTTATTACTTCGATTCAACTCGCCTGCAGACCGCGCTTGTCGCGCTCAAGGAAAGCGAAGAACGCTTCAGGATGCTGGCGGAAAACATGAGCCAACTAGCCTGGACCTGCGACGAACTCGGAGCCGTCACCTGGTACAACCAGCGATGGTTCGATTACACCGGAAGCACCTTCGCTGAGATGCGGGAATGGGGATGGAAAAAAGTGCATCACCCGGACCACGTCGATCAAGTCGTGGAGAAGATCGAGACCGCCAGGGATTCGGGGACGACCTGGGAAGACACCTTTCCCATCCGGGGAAAAGACGGAACCTACCGTTGGTTTTTGTCCCGAGCCGTTCCGATTCGGGATAGCGATGGGAAAATCGTGCGATGGTTCGGCACGAACACCGATGTCACCGAGCTGCGCGAGACTCAGCAACTCCTGCACGATGCCGATCGCCGCAAAGACGAATTCCTTGCGACCCTCGCTCACGAACTGCGCAACCCATTGGCGCCAATCCGGACCGGACTGGAGGTGATGAAGATGGCGAGCGACAACCCGGAGATCCAGGAGAAGGTCCGCAATACGATTGAGCGTCAGACGCAACAACTCGTTTCACTGGTCGACGACCTCATGAATGTTTCCCGAATCACCCGGGGAAAAATGGAACTTCGAAAGAGCAAGGTCGCTTTGATTGAGATCTTTCAGAGTTCCATCGAAGCGTCCCAGTCCCACATTGAGGAGGCCGGACATGACCTGCTCGTTTCTCAACCCGAGCACACCATTTTCCTGGAGGCGGATCGTAACCGAATGATCCAGATATTCTCCAACCTGCTCATCAACGCCGCGAAATACACACCGCCAGGGGGACGGATCCGCTTCTCCTCGGAAGTGCAAGATTCTCAAGTGACCGTCTCCGTTGAGGACAATGGGATTGGCATTCCTGAAAATATGTCGGATCGCATTTTCGAAATGTTTGCTCAGATCGACCGCCCTCAGGAAAAGGGATATTCCGGACTCGGGATTGGTTTGTGTCTGGTAAAGTCACTGGTCGAAATGCACGGCGGGTCGATCTCCGTGAGTAGCGATGGCCACCGAAAGGGCAGCGTCTTTCGCGTGAGTCTCCCCATTCAACGCGGAGCACTGACCCAGACTGACCTCATCGCCTCGCAGAAAGGACCCCGCAAGAGGGGCACGAGCCAGAAGGTGCTCATCGTGGATGACAATGTGGAAGCCGCGTCGATGTTGAGCATGGAAATCGAGATGTTCGGTCATCGCGTGGAAGTTGCACACGATGGCAGAGAGGCCGTGGATCTCGCCGCCGAGTTTCGCCCTGACATCATCTTCATGGATCTTGGGATGCCTCACATGAATGGCTATGAAGCCGCCCGGGCTATTAGAAAGAAAGCGTGGGGACAGGAAACGATGTTGGTGGCCCTGACGGGTTGGGGGCAGGAGAGCGATCGACAGAAAAGCAAGGAGGCTGGATTCGATCGGCATCTCGTGAAACCGGTAGCTGCCGAGGAACTTGAGAAAGCCCTCTCGTTTACAAAATTGCCGCCCATCGACTAGTCGGAGGAAAGAATGGCCAGCCCGAGCAGCGGCCCGCACGCTGCAATTTACGTCTCCGCCTGCTATTTGTTCATGCATTCTGCAATAACTCATCCGTATTGAGAGAACGAGGCATGCCGATCGTCCTCAGCTTCATCAAGCACCACTGATCTGTAACCCGTTGACTTTGGTCACATGAGGCAGCGGATTTTTGCGGTGGCCCGACCATGAATTTTGATCCGGCACATCATCTGCGGAGAGACTCGTATGAATTCAACGATCTTCTCCGACGCCACCGTCCCGCCAAATGACGCCCCGGAACTTCAGGAAGTCCTCACCCGATATGCTGACTCGCGGGATGGTTACCATCAGGCTGCAGAACTTATCGATCACGATGGACTAGCGCGGGAATTCCGACGCATTGCGGCACGGCGAACCCGTGTGATCGAACAGCTTGAAACGGCCATCCTCGTTCAGGGGAAGAAGCCCGATTCGGAAGGAAGCACGGAGGCAAAGCTTCACCGCTGGTGGATCGAAATGCGGACAGGGATGTCCGACGACGAACTTTCCGCAGTACTTTCGGAATGCCTTCGAGGAGAATTGGAATTGGAGCGCACCATTGCAAGTGCGCGGGATGATTCCCATGTGATGCCCGAACACCGACCACTCCTGTCCGAAGCGGCGGAGGAAAGTAAATCCACCGCCACCGAACTCGATACCCTGCTGAAAGCGCTGTGATCGAAGCAAACCCTTAGTCCCTCGCAGAATCCAACCAACAAAGCTATGCACTATCCAGATATTCTCAATCCCAGCAAGCTCGCCCGTCATGCCCGTCGCCCCTTTCATCACTCGATGGTCGATGACATCAGGCACAGCGTATCACGAATCGAGCTCTCCACAGCCTCGCTTGTCGCGATCACCGCGGCCGCCTCAATCGGAACCGGCCTGGCCTTGTATTTCCTAAGCAAAAGGGAACGCGACCTGGAGTGCCAGGCCTCCGAACGCCCGGAAAATCCACGCCTTCATACCTGATATGAATCGCCTGAGGAAACCAAGGTCCCCGAAGACGAGGGGTCGATTGAGAGCCTCCAACCTAACTATAAGCCCACCTAACATCTCCATGAGCACGATCAAAAACCTCACCGGCCAGGATGCCGTCTACAAACTCCGCGAACTGATTGGCGAATCACCAACCTGCATGCTGGCCACGCAGTTGGGCGTCGTCCCCTTCCATGTCTGTCCGATGCAGGCCCAGCAAATTGATAAGGAAGGGCGCATCTGGTTCTTCAGCGGAGCTGATTCCGAGCACAATCGGCATATTGCCACGGATGGCAGGGTTCAGCTGATTCTCACCAACTCCAAGGACTTCGAGTTTCTGACCGTCTTTGGCACCGCCACCATCGTTCGAGACGATCAGGCAAAGATCGATGAACTATGGTCGACCGCAGTTTCTGCCTGGTTTCCCGGCGGGAAGGAGGATCCTAATCTCACGCTTCTCTCCATCGAACCCAATAAGGCGCACTACTGGGAAACCCATAACGGCAACATCGTCACAATGGCCAAGATGATCGGAGACGCAATTTTCAAGACTGACTCCGAGATCGGGGTCGAGGGAAACCTGAATGTTTAAACGCTATCACTCTATTAAACTTATGAAAAAGTCCTACACAGCGGCCCGCTTGCTCATAGCCGGTGCGGTAAGCCTGACCGCAGCACAAACCGTCTGGAGTGATACGGTTCCAGCGGGGAAAGAGGCAGTTCCTGCCGGAAAAGACGCCGTGCCAGCCGGAACCGGTGATCAACCGGCCGGCCAAGATGCCGTCCCAGCCGGGAAGGATACCATTCCGGTGGGAAAGGATGCGCGGCCTACGGGTGAAAATACCGAACGCTTCCCCAGAGATGGCACTGCTATCGATGCCCGCGAAACCCCGACAGATGGAGCCTCAAACGGCACGGCGCTCCCGGATGGCGTTTTCGAATCTCGCTGGGCAGTCGCCTACGAAAAGCTGACGGACGCCACCAGCTCACGAACCACACCCGACGCCGCTCCCGAACCCTCAGCAGAGACACGCGCTTGGGCAAGTGCGGCGATTCAATCCGCCGGCGAAGGACGTCCAAAAAACCTTTTCACCGAGGACTGGTGGAACGAGAACGGTGCGCCCTTCCAGGCAAGGGAAAGAGGGCATTACTCGACTTCAGGGGAGGCTTCCAAGTGGTGGAAGCAATCCACATGGCAGGAAATTTCCAGCTTTTTGAAACTCGAGGATCAACCTGCTGTCTTCGCCTATTTCCCCGGTGACAATATCGTGATCGAAGACGGATCCGTTGAGATTGAAGACTCCACAATCACGACCCAACAGGATTACCTGTATTCGGCCAGGGAACTCGCCGATGCACCTCTCGCCGTAACCCAACCGATCAGCAAACGCTGGATCCCTCTCGGTACCTTCATCCTTTCTCCCGATTCGGAAAAGCAAGAAGGCCCTCAGGCAATCCAACTCGCTCTGGGAGACCAGGGAGACATCACCGGCACTTATGTCAATTGGCCTCAGGGAAGGGTGCATCCCATCCATGGACGCTATGATCCAGACTCGCAGCGAGTCGCACTGAGAGTCGATGGAAACACGCCAGTCGTCCTCGACACCGGACTCTACAATCTCACTCTTTCCAGCACTCCCCTCTTCTCCCATTCGCCATCCGGCACGACGGAGACATGGTTGCTCGCCCGGATGGAGGCAGAGTCATCCGGTGGTTCTGAAAAGGACGACGAACCGTGAGTCCAACTTAACTGGCACCGCTCGCGGCGGAAAAGTAATAGGCTGACAGAAATCAACCCCTCACGAAGATTCGTGAGGGGTATTTCGATTGATGTCCAAGATTGGGACTGCTTGGCTATCGGGCCTCCTCGGAAAAGAAAGTCCTGTTCCTATCGGAGAAAACTCACCATGAAACCCACTACCCTCTTCAGACTGCTGACCTCACTGATCGTTTTGTCGAACAGTCCATGCCTGGCTGAGAAGAAACCGAATGTCCTCTTCATCTCAGTCGACGACTTGAACGATTGGGCCGGCTATCGGGGAAACTCTCAGGTCATTTCACCCAACATGGATCGTCTGGCAAAGTCGGGAACCTGGTTTTCCAAAGCCTATTGCCAGTATCCCGTTTGCGGGCCGTCGAGAGCCAGTGTGATGAGCGGACTCTACTACCACCAGCTCGGATCACCGAAGCTTCAGGCGGATGATCAGTTTGTCGAAGACAAGGTCCAATCAATGGGCTCTGAGCTGCTTCACGGCTACTTCCGGAAACACGGTTACAAAACGATGGCGGTGGGGAAAATCCTCCACAAGCACCTGCCGGAAGAGAACCTCGATCTTTCGGGGGGTCGTGGAAAATGGAATCACAATCGTGATGCAAAGGGAAAACAGGTTGAATCCAATTGGAAGAGCAACAAGACGCTCACGGACTGGGCCTATTACGAAGGCAAGGAGAGTCAGATGAGCGACAGCAAGGCCGCGAAGTGGGCGGTCGAACGACTTGGAGAAAAACATGACAAGCCCTTCATGTTGATGGTCGGATTCCTGAGGCCTCACACTCCCTGGCATGTCCCGAAGAAATATTTCGACAGATATGATCGGGAAAAGATCAGCTTGCCACCTTACAAAAAGGACGATCTCGAGGATGTCCCGGTGGCCGGCAGGGAAACCATCAATGACGGCTATCCACGAACGGAATGGGCCGAGCAGGCAAACCAGTGGCAGCACATCATCCAGAGCTATCTGGCCAGCATTACCTTTGTGGACTCCAAGATCGGCGAAGTTCTCGACGCTCTGGAAGCAAGCCCCTATCGAGACAATACCATCGTCGTGCTCTGGTCCGATCATGGCTATCACATGGGTGAGAAAAACACCTTTCAAAAACACACACTCTGGGAGCGTTCTGCTTCTGCCCCCCTCATCATCAGCCTGCCTGCTAGCATGAATGGCGAGAAGTATCGCGGACGGACGGATGGCGTCGTCGGCCTCATCGACCTCTATCCGACCTTGGTCGATCTCTGTGGTCTACCTCCTAACAGCAAAGTGGTTGGCCGAAGCCTCAAGCCTCTGATTCTCGACCGAGATGCCGTCTGGGACTACCCAGCACTCACCTATCGCAAGGACGGAGGAAAGGCCATTCGCAATCAACGTTATCGTTATATCGAGTACGGTGATGGGTCGATGGAACTCTACGACCATGAGAAAGATCCCAATGAGTGGAAGAATCTTGCGACCAACCCCGAGTACGCTGACGTCCTGAAATCGATGCGCGCAGCGCTTGCCGAAAACCATCACGACTAACCGGTGCTACCCCGCCACAAGGATTCGGGAGAACGGCCGCCTTTTCATCGGCGGCCGAGGCCCTGGTTTTTCGGGAAAGGGGAAGAGGTAGCACCTTGTTATTTTGCTGACTAATTCCGGAAACATCGGGCTTTGATGATCCGTAGTTCAAACGCGGGTTGTCCGCTTAAGTTATGAAACCTGTAACCATCGCTCTCGCCTCCAGTTTTCTCGCCGTTCTAACGGCCAACATTTCCTTCGCCCAAGCGCCGACGCCGACGCCGACGCCGATGCGCGAGGTGGCCGAGGAGTTGGGTTCTTTGCGCAATTCCAAGGTGGCGGTTCCCATGCCCGAGGGAAAGACCGAGCTGACCTACTTCGCCGGAGCCATGTCCGATGAGGAGATTGCAGAACTCGGACGCATGGCTCCGAACTTGAAAGTCATTGCGGGATTGTCTCGGAAGGAAGCTCTGGAGAGGGCGCAGGAGGCCCATGGCATTGATGCGAGCTTCGCCAACGAAGCCTTCTTGAAGAAGGCTGAGAAGCTTGCTTGGGTGCAGGTTCCATCGGCCGGTGTCGATCGCTACCTCGGGCTTGATCCACTGATCGAAAACGACGGCATCGTCCTGACCAACAATCGCGCGGTGCATGGACCTGCGATTGCCGATCACTCGATGGCGATGCTGCTTTCATTGACGCGCAACCTCCCCTTTTACGCGGAAAGTCAGGCGAAGGGAAATTGGGCACGTGGTGAAGCTCCGACCAAGGGAGTAGCCCTCGAGGGGAAAACGATGTTGGTCGTCGGGATCGGCGGAATTGGAAGCGAAATTGCCCAGCGGGCGCATGCTTTCGGCATGCGGGTAATCGGAACGCGCCGCTCAGACACACCCTCTCCCGAATATATTGAAAAAGTCGGTAAGCCCGATGAGTTGCTCGCGATGCTGCCCGAGGCTGATGTGGTGGCGCTGGCGGTGCCGCTGACCCCGGAGACCACGGGTCTCCTCGATGCCGAAGCGTTTGCTGCGATGAAAAAGGGTTCGTACTTGATCAACATTTCGCGCGGTAAAGTGGTCGATACAGCTGCCTTGGTAACCGCACTGGAAAACGGGACGCTCGCCGGAGCCTGTCTGGACGTGACGGAGCCTGAACCACTGCCGAAGAATCACGCGCTGTGGAAGATGCCTCATGTCATCATCACGCCCCATGTCGCTTCCCGATCTGAGGTCACCGACCAGCGTCGGGCGGCGCTCTTCCGGGAGAATATGCGCCGTTTCGCAGCTGGAGAGCCCTTGCTCAACGTCGTGGATAAGAAAGCCGGCTACTGACGTCGGCTCAGCGCTCACGGACAAGATCGAGCATCGCCGCAGGAGACACTCTGCGGAAGTGCTCGTCATACAATGAGCTCAGGTCCTCGAGTTGGTGAATCCCGAGATGGCGAACCGCAGCCAAGCCCGTGGTCGAATGGAAGAGCCCGTGCAAATGCCGCTCGAATGCCGTAACCTGCTGTTCCTGCATCCGCTCGATCACGATCTCAGCCAAGGGAGCCTTGCCGTTTTCCTCCAACCACATGTTCCAGGATTCATAATAGTCGTGAAGGGTGTAGAGGGTCGTGGGAAAATCGAAATATAGATCCTCTTCAGATTGCGGCCCGGTGACCCGTGAAATGATGAGGATCGACCGTTTGATCACGCTGGCACCGCTCTTGTAAATTCCCTCGAGTTCTCTTTTGCCCGCCCACTGACGAATTTGCGGTTCGACCACCGTTTTGAAGTCCTCGAGCTCGCGGATATTGCTGGGGCAAACAACCCGAAAGACGAGCGGGCGGCCACGCTTGCGACTCTCCATCCTCACAAGAATCAATGCGGCCACCAAAAAGTTGGAGAAATACCCAAAAGCCAATGCGCGACCAATGTCATAATGTTCCGTGCCGTCGAGCAGCCCGCGCAATTGACGCTTCTTCAGATGCAGGCCAATCCCCAAAGCGACCAAAAGAGTCAGCAGGGTATTCATGCCTCCGCTCGTGATGGTGGCGAGAAGGTTCTCAGGGAGCCAAGCCAGCCAGCCGTCCGGACCAGTGGCATTCTGGAAAATGTCGAGAAGCGAGGTCATCACCAACGACACGGTGGCGACCCGGGAAATCCACGGATAATCGTTCCAGATTTCAGCGAACCAGCGCAGCCAGCCATCGGCGGGTGCAGGTGCGGGTGGAGGAACGGGACTCGAGGCAGACTTGGCCATTGGTTCCGATGGGATAGCCGGAGTTGATAGAGGAGGCAAATCCAGAATCCTCAGTACATCGGAATCCAAATCGCCGCCCATCCTTGCCCGACCGGCAACCTAAAGACCGACCTCAGGGATTCCGGAACCTGATTCACCCGAAGCTTTTCGCGGGCGGACTCTCCAATCAACTCGACCTAGAAAATGAAACCTGCGAATTCATTTTTCGGGAGCCGTCTGATATTCATAGTCCACTCCATGCACGTGCCGGGCGAACCACTCGAGTTCCTTGTTGATCCTGAACAATTGATGACTCGGTCGTCTCCAGCCATGCGCTTCCCCAGGTGCCACGTAAAGTTCGGTCGTCACGCCTTGATCGCGCAGACCACGAAAGAGGATCTTCGACTGGGATGCGGGGACTCGCCGGTCGTTCTCGCCGACAAAGATCAGCGTCGGCGTGGTGACCTTCCACAACTGCGAGACCACCGAGGTATCCTGATAACTCCGGGTAGGCGCATTTTCCTGCCAGGGTGTTCCCCCAAACCAGGGGATTCGCCCATAGGAGACATCGGTTTCACCAAATTGCGAGACCCAGTCGACGGCGCCCGCACCGCTTGAAGCCGCCTTGAAACGATCGGTGACGGTGATGATCTTATTCGTCATGTGTCCTCCGGCACTCCATCCCTTCTTGACCAGTTTGTCGGGATCCGCGAGACCGGCTTCGATGAGATGATCGACTCCGCGGAGCACGTCGAGGTGTGAGTTTCGAAAATAGCCACCAACCATATCCTGGAGGAAGGGATCCCCATAGCCGGTGCTTCCCCGGTAGTTCGGCATCAAGACGCCATAGCCCTGGGCCGCCACCACCGGCAAGTAGTGGCCGGATTTCCAGCTGCCGAATTTATCTGACTTGCGGGGCCCGCCATGAGTCTGGACCACCAGCGGAAAGCGCTCTCCCTTCGTGTAGTTCAGAGGATAGACGAGTAGTCCTTCCACCGTCACTCCGTCCTCACCCTGCCACTCGATCTTCTCCTGCTTCGGCAAAAGAAAGCGCGAGCCCAGATCCTCATGGACATCGGTTAGACGGCTAAGTTCCCGATCCCCTCGCTTCAAACTCCACAGATCCCCTCTTTCGACGGCACTCTGAATTCCCAACAGATGCACGCCAAGTTCGGGATCGTAACTCCACTCGGTCGTGGTTTGATCACCCTCGGTGAGCTGACGGGTTCCGCCGCTTTCCGGATCATGAAAATACAGCTGCGCGGTGAGCCCGGTGTTACCGATGAAGTAGATGCCACCTTCTTCACCACCCCAGGCATACGCCAGGATCTCCCCAGGGAAATCTTCGGCAACCTCGGTGGTTTCACCGCTGAGGCGATCAAGGATGAACAGGTTCGAGTTGCAGTAGCTGCCACCCTGGCGGTCAACGGAAGCCAGATAGGCCAACCGGTCGCCGTCGGGAGAAACACGGGGCATCAGTTCGAGATGCTCATTCTCTGTCCACTGGCGCGACTCCGCACCGTCCAGATTCATCGTCCAGAGTTCCGCCTCGGGGAGCTGATCGAGCAGTGGGCCGGGGGCCAGCACGACTACCAGTTCGTTGCCGCCGGGGGCGATCGAGAACCTGACCACCGACCGATCCTCCGGGCTGACTCGCATGTTTTCACCCGAGACCACATCGATTTTCCAGAGTAAGCTCTGGCGTCGCTGATCTTCAAATAGCGGAATCAAGGTCTTCTTCTCGAGCCCCTTGCGCTCGTCCTTGGGCAGCGATTTTTTTGCCAGATAATAGATGACGCGTCCGTCCGGACTCCACTTCAGCTGCGACGGCTCATCATCGAGTTTCCCAAGGCGAAACGCCTCTCCTCCGTCGGCATGCATCAGATAGATCTGCGCCACTGCGTCTCCCGGGCGCTTCGAGACAAATGAAATCAACGCACCGTCCGGAGCCCAGGCAGGTTCTCTAACCGAATCGGGACCATGGGTCATGGCCCGCGCCTCCTCGCGGGCGAGGGACTTCCTCCACAACTTTGTCACCGACTTGTTGAGCGCCCAATCGGTCTCGCGCTGCAGGTAGAGCAGCGACTTTCCATCCGGTGACAACTCTCCTTTCGAGACATCGGCCAGTGAAAGAAAATCCACCGGCGTCATTTCAACAGGAGCAGCGCTCAATCTCAAGGTGATCATCAACGAGGCCGCGAAATGGTAACGCCGAGGCTTGAATCTTGGAGTGGAAATCATCTGTGAATGGAAAGGTTTCAACCTCCTTTCAAGGTCCGAAGGAAGAGGCTCAGGCATGCCACAGCATCTCGCACACCACGAAGAGCGAGAGCGCGAAAATAGAATCTTCGGACTCCGCGGAACCGTCCGAAAGGCGCGCAAAGTCGTGGGCAAGTGCTCTGGTCGCCAGAAAAAGCACCAAAAAAAAGACCTCCCGAAGGAGGTCTTGAAAGAGATCTGTAATGAATCGATTTAGGCGTCCTTGGCTGCGCACTCCTTGGCCACTTTGGCAGGGTGCTTCAGTTTGGTGCGAACGTCTCTAGGGTTCATCAAAGCCACGACAGCTTCATCCATTCCCAAAGCGATGAGACGCTTCTTCTGGTCGTTTTGACGCTTCCTTTTCGCTCCACCGGACTTGGTTGGGCGAGTCATGTTTTTGTTCCGCTGATTTGTCGTAGCCATGTCGGTATGTTGTTTCCTAGCTGAAAGAAGAGGGTGAATTCCGCCCGTTTGGCTGGGCGCCAGCCGCGAGAGGGCGGCCTCAATAGATTCCTTGGCGAACCACGTCAACTGGAATCCTATTTCGCGCCACTCGGGGAAAATCCCGCGCCGAAAGGTCCTCTCCTCCCCTGCTCGACCGGATTTTTGCATTTTGTTGACAATTGCCACGTCCATCCGTCGTAGAGGATCCTGCGCATTTGCCATCATGAAAACCCTCCATCCGTTCCTGCTACTTCTCCTCTTCGTAACCACCGCGTCAGGCCAGAATGGTGCTTGGGGCTACAAGAGCCATCGCATGGCCATCAGCTTTGATGGGAACAGCGCGCCCGATCATCAATACAAATGGCCCACCGGCGATCCCGACGACTGGGGGGCGCTTCCCGCGTCCTGCGCCATCATCGCCAAGCTCGGCCTGCAGGCCAGGCTGGTCCATTGCTCCTACAACAACTTCATCGATGCACCCGCTGGACCCGACTCCGAGAATCAATTGAAGATCGGCGCCGACGGGGTCATCGAGCGCTGGGGATTTCCGAAGGAAGTGTTCTTCGATGTGACCCGTCAACGCGAAGAATCGATCGAACAGCTCGCCAACGAAATGGCCAAATCCAGCGAGGATGACCGTCTCTACTTCATTCACGCTGGCTTATCCGAGTTCCTTTACCTTGCCGTCGAGAGGGTGATCGAAAAGGGGCAAATCGAGAAGCTCTCGCACGTCTACCTGCTTTCCCATAGTGGATTCAATGAGAATGAAAAACGGCGGGTCAACCACCGTGACTGGAGCGACGTTCAGGCTCTCTCCGGCGAGCGGATTCGTTACAAGAAGATCAAGGATCAGAATGCCAAGGAGCATCCAGACAAGCTATGGCACAGCGGCTCGGACTTTTCCGTTTGGTTCTGGATGAGGGATCATCCGAATGCTGACGTGCGCTGGATGTATTCAAGACTCGAAGCCCACTCTGGCAAGGTGGCGGACATATCCGATTGTGGCATGGTCTTCTATCTTCTGCTGGGAGATGAAGACGGGAGCCCGGAAAAGTTCCGCGCTTTCATCGGTGACGGAATTCTCCCCGATGCAAAAGATTAATCCGCCCTTCGGAAATGGTGCTCATTGCTCAGTCTTCAAGCGTGCCACGTAGATCCGGTGCCACATTTCGTCGGAATCCCTGTGAGGGGGCACCGGATGCTCCTCCAGATGGAAACCCGCTTTCTTCAGAACCTTTTCAAGCTTCGGCGAAGGGACGGCCATCCAGTAGGCGAGGCAGCCGCCAGGATTGAGCGATTCCTTCAGAAGCGCCAAAAAGCTCGGCGTGTAGAGCTTCACATTGTCGGTCGTGATGACCGCATCAGGCGTGTCATCGATGTCGATCAGGATTGCATCGTAGGTATCCCCTTCTCCGAGGCAGTCGTGGAGGTCGGCAAGAATCACATGGGTTCTCGGATCGTCCAGCAAGGGACCATTGTGCTCCACAAGGTAGGTGCGGTTCCATTCGATGACCTGGCTCATCAATTCCGCCACATCCACCGTCGCCGGTGAGCCAATCAACTCGAGAACCCGCTTGAGGGTGAAGCCCATGCCCAAGCCGCCGATCAGCACGCGCGGATGCTCCGGACGGACCGGAGAATCTTCCAGAAGATCGACGCAGCCCAGGTCCGCAAGCATCTGCTCGGACCACGTCAGATTGGTGCTCATCAGCTCCAGACCGTTGTATTCGAGGATGAATTCCCCATCCTGCTTGAGCAGGGTGAGCAAGGATCCGTCAGGTAGACTGGTTCTATCCAATTCGATATAGGGACTCATGCCCTCAAGCATCCCCGAATCCTTCCCTTCGGCAAGACCATTGGCAGTAGGCTGGAACGATCGGTCGACCGCGGTCTTCCGTCAGGCTTGGCTCGACTCGGGCCATGCATTGTCGATACTTCCCTCCCGATGCTTGAAAAGTCCATGAATCTGGTGAGGCGGACGGGACTGTCCGCAGCCGCCCTCTTTCTAACAGCTCTGTCTCCCAGTGGGGCAGCAGAGCGGCCCAACATCCTCTGGCTGTCCGCCGAGGACATTTCACCGAACTTCGGATGCTACGGGGACCCCCATGCGATCACCCCACAGGTTGATGCGTTGGCCGATGAAGGGATGCGTTTTTCCCATGCCTTCACCTCAGCGGGGGTTTGTGCTCCCTGCCGGAGTTCGATCATCACCGGGATGTACCAGAACGCGATCGGGACACATCACATGCGCTGCAATGCAACCATGCCGGATTGGTTGAAGCCTTTTCCGCTCTATCTGCGGGAGGCGGGATACTACTGCACGAACAACAGCAAAACCGATTACCAGTTCCGAAAGCCATCCGCCGCCACGATCTGGAACGAGAGCAGCTCGAAAGCCGACTGGAAGAACCGACCGGATGGCTCGCCATTCTTCGCCGTCTATAATTTCAACGGATGTCATGAGACCGGCATCGAATCGAAGGAGAAGTATGAAAACGTAAGCGCCGTGCTGAAAGATTCCGAGCGTCAGGATGCCGATAAGCTCACCACCCTGCCCCCCTACTATCCCGATACTCCGGTCGTTCGGGAAGACTGGAAGAGGAATTACGAACTCATCACGGCGCTTGATCACTGGGTGGGCGAGCACATTCAGAAACTCAAGGACTCTGGTTTGTATGAAGACACCATCATCATGTTCTGGTCGGATCACGGCGTGGGCCTGCCTCGCGCGAAACGCTGGCTCTACGACTCAGGAACACGGATCCCCCTGGTCGTGCGAATTCCGGAGAAGTTCCGGGTGGGTGAGCAAGGCACTCCGGGATCAGTGAACGACGCCTTGATCAATTCAACCGACTTCGGCCCGACGGTAATGAACCTCGCTGGTCTGCCGACACCGGCGCATATGCATGGTCAGGCAATTCTTGGTGAGGGTCTTCCGGCGGCTCGGGAATATGTTTATGGCGCGAGGGACCGGATGGACGAGCGCTACGACATCATTCGCGCCGTGCGTGACAAGCGCTACCGCTACATCCGCAATTTTGAGGCCACAAAGCCTTACTATCAGTACATGAACACTCCGGAAAAAGGAGCCACGATGCGCGAGATCAGGCGTCTACAGAAAACTGGTCAACTCCCTGAAGCTGCAGCCCTTTTCACCGCAGCGCACAAGCCGGCTGAGGAACTCTACGATCTTCAGACCGACCCTCACGAAATTCACAATCTCGCAGAGGATCCCAAATTCAGGGCGATCAAGGCGCGGATGTTAGAAGCGCTGACCGCGTGGCAGAGAAAGATTGGCGACATGGGGCTCATTCCCGAATCGGAGCTGGAGCGCCTGGTGAAAACACGGGGGTCGACGTATGAGGTCTTATCGCGGGAGGCGGAGGTGCTCGAGGAAATGACACGCGCAGCGGTGCTGGCATCGACAGGGCCGGAGGCATTTCCGGAACTCATCCAGCTCGTTGACTCCAGCAATCCGACAGTCCGCTACTGGGTGTCCACCGGAATCGGAAACTTCGCGACCGAGGCCGGAAAAGCCGAACAGCAAATTCTCGGTAAGGCCGTCGAGGATGAGGTGCCTGCCGTAAAAATCGCTGCGGCACGCGCGCTCTGCCGAAGTGGAAAGCCGGAAACCGGCCTTCCCGTTCTGATCGACGAACTTTCATCAGATAACCAGTGGGCGCGTCTGGAGGCCGCGATCGTGTTAGACGAACTTGACGAGACCGCTCGACCGGCACTTCCGGCGTTGCAGGCCGCACTGAAGAATCAGCCTAACAAATACATCGTCCGGGTGGCGAACAAGGCCGTGAACGATCTCCTGGGAACACAGGCAGTGGTGGAATGAGCTCGGCCCTCCAGAGGCAGGAAATCGACACCTCGCGCATTTGGGCTGAATTCATCTGAGATCGGTCCCAGTGGGCTCAATTTTTCGGCAGGACTTGCTGGATTCGAGCATCATTTCCATGGACTCGCGAATCTCTGCTGTAATCGGATCGTTCTCCCGGGGGCGCTTGAGCTTGCAGGTGACTTCAATCGCATCACCCACCGTGATGACCGCCCGGAGCGGATAGTGAGGTCTTGCCACGTCTGTTAGGTCCTCCTCATAGCGCTCGACGGTTTCCAGAATACGCTCCGGCGTCGCATCTTCGATGTAGTCGCCGGGGTAGCAGTGCAACTGCTGCACAAGATACAGATCGGCGAGCTGGCGCCATCGCTCTTCGCGTTCGACCTTGCTGATATTCCCACCGATCATCCCGCGCAGGATCGCCGTGCGAAGCCGCTTTACGCGGATCATCGAGTCCCCGTCATGGCGACTGTTCGTCCACCGCACCTCCATCGGAATGAGAAGATGATCGATGAGGTGCTGAAGTCGTTCACGAAATGAACCCTGACGGGTCTCGCCGAGATACTCGATTTCCTTCAGACCCAGCAATGCGGCTCCCGCCTTGAGGATCCGATCTCCGAGCGGCAGATGGATTTGCGGCTGCCAGGAAAGCCGGTGCTCGATCTCCTCTACCACGGGGAGCAGGGTCTTCCGGAGGTCTCCTTCGAAGAAGTAGCGTAGGAATACCGGGTGAATGATGGCTTTGCCATCCTTGCGGGCCCTCGCCGCCGCACGGGCCATGAAGGCCGGGCCTTCCCGGATGTTCAGGAGGCGGTCATTGCTTCGCGTGATGAAGCCCTCGCCAAAGATGACCAATGGGAATCGACCTTTGATCACTGTTTTGATCGCACACTTCAACGAACCGCGATCCATTCCTTCCCGATAGATGCTGAACGCGCCGATCCGTGGTGCGACGAAGCGCTGAAACTTGCTGTCCATGAAAACATGCCAACTCGACATGACGCTGAAGGGACGGCCCACTTCCTTGGCTAGGGAATCGAGAACCAATGGGTCGCAGGGGCGGAGGTGATTGGGCACGAGGATGACTCCATTCCCATCCTCCAGCGATCGTCGGAGCTTTTCCGTGCCGACACACTCGATGGAGCGAATGCCGTGATCCTTTCGCAGTTGGCGAGGAAGAATCCAGCTCAACACCCGATACAAGCAGGGACTGAATCGTGGCGGAACGAAGGAATAGGGTTGATCGATGATGATGCGCTGCATTGAGGACGCCGAAGCTCATGGGCTTCTAGCAAGCGCCCGACCCATCAGGCGACGACCGAATTCACGCAGGGCTCGAATCTCCGGATTTCCTCAATAGCAAGAACTTCACCCGGCGTTCATCCCCGGAGGCCCGTCCAAAAACAGCCTCGGGCCGGCAGCCGGGCAAGCTCGAGGGGTCAAACGAAGGCGGCACCTTGATCCAGTGCTCCTGAATGTGGTGGGCGGAACTGAGAATCTGTTCGCATGGCGGCAGAGCATCCAGCGTGACCCGCTGCTTGTCATACTTTTCGCCCCACGGAGGATCCACGAATAGAAGGTCCGCCTCGAGATCCGAAACCACTTCGCACGCATCTCCACAATGGAAACGAATGCGATCCGCGACACCATAAACCTTTGCATTATGTCGGGCCATTGCGAGCCGGCCCGAATCGATCTCGATGGCCGTCACTTCGCAGCCTGCCCGAGCGAAGCCGATGGCGTTTCCGCCAACCCCGGCACACGCGTCAATCACCCGCCGGCCCTGCGCACGTTTGCCCATTTCGTAAGCGAGAGCTTCGGGTGTTAGAGAGTAGCGTCCCTCGGCATCGACTCGGGTCGCCGCTTGAGTAAAGCCCTTGCTGCCCTTTCGGTAACGACGAGCTTCTTCGGCCAAGGCCTTGCGCAATTCCTTGCGCTGCAATGGAGGCCTGACGGAAAGCGAAAGCATGGTCCCGCCGATGCCGACGCCACGAAGCCTGGCAGACAAATCGGCCGCCGCCTTCCGGTCGAGCGAGGAATGCGCTTCAAGCATGCCATCGTCCGACTCCACGACATGCCAGGAACCAGGCCCCAACAGGCGCCTCCAATCCAGCCACGCCGGCATGGCTCCAACGCACACGTCAATCGGTCGGCCCATCGGCTTGATCTGTGAATGGTTTTCTCATCTCCTCGTCACGACTATCGCTGAGACCGTCCTCTCCAGCTCATCTTGTTCACCAGAATTCCTCCTGCAAGCCTACCCGGCGGGATTCTTCGAAATTGCCCCATCGCAGGAAATGGGCAGGTGAATTTGGATGACGGGTGTCCACGAGCACTCGGCGCTTCAACACTGGATCGGTGGAGGAACTTGCTTGCTAATTATGGCAGATCCCTCCATTCGCAGCCCGCGCGTGAAGAAAGTAGAAATCCACACCGACGGAGCCTGCAGCGGAAATCCGGGCCCAGGCGGCTACGGGGTGGTAATGGTCAGCGGAAGGCATCGTCTCGAGCTCTCTCAGGGCTATCGCCGCACCACCAACAACCGCATGGAGCTCCTCGCCTGCGTGGCTTCGCTCGAGGCTCTCAAAGCGCCATGCGAAGTCACCTTGGTCTCCGACTCACGCTACGTCGTGGATGCCATGACCAAGAACTGGCTGCGCGGATGGAAGTCACGCGGATGGCTCACATCTAACAAGCAACCGGTCAAAAACAAGGACCTGTGGATGAAGCTCGAAACGGCGGCATCCCCGCACAAGATGACCTGGAAATGGATCCGGGGCCACGTGGGACACAAGGAAAACGAACGCTGTGACGCGCTCGCCGTGGCCGCCGTAAAATCGAGGAACCTTCTCGAAGACAGCGGCTTCGAATAAGCCGCCACACTGCGCCATCCGCGGCTCGGCTAGTCCTCAGCAAAGCCGGATCATGTCCTTGATGAACTGACCCCAGAGGAAGAACAGCCCGCGCACCGAGTATTCGAAATGGCGTTCTCCGCTTGGTCGGATCACCCCCGCTTCGAGATTGTGACGGATCTGGCTTTTCATCTCCGCTTCGATCATTGCCTCCATTCCCTCAGGATCGGGAATCTGCAAGCTCTCCCGGTCCACCTTCATTTTCGTTAGAAAGTCCTGATGGTCCTTCAGAATCTGGTGAAAACAGTTTCGCTCACAGGGGACGTGGTTCCACTTTACCTCTGGCGAACATTTCAAGGTCGGCGAGAAGGGATAATTCGTGGTTCTCCAGATTCGTCCCTCAGCATCGCGCGAGGTCACGGTGATGAAAGCGAAGGCCACCTCCTCCTGCTCGCACAGACAAATCGCCGACTCCGCACGCTCCTCGGGATTCCAGTGCAACTTGAAGTACTGCTGCATGCCGGACCACTCCCACCCGCAGTCATCCACGTGATCGAAGCCCGCCTCTTCCATCGCGGACTCCGCTTCGGATGCATGGGGAAAAAATGCCGGGTCGGGTGGCGTGCGGTGCCGAAGACTGTTGTCCATCGGCAAACGCATGCGGCGAATCCGCGTCAGCAGCTCGATCCACGGCAGAAGGAACCACGGAATGATGCCGAAAAATCCGCACCACCAGCAATCCGTCAGAAAATAGAAGAGCGCAAACCCCGCCACCAAAAAACCCAAAGCCCCCAGCTTGCGCGGCATGGCTCGGCGCGACGAACGCAGTCCCATCGCGAGGACAGCGAGGCCAACGACGACAAGGGTTTCACGCATAAGAATTTTAGAAAGGGAGGGAGGTCAGATAGGTGTCGGAAAGACCGCAAGCAAAGAGCATCACAGCGATCCGTCAAGGGGTGGGATTCCGTATACTTTGGCAAGGGCA
Organism: Haloferula chungangensis; assembly: GCF_042664875.1. Lineage (NCBI taxonomy): Bacteria > Pseudomonadati > Verrucomicrobiota > Verrucomicrobiia > Verrucomicrobiales > Verrucomicrobiaceae > Haloferula > Haloferula chungangensis. The sequence goes on along the minus strand of NZ_JBHTBS010000005.1, from coordinate 296,235 downwards.
CTCATCGGCCGGGATTTGACCACTGTCCAGCCATTCATCGGCTCAAAACCCAACTCTCCACTGGCCCTCCCCGGCCTCCTATGCCAGATTTTTCCCGATGGCCATCGAATCTTACGAATCCTACTCTCCGGAGATCCACCCCAGCGCCTTTGTCGCTTCCAGTGCAGACCTCATCGGCCGCGTCACCCTTCACGAAGAATCCAGCGTGTGGTACAACACCACCCTGCGCGGCGACATCAATGAGATCGTCATTGGCCCCCGCTCCAACATTCAGGACAATGCCGTCGTTCATCTTGCCGATGACTACGGTTGCTACGTCGGCGAACTCGTCACCGTCGGCCACTCCGCCATCATCCACGCCTGCACCCTGAAAGACGAAGTCCTCGTCGGCATGGGGGCCATTGTTCTCGATGGAGCCGTCATCGGAGAGCGCTCCATCATCGGGGCCGGCGCTGTCGTCACCGGCGGCACCGTCATTCCTCCGGGATCCCTAGTACTTGGCACCCCCGCCAAGGTCGTCCGGACGCTCTCCCTCGACGAACAGCAGGGCGTCAAACACTGGGCCGAGAAATACGTCAGACAGTCGAAAAAGTACCTCGACCGCTGAAGCCGCCACTCAGGATCCGCCTTGAACCAAAAAACCTCTCAGGCTTCCGGCCTCAATCATACTCCCTCATCGAGGTGCTTCTGAATGCAGGCGAGAATCGTGTCGAATCCGGACGTCTTACTGACGAAGGGCAGACCGCCCGTCTGAGTTTCGCCATCAATCGTATCAGGATTCTCCTCCACCAGAGCTGTCAGCATCATCACCGGCACCTTGCTGAGACCGGGCTCGGCGCGGATCTGCGCCACCACGTCTCCCCCATCCATTCCGGGCATGACCACATCCACAATGCACAGGTGAGGGTGGAACTCGCGGGCGGCTTTCAAGGCCAATGAAGAATCATTGACCTGGCGCACCAGAAAATCTCCGGATTCCTCAAGGTTCTCCTTGAGCAGGGCAGTGAAGTCAGGCTCGTCGTCAACTATGAGGATTCGGGTCGTGCGCATTTGCTACTAGATAACCCCTAACTTCGGTTCCATGCAAGCTAAGGCTTCGTCACAGCTGTCATCACACGGGGCCAAACTCAGATTTTCAAGGTAATCGTCGCCCGCACCCCGCCTTCCGGCCGATTGGCCAGGTCCAGCGTGCCCTGATGCAGCTCGATGATTTTACGTGAAACCGAGAGCCCCAAGCCCGTTCCAGCTCCGGTCGGCTTGGTGGTAAAAAACGGATCGTAGATTTTTCCCGAATTCTCCTCACTGATCCCGGTGCCCGTGTCGTCGATCTCGATACGCACCACCCGATCTCCAGCCCGCAGGTGGCCTGCGGTCCGCACTCCTTCGTCACGCTTCACGCCCTTGAGCTTCGTCATGTATGTCCGCAGGGTCAGCTGTCCGCCCTCAGGCATCGCATGCATGGCATTGATCATCAGATTCACAATCACCTGCTCCACCTTGGTCGCATCAAGGTTCACTTGAGGAATGTCGTCGGCCAACTCCTCGGCCACCATGACGTTTGTCTTTTTCAGCTGATACTCGACAAGTGCCAGCGAATCGCGAACGACCTCGTTCACCTCCTTTGGCTCCAGTGCCAGTTGACGGGCGGATGAAAAGTCCACCAGGCCCTTGACGATTTTCTTCGCCCGCTCGATGCCGCGCTTCATGCGTTCGATCGTTTCGCGGCCCTTCTCATCATCTTCCGGAATCCGTCGGGCCAGCAACTCGAGCCCCATTCCGATCATGGCCAGCGGATTCTTCACCTCGTGTGCCACGCCCGATGCCAGGCGCCCAACCGACTCCATTTTCTCCGCTTGAATCAACTGCTCCTGGGCCTGCTGCAGATCATTGTTGGCGCTGACCAGGTCTTCGTTGAGTTGCCGGGTTTCTTCCTCGGCCCGCTTGCGATCCGTAATGTCTGTCGAGATGCCACCCACAGCGTGAACCTTGCCGTTGATATCACGCAGCGGAAATCTCGCCGTCACATACCAGTGAGGCTCTCCCTCCACGTAGAGTTCCTCATCCATCTGGACCGACCTGCCTGACTGGATGACCATCAGGTCATTTTCCCGGAACTTGTCGGCAGCACTCCGGTCCCCGATGAAATCATGGTCCGTGCGACCGAGCACATCCTCGCGCCCGATTCCGAACATCTCTTCGTAGCCGCGATTGACCATCAGGTATCGTCCATCCAGATCCTTCAGATAAACAACCGCCGGACTGTTATCCATCATCTCCTGGAGGCGTTTCTCCGTCTCAATGAGATCCTGACGGGCGCGTCTTGCCTCCGTCACATCCCGATCCATCCCGACGATTCCCCACGAACGACCTTCCTGGTCGAGCAGCGGGACCTTGGTCGTCACCATGTTCCGGATCTCACCCTCCTGAGTTTTGAAGGTCCAATCCCGGTTCAGAATCGGGTTGCCGCTGGCGAGAATTTCCAGGTCTTCTTCCGCACCGCGATCCACGACTTCCTGCGGGAAAAATTCCTTGGGCGTTTTGCCGATCATCGATTCCGGAGACTCGGCGCCGACCCAATCGGCCATCGCCTTGTTGACGACCAGATAGTGGCGACCTGGATCCCGCACAAAGATCCGGTCCGGAAAGCTGTCGATCAGCGACCTCAACACATTCCGTTCCCGCTCCAAGGTGTTCTGGGTTTCGACAAGCTCCGTCACGTTGCTCGACATCCCGAAGGTGCCGATAATCGTGCCATGGCGATCCCTGAAGGGCATCTTGGTGGTCAACACCCATCCTTCCTTACCATCGGCGAAGGTCTCATGTTCGATGAATCCGGTGATCCCCTTTCCTGTTTTAATGATCTTTTTTTCATCCGCCAGCGCGGGGTCCGCGTGCTCCCGATCGAAAAAATCGTGGTCGCTTTTCCCTTCGACATCGGCCGGATGGGCGAGCCCGAAGCTCTTCGCCATGCTCTGGTTCACCTGAAGGAATTTCGAGTCGAGATCCTTGAAATAGATATTTGATGGAATGTGCTCCATCAAGGTCTCGAAATAGTGATCGAGCAACTTGTGACGATCCTTCAGCTGATAGAGCTCATCAGTGATATTGCGGTTCTGCTCCACCAGCCGTTCCGCGAGGATTTCCGACTCGCGGTTGGCATCGCCTGCCTTGCGGCGATGATTCCATGCCAAAGCAACAATCGACAGACCGGAAACGGCGCCTGCTGCCACCCGCGCGATGGGTGATGCCTCCATCACCACCAGCCACACGACACCCAGCACCCCAGAGAAAGCGAGTGCCACCCTCAGGGTCTGCTCGTTGCCCAGGACGCGCCTGCTTGCCTCTACCTCCTTATGATCCATTGGTCCGTTTCTCCTAGAAGAACACGAACCCGCCTCCGGTGTAAATCACCCATTCTGTCCCCGGCTCACTCCACGATCACCGGAGTGCCCACCTTGACCTTGCTGAAGACGGTGGGAACCGCCGAGCGAATGCCACGAATGCAGGCATGCGAAGCCGGATATCGCCCACTTGGAATCGGCCCGATATGATGACCCACACCGTCCCAGGTCATGCGCATCCAGTAGGGCATCGGTGCGCCGACAAACTTGCCACCTTCCGGCACGGCAGCAGGTGTTTCTTCGCCGTAAACACGATTGCCTTCCGCATCATAAACCTTGCCGTAGGCATTGGATGCCTTGTCCACGATCTTCTCCAGAATCGTATAATTCCCAGGAGGTGTCGGTCGGCTCTTCGTGCCGCTGGAGATCGGATAGTCCATGGCCACTTCTTCACCATTCATCAGGAAGGCACGCTGCATCGAAAGGGAAACGACAATCTTCGAGTTCTCGGGATTGGTACGGGCCAGAACAGACTCGTCCTTCCACACCTTCATTGTCTTGGGATAATCCTTCTCCGCCTTGAAGTGGTCATAGGTGCCCGGTTCGAACGGGTTGACGTGCTCACCATCCTTGTTCACCGGCTTTCCGTCCGGACCAAGCGTGATCTTATTCTGGTTCGCGCAGCTTGAAAGCAGCACAGCAGCAGCACAGGCAAAAACGCCGAATAGATTGAATATCAGTTTCATCAGAGAATCCCGGGGGCCGGGGTCTATAACCGAGGAAGTTCCCCAGCGCAACCCCGGGAATCCGGAAGCACTCCGGGGGCCAAATCCCCTATTTCGCCAAGGAATCCGCTCGTTTTTGCAGAGCCTTCGCCGCCGCTTCATTGCGCCCTTCCGCCAGCCAGATCTCCGCCAGTCGTCTCATCGCCGCGGCCATTTCTCCTTTAGCTTCCGGAGGATACGCCTTGATCGCCGCTCGCAAGCGGTCCTCGGCCGGTGTGACTTTTCCCTCCTCCAAAAGACACTCGGCAAACTCCCTCATGAATTCTGGTTGCGTCGCCGGGCCATCCACTCCGGACAAGGCCTCGGCCTCACGGAAAAGTCGCGATGCCTCATTCCGCGTCTGCGGATCCCGACGCGTCGCAATCGCCAACTGCACGGCGATCTCGGCCACCTCCGGAAAATCGTAGAGCCCTTTCTCTAACAACAACCGCGCTTCCCGCGCCATCCCTGCCTCCAGGAACTCTTCCGCCAGAGTCGCGAATTCGTCCGCATCGCCACCCCGGATCTTGAGTACTTCCGCCGCATGCGGCCGTGCCTCATCGAGCCTCTCCTGTTTTCGATAAAGCTTCGCCAGAGCCTGGTGGGCAAGCGCCTGCCGGGGATCGATCTCCAGCACCTCCTTCAGCACCCCCTCTCCTTCATCCATCCGCTCTGCTGCCAGCAACAACACCCCCAAACGCACCCGCAACTCCAGTGATGAGGGAGCCACCTCCACATGCTTTTCTAACATCACCACCGCTTCGTCGAGACGGCCCGTCTTGCGAAAATGCTCGCTCGCCGCCCGAGCCAACCTTGGATCCGTCGGCCCGCGCGCCATCGCCTGATGAAAAATCTCATCGAGCTTCGTCTGCACCGCCGCGTCGTCGTCCGGAAAAAGCGTCCGCGCCATGTCCGCGGCCAGCAATGCCGATTGCCCTCCGCTCACCTCACCCTTCCTGACCTGATCGAACAGCGCCAGGGACTCGTCCCGCATGCCGCGCTGCTCATAAACCCGAAATAGCCGCTGAATTACCCCCGCATCTCCGGAGGAGCTTTCGAGCGCCCGTTCAAGCGCCTCCGTCGCCAGCTTGGCAGCGAAGTCATCATTCGGTGCCGCCATGCGAAGGAAGTCCGAATACGCCACCTGAGCAGCGACTGCATCCGGCCGCGCCATCGCCAACTCCCGGTAAACTTTTGATGCCCCTTCAAGATCCCCTGCCTGAAACCGACCTTGGCCAACACGCGACACCAAACTCATGGCCTCCGGATCCGCCGCCAGCGCCTTCTCGAACCACTCCAAGCCCTCATTGCCCCGAGCTTCCTCCAGCACCCCTCGCGCGAAATCGAGCTTCGGATCCGCCGCCAAGGGCATGACCAAAGCGAAAGCCCACCAAGTCTGTTTCAGCATTCGGGAATCCTTGCCGATCGTGCCCGTAAAACAAGGGCCAAGATCCAACTCCCGGCCGAGCCTAGCAGCTCCGGCAGATGTCACCGAGTTCAGGAACATGCCATCAGAACGCTCTTCCCATCCGCCGCCACTCCGCAAATACTCCGGCCTGATGGCCGTCGCCGAACCTCACAAGGAGCTCCGCTTCACCCGCTCCGCTCAAGCCGTTCCCTTCTGGATCGGCGCAGCCATTTTCGGCATCGCGACCATTATTCTGCTGACAGTCAGCTTCTACCGCTCGGACAATCCCGCCCTTCCCCACCCGCTCTGGGCGGCCATTCCGCTGGTTCTCACCTGGCTCTGCGTCCGGATTGCCATCCGCTGCACCAAGCACGCCTACCTGATCCTATCACCGCTCGGCGTCGAGGTTTTCCCCTTTTTCAAGCCAGCCAGCGGCATGCAGATGATTCCGTGGACACAGATCACCGAAGTCGAGGAGGGCTCGCATCTCATCACCCTCCACTTCTCCGAAGATCAGAGCAGCGGCATCCATCTCTCCCTCTCTCCCATCGAGAAATCCAAACGCCCGCTCCTCGCCAAAGCCCTCACAGGCCGGGTCAACAAAACTTCCCTGTAACCTACTCTCTCAAACACCATGCGCCCACCCTCACTCCAAATCCTCTCCGTCGAAGAAGCTTTCGGTAAGAACAACTGGCACTGCGAAGCCGTCGACGGCAAGGACGTGCTCCAGGCCGTCTTCACCGGTCATCACACCCGCATCGAACTCTTCGCCCAGGCCTACACTCCGATGAATGCGCTCGCCATCATCGGTGAGATGCCCCTGCCGGTCGACGACGACCACCAGCCCGCCGTGCTCGAACTCCTCGCCCGAGCGAACAAGTTCCTCAACCTCGGCGGGTTTGAGTATGATCTCGACCGTTCCCGACTCGTCTTCCGCATCACGAACATTTTCGAGAGAGAGAAGTATGACGCCGACATCGTCACTTCAATGGTCCACTGCACGGTCGCCGAGATCGATCGCATCGCGCCTTACGCCACCACAGTGGTGCGCACTCCTGAAGATCTCCTTCCCGATCTTGATCTTCAGCTCCTTCTGATGCGCGAGGATTTCATCCCGCCCGTTCCCGGCGATGAGGACGACCTGCCGTAAGATTGGCAGGCGGTTTACCACCAATCCACCTTCAGGCCCAGCTCGCTTGCCAGGGCCTGCATGAAAAAATAATCTCCCCAGCTTGTGTAGGCATTCATCGCCTTGCCAAGGCCGGCACCCACCTGCCCTTGCTTGAGCAGGCCCCGGCACTGAGCTGAGCGATCAAGGTACGCATCCGAGCAGAGCGCCTCGAGCATCTGATCCTTGCAGTCGGAAAACTCGGAGGTTCCCACACCTTGCGAGATCATGTTCTGGATCGCGCAGATCGCCACCGCAGACGAGGAAGAATCACGGATAAGCCGCTCATGATCCTCAAGCTTGAAATCCCAAACCGGCACCTTTTCCTCATCAAGCAACGAAACATACTTTGCTGTTAGAGCATTGGCAGCATCGAGATACCGCTCATCGCCGGTGTGTTGGTATCCGAGCGAAAACCCATACATCCCCCAGGCAGTTCCGCGCGCCCAGTGAGATGAAACATCGCGCCCGCAGTAGTTATCTCCGCCCAGTGGATTTCCCGTGGCGGGATCGAAGCGGAAGGCGTGGTAGACCGAATCATCATCCCGCAAAAAATACTCCAAGGTCGTATCCGTGTGCCGAATCGCCAGATCCCTGAGGCACTTGTCTCCCGTCTCATTGGAAGCCCAATAAAGAAGCGGAAGATTCATCAGACTATCGATGATCGCCAAGCCGCTGTAATCGGTATCGTGTTCATTGACTCGGCCCCAGGCGCGAAGGTACTCGCCATTGGGAACGAAACGATTTGCCAGCGCCTCCGCGGCACGCAGACCTGACTCACGATGCCTCGCTTCACCTGTCACCTTGAACAAAGCGACCGAGTAAAGGGTGTAGAGAAAACCCAAGTCATGCATCGTCTCCACGGCATGATTCTCAAGTTTCCGTAAATAACTTTCATCGAGCGCCTCAACGTCCGAAATAAAATTCCGCTCACCTGTGCGAAGATAGGACAGAACACCCATCCCTGTGAAAAACGACGTGGTCCAGTTGCCGATTTCGTGAAAACCTTCCCGGCGGTTCGCATAGTCACCATGCACATCGAAGCCCCAACTGGCGGGTGCGGCGGCCAGGTCGGGCAGATTGATTCGGGTCTTTGCCACAGCAAGATCAAATGCCTCAGAGAGAACATACAACTCCCTCTTCTGCGGAGCCGCTTGCACATTTGCTGTGTCCTTCCCTGATTGATAATGCATTCCTTTGAGCCGAAACCTTGTGTTCAGAACCTGCACAAGGGAAGGAGCGAAAGCAGTAACTTTCCGGGTTTCCTTGTAAACTCCTCAGCCATCCAAATGGACCCACCGTCTTTCATCGGAACAGCTCGGGGAGAACCACATTCGCCTCGACTTCAAATTCCACCGGCCCGCTCGCTTGGCACGACCACAGTCCGTCAGCACCCCGCTTCAACGAAGCACTGACTCCCAACGGCCCTTTCGCCCTTACTATCATCCCCGGAAAACCCATAACCCTGCCTTCACCAAGATAGATTTCGTCGATTTGCCCCGCTCTTCCAATCACCACGCCAAACCTTCCGTCAAAGTCGAAGCCCTCGACTGACGTCTGCTCCCCTGGCACTTCGGATTCCATGATGAGAACTCGCATCGACTTTCCATCCACCACCGCCGCACTGACGCCCTTGCCCCCCTTGGCCTTCCGCACGCTCTCAATCGCTGGACCGCGCTCTTTGGAATACGGTTCATAAACCGCCACAAATGGTCGGCTCCAGGCTTCGCCCTGCTGGCGGACCAGCACCGTCGGCATCGCCAATTTTGCAACAAACGAAGGCAAGCCGTTGCGGATGGCATGATTCGGTGGGGCTTCCACTGAGAAGATCTCACGGTCTTCACCACCTAACATCCACATGTCCATGGTCACCGAGGATCGCTTACGAAACCTGAGTTCAAAGCGCGCCCGGAAGTCCGTTTCACTCTTCAGGCACCGTTCTTCACGGAAATAATCATAACCCTCCAGATCACCGTGCTGCTCTCCGAGTCGCTCGCATTTTTCAAGGGCCAATCCTTCGCCATCAGGGTCGGTCAGCACCCCCCTCTGGGCCATGCCGTGATAAAGATAGTCGTGATGCCCTTCTTGTGCTCCATCCGCAGCACGCGAACGGAACAGGTCAAAATAGAAGCCGGAATCCTTCCCCGTCCGGATCATGGCAAGTGTCCGCCTCTGGGAAACGAGCGGCTTTAAAAAATGGAATTCGGCCTGAGCAAAGCCAACACGTTCACTAACGGCCTCCTGCTGCAAGCCTGGCTCGACCGCCAGCAACTTCATCTGAAGCTGCCGTGGTGGAAGCAGCGGATAATCAGCCTTTCCGCTCGGGATCACGGTATTGTGTGAAGGCAGCCTCGAATAATAATGCCGCTGGTCCCGCTGCCAGTAACTCGATCCCCGTCCCGGATCAGGACCAAGAATCAACCCCGCACCGAACAACTCAATTGCCAAGCCATTGGTGTGGGCATGTCCGCCAGCGGTCCCATACATCGCCGCCGAGAGGCTGTCTCTCCACTGCGGCGCCGGCAAACGCATCATCAGCACATTCAACGGTTCACCGAAATAGGATCGCTCCACATCTCCATACGGGGCCGACACATCCCGCAATTCTCCGACATAATTGGTCAGGGCATACAGGTTGTCCTGACGTTTGCGGTCATAGTGTCCGCCCTCGATTTCCCGCATCAGGTATCCAGTCAAGCGCATCTCCTGCTCGAGGTTTCCATGTTTCCGCGCACCGGCGATGAGCATCTCGAGGGCCTCCGCATTGATCCGAGCATTGACGGTATCTCCAAGGCCGATCGACAAGCCATTCGGATAGGTCAACTCCGCCTGGGCCAACAAGGCACGTTCCAGAACCGGACTCTCCAGCAGATCCTTCCCTTCCGGATCGGTGGAAATCAGAATGGCCACATCAAGAATGCTTTCTGTTGTCTCAAAACCATATCCCGGCGCTTCAGGCCACAGTGCCGTCTCAGGATCAAAGCCCTTTTTCACCACCTCCATCAGACCCGTCTGACCCGGAAGCTCCGCATTCAACACCAGATCGAGATAGTAGCCCCTGCCTTTCCCGTCGGCATAGGTCTCATTCGGCTCGAGAACCAGGCATCCATGCGCCGCGATCTTTGCCTGAAATAAGTTCCAGTTTCCCTCATTCAGACCTCCTTCGATCACGCGATCGACCATCCGCTTGATTCCCTCCTGAATGAGGCTCGTATCCTTCCCCTTTTTCTGCAGGTAACCATGGAGAAAATCATAACATTCGCTGATCAGGATCAGAATATCCTCGTGAATCACCTCGAAGGAGGTTGTCCCGATGATTCGTTGGGAGCCATTTTCCGGGTCTTCAACCCTGGGTGGGAGCACGTGGGAAAAGCCCGCCATGTAGGTCCACAAAACCGGTGCGGCAACCTTCGCGTAGCGCTCCTCACCTGTCATCCAGTAGAGAAATGCTGCCTCCGCCGCCAACTTCATGATATGCCGATTGGCAATCTCAATCGTCTGGCCGGTCGTGCTGGGATGAATCCATTCCCCTCGCCCGTCCTCGCGATTGATCAGCCAGATATCGTCGGCCCATGAGTTATAAGGCTTCCAGTGGCCAAGCTTCGACGGCAATCGGTGAGTCGACTTCCAATCCCTCGCACCGGCGAATCGCGGCGTCGGCACCGGAGCCCGACCTTCACCGCCGATCCACTTGGAATCGAGGGTTACAGGGAGCACATAGTGCGTCTCCCAATTCATCATTAAGCGGCACCTCAACCAATGAGGATCCCTGGCCACCTCGGCCGCCACCTCATCCACCCGCTTTTTCATGGCGGTGTATGCGACCTTCGCCCACTCGTAATTCCGCACCTTCTCCCTCATGGCCTCCCGCTCATCAGGCTGAACCAGAAGCCGCGGGTGTTCTGCCCCGGCGATGGGGCACATCAAAATTAATGCCAGAAGAACGAAGAATTTCATCGAGTGAATCGGACCTATGGAAGGAGGGTTACCTCCCAAGGTCAAATAAAGACACTCGATTGAACTTTTGCTTCCTGTCCCGTCTTTCAGACAATTTCCCCGTCGGCGACCGACGGGGCAGGCCCGCATTGAGCCCTTTCAAGCTTTCCCCTAGGGAAACGCCCCTTATCTGGGGTTGAGATTGATATCGAGCTTACCGACCCGGCCATCCCAGTAGAGACCCAAGCGGTAGCTGCCGTGCGCCATTTCATCAGCGAGGCCGTCGAACCAGCCCGGCGTGCTGCCATTGTAGTTCGGATGGAGACTGTCGTTCTCCGTCATCATCAAGCGCATCGACGGATTCCCCATCTTCGAGATCGCGGCGGACCATCTCATGGGTGCCCGGTGATTGGTCGGATATCCAAATGGCAGAATACTTGGTTCCGGACGGCTTGGATTCTCAATCTCTCCTCGTCCGCTGTAGACTTGCTGCATGATCAGCATCGATGGACCACCATCCGCCGTGCTCTTCTTGAAATTCTCCGATGCCAGTTCCTTGAAGTAGTGCCCGTCCTCCGGCTCATCAACTCCCAGATACGGGTGGATGGAATTCACCAAACCCTTCTTACCTTTGTAATATTCCGGGCCGACACCACTGAATGCTGTTGGAAGAAATCCATTGTTGTCTGCAGTATACATGTTGATCGCACTGTAGACCGTGCGCATATCGTTCATGTCCACCATCGCTGAAGCATTACTCTTCATGCGCTTGTAGCCGGAGAAAGAAAGCGCGGCGAGGACCACGATGATCAGAATGACCACCATCAGTTCAGTGAGAGTAAAGCCTTGTGACTTTCGACGGGCAGCGCCCTTCAACTCATTGGAGTTTTGATACTTCATGACTCGGAAGATCATCTCATCCTCCCTCTCCCGCAAGTTGGAATACCTTGAAGGGAAGTCACCCTGTTGACCTCCCTGTTTTTATATCGTATAAGTATAATTCCTTAGGTCAACAGAGTAACTAGAACACACCTTCCCCGATAGCAGTAACCGCACTAGGAGTCCCGCCGTAATTGATCGGCATCGAGTCTGATGCTCAAAACTCACTAAACTCATGAAACCTAAAAATAGCCCATCCCGCGGCACCTCCCTGTCCACCTCCTACGCGCTGCGATTCGCCATGGCAGCCGCATTGATCACCCAGGCCCATTCCCAAGTCTCCAATTGGCAAGGCATGGGGAGCGATAACAAATGGTCTACCGATGCCAACTGGGATGTCACTCCCATCAACGGAGAATCGCTCATTTTTGACGGGACTGTCGGTCTGGCCAACGCCAATGATTTCATCACTGCGCTTGACGGCATTGCCTTCACCTTCGCTGCAAATGCCGGCTCGTTCGTGATCAGCGACGGCGGTGCAGGTCCTGTCACGATTGGAAACAATGGCGCCAGCACCGCTCTTGCCACTCTGGAAAATACCGCGCCTCAGGAAATTGCTCTCGACCTCCAACTGGCAGGCGGCAACCGGGACCGCTACATCAATTTCGTCGAAGGAAGTAAGCTCCGACTCAGCGGAAACGTCGACTCCTCCAACAGCTGGCTCTTCCCGGCCGGTGGAGCAGGAACCCTTGAGCTCACGGGCGACAACTCAGGTCCTGGAAACGGCACGATCACTGCCGGCACCAACAACATGCGCGCTTTTTGTCGCCTCAATGCCGCCGGTCAGACGATCGCGCTCGGCAGCCCAACCGCCCTGGGTGAAACCAACCAGGATTTCGCGAACCTTCGCGGACTCCGCATGAACGCTGGCAACCAGGTCCTCACGACCGTGGACGGCATGGATCTCACCGGCGAAAACAAGCTCGATTACACCATCAGCTGGCAAGAGAGCACCAGTTATGTCGGTGCCGGCGACATTGAAGTCGGTGGTCTGATCTATACCAAGAACAATGGACGCGCCTGGAGTGTCGACGGTGGTGGTGAATTCATCATTTCCGGACACGGCATCATCCTCACCAGCCGTGCCGAAGCCCAGATGATGATCCTCCAGCCGCTCAACGGCAATGTCATCACGGTCAATGGCCCCATTCACGACACTTACCAGAGTGACGGCATCGTAACTCAAACGGCCGGAAACGGCGGTGTGCTTACAGACGGCATCCTCCGCCTCCAAGGAAGCGGCACCATTAATCTCAATGCGGACAACAGTTCGACCATGAACGCCGAAGTGCTCCTCAATGGCGCCGACGTCACCGTCAAACTTGGCAATGCCAACGCCCTCGGCACCTACGGAGATCCTACGGAAACAGTCACCTCCGTCTCCGTGGAAAAGCTTGCCAGCACTTACTCCGCTCCTGAAGACCTTCCGAATGAAGTCGAGGTCGACAACATCACCGACATCGCGATCGGCTATCTTGTCACCGGCCCTGGAATCCCGGAAGGCGCGGTGGTAACGGCCATTGATCCAGAATATAACGTCGTCACCATGGATATGGCCGCGACCGAAGAAGCAACTGGAGTCACCTTGACCTTCAGCGGTGAGATCGTCGAATCCGATACTCCGGGTCGGACGAACATGAATGCCGGCACACTCGATCTGAATGGCTTCGCGGTCAATGAGACCTTCGTGAATCTTGCCACCAACCATCGCTTCATCAACAGCAACATGGACACCCCCGCGGAAGTCCTCAGCGATATCGTTGGACAAGGCAACCCACGCTTCGACGGACCAGGAGACCTGATCTTCAGCAACATCCTGCATCCTTCCGGACTCACCCGTCGCATGTTCAAGAACGGCACAGGCACCCTCACGCTGGGTGGCGATGTCTCCAACAATCGCTACGGCCTGACCGTTGATGAAGGGGACGTGATCCTGGCAAAGACCAGTGGTGAAGCCGTGAGCCGCTTCCCGCTGATCATCAACAACGCCGACAGCACGGTGACTCTCGTCAATACCGGCGAGCAGATCAACAACGCGAACGACGCCAACGGACTCCACCAGATCAATGCGGGCACGCTTGACCTGAACGGATTCAGCGAGTCCCTGGCGGGACTCACCACCACCAGCGGCACCGAAGCGGGCGGCATCGTCACCAATAGCAACAATGCATCCATTTCGACATTCACCCTTCTCGGTGTGAATGCGACTGCTGCTGCAGAAAATGATGTGACATGGCCCGGAGCCATCACCGGCAACATTGCCCTCGTGAAAAAGGGTGCTGAAGCCCAGGCCTTGACTGGACCCAACTCCTACACCGGAAGCACCTCGGTCGAAGCTGGAACCCTCAGCCTCGCCAGTGCCACTCTTGCCGATGGTGCAAACGTCATGATCGCCGAGTTTGATGCTTACCTCAACCTGACCCACGGTCTCACTGACACCGTGGCCGGGCTGATCATCGGAGGAGTCTCCCAGCCCGCTGGTGTCTATGGCGCCATCGACTCCGGAGCTGAGTATGAAATCGACCAGATCACCGGAACCGGCCTCCTCAATGTCACGGCCGCTGGCGGCAACGACTACGACAGCTGGGCCTCGGAATTCAGCCTCGTCGGAGGACCAACCGATGACGATGACAATGACGGTGTCTCCAACGAAGACGAATACGCCTTCGGCCTGAATCCAACCAGTGGTTCGTCGGTCAATCCGATCACCCAACAGCTGGACCCGAGCACTGGCACCTTCAAATACACCCGCCGCAACACGGCTGCCTTGAGCACTGGCCTGAGCTACAGCTACGAATACTCCACCACCCTCAGCGGTAGCTGGACTCCATTCACGCCGGCTTCGGAAACCAGCGACAATGGCAACCCAACGGAAACCGTCACGGTGACCGTGCCCGCCAACTTGCTGAGCGAAACCAAGTTGTTCGTCCGCACCCAGGCTGACTAAACGTCGCCCGAGCAGGCAGACCTGCTTTTGCAATCATATCCAAGAGCGGCAGTCGAAAGACTGCCGCTCTTTTTGTTTCTTGCACCACGAATTGGATCCTAGGCTCCCTTATGATTCTCCGCCTCCTCGCCCTCATCACTGTCTTTCTGGCCACTCGGGCAGGAGGGAAGACGAATGCTCTCTTCATTATCTGTGACGACCTGAATTGCCACCTCGCCTGCTACGGCCACCCCCAGGTCAAGACCCCGAACATCGATCGCCTCGCCGAGCGCGGCCTCCGGTTCGAAAACGCTTTCTGCCAGTTTCCGGTCTGCGGACCAAGCCGGGCATCATTCATGACCGGGCTCTACCCCGACCAGACCGGCATCCTTGCGAACAAGATCCTTCTTCGTGACCGGCTTCCTACCGTCCTTTCCCTAAGCCAGATGTTCCGCAACCACGGTTGGCACGCCACACGCATCGGGAAAATCTATCACTACGGAGTGCCTTCCGACATCGGCACCGCGGGACACGATGACCCGGCATCGTGGGACGACACCTTCAATCCCCGTGGCCGCGACAAGGATGATGAAGAGAAGATCTTTTCCCTCAAGCCGGGACAATTCGGCGCCACCCTCAGTTGGCTGGCAGCGGAGGGCGACGATGAGGAGCAAACTGATGGCATCGCCGCCACCGAAGCCGTCGCGCGACTCAAGCAATATCAGTCCAACAAAGAGCCCTTCTTCCTCGCTATCGGTCTCTACCGCCCCCACACCCCATTCGTCGCGCCCAAGAAGTATTTCGACCTCTATCCCCTGCAAGACATCGAGATCCCGAGCACACCCCCTGGATATCTTGAAACGCTTCCACCTCCCGCTCGCAAGGCCCTGCGCGCGCACAAGGAGCAGGTCGACCTTGATCCCAAGCTTGCCCGCCAGGCGATCCAAGCCTACCTCGCATCCATTTCCTACGCCGACGCCCAGATCGGCCGGATTCTTGATGCCCTCGATGATACCGGCCTCGCCTCCAACACCATCGTCATCTTCACCTCTGATCACGGCTACCACGTGGGCGAGCATGGTCATTGGCAGAAGCGCTCCCTTCTTGATCAAGGCTCACGCGTTCCCTTCATCATCGCCGCACCGGGCATGAAGACCAAAGGCGCCACCACCTCCTGCCCCGCCGAGATGATCGACTTCTACCCCACCCTCGCAGAGCTCTGTGAAATCAAGCCCCCTGCCGAACTTCCAGGCGTGAGTCTCGTGCCCGTTCTCAGCCAGCCAGCCGCCCGGCCTCGTCTCGATGCGCTCACCAAACAGGACGGCGGTTACAGCCTCCGCACCGAGCGCTTCCGCTACACCGAGTGGGGGAAGAAGGGCGCGGGCGGCAATGAACTCTACGACCACCAGAGTGACCCCGAGGAGCTTCACAACCTCGCCAAGGATCCGGCTCATGCCGAAATCATCGAAAACCTCGCAGCTCGCCTCCACCAACGTATCACCGAGGCCAAAACGATCCCGAAGGGTTTGAAACAGACCAAGGGACCAGCACCACTCCGCCACTGAGGAATTTCATCCTCGACCTTCCTGTCGTTGATGGAGGCGTTCGTCCAAGCCACTTCGATCGCCAGTCTTCCCGCGGCATGCCTTTGAAGGCAAATCAACCTAACACCGCGAGCCTCCTCATTTTTTCCCTTCCTAACAGCCTCCCTGCGCAACAGGGAAACTTGAGCACCCCTTGAGACCCGTCGCTTCAGGCTGTGAAGTCGGAAATTGTCAAGAGCAGCTCGGACGGGACCCTCCCTGAGATGAGTGATTCGCCCCAAGCAAACCAATAGAACCAATAGAACCAGTGATGATCCCCCAAACCAATATCCTCGCCACCGGCATTGCCGGCATCTTTCTAACAAGCTTCTCGGCTCAAGCAGCACTCTGGGACGGAGGCGGACTAGGCGACGAATTCTCCACCGCCGAGAACTGGGCGGACGACACGTTTCCCGGCAATCTCGAGGCGGGCGCAAAACTGGCTGAAATCAATGGAGTCTTCACCGTGGAGCGTTCCGTCGATTCCGTCGTGGAACGATCGTCCGTCGGAGGAGGCGCCACCCTGAACATTCCAAGCGGCACCCACAGTGATGACCAATCCGGTGCAGGCACCCGAACCTATGTGGGCAACGGAAGCGACGGCACCGTCGTCCAGTCCGGCGGTAGCTGGAACATCGGGCACGCCCTCGTCATCGGAAATGGTGCGAGCGGAAACGGGCTCTATGTGTTGAACGGCGGAGACCTGCTCCTCACCCGCGGTGCCAATTCAGTAGTCGACCCTCAGTTTGGTCGTCCTTCCCTTGATGTCGCTGGCAATGGTGGCGCTGGCTCAATCGACATTTCCGGGGGAACCTTCGCGACGCGATTCGGTGTGAACATCGGTGCCAACGGCACTTTTCACGTGGCGCAATCCGGACTCACCGTCGGCATCGCTACCACGAGTTCAGGTGACGGTTGGTGGATCCAGAAAGCGGGTGGCACCCTCAGAACCGGCATCGATGCAGGTGGAGCCACCAATATCATCGTTCAGGATAGCGTGGCTGCGAAAGGCGTGCTGTTCGAGGACGGGGCAATTCTTGACCCATACGATGCAGGTGGCGCAGGAATGAACACATGGTTCACCGTCATGACCTTGTCGGGCGAGGGAGCCTTCGACGATCAGGGTTTGAGCCTCAGTCCTGACGCGATTTCAGCAGGTTGGGAGAAGCAACTGGTTGGCAGCTCATTGCAGGTTCGCCTGATTCCCGAACCATCCGTCGCCCTCCTTGGCGGCCTCGGACTTCTTGGCCTCCTTCGACGCCGACGTCACTAATTTCACGGGGATTCAGACCCCCGTAGGAACGTTTCTTTCGAGAAACCAAGCGCCCACCTTCGTTCTATGGGTTTTTCGAAGGTGGGCGTATTTTTTTGCCCGCGTGGCAGTGGGATCCAAAGTGATTCAGGGATGCTCGATCTCCCAATCGGTCGTCCAATGACTACCCACCCTCTCATCAGGATCGAAGGTGGAACGAATGCCGCAGCCCCGAGGAATGCGCTTCGGAAAACCCGTATTTTCGCCTCGTGAGAGCAAGCTCCCACGCCAGCGAAAACCTCGAATTTCAAGCAGGTTTACCGGGTGACTTGGACAGAGATTGCATTCGCGTAGAAAGTCGCCATTTCGCGGATACGTTTAGAACTGAGAACGGACACCAACCCACCCACATTATCAATGAATCCCGGGTTTCACAGGCAACGTTTACTTCTTGGAGTCGTCACGGCCGACTCGATCTCCTTCGTTTCTGATGGTGCCAACGAGCAGTTCGCCTGCCAGATCCTCACCTCGGGCTAAAACTTTCTCAATCGGGGCAAACCGTGAGCTATCATGGGTGAGCTGCCTCTAAAAAAAATCTAGATAAGCCCAAATCCGCCAAGTGGACAGCTTCTCTACCCACAAACAAAACAAATGAAATCAACCACCCGACAGATGCTCGCCGCCACGGCGATCACCTTGACTTCCGCCCTCACGGTGAATGCCGCCACCTGGATTGGCGGCACCGGCACCGAGTTCTCGACCGCAGCAAACTGGGATTCCGGCATTGCTCCTCCAGGAGAATCGAACGAGACCTACATCATTTCGGGCCCGGTGACCGTCGATCGCACGGAGAGCAGCTCGACATTCAATACGAATGTGGAAAACGGAGCCACGCTCAATGTCTCCGGCGGCACCCATAACGACAACCGCGCGGGCAATACCATCCGGAACTTCGTCGGCAGCACCACAGCGGGCACCGTGAATGTTACTGGAGCAAGCACCTCCTACTCCATCGGCCATGTCCTTGCGATCGCCAATGGCAACAACGGGAACGGCGCCTTCACTGTTTCAGACGGTGCTTCAGTTGACATCTATCGTGGAAGCAACAACCTGATCGGCACCGGCGGCGTCGTTGGCGGCATTACCTACAACGCATCGCTCAGCATCGGTACGGCACCAGGCAATACCTCGACCGGTCTCTTCGAGATTTCGGGCGGCTCCCTTTCGACACGCGTCGGCGTCAACGTAGGTAATGGCGGAACCTTCAGCGTGGTCGGTTCAGAGGTCAGCTCCATCGTGCTGGGTGGCTCGAACGTCGATGCCGGCTGGTTGATTCTGGCTGCTGGTTCGACATTGAAGGCGACCATTGACGACTCAGGGATCACTCCGATTTTTGTCGAGAAGTATGCCGGAACCAGTGGAACCTTCATCCAGAGTATCGTCAATCTGGCATCAGGGGCACTCCTCGACATGGACTTCGCGAGTACCCCAATCGCTGGAACCTGGACCTTGGTAGAAATGGAAGATGGAGACATCGTCAACGACGGCTTCGCTCTGACTGATAGTGACATCGCGGCAGGCTGGTCGTTCTCCGTTGATAATAGCGGCACCAACGGACTGCTGCAGGTCACTTACGTCCCCGAGCCAAGCGGAGCCATCCTCGGCGGCCTGGGTCTCCTCGCTCTGTTCCGTCGCCGCAGGAACTAAGCAATCCCAATCCTCAAAACCAGCCGCCGTCGACCTCCCGGGTCGGCGACGGCTTTTTTGTGGCACCCGATCCCGACCGCTTTCACCAAGAGAACTGCCCTCCTGAGCCAGCGGTCAACCGTGTGACCTGTATTCAAATTGAGATTTGGAAAGGTCGCTCCAAGGCTCTTACGTAACGAGGGCTGGACCCAAGCACCAACCCTTTCCTTTCTTCCAACCATGGCATCTGAATTCCGTCTCCAATGTCTCACTCTCCGATTCTTTGGAGCGAGATTTGCGTCGACCGGACTGCCATCACTGATCGACCGGAAAAAGAAGGAGACTGTTCGAATCACCCTCACGCCGATCTGCATTTCCGCCCCGCCTCTCACGTATGGTTCGGCCTGAATGAAATCCGCCCGCGTAAGGCACGGCCGGCCGCCGGCGACCGGGGGCGTTCAGGTGACCGACAGCTCCCTTCGGAATGCCTATCCCACACCCAGCGAACAGCGCATCGAAGCCCCCCAGATTTTCAAATCCTGAATCTTTCCCACCAACCCTGACCTACTTCCCATGAACCCCTGCCAACGCTCTTTCCAACTCCTCGCCGCCTTGTTGCTGACTCCCCTCACCGTCGTGCACGCAGAGGAGATCGTCACCAAGCCAAACATCGTCCTCATCGTCGCCGATGACCTCGGCTACGGTGACCTCAGTTGTTATGGTGCCACATTGATCGACACACCCAACATCGACCGCCTCGCCAGCCAGGGCAAACGCTTCACCGACGCCCACGCTGCGGCCACCGTCTGTTCGCCATCGCGCTACGCCATCCTGACCGGGCGCTCTCCCTGGCGTTTGGGGAAAAAGGGCAACGGTTACCGCATCGAGCCCGGCCGCGTGACCATGGCCTCGCTACTCAAGGATGAGGGCTACAGATCCGCCGCCATCGGCAAGTGGCACCTCGGCTACAGCAAGGACTGGAACAAGCCCCCGATCAAAGGACCTCTCGAAGTCGGCTTCGATTACCATTTCGGGGTGCCGCAAAACCACAACGACAACACCCGCTGCTTCATCGAAAACCACGACATCGTCGGCCGCGAACCGGGCGTTCCCTACCGTATCGTCGACGACAAGGATTTCCCTGAAGGACTGGCCGAGCCACGCATCGAGGACCAGGTCGACAGCACCCTCACCGCCAAAGCCATCGACTTCATCCGCCGCAACGCCGAGCGGCCGTTTTTTCTCTATTTCACGCCGACCGCACCGCACACCCACATTACCCCCGCCGCCAAGTTCCGCGGTACCAGCAAGGCGGGCCTGTTAGGTGACTACGTGCAGGAGCTCGACCACCACGTCGGCGATATTCTCGGCACCCTCGACGAGTTGAAACTCACCGACAATACGCTCGTCATCTTCACCAGCGACAACGGCGGCAGCTACAAGGACTTCAAAGGCACCTCGGGCACCAAGCTCAATCTCGCCAGCGAAGAGGGCGACATCCTGAACAAGTATCAGACCGCCAAGGAGGACGCCAAGAAGATGGGCCACTCGACCAACGGCATCTGGCGCGATGGCAAGGGTCACCCCGAAGAAGGAGGCCACCGCATTTCGTTCATCGCTCGCTGGCCCGGAAAAATCCCCGCCGGCACCACCTCCGATTATACCCTCAACCTCGCCGACCTGATGGCGACGTCCGCCGATATCGTCGCTGCGGAACTTCCCAAAGATGCTGCTGAGGACTCGATCAGCATCCTTCCTCGTTTGCTCGAAAAGCAGGATGCTCCCGCCGTTCCGCGCACCATCTATGTTCAGGGAGACACGCAGAATGACGCCATCGCCATCTGCTCCGGACGCTGGAAAATGATCGCCGGCAAGGGCAGCAAAAGCGTGCCGCCCGTCCAGCTCTACGACCTTCACAACGATCCGAGCGAACTGAAGAATCTCGCCAAACAGAATCCGGAGCTGGTTCAGCGCATGCTCGCCGGGCTTGAGAAAGCGCGCAAAGACGGTCGCACCCGTCCTTGAAGAACATTCCATTCTCTTCTTATGAAACATCTCGCATCGACCCGCCTCCTTTCCTGGATCTCGATCCTCAGTCTTGCAGTTCTCAGCCCCCTCACTGCTGCCGATCTCAAACCTGACCGCACGGTCACCTACAAAACGATCGGCGATACCAAGCTCCAGATTGAGATTTTCGAACCTGAAGATCACAAGCCCGGCGAAAAGCGTCCGGCCATCGTGTTCTTCTTCGGCGGCGGTTGGAACGGCGGCAGCACCAAGCAGTTCCATCAGCAGGCTGAAACGCTTTCAGAACTGGGCATGGTCGCCTTCTGCGCGGACTACCGGGTCAAAAGCCGCAACAAGACCACCCCCTTCGAATGCGTCAAGGACGGCAAGTCGGCCATCCGCTGGGTCCGCGAACACGCTGCCGAACTCGGTGTGGATCCCGATAAGATCGTCGCGTCCGGAGGTTCCGCCGGCGGCCACGTCGCCTCCTGCACCGACCTCATCAGTGGTTGCGAAGAAGAAGGTGAAAATCTCGAAGTGAGCTCACGCCCGAATGCCACCATCCTTTTCAATCCTGTTCTCGACACCACCAGCAAGGGCTACGGCGCCACCAAGTTCCAAGCCGACCAACAGACCGTCCTCTCCCCCTGCCACCAGGTCAAAAAGGACCTCGCGCCGACCATTGTTTTCCATGGCACCAAGGACACCACGGTGCCCTACGAAAACGCGGAACGCTTTACGGATCTGATGAAGAAGGCCGGCAATGAATGCACGCTCATTCCCGTCGTCGACAAAGGCCACGGCTCCTTCAACTCCCTCGCCTTCCGACCAAAGAATGACAGGGCCGACTACGATCTCACCATGACGAATTCGATCGAGTTCCTGCAAACCCACGGCTTCTTGGAAAAGAAGTGATTGCTCCATGAAATTCCCGTCTTCACTCATCATTTCGCTGCTTTCCTGCGCCCTCACAGGGCAGCTCATTGCCGAGAACGCGAAACCCAACATTGTCTTCATCCTCGCCGATGACATGGGCTATGGCGATGTCCAGTGCCTCAATCCCGAGCGCGGCAAAATCGAGACGCCAAAGATCGATCAACTCGCCTCCGAGGGCATGATCTTCACCGACGCCCACACCAGCTCCTCGGTCTGCACGCCCACCCGCTACGGCATTCTAACAGGACGCTACAACTGGCGCACCCGGCTGCAGCGATTCGTCCTCTACGGGTATGACAAGCCCCTCATCGCCGCCGATCGACTCACGGTTCCCGGCTTGCTGAAGGCCAACGGCTACACCACGGCCTGCATCGGCAAGTGGCACCTCGGCATGGGTCTCCCGGAAGGCGAACCCAACCCCATCATCACCGACGGACCGACCACCCGCGGATTTGACAGCTTCTTCGGCATCAGCGCCTCGCTCGACATGCCGCCCTTCGCCTTCATCGATGGCGACCGCTTTACCCAGCCTCTCACCACCACCAAGAAGTGGCAACGCACCGGCGCCGCCGCCGCGGACTTCGAGGCGGTCGACGTCATCCCCACCTTCACCCGCAAGGCCGTGGAGTTCATCGGAGCGCAGGCCAAGACGGAGAAGCCCTTCTTCCTCTTCATGCCCCTGACCTCACCACACACTCCCATCGTGCCCAACAAGGAGTGGCAGAAGAAGAGCAAGATCGGCAGCTATGGCGACTTCGTCATGGAAACCGACGACGCCATCGGTCAGGTGCTCGACGCTCTGGATGACGCCGGCCTCCGCGACAACACCCTGGTGATCGTGACCGCCGACAACGGCTGTTCGAAAGCCGCCAGAGTCCCGGCGATGGAAAAGAAAGGTCACTTCCCGAGTGCCAACCTGCGCGGGTTGAAGACCGACATCTTCGAAGGCGGGCACCGCGTCCCCTTCATCGTTCGCTGGCCGGACCAGATCAAAGCAGGCAGCCGTTGCGACGAAACGATCTGCCTCAACGACCTCATGGCCACCAGTGCCGAAATCGTTGGAGCCACTCTTCCTGACAATGCCGGAGAGGACAGTGTCAGCATCCTTCCCGCCCTCCGTGGCAAGCCGATCCCTCCACAACGCGAAGCTCTCGTCCACCATGCCATGGAAGGTGACTTCGCCATCCGTCAGGGAAAATGGAAACTCATCCTCTGCTCGCATTCGGGTGGTGTCAGCGACCCCAAATACAATAGCGTCAAAGCCACCACGCTTCCCGAAAATCAGCTCTACGATCTCGACAATGATCCCGGCGAAACCAGTAACCTCCAAGCCAGTTACCCGGAAGTCGTCGCCGCCATGACCAAGCAATTGGAAAAGATCATCGCCGATGGCCGCAGCACCCCAGGCAAACCTCAGAAAAACGACGCGCCGATCAAGATGCGCAAAGTGCACAAGACGCAGGAATAACCCCAGCAATCCTTTGCCATGAAAACACCGACCCTTCTCATCGCGGCCCTGATCATCCCCGGCATCTCCCCCGTGGCCGCCGAGGACCTAAACAGGCCCAACGTCCTCTTCCTCGTCTCCGATGACCTCCGACCCGACCTCGGCTGCTACGGCAATGCCGTCGTCAAAAGCCCGAACATCGACGCGATCGCAGCTCAGGGACTCGTCTTCAATCGCGCCTACTGCCAGCAGGCCGTCTGCTCGCCCTCGCGCAGCAGCGTCATGACCGGGGCACGACCCGACACCACCGGTGTCACCAATCTGACAACCCACTTCCGCAAGGCGATGCCCGATGTGGTGACCCTGCCGCAACTCTTCAAGAACCACGGCTACACCTGCAGGGCATACGGAAAAATCTACCACGGCGACCTCCAGGACCCGCCTTCATGGTCACCGGAGAAGGAGCAGTCCTCACTTCGCGGCCTCTTCGATTCGCAGACCTTCACCGTCGCCGACGAAAAGCCCGTCAAGCTCACCAAGACCAATCGAGGTCCTGCTTTCCGCAAGACCGATGACCCTCCCAACGGCGGAGGCGAAGGCAAGCTCGCCGATGAAGCCATCGCCGCCTTGAAGGAACTCAAGGACGAATCGAAGCCCTTCTTTCTCGCCGTCGGTTTTCACAAACCTCATCTCCCCTTCAGCGTTCCGAAATTCTACTGGGACCTCTACGATCGCGAGGAAATCCCCCTTGCCTCCAATTACTTCCTGCCGAAAGACGCGCCGGAGTTTGCCTTGGTCGATAAGCCGGAGATGTGGAACTACAGCGGCGTCCCCGACACCGCCGATCTCCCCGAGGATTACCGTCGCGACCTCAAACACGGCTACTACGCCGCCATCAGTTATATGGACGCCCAACTCGGCCGAGTCGTCGACGAACTCGACGCCCTCGGCCTGCGCGACAACACCATCATCATTCTGTGGGGCGACCACGGCTGGAAGCTCGGCGAGCACCGCCGCTGGGCCAAGCACAGCAACGTCGAAGACGATACCCGCGCACCACTCATCATCGATGTTCCCGGCATGAATGACAAAGGCGCCAAAACCGATGCCCTCGTTGAATTTGTCGACATCTACCCGACTCTGGCCGATCTCGCTGGCCTGCCGCTTCCCGAGCACCTCGAAGGCAGCAGTCTCAAGCCGTTGATCGAAGACCCTAACAGGGAATGGAAAGACGCCGCATTCAGCCAGTATCCGCGCAGCCACAAGGGCAAAAAACTGACCGGCTATTCCATGCGCACCGACCGCTACCGCTTTACCCGCTGGGTCCACACCAAGGACCATTCCAAGGTCGAAGCCATCGAACTCTACGATCACGAAAAGGATCCGCAGGAGAACGTCAATATCGCGAAGAACCCGGAAAACAAAGCGCTTATCGAAAAGCTTACCAAGCAGGCCGAAGCTGGCTGGAAGGGTGCGATGAACCCGTAAACGGCTCATTCATGATCCGCCGCGATCTCGCCCACCTTCGCCCAGATCGATCAACCCGGCATTCAGGGGGAACACCTCCACCATGATTGGCGAGCGTCACCTCAGAGAGAGGCATCACGGACCGTTCGGTCGCCCGTGAAGTGATTCGACTCACACGAAAAAAGCCCCCCAGGCCAATCGAGGCCTGAGGGGCTGGGTCGAAACCATCGGGTCTTCTGCCCAATCAGATTCTTACACTCTGCTCATCAGGGATTCAGAGTCACCGCGAGCCTTCCAAAGGCCAGGCTTTGGTCAGTGAGCGAACTCTTGGCAACCGTCACGGTAACGGTTTCCAAGTTGTTCACCGGTGCTGCAATGACCACTTCCGGCGCAGCATCCGTGTTGACCGCGATATCCGTCCAACCCGCCAGATCACTTCCATATTGGAAGATCTGAGTGGTGTCGTTGGTCGAATCCGCATTCCGGGTGAAGGTGAAGACAAAGCTGTCACCCGAAGCATCCACTCTCGGCAGGTTTGGATTGCCGGCGTCGGAAACCGTTGGGTTCCCGTCGAAGAGATACTCCAACACGTTTTCAAGACCATCGAGGTCTTCATCACCGTTCTCCGATGTGTCGACCAGATCGGGATACGAGTTCAGCCAGTTGGTAAATCCAACGGGTGTTCCTGGTGCGACACTTAAGGTCACCGTTGAGACCCGGAAGGACCACAGGAAGCCGCCGGCATCGAGTTCCACAAGGTCCGGATCTTCCGTTGGACCAAAGACTCCCAAATTACTCGTCACGTAGGCTTCAGCTCCGATCGTGACACCGCCCCCCAGAAGGGTAGGATCGAGGATTGTCCATGTGTTCCCCGTAGTGGTGTCCGCACCACTGAGGTCGAAGTTGATTGCTCCGTTGATGGTCACCGAACCGCTTCCCACTCCACCGCCATTCACCACATTGGTGGTCATATTGGCTGTCGGGAAGAAGCTGATCGATCCGCCGACATCGAGGATGACACTGCCTTCCTCGATCGTAATATCATCGTGCAGGGCAACGTCTCCGGTGAAGGTCTGAGTGCCCGCTCCAACCTTGTGCATGCCACCGTAGTGCAGTCCTGGGCCAAGTTCGGCCCAAACTCCATGGTCGACAACGTCGCCACCGAAGGAACCGCTTCCGCCGTCCACACCGATGGTGAGGTGGGTGTAATGCCCATGGTCCAAGCCCGTGGCGAGAATTCCGTCACCCGTCAACACATCGACGACCACAGGTTCTTCCACCGTGGTGAAGGCCGCGCCTGCCGCAATGTTGAGATCAGAGAGGTTTCCGGTCCAGTTCTCATTGGTACCCGAACCCCCCTTGAAGACCCCTGCCTGAACGTCGATCAGAGAACCGGAGCCCATCGCGAAATTGAGGGCTTGGAAGTCGAGGGTGCCATCTCCCAACTTCACGAGCGTCCCCCCACCACTGATCGTAGCTGCTCCCTCACCCCAGCGGCCATTGAAATTCAACTCAAGCGTGGCGTCAGCGGCGATGGTGGCCACCGCACTCGAGCTGTCACCGGGAGCCACCAAGGTGCCCGCGGTAACCGTCGTTGCGCCAGTGAAGCTCATTGGTCCCGACAGGGTTTGGGTTCCGGCTCCGACTTTCTCGATACCCCCGTTGCCCGTGAGCGCCGCGAAGTAGTTGGCATCCCCAAGAGTGGTATCAAAGATCAGGGTGCCGTTGAGCGTCGTCGTGCCAGTCGAGGCATGATTACCGACCATCGTCACGGACCCACCACCAATGTTGACGTTCGTGGTTCCTGAGATGCCGTTGTCATCAGAACTCACGATGGTATAGGGCAGGTTGCTGTTGACGAATTCGACGAGCTCGCCGGAAATACCGCCAGCGGCGATCGTGACGACGTTCTGCGTCACCCCGATCGAGGTACCCGAATCGAAGAAACCATCCGCAAATCCAATCGTTCCAAACTCACTCTGAGCGGTCGTATAATCCGACACCATGAGCGGATCACTTGGTTCGTTGATCGAAAAATTCGCGGTCGTGGCTTGATCCCAGAGGCCCGGGTTCGTGGGGTCGTTACCAACCCAGAGTCGCGCATCGGCACCGACACTATAAGAGAGCACTCCGGTATTCTCATCGAATTCCCACAAGGCGATCCCATCTTCGAGACGCCAGATTCCGTCGCCATCGGGGTAATCAAAATAACCGATCGGACTGTCGACCACGAAGGTACTTTGATCATAATCCACCGAACTCAGATTCGTGGGATCGATCAATGTCCAGCTGTTCCCCACGCCGGCTGCAGCATTGGTGAGGTCGATGTAAATGGCACCATCGAGATCAACGACCCCGGTCGTGTTGTCCCCGGTTCCTACGATCTGGTTGGTAACATTGTTCGCAGCAGGCACGAAGGTCATGGTACCATCGATGCCCAACTTGAAGGTCGCGTCGCCCACTGTCGTGTTGCCGGTGTAGACGTTCGGTCCATTCAAAATCAGCTCTCCACCTTCCACTTCGACAAAACCGGTGAAGCTGTTGCTGCCATTCAGGGTTTGGCTCCCGGTTCCCATCTTGATGAGATGGCTGTTGGCTCCCCCGGCGGCGATGACCCCATCAAAAACACCGGAGCCATTTGCGACCCCGATTCTCAGCGGTTCGTAGTAGGCGTGGCCGGAGCCGTTGGTCAGAAGCCCTTCACCGGTGAGTGAGTTGATCCTCACCTTGGCTTCGTTGGTTTGAAACTGACCGGCGAAACCGATGTTCAGATTCGAGGCATTGTTGACCCAGACGTCGTTGGCATTCGAGCCGCCACGGAAGATTCCCTCCTGAACATCGATCACTGCGTTGGAATCCAACTCATACGTCGCAATCTCATTCGTCCAGACGACGGTGGAAGCTCCTGTTTTCAGTATGGTTCCGGATCCACTGATGGTGACGTTCCCGCGGATGGAATTCTGAGCTGCTGCAGCGTTGAATTCAACGGTCGCACCGGAGGCGACTTGGATACTATCCGTCTGCATGATGCCGGGAAAGGTGAGCGTTCCCCCACTCACGACGGTCGGCCCGTCGTACGGGCTGGTCGCCGGCAGGATAAGGTTCCCGTCGCCACGTTTTTCAACCGTTCCGAGTCCATTGATCGCTGCGATGCGGGTGCCGCTTCCAGCCAGATCAATCACCAGACTGCCTTCATTAAAGATCGGGCTGTTATCGATGAAACCGTCCATGGTTCCGTCACCTAAAGCAAGGGTGCTGCCCGCTCCAACATTGGTCGGACCGCTGTAAGCGTGGGTGCCTCGCAAAGTGACAGTGCCACCCTGGGTAATCGAAACCGAACTGGCGTCGGCGATCCCGTTGGCATCCGAGCTATCGATGGTGTAGGACAGAGCGCTATTCTCGAATCTGATGGCTCGGCCTGAGACGCCCCCGGTCGCAACGGTGATGTTGTTGACCGAGACGTCGACTTCGGTGTCGTTCGCGATGTAATAGTCTGCAAAGCTCGCGGTCATCGTGCTAGCGGTCGCTGCGGCGAAGGTGCCTTCAGTCAGCGCTCCTGACTTTGGATTGGTGGTGAAGTTCACCGTCGTATCCTGATCCCAGGTGGCTCCGCCGTTCCCAGTCCAGTAAGACGGATCCGCGACGGAGATCGTGAAGGACGTTCCGGCATTGTCCGTTGCCAGCAGAATGGTATCCGGCACGTCCGTCTGAAAAACACTGCCGAAGGCCCCACGGACCGAGGTAATGTCAGGGAAAGCACCTCCATAGTTCGCAGTGAAGGTCCCATCGGTTGAGAGAAACTGCACGGCTCCTGCATTCACGTTGGAGTTTGCCCCTGTCGGAAAGTCGTCATTCATCACGACCGTTCCTCCGTCAATCAGGATAGAAGCCGGACGAAGGGCGCTGTAGCCCCAGCGGCCGAGGTTGCTGCTCAGGGTCAGGACTCCATCGGCATTCACCCGGAAGATGTGCTCGCCGTTGTTGTGCCGGTTCATTGATTGGGTCCCGGTAATGGTGAGACCAACCTCACCCGCAGGCCCCGCACCATCTCCAACGGTGAAAATCTGTCGGCTTGCCGCCGGCGCCAGATTTGTCCAGATGCCGCTTTCCCGCCCCATGTGGGTGAAGGAAATCGTGCCCCCGCTGTTCAAAACCAGCGCGGGCGAACTGTTGGCTCCGAGATTGGCATTGTTGTCGAAGAGGCCACCATAGGCGGGAATGTTGGTAGTGGGCATGCTGGAGCCCGAGAAAATGATCCGATCTCCCGCAGGCATCGAAAGCCCTGAGGGGAATCCTGTCTCGGCGGCGGTAGCATCATCCACCGGCACTCCATCGTTCGCCACGATGTCCTCCCAGTTGAGTTCATTGTTCCAGTCGCCGTCTCCCGCGGCCCCGGTCCAGGTATAGTCCGTGCCAAGCGCCAGGGGAGCGCATGCCGACACGGCTATGGTGAGTACGATTTTATTCATGGATTTTCTTAGGTTTATTGGTTTTTGGGTTTCTATCGGCAGGTTCTGGGCCAGCCAAAGCCGCCACACGCCGTCACTGAAGCATCGATCCGTGCTATCAATGATCATGGCTCAAGGAGCAATGTCGGAGAATGGACCTAAACATTGACAAGATTTTTCCGATCCAGAAAGACCCCTCTCAAATAAAAGCAGTTTCTCTGTTTACCCAGCCACATTTTCCCTCTGTCCGCAGTGATATGCGATTTTCCGATGACTGAAAGTTGATCCATCCCATCGCCTAGCCATCCACGCCAGTCGACCGCGAAGCCTCTACGATCGAGAGTCGGCAGTCCAATCCAGCAACGAAATCCCAACAAAAAAACCACGAGCCAGATTTCTCCAGCTCGTGGTTGAATGAATGATCGGAAACGTGTCGATCCATCGCTTAGCGACGGCGACGAAGCAAACCAATGAGACCGAGACCCCCGAGAAGCGCCACTGAAGGCTCCGGAATGGCGCGGAGTTGGAAGGCATTGATTTGGGCGGAACTACCCACCTGGTTCATCGACAAATCGGCATTCCTATTTCCATAGATCGAAATATCCTGATTCCCTGAACCATCGGCAACGAAGGTTCCGGTAACGTAGCTGCCTTGCCCTGCAGGGTTCGTTCTGATCAAAATATTCCCTGCGGTACCGGCACTAATACTGGCGGTGTAGTCCTGCGTGCCATCACCAAAAATCGTGTTACGAACGTCAGTGCCGCGGTCGTCAATTGCCATAAACTGCAACTCATAAAGCTGCCCAGGAGTCAGCCCGGTAATGGCAATCGAATTTATACTATAGATTCCGCCATCATAAAAATTGTCTGGATCCGAGGTGAATGAACCAGGTCCGAAAGTGTTGATATAATTGATATTGGCTCCACCACCCGTGATCGTCACTCCGTTCTGTGTAATACCCGCGACCAACTCCGTCTGACTCGCATTTTCCCACACAATACCACCGTAGCTTACGGTTGCATTGGTACTGTCAGATGCATTGATGGCAGAAACAAAACCAGAAGGGCCACCACTTGTACTGATCCAGGCGGTTTCATCTGTTCCGTAGGCAAAGGTCGAAGACCCCCAGTTGATCAAGGCAGCCTGTGCCGCTCCTCCTGCCAACAGGGCGCTGGCACCAATTGCGACACGCATGCTAAGTTTTTTAGTTTTTTTCATTTTTCCCAGATTCTTGAAAGAACGCCTAATATCAAACAGGGTCCTTTCCGAGATGTAAAACTCATTTCGGCTCAAACGCTTGACACACCCACCCCCTGTCGACAGCAAGGCACAGAGGTTCAGCCACTTAAGACAAATCAACGAATTCCCTTCAATTAGGTCACCCGTGTGACCGATTTCCCCGTTGTTCGCCTGAAAGAGTCGGCAAAGTCTCAGGAGTATTGCTCGCGCCTCTGATCCGCTGATCCGAAGTCGCTCAGCGGACACGACTTTCCTCTGTTCCCTTCGCAGAATCTGACTGATATCGCCCACCAACCATGAAGAAACCTCTCATCCTACTGGCCGCACTATTGATTGCGCCGCTAGCTGCCACCGCCGATGCCGCCAAACCGAACATCATCCTCGTGATGCCTGATGACGTCGGCTACGGCGATTACGCCTGCCTTGGCAGTCCGATCATGAAGACACCCTCGGTCGACGCCTTCAAAAAGCAGAGCCTGCTGCTCACCGAGTTCCACGTCAGCCCGACCTGTGCCCCCACCCGCGCAGCGCTGATGAGCGGACGCCACGAGTTCAAGAACGGCGTCACCCACACAATCTACGAGCGCGAGCGGATGGCTCTGAGCACCTTCACCCTCCCCCAGATGCTCAAGACTGCCGGCTACACCACCGGGATTTTCGGAAAATGGCACCTCGGCGATGAGGAAGAATACCGTCCGGAAAACCGTGGCTTCGACGAAGTTTACACCCACGGAGGTGGCGGCATCGGCCAGACCTACCCCGGTTCCTGCGGCGACGCCCCCGGCAACACCAACATCAACCCCGCGCTGTGGCACAACGGCAAGTGGGTGAAGACCGAAGGCTACTGCACCGACCTGTTTTTCGATCAGTCGATCAAGTGGATGGATGCCAAACGAAAGGAGGGTCAACCCTTCTTCGCTTACGTTTCCCTCAACGCCGCGCACAGCCCCTACGTGCTGCCGGAGAAATACTACAAGCACTACGTCGGCCTCCCCGAGGTGAACGACAAGATGGCCAAGTTTTTCGGCATGATCGAGAACGTCGACACCAACTTCGGCAAGCTGCTGGCGAAAGTCGATGAGTGGGGTATCGCCGACAACACCCTCGTCATCTACCTCGGCTCCGACAACGGCGGCACGCTCGGCCACAAGATTTACAATGCCGACCGCCGCGGCACCAAGGGCCGCCCCTATCAAGGCAGCACCCGCGTCCCCTGCTTCTTCCGCTGGCCGAAGGGCGACATCCCTGCCGACACCGACACCGCCGCCCTGACATCCGGCATCGACATCTATCCGACCCTCGCCGAGATCGCGGGCGCGAAACTTTCCGACAAAGTCGAAAAGCAGGTCGAAGGCATCAGCCTCGTCCCCCTTCTCAAGAACCCGAAGGCCGAGTGGCCCTACCGCACCCTCGTCCATCACGTCGGACGCTGGGACAAGGGCAAGGCCGAGGATTTGAAATACACGACCTGCTCGATCCAGGACCATCGTTTCGCCCTCGTGAACAACAAGGAACTCTACGATCTCAAGGCCGATCCCGGCGAACAGAAGAACGTCATCTCACAGCACCCCGAAGTCGTCGAAAAACTCCGTGCCGCCTACGACCAATGGTGGACCGAAGTCCAGCCCTTCATGGTAAACGAGGACGCCACCGGCCCCGAGATGAACCCGATGAAGGAACTCTACTGGGCGCAGTTCGGCGGCGAACCGGACAGCAAGATGAAGTGGCAGATGAAGCCCGATCGGCTCATCAATGCCCATAAAAGCAAGGAAACCAAGAAGTGATCATCAACAAGCCCCTCTCATTCTCCATGAACATCCAATTCCCGAAATCCCTCCTCCTGCTACCCTTCATGGCGAGCGGTCTTTGTTCCGCCGACGAAGGAATGAAGGACAATCCGAACGCCGTCGCTGCCGAAGCGGAAGGCTGGGCTGCCGCTCAGAAGAACGACCCTGCTGCCGCCAAACGCATGGAGTGGTGGAAGGAGGCGAAGTTCGGCATGTTCATCCATTGGGGCGCCTACTCGAAAGCCGGTGGCGAATGGAATGGCGAGACCAATCACCACGAATGGCTGATGTTCACCGCCAAGATCCCCTTGGCCGAATTCACCGAGTATGCCAAAACCTTCGATCCGAAGGACTTCGATCCCGATGCCTGGGTGACCATCGCGAAAAACGCCGGGATGAAGTACCTGATCATCACAACCAAGCATCACGACGGCATCGCGATGTATGATTCGAAAGTCAGCGATCACAACATCGTCAAACTCGCCGGACTCGAAAAGGATCCCATTCGCCAACTCGCCGAAGCCTGCCGCAAGCAGGGCCTCAAGTTCGGCGTCTACTACTCGCTCGGTCGCGACTGGGAAGACCCCGATGTGCCGACCGGAAAGCATCAGCCCGCAGGCTGGCGCAGCAACCTGGTCGATTACCCCAACGAAAAGGACAAGGTCTTCAACCGCTACTTCAAACGCAAGGCCCTGCCTCAGGTCCGCGAACTGCTGACCAACTACGGCCAGATCGATGTGATGTGGTTCGACACCCCCGAGCTGATCTCGCCTGAGGAAAGCAAGGAGATGCTCGAGATGATCCGTTCGATCCAGCCGAACTGCATCGTCAACCAGCGCGTCGGCAACGACCTCGGCGACTACGGCACACCCGAGCAAACCATCCCGCCCGAGGCCTCGAACCTCCCTTGGGAAACCTGCATGACCCTCAACGGCCACTGGGCCTGGAACAAGGCGGACGACAACTGGAAAAGCGCCGGTTCACTCATCCGCAACCTCGTCGACATCGCCAGCAAGGGCGGCAACTACCTGCTCAACGTCGGCCCGACCGGTGACGGCGTCATTCCCCAGCCAAGCGTCGAGCGCCTCGAAGCGATTGGCGACTGGCTCAAGGTCAACGGCGAGGCCATCTACGACTGCGGACCGACCCCCTTCGGCGCCGAACTCGGTGCCTACAGCAAGACCGAAAAGGACAACAAAGGCCGTCCGAAATTCATCGCCAAGAAAGAATGGCGCGCCACCACCAAGCCCGGGAAGCTCTACATCCACGTTCTGAGCTGGCCTTCCGGAAAGCTTAGCATTCCGGCCGTGGATGAGAAGATCACCAAAGCCTATCTCCTTGCCGATTCCTCCCACACCCCTCTCGAGATCGACCAAGGAGACGAAGGAGTCTCCATCAGCCTGCCAGCCAAGGCACCCGACGCCAATGCCTCGGTCATCTGCCTCGATCTCGACCAACCGTAAATTGTTTTAAATCCACTCTCGTGCCTTCCTCCGCTTCCTATCTCGCCGCCACCTTCGCCCTGCTCTCCCTGCATGCCGCCAACGCAGCCCCCGGGGACAAGGTCTATCAGTCCGACTTTTTATCCAAAGAAGAAGCACTCGAATCCATCGAGCTGCCCGACGGCTACCACCTCGAACTCCTCCTCAGCGAACCGCTCGTCGAGGAGCCGGTGATGACCGCATGGGATGGAAATGGCGCGATGTACGTGGTGCAGATGCGCACCTACATGCAGGACATCGATGCCTCGGGCGAAAAGGAACCGACCAGCATCATCACCCGCCACGTCGACACGAATGGCGACGGCACCTACGACAAGCATAGTATTTTCGCCAAGGACCTCAAGCTCCCACGCTTCGTCCTTCCACTCGACGACCGCGTCATCGTCGGCATCACCGACACCCTCGACCTCTGGACCTATCGCGATTCGAATGGCGACGGTGTCAGCGACGAGGTGGAAAAGATCTACGAGGGTGGTCGCCGCGGCGGCAACATGGAACACCAGCCCAGCGGCCTGACCTGGGCTTTGGACAACTGGATGTATCTCACCTACGAAGCGAAGCGCTACCGCTTCACCGACGGCAAGTTCGTCGTCCAGGACATCCCACGCGGCAGCGGCCAGTGGGGACTCACCCAGGATGACTGGGGCCGGCTCTACTACTCCGATGCGGGAGGCGAAAAACCCGCCATCACTTTCCAACAGCCGATCGTCTACGGCGCTCTGAACCTGTCGGGTCAGGAGGAAAGCGGCTTCCGCGACGTCTTCCCGATCGCCGAAGTGCCCGACGTCCAGGCCGGCCTTCGACGCGTGGGACCGAACGGTGGACTCAACGGCTTCACCGGAACCGCCGGTCAGTCGATCTTCCGCGGTGACCGTCTTCCCGAGGACCTCCGCGGCGACCTGCTCATCCCCGAACCCGTCGGCCGCATGATCCGTCGCGCCAAGGTTGACCGCAGCCAGGCGAAGACCGTGCTGCGCAACGCGACTCCCGGCACCGAGTTCATCCGCACCCGCGACGTGAACTTCCGTCCGGTGTGGACCGCCACCACGCCCGGTGGCCAGCTGGCGATCGTCGACATGCACCGCGGCATCATCCAGCAGGGCCACTGGACCCGCCGTGGCAGCTACCTGCGCGAGGTCATCCAAAAGTGGAAGCTCGATAAGAACATCGGCAAAGGCCGCATTTACCGACTCGTCCACAAGGACTTCAAGGCAGGGCCGCAGCCACGGATGTTAGACGAAAAAACCAGCGAACTGCTCGCTCACCTTTCCCACCCGAATGGCTGGTGGCGCGACACCGCGCAAAGGCTGATCATCCTCCGCGAAGACCGCGAATCGGTCGTCCCGCAGCTTCAGGAAATGGCGCGCAAGGATCCCTCGGAACTTGGCCGACTCCACGCACTGTGGACCCTCGAAGGGATCGGAAATCTCGAAGCCGCACTGGTCATCGAGGCCCTCAATGATTCCGATTCGATCGTCCGAACCTCCGCCATCCGCATGGCCGAGCCTTTCATGGCGACCAATGACCCCCAAGTGATCGCAGCCTTCGAAAGCGGGCTTCCAGAGGATCCTGAAATGCTCGTCCAACTGATCAACTCGATATCGGCAAGCGGCACGACCGCTCCGGAATGGCTGTCGCTCAGCAAATTGATCGAGGAGAAGTTCGGCGACGTGGAAGTGATCCGCGAGGTCTTGCGACTTCGCGAGGAAGTCACGCGCGACGCCCGACTCGCGATGGAACGACAACAAGAGGGAGCTCAGTTTGCCGAATCGATGCAGCGCGGCGAGGCGATCTACCGACAGCTCTGCTTCTCCTGCCACGGCGAAGACGGCCACGGCACTCCGATCCCCGGCCGCGCAGGCGCCAAGCTCGCGCCATCGTTCACGGGATCACCGCGGGTTCTCGGCACGGGCGACAGCGCCGTGCTGGTCTTGCTCAATGGCCTAACAGGCCCCATCGACGGCAAGACCTACGAAGGTCTGATGGTCCCGATGGCCAACAACGACGATCAATGGATCGCCGACGCCGTGACCTATCTGCGCAACAGCTTCGACAACGAAGCATCGATGGTTTCGCCCGAGCGCGTGGCGGAACTGCGCAAGCAACACGCCAAGCGCAGCGAAGCCTGGACGGTCGAAGAACTCGCTGAACTCGAACCCGAAGAACTTGCCTTCAACAAGAATTGGAAGCTAAGCGCGAGTCACAACGAGAAGGAACTCAAGCTTGCTTTCGATGGCGATGACCGAAGCCGCTACACCACCGGAAAACGCATGTCTCCCGGGATGTGGGTGCAGATTGAATTCCCCAAGACCACCCGGATCAGCGGCATCACCCTCGACACTACTCAATCAAAGGGCGATTTCCCGCGTGGATACCAGATTCAGATTTCCGACAATGGGAAGACCTGGAGTGACCCGATCGCGGAAGGAGCAGGCAGCGCTGACCTGGAGATTTCCTTTGTGCCGGTGGAAGCACGCTTTCTGCGCATCACCCAAACCGGCAACGACCGCCTCTACTGGTCAATCCACGAAATGACGCTGCTGGGCAAGGCGCTCTGAACCCGAACCGCATTCCAACTTTCACGATCATGAAGCACACTCTGCCCAAAATTCTCGCGCTCGCCCTGTTCTCGCCGGTCGCCCATGCCGCCAAGCACGACATGGATGAGAAATACAACCCGCCGGTCACCGCCAAGTTCACCGCCAAGTTCACCGACAATGCGGCGGCACCCGAGGAAGCTCTAACACTCTGGTATCGCAAGCCCGCGAAGAAGTGGGAAACCGAAGCGCTGCCGGTCGGCAATGGCCGCCTCGCCGGCATGGTCTTCGGCGGCGTCAATCAGGAGCGCATCCAGCTCAATGAGGAAACGCTGTGGGACGGCGAATACCTCGACCGCCACAACCCGAAGGCGCTCGAAGCCCTGCCGAAAGTCCAACAACTGCTCTTCGAAGGAAAGAACAAGGAAGCCACCAAGCTGGCCGGCAAGGACATGATGGGCATTCCGCCCAAGATCAAATCCTACCAAACCCTCGGCGACCTCCTCCTCGATTTCCCCGATGCGGAAACCGTCTCCAACTACCGTCGCGACCTCGACATCACCACCGGCATCTCGCGCACTCGCTACACCGTCGACGGCGTGACCTACACCCGCGAGGTCTTCGTCAGCGCACCGGATCAGGTGATGGTCGTCCACCTCAGCGCCGACCAACCCGGCAAGCTCGATTTCACCGCGCGCTTCGACCGTCGCGACGTTACCTACAGCGAAGGCCCCGGCAACCGGCTGATCATGCGCGGCAAACTCGGCGTCGAATTCGAAGCCCAGCTGCTGCCCCGCGTGAATGGCGGCTCTGCGTCGAGCAAGGATGGCGTGCTGACCGTTTCGAAAGCCGACGAAGTCACCCTGCTGCTCAACGGCGCCACCAGCTATAACAGCGCCGAGGACCTCACGGGTGACGAAACCGCCCGCTGCGAGGAGCCCCTCGAAAAGGCCTGGGAGAAATCTTTTGCTGAGCTCCGCGCCGATCACATCAAGGATCACCAGGCGCTCTTCAATCGCGTCGAACTCGACCTTGGTACGACGGATGCCGTAGCCCTCCCGACCGACGAACGTCTGCGTGCAATCAAGAAAGGCGCGCATGACCCGCAGTTCGAGACGCTCTACTTCCAGTTTGGCCGCTACCTGCTCATCGCCAGCTCACGCGACGGTTTCCTGCCCGCCAACCTGCAAGGCAAGTGGTGTCAGAACTACGACGCCCCCTGGAACAGCGACTACCATTTCAACATCAACTTCCAGATGAACTACTGGCCGGCCCAGGTTGCCAACCTGTCCGAGTGCCACCTGCCCTACTTCGACTACGTCGAAACCCTCGTCCCCTACGGCGAGAAAACCGCCAAGCTCCACTACGGTGCTGACGGCTGGGTGCTCCACCACCTTTCCGACATCTTCGGCAAGACCACGCCGGCCGATGGCGTTCACGGCGTCTGGCCGATGGGGGCCGCTTGGGCGACGCGCGGATTCATGGAACACTACCGCTTCACCGGCGATCGCGAGTTCCTTGAAAAGCGCGCTTACCCGATCATGAAGGAAGCCGCCGAGTTCATCTTCGATTTCCTGATCGAAGCTCCCGAAGGAACTCCCGTCGCAGGAAAGCTGGTCACCAGCCCCTCCCACTCACCCGAGAACGCCTTCATCAAGGCCGATGGAACCCATTCCGAGTTCACCTACGCGGCCACCATGGACCTCCAGATCATCCACGGACTTTTCGCGGACCTGTTGGAGACCATCAAGATCCTCGGCCCCGACGGTGACTTCGACACCGAGTTCCGCAAGCAGGTCGAGGAAACCATGGCCCGGATCGCTCCCATGCAGATCAGCGCCAAGACCGGCCGACTTCAGGAGTGGATCGAGGATTACAAGGAAGTGGATCCGAAGCACCGTCACACCTCCCACCTCTACGGCCTCCACCCCGGCAAGCAGATCAATGCCAACGACACGCCCGAGTTCTACGAGGCCGCGCGCAAGTCGCTCGAGGCCCGTGGCGACGGCGGCAAGGGCTGGAGCATGGCGTGGAAGGTCAACATGTGGGCCCGCTTCAAGAATGGTGAACGTTCCTACGACCTGCTGACCAACCTGCTCAGCAAAATGACGCTGACCAACCTCTTCGACACCCATCCACCCTTCCAGATCGACGGCAACTTCGGTGGCACCGCCGCGATTGCGGAAATGCTGCTCCAGACCCACGCCGGCGACATCGAGCTCCTTCCGGCCCTGCCGAAAGCCTGGCCGAACGGATCCGTGAAAGGCCTGCGCGCCCGCGGCGGCTTCGAAGTCGATATCGTCTGGAAGGACGGCAAGCTCAGCGAAGCCACCATCCGCTCGCTCCAAGGCAACCCGCTCAAACTCCGCTACGGCCAGACCGTCGTCGACAAGGAGCTGGCCAAGGGCGAAAGCCTCACTTGGAACGGCGAGTGAGCTCACTTGGGGTGCGCCAAATTGACAAAATGTTCAATCCGTGTACTTTTGACCTATGAGCAGGCTAAGCATCGAGATCGATCCGGATCAGCATCGCCAGATCAAGACTCTGGCGACCTTCGAAGGGATGACCATCAAGGATTTCATCCTGAGCCGGACCCTGACCCCGAAAAGGGAGGAGCCGGATGCCACCGAGCGTCTGCTCTCGTCGCCGGAAAACAAGGAGCGCCTTCTGAGTGCCTTGAAGACACCCCGGAAGGATTATCGGGTCTTTGAAACGATGGAGGACCTCGAGGATGCGCTTGGCCTTTGAACCCCAGGCTTTCGCTGACCTCCAATACTGGCTGCAACACCAGCCCAAGCTGGCGAAAAAGGCGCTGCGCATGATCGAAGAGAGCCGCCGGGATCCGTTTGGCGGCATCGGCAAGCCCGAGCCCCTCAAGAACGCCCTCAGCGGCTGGTGGTCCAAACGAATTGATGGGGAACACCGTCTGGTCTACCGCGTCGATGAAGACTCCTTGGTGATCTTGCAGTTGCGCGGCCACTACGGCGATCACTGATCAAACCCGTTCTCCAAAATCACACCCCACCAACACCGCCATAGGACTCCAAAAGCCCTTCTCCATACTTCCCGTCCAAACTCAATCACCAAGCCTCCAAAGCATGAACAAACCCACTGAAGACTCCTGCGGCTGCCAACCCGGCGCCTGCTCTCCCGCTCCCTTCTCACGCCGCGGTTTCATCAAGGCGGGCACCTTCACCTCGGCCGCGATGATGAGCGGCGGCCTGCGGGTGATGGCCGGACCCTTCACCCAGGCGGACTTTGAAAAGATCATCCCTTCCGACAAGAAGCTCACCAAGGATTGGATCGCCAGCCTCTACGCCCGAGGCAAGCCCATGACGGCCACCAAGCCGGATCTGAAATTCATCGGCATGCCGATCAACGGCGTCGCCACCGGGCAGGTTTACCTCGGTGGCGACGGACGCCTGTGGTGCTGGAATCTCGATGGCGAGCCCGACATGAAGTGGGAGGACATCGGGAAAGGCCACAAATACCTGAAGCCCGAGACGGCCCGCAGCCCGATGGACCAGGGATTCGCCCTGCAGGTCGGTTCGAGTGACAAGAAACGTAGCTTTACCCTCGATGCCGATGGCTTTCGCGACATCGTCTTCACCAACCAATATCCGATGGGCCAAGTCGAATTCGCCGACGCGGACTGCCCGGTCAAAGTTCAACTGGAAGCCTACACGCCTTTCATTCCGCTGAATCGCGACGATTCCAGCTATCCGGTGATCGTGATGCGCTACACGATCGAAAACCCGTCCGACCAAGAGCAGGAAGTCGCCATCGCGGGATGGATCGAAAATTTTTCCAATCATCGTAGCGGGAAGAAAAACGGCAAGGGCTTGCGCTTGAGCCAGTATCGCGAACTGGATGGTCTGTCCGTGATCGAGCTCTGGGCAAAGCCCGAGGCCGGTGCCAAAGCGGAAGATGGCGAAACTCCGCTCGACCTCGCCAATGACTTTGGCGCCGTCACTATCGGCCTGTTAGGTGACGCAAAGCCCGACCTGTTGGACACGATGCGTTCCCAATCGGGACCCACCGGTCTTTTCAGTGCGGAAGCATCTAACAAGTCCCCCCAAGTCGTCCAGGAACGCCCCTTCAGCGACAAGGCCTTCGCATCCTTGGGCCAGAAAGTGAAGCTTGCCCCGGGCGAAAGCAAAACCATCGCCTTCACGCTCTCGTGGCGTTTCCCAAATGCACGGTATGTGCAGGGGTTCGGACGCAAGGAATGGAGCCGTGATGTCAATTTCTACTCCACCCTCTGGCCCACCGCGAGCGACGCGGCTGTTAGCGTCGCCAAACGGGAAAAGGAACTTCGCGGCACGACTCAGGAATGGGTCGACACCTGGTATGACTCGACCCTGCCCTACTGGTTCCTCGAACGAACCTTCATTCCGATCGACTGCATGCAGACGCAGCTGACCTCACGCCTCGCCGACCAGGATGGTCGTTACGGACTCGACGAAGGCGTGACCTGTTGCGAAGGCAACTGCACCCACGTCTGGCACTACGCCCAGGGACTGGCCCGGCTTTTCCCGGTGATCGAGCGCGAGTGCCGCGACAAGGTCGACTTCGGACTCAGCTCCAAGGACACCGGCGCGATGAACTTCCGTTGCTCGGAAAAAACCTTCCGTGAGGCGGTCGATGGCCAGTGCGGGTCCATCATTCGGGTCTTCCGTGAAAGCCAGATGACCCCCGACTACCGCTTCCTCGCAAGCATCTGGGATCGCACCAAGCTGTCGATGGACTACGTCATCAAGAAGTGGGACAAGGATGAGGACGGCATGCTCTCCGGTGGCCAGCACAACACCCTCGACAAGGATTGGCACGGGCAGGTCCCATGGTTGATCAACCTCTATCACGCCGCGCTCAAGGCATCGGCCGTGATGGCCCGGCAGATGAACGAGCCGAAAGTGGCCGAACGATACGAGGCACTCGTTTCCAAAGGAGCTATCGCGATGCTCGAACGCTTATGGAACGAGGACTACGGCTACTTCATCCATATTCCCGAGACCCCACCGGAAAAAACGATTGGTTCGACGACCGGCTGTCACATCGATCAGGTGTTAGGAGAGTTCTGGCTTCGCAACCTCGATCTCGACCCGGTGATGCCACGAGACAAAATCCGCAGGTCACTTGAGTCGCTTTGGAAATACAACTTCTCGCCGAACGTCGGAGACTTCCGCAAGCAGAACAAGGCGGGTCGCTGGTTCGCCGCGGAAGGCGATGCGGGGCTCGTCATGGGCACCTGGCCCCACGGCAAGGAAAACGCACAGAAGACGAACTTCCACCGCTACTTCAACGAGTGCATGTCCGGCTTCGAATGGCAGGTTGCCGCCCTGATGATTTGGGAAGGCATGCTGGAAGAGGGCTTGGCAGTCGGCAAGGCGATCAACGACCGCTATCAACCCGCCAAGCGCAATCCCTACAACGAAGTCGAGTGTGGCGACCACTATGCCCGCGCGCTGGCAAGCTACAGCGCCTTCATGGCGATCTGCGGCTATCGCTACGACGGCCCCGAGGGCAAGCTCGGCTTCGGACCGCGCATGAACCAGAACGATTTCCGCTCCGCCTTCACCACCGCCGAAGGCTGGGGCCGCTTCACGCAAAACGTCGAGGCTGACAAACAGTCCGCCAGCATCGAACTGCGCTACGGCAAGCTCGCGCTCAAGGAACTCTCAATCGATCAGGTTGAGGGAACTTCGGCGACGAATGCCACAGTTGAGATCGATGGGAAAGCCGTCGACGCCAGCTTCAGTTCGGAAGCCGGGCGTTACGTGATGAAGTTCAGCGACGGTCTCACGATTCAACAAGGGCAGCGATTGCTCGTCTCACTTATCTAACAGCTTCCGATTCTCACCTTCATCGATTCATGTCCCGACAAGCCATCAGCTCCCTCCTTCTGACCCTGCTCGCCGCCCAAGTGGCCACCGCCTGGCCGGTACAACCTCCCGAGCCTAACAACCCGAAAGTTGACTTCGAATATTCGGATCCCTCAGGGCCTCCAACAGAGCCTCTAACACTCTGGTATCGCGAGCCCGCGGCGCTATGGGAGGAGAATGCCCTGCCCGTCGGCAACGGCCGCCTCGCGGCGATGGTCTTCGGCGGCATCAACCACGAGCGCATCCAGTTCAATGAGGAAACCCTCTGGGACGGCGTGCCGATCGACTACACGAACCCCGAAGCGCTCGAGGCCTTGCCCGAAGTCCGCCGACTGCTGTTCGAGGGAAAGAACAACGAGGCTAGGGGGCTGGCGAAGTCCAAGATGATGGGCGATCCCTACAAGATCAAATCCTACCAGACCTTCGGTGACCTCTTCCTCGACTTTCCCGATACCGAAAAGGTCTCCGGCTACCGTCGCGACCTCGACCTGACCACCGCGATCAGCCGCACCCAGTACACCATCGACGGCGTCGAGTTTGTCCGCGAGGTCTTCGTCAGCGCGCCGGACCAGGTGATCGTGATCCACCTGACCGCCGACCGCCCGGGCCAGATCAGTTTCGACGCCGAGTTCTCCCGCGAAAACGCCAAAATTGAATCCGCCGATGGCAACCGTCTGGTCCTGACAGGCAAGCTCGGCATCGATTTCGAAGCCCAGCTCGTACCGCGCGTCAAAGGCGGATCCGTTTCCTGCAACAACGGCAAACTCACCGTCAGCAAGGCCGACGAAGTCACCCTGCTGCTCAACGGCGCCACCAGTTACAACAACGCGAAGGATCTATCAGGCGACGCCCACGCGCGTTGTGAAAAGCCGCTTCGCGCGCTCACCGGTAAGAAGACCTACGAGGAAATCCGCGCCGACCACATCGCCGACCACCAGTCCTTCTTCAACCGCGTGAAGCTCGACCTCGGCAGCACCGATGCGGTCAACAAGCCGACCAACGAACGCCGCCGCT
This sequence comes from Haloferula chungangensis, assembly GCF_042664875.1. NCBI lineage: Bacteria > Pseudomonadati > Verrucomicrobiota > Verrucomicrobiia > Verrucomicrobiales > Verrucomicrobiaceae > Haloferula > Haloferula chungangensis. The sequence continues at coordinate 252,965 of NZ_JBHTBS010000005.1, read as the reverse complement.
CGCTGAAGGGCGACTCCTTCGACCCGCAGCTGGAAGCGCTCTACTTCCAGTACGGCCGCTACCTGCTGATCGGCAGCTCCCGCCCCGGTGGTCTGCCCGCCAACCTCCAGGGAAAATGGTGCCAATCCTACGACGCCCCTTGGAACAGCGACTACCATTTCAACATCAACTTTCAGATGAACTACTGGCCCGCCCAGATCACCAATCTGGCGGACTGCCACCTGCCGATGTTCGATTACCTGGAAAGCCTAGTTCCTTCCGGCGAAAAGACCGCCAAAGTCCACTACGGCGCCGATGGTTGGGTGATCCACCACCTTTCCGACATCTACGGCATGACCGCTCCCGCCGACGGCGTGCACGGCGTCTGGCCCTTCGGCGCTGCCTGGACGGTGCGCGACATGATGGAGCACTATCGCTTCAATCAGGATGATATCTTTCTCAAGGAACGCGCCTACCCAATCATGAAAGGCTCCGCCGAGTTCATGCTCGATTTCCTGATCGAGGCGCCGGAAGACACCCCGCATGCCGGCAAACTAGTGACCAACCCGTCCCACTCACCGGAGAACGAGTTCATCCTGCCCGACGGCACCAAGACCGAGTTCACCTACGCTGCGACGATGGACCTGCAGATCATCCACGACCTCTTCACCGGTCTGCTCGAAGCCAGCGATGCGATCGATCCGAGCGGCAACTACGATGCCGAGTTCCGGAAAGAGATCGAAAGCGCCCTCGCCAACCTCGCGCCGCTTCAGATCAGCAAGAAGACCGGTCGCTTGATGGAGTGGATCGAGGACTACGAGGAAGTCGACATCGACCACCGCCACACCTCGCACCTCTACGGCCTGCATCCCGGCAAGCAGATCACCAAGAACGCCACGCCTGAATTCTACGAAGCCGCCCGCAAGTCGCTCGAGACCCGCGGCGACCGCGGCACCGGTTGGAGCTACGCCTGGAAAGTCAACTTCTGGGCCCGCTTCCACGACGGCGACCGCGCCCGCAAGCTGCTCATGGACCTGCTTCGCGGCCGCACCATGGACAACCTCTTCTGCAACCACCCACCCTTCCAAATCGAAGGCAACTTCGGCGCCTCCGCCGGGATCGCCGAGATGCTGCTGCAAAGCCACGACGGCGAAGTCCAGCTGCTCCCCGCCCTACCGAGCGTGTGGAAAGACGGCTCCGTCCAAGGCCTGCGCGCCCGCGGTGGCTTCGAAGTCGATATCGCCTGGAAAGACGGCAAGCTGAGTGAAGCGAACATCCGCTCCCTCCACGGCCAGCCCCTCAAACTCCGCTACGGCAACACCGTCATCGAAAAGGAGCTCGCGAAAGGCGAGAGCCTGACCTGGGACGGCAAATGACCCAAGGAGCACAGGCGTCCCGCCTGTGTCCCTGTATCCCCACCATTCAAGATTACGACGACACCACCGCCCCCAAACCCGCACCCCGACAGGGGTGCCAGACTCGGCAATCCCGCCCGCCTCATCCATAGAAGAGTCTCTTGAGGCTGCCCCCCTACAAAATCAAAGCTCAGGCAAAACTCAACCAAGCGCGGAAGCACGGAGAACATGCTCAACTGGTTTCACCGTTGCGCCAGCCATGACGAGGCCCACTCAAGCTCGCCAATCGAGCCAACGACATTCTAGCCAGCAGTTCTCGATCCCACTGGGCCACACTCGTCCGCCTTTCTCGGGTTCTTCCACACTCGGATTTTCTTCCATCCCTTCACCGACTTCCTGCTCGCAACGAGCAACACGAGCAAGGTGAGTGGCACAAGACCATGGGGAAGCCGCACGATCGCCTCCGCGAGCCACGGATGCAACCCATAGTAGTCTTCCGCCGGAGTCCAGTGGCCGACGATCCGGGCGATCGCCGTCATGACACCCCACAGGGCCATGTAACCCAGCGCGGGAACCCGTAGCCATGGCAGAAGAATCAGGACCGGCAAGGCGAGATCCACCCAGCCCACCCATGCCAGCAAGGTCTTGGCCGTATCCGCATTGCAATGGAGAATGGCGATGCATAGGTTGATGTAATCGTTGGTGACGGGCACACCAAGGCCAATGGCATAGTGGCCGTGACCTACAAAGGTACACGACACCGCCAACCATGCTAACCCGCACCAAAGCATTCGCGGCAACCGACCGTAGCCCACGAGAAGCAACGGCGTCATCCACTGAAGGAAGTGTTCAAGAAACATCGGCAGCCGGTAGTCGGTCTCGACCCACGCTAGAAGCCAGTATGGAATCAGGAAAACCGCGCCACCAAGAACGACCCCCGAGGCCCATCGGTTCCTCGTCGGGCTGACAAAACAGGCCACCGCCGCGGCGGAAATAAACAACCACCCCATCGACTTCTGGGTCGAAAGGATCACCACCTCCGAATTGGCGGCATAGGTTTCCCAGTCCAAGCCCAGAAATCGAAACACCCCGACCTCAAGCCAGTCCTGATTCCAAAAGAACACGGACAGTGGGCCGTGGTTGGTGAGGTATAAAAATCCCCGCGCCGCGAACAGAAACACCGTCGCGACGCGGAGGATCCAGAGCGGGCCCGGTGGCCACTCAGGTTGGGGTTGATCAGTAGCCGACACGGACAAAGACTTTCTCAAGCAAGGCATTCGACCCGATCATCTCCAACTCTATCTCGACGTATCCGGAGCCGTCGGAGGTTTCGAGCGTGTAGTCGATGCCCTCCGCCATCTTGCGCCAACTGTTCAAGTCCTCGGTGATCCAGTACTCGACCTGGCTTGTGACGCCGATCCGCAGGCGATGCCTCAACAGCTTCTCGCCTTCGGAGCCGACGACAATATGTGGGTAGTGCTCGGTCGGCGAGGGTGACTCGACCGTCGAGGCATCCGTTCCAAAAACGTATTCGGTGTAGTTGTCCTTCCCGTCGCTGTCGAAGTCCGACTCAACATCCGAGTCAATCGGTGGCATCGATCCGAAGGTGTCCAGCTGATACTGAGCGTAGCTGAGGGGCGCGACCTCCCCGCGATTGACGACCAGACGGGTGCCTCCGGCGGCCTCCCACAACTCGATGCCCGCCGGCAGACTGAATTCGTCACCTTCCTCCAGCGCAAACGAGATCGACTCGTTGTCGACCTTCACCGAGAAAAGCTCGACGTAGTCCGGATAGACGTGAACCAAGTCGAAACCGTTGAAGCTTTCGGCGTCGGTCGTCCAATCCTTATTGTCGTCGGTCGAACGCAACGGCGCCCCCCAGCAACCCTCGCCGGTGTAGACGGTTCCGTTGACGACGTCGGTAATAAAGCCCTCATCGGATCCGGTCCCGGTTTCGGGGCGCAGCGGCGCGGTACGCTTCATGACGTGCGAGTCGGATTCGAAGACCAGGTCGAAGCGGTTGTCATAGAACAACTGAGCCCAGTTGCTGTATTCGGCGCTGCCTTCCGACTTACCCGAAGTGTGGGGGCGCATCGGCTTGTGGTAGCCGGCCATCAGGTGGGTGTAGGCATGCATGCCTCCGGCAGCGTCGAGATCGCCCTGCAGCCAGTCGGCCTGCGTCCCTTCGCCACTCTCGGAGTTGAGCACGTAATAGCGCAGCAGGCTTCCGCCGAAGTCGAGCGAGTAGTAATTACCGCTCGGGGCATTGAACAAGTCGACCAGCGTCCCATTGCCCCGCGACTCGTGATTTCCGCGGTGCGGAAGGATCGGATACATTCGCCCGTCCTCGCTGACGCTCTGCTCCCAGTCACTCAACCACTCGTCCCACTGAGTCGCATTGTCGGCGTCGATCATATCGCCGGTGAAGGCGACGAAGAGCGGCCGCAGCTTGGCAACCATACGGTTGGCCTTCTGGCGGGGCGTGCGGTTGTTGCGGGAGTCGCCGCCGGCAATGAAGGTGAAGGCCTGCGGGACCGCCGGGGCGGTGCGGAACCAGTAGCGGTCGCTGGTGCCGCTCTCGTCCACCAGCACGAAGTAGTAGACCGTGTCGGCCTGCAAGCCGCTGAGTGCGGCGAACTGCGTCGTGATCGAACCACTGCTCGAATAGGTGCGGGACACGTCGACCGACTTCGAGTGGGGATATAGTGAGTGGCTGCGCCCGAGGTCTTCGGGACCGTATTTCACAGTCGCAGCGGATCCCGATCCCTGCGTCCAAGCGACCGTGACCGTGCTGGTCGGATCATCGAGCCATATCAGGCGGATTTGCTCGGTGGCGGACGGATCTGGATCGTCCGGCGGGTTGCCATTTTCGTCGTTGACCTGGATGGTGAGTGTTGCGGTGTCGGTTCCGTCCTGGTTGTCGGTGACGGAAACCTCAAAGCTGCTGATGCCGATGTCCTCGACCAACGGAGTTCCGCTGAGCGTGCCATCCGCGGCAACCAAAAGCCATTCCGGGCCGGAAACCTTTGCATAGCTCATCGGGTCCGAGTCCGGATCACTGGCGGTTCCCATCAGACTTCCGGAATAGGGATGAGTCGCGGAAGCTAACGGTCCGATGATCGGGTCTTCGGCGAACCTCGGCGAACCTTCGGGAAGATGGACAAGCTCCAGATCGAGATCGAAACTGATGTCCGAACTACTGGTGCCGGAGTTATGCACCTCGACGGCAAGCACGTTGGATCCGTCCACAAACAGGGCGGTGTCGATCGCGATCCCGCTGTCAACCGTGTTTTCCGACCCGAGAGCCGAGCTGGTGGGCTCGTCGTAGGCGACCTCGCCGGAGGAAGGCATCAGGGAAGTCCTATGAATCTCCACACCGTTCAGATAGAGGATCGCTCCATCGTCGTAGAGCAGGTCGAACGTCGCCGTGTCGACACCCGACGCATCGTCGATGCGGAAACTACGCCGGAAATAGTAGGTGATGAGATTGCCTGACAATGCGGTCGACTCATCGCCGTCTCCGTAACCCAGCTGGCCCGATCCGCTCGCCCAGCTACTGTCGTCGAACGTTGCATCGCGCCAGGAGGTGCCCTGGTTCGATCCGTCGTCGAGGTATTTCCATACCGAGCCGTAGCCTGTCGGTTCCGACGGACCCGTGCCATGGACGTAGAGGTTGAGGATCGCAGTGTCGGATCCGTCCTTGTTGTCCGTGACGCCGACGACGAAGGCGTTTGCTCCGACATCGGAGGCCGAGGGCGTCCCGGAGAGGCCGCCCTCGGGGGCCACCTGGAGCCAAACGGGACCGGAAATCTTGGAGAAGGTCAGAGGGTCGGCATCGGGATCGGTCGCGCTGCCGGCCAGTGTGCCCGTATAGGTCACCGCCTCTTGGGCGTCGGCGCCGGCAATCGGATCTGAATCGAAGGACGGAGCACCCTCGGGTGAAGGATTGACCGCGGTCGCGATCACCGGTCCGGTGCCGCTGAAGGTGAAGTAGGCAGCCATGGTCGCAGCACTCACTCGTTCGCCTTCGACATAGATCGCACCATTCGAGGTGTCGGCCTGCTCGTCGAACTCGCTTCGGGAAGGAAGCACGAACTTTCCTCCGGCGCTCAGTCGCGCGTTGGTCTGCTCGATCTGCGAGTTGAGCGCATCGCCCCCGCCCTTGAGCCGGAAGGTGCTGGTGCCATCGACATGGATGTCCACCCCCACCGTGCACCACTGGGAGCTCCAGCTGGAACCATGAGTCAGGCGCAGGTTGGAGGGCAGATCGGTACCTTCATTCACCCCGGAAAGTCCACCGCTGGAGGGAGTCTGGCTGAAGGAGGCGTTATCGAGAGTCAGCGTGAACCCGTCGCCAAGCACCAGGTTTCCGCTGTAGGAACTGGTGATGTTCGCATTCGAAACCAAGAGATCGTCGAGCACGGTGCTTCCCGTCGGCCCCATGGTGGTGATCCATGAGTTCGAGAAGTCCCAGTTCGCGTCGTCATACCAACTCGAACCGTCTCCGTTCCCAGTCCAGACCACTCCGCCGGTGGCGCTCGGGTTGTTCACTTCGATGATCAGGACGGCGGTGGCGGAGCCATCATCGTCGGAGACCGACACCAGGAACTCATTGGTGCCACGGTCGTTCGCAGCAGGAGTTCCCGAAAGCGTTCCGTCAGTGCCCACATGCAGCCAGGAGGGACCCGCAGCTTTCGAGAAACTCAGCGTGTCCGCATCGGGATCGAACACGTAACCTGCGAGACTGCCACTATAGGCCACACCCGGTTCCGCATCCGCTTCGGTGATTGGATTCTCGCTGAAGCCGACGACATCGTTCGAATTGCAGGTAAGTGTGCAGGCGGTCACTTGAATAGAATCGGCGTCTAGCACATCGCCCGCCCTCAGGCCAACGCGGTCGAAGGTGAAACTGTCCGGACTCGAATCGGTTCCAGTGAACGATGCCAGGAACACACCGTCGGCGGGGCGCAGTAGCGAGGCCATGTAATCAAGCCCGCCATTCTCGTTGCGGGTCACGGACAGCAGCAGCTCGTAACTTCCATCGATGAAGTCCGGGGACGCGATGGCGTGTGAGGCCAACGCGGTGGCATCCGCGAAGTCATGCCATGGAGTGGCATTGCCCGCCGGCTTCTTCCAGAAGCGATGGGTTCCATCGGTATCAGTGGTATCGTTCGCAGCGGAAAGCCCGATCCACCCGCTTGTGTCCGCGCTGCCATTCGAATCGAAAAGTCCCCAGGAGAAGCGGCTGGCGGGTGCGCTCTGGCTCGTGGCTAGGCCGCTGAATTCGACCGTCGCCGACAGCGTGATCGAGTCCCGCTCACCATGAAGTGTGAAGGCAGGAAACTCCGAGGCAATCGCCGTGTTGTCGGCGTCATCGGCACCCGATCCCCATGTCGGCGAATCGGTATTGGCGCCGCTGATCTGCGGCGCGCCCAGTGAGGCGCTCCATTGCTCTGCAGCCACCACCAAGTCACCCTCAATGGGTGCGATGAAGTCGTTCGCCGTTCCCCAGCTGGACGGATTTGGTCCCATCACGAAGGCCAAGGTGGATCCCGCGAGGATATCCGAGTGATGGATGACCGGAACTTCGAGCGGTTGTCCGTCGAGCGTGGCGGACTGCACATAGAGATTCGGGCCACCGGCATTCTCGGCAGTGATGGTGAAGGTGTTGCCACCATCGACCGTGAACTGAAGCTCGGGCACCACCGGCCCGTGGAGGTAGTAGAAGTCCTCGCCCGCGCAGGGGAAAAATCCGGCGGTGGCGAAGAAATAGAGCGACGACATCGCACCAGAGTCTTCATCCCCTGGCAGCGAATAGTGCCCATAGAGTTGCCGCAGCTGGTCCGCCCAGTAGGAGGCGAGGTAGGGGCGGTTCGCATGGCAAAGCTGCCAGATGAACTGGAAGCAAACCTCATTGGTGAAATCCACATAGGCGTTGCTGCCTTGGTTCAGGGCGAACTCGAGACGCTCGATGTAGGTCGGACGACCACCCGCGAGTGCGATCATCGCGTTGCGCTCGTGCGGCACGTTAAAGGAGTAGTTCCAGGCCGTGCCCTGATAGAAACCACCATTACTGGCCGGAGCCGTGGTACTAAAGTTACCGTCGCTGGCACGGGCACGGATGAAACCGCGGAATCCGTCGCCACTGGCGGTTGAATCCCAGAGATTCCGCCAGCTCTGCGAACGTGTCAACAGAGCCTGGGCCTCGGTGGAGTGGCCAAGCGAATCAGCCACCTGCGCGGCACACCAGTCGCCATGAGCGAAGGCCAGGGTCGAGGAACCCGACTGCATGCGCCAGCCGTAGCCGTTGGTGCCGCCGTCCGTGGAAACGTAGCCGAGCGTCTTGTAGTGCTCGGTGCGGCGTCCGGTCGTGAACTCGAGAAGGTTCCAGACCTTCGGCCAATCGATGCCCGGAATGTCCTTGGCCAGTGCGTCGGCGATGATCTGCTCGACCTCATCGCCTCCCTGCCCGGCCTGGAAGTCCTCGCCCTGAATGAAGACCGACTCGGCACGACCATACTGGACGTAGCGCTCGGCGAAGGAGTTGACACTATCGGCGACCGAGTCGGGCCGGACGATCGCCAGCAAAGGAAACAACGTCTGCCAGGTATCCCACAGAGTGTACTGGTCATCGACGAATGGAGCATCGGTCCAACCGCGGTCGGCACTGCGATCGCGAGGCTGGATCAAGCTGTGGAATAGCGCGGTGTATAGCTTGCGACCCTCGGCATTACTGATTCCCGGAGCAGCCAACGGCGCGATCGCCTGCTCCCAGGCAGTCTTGGCCGCGGCTTCAAGCCCGACGAGGTCCCAGCCCGGAATCTCCCCATTCAAATGCGCCTCGGCCTGGGCCACCGAAACGAAGGACACGGCGATCTTGACCCGCACCGTCGAATTGCCGGTGGTATCGAACTTCATCCACCCACCGAGCCGTTGCCGGCTGGCGATCGATGCCGTTGCCACGCCTTCAAGCGCGGTCGAGCCAGTCCAGGTTCCGATCGAACTCGGGGCGGTATCGACCTTGGCGAAGAAATAAACCTCATAGGGGGCGGGGTTCCAGTTGCCGTCGAAGGTCCCGCCGCCACTGATCGTCGCATTGATCGGATCAATCGCCACCGAACCGCTTGTCATGCCGTCGGATCGACCCAACTTGCGTGCAACGTCAAAGTAGAGCCGGGCATCGTCACTGCTCGGGAACTCGAACTCGTAGATCGCGCTGTTGGCGGCCGGGACCACAGTGCATCCCGTGCTCCATGCACTAAGATCAGCACGATAGGAATAGGGCTTCGCCTCGACATTGGCAATGGGCGAAGCGTGATCGCTTTCGTCGATTCCCGCCCCCAACTGGGGCGAGATCAGGAAGTTCCCGAAAGACGGCTGACTTGCCCCCGCGCCCGAGGCGTGGAGTTGTGAGAAGCCGACCACATCGCTTCCTGAAACGTATCCCGAAGGCGCTACCGCAACGGTATCTGGGCTTGGGTAAATCGAGGACTGCGGCAGGCAGGCGCCAGGAACGCAGTACCCCCGGCCCTCGGCTCCGACCAGCGGATCGATCAGATCGATGGGATCCAGCGGGACTTCGGAACCGCCGACATCCTCGATCTGACTGAAGCTCAGGTTGTCGATTGCATGGCGCCCATTGGATCCATAACTCTCCGAGACGCGATTGAAACTCAAGGTGTAGGTTTCGCCCGAGGTGCCGGTGAAGTTCGGCGCGACGGTAACCAGATGGCTGTTATTCTGATTGTCCAGGGTCACCGTCTGACTCCAGACAACGGACGACAACACATTACGGAGTGTGAGCTCCCAGGTCGTCGATCCGGAAGTCTCCTCGGTATGCACGAAGTCGAACGAATCGAGAACCAACGCATAACCGGGATCGGCGGTAAAGGTGATCGTATGATTGCCGCTGTCGAGCTGCCCAATGCGCGGCACGCCGCCCTCGTTGTCCCAAGACCCTCCGCCAGCGGTCTTCGCTTCCAGGTCGTTGAACCAGGAACTGGTATGGATATCCCAGTCGCCATCCCATCCTAAAACGATGTTCGGAGTGGTGCCATTGGTCACCACATAGCCATTGCCGTCGGACGAGGCGCGGGATCCGAGCGTACCCGGAACCGCCGTATTGCTTCCGCCTAGCTGGCCGAAACCGATAATGGTGGCATGACTACCCGTACCCAAGGCGGCCATAATCCCGACCCCGAGAATCATGTCTTTGAATTTCATTTTGTTATCCTTTTATCAAACCCCTAACTCATCCAGACAACTCACCTGTACCAGACCCCATAAATCCAATCTGGAAGCCGTGAACGCCCCCCGGAATGTGAGAACCGGGACGCGGACACCTCGCCGGGGCGCCCCGAAAGAGAATGGAACGATGAGGAAACCCCTGAAGAAATCACCTCCGCCGGCGAAACAATCCCATGGCACCGAGACAGATCAGTAATGCCGAGGAAGGTTCAGGCACCGCCACTTGATTGAAGCTGAAGTTGTCGATCGCGTGACGACCGTTCGAGGCATAGCTGGAAGAGCTTCGCTCGAAGGTCAGGGTGTAGCTTTCACCATCAGCGCCGGTGAAGCCGGGCGAGACAGTCTGCAAACTCGAGGAGAATTCCGAGTTGTCCATGTTCAGCGTCTCACTCCAAACCACGTTCGTCAGCGAGTCGGTGAGCGAGAGATTCCAAACGGTCGTTCCGGAAGATTCCAACGTATGGACGAAATCGAAGCTATTGATTACTAAGGCAAAGCCTGGATCGGAGATCAGGCTGATCGTGTGAAGACCACCATCCAGCTGTCCGACCCGGGGCACGCCGCCTTCATTGTCCCAATCACCACCACCAACGGTGAAGTTTTCAAGATCGGTGAACCAGGTGCTGGTATGGATGTCCCAATTGGAGTCCCAACCTAGGGAAATGTTCGGAGTGGCGCCATTGTCCACGACGTAGCCACTACCATCGGCGACGGCTCGAGATGCAAGCGTCGAGGAAACCGTTGCATTGTTCCCACCCAGCTGACCGAAGCCAATAACGGTCGCGTCGCAGGCGGCGGATAGAGCAAGAAGCGGAAGAACGATGCAGGAAAGTGACCGCTTTGATGAGTGCAGGATATTCATGATGATGGAATGAGAATTTCTGTAGAGTTTGATCGATGCGTCGTGAGATCACTTCCGGTAAACGAGGGCTCCCGAGAGCTGATCCATTGACCTCGAGCGACGACCTCTGCCGATGGCAGGATCGTTGTTTCTAGCCACTAGGGTCGGGAGATCGCCTTCCCCTTCATAGCTAAGAGACCTCGTCCCAACAGACGTTGCGCCGCTCAATTGCGTGTGCTTCTATGGGGATCCCCTTCGCCCTCCAATCGCAGGTTGGTGACGAAACTTTCAAATTAGACCGGTTGCCACGAGCCCGCTACCACTGGCGCGAAGAGAGACTCGCAGGATCTGGTTGAGGCGAACAACGGAAGCCAACGAACCGAAACTCATCAAGGCCGACGCCCTCAGTGCCCTCGCGGAGGAACTCGCGAACAATCGGGGCCAGTCGGCCTTCCAGTCTGCCGATCTGCCCAGCCAGCGAGGGAGCAGCTGGCGACCGCCCTGTGAAGCTCTCATTTCGGTTCGACTCCGCTATCAGTACCTGAGGCTCATTTCCCTTCGCCTCCTAGTCTCGAGGTGTTAGCTAGGGGTCGACTTCGTGAATCTCACTTACCTCAGTTCAGGCTTCCGCTTGGCCCGTCAATATCGGGCACTGCACCTTTCTTTACTCCTCTTAGTTATACTTGGACTTCCTGCCGATGCACTCTTCAGCAGGGTCAACCAACTTCAGGATGAGATTCACCGACTTGAAGACGAAAAAACGTCCCTTCCCGGCCTCAGACTGAATCCCAGCCCGTGGACCCTTGGCTACCGGTCTTCATTTTCTGACAAAGTCGATGAAGTCGTCACCATCGAACTGCGCTTCATCACCGAAGCGACACTCGATCTGATCGCCCTCATCCCCTCGACCTATTCGCCGGATTCCCGCGATGTCGACCCGTTCGGCTTTCCCAAGCGATTCCTCATTGAATCGATTCGTCCGGACGGCGCTTTCGAGACCATCGTGGATCATCGTGAGAGTGACTATGAGGTCACCGGAATCGAGCCGCAACTGTTCCCTCTGGCTGCTCCGGTTCAAAGCTCGGGCATCCGGATTTCCGCCCTGCGGATGGGCGACAACCCTTCCTGGTGGCCGACCGCCCACGTCACCACCTTCAGCGAGGTCATGGCATTCAGCGGTGACTGGAATGCCGCCCTGGATGCCGAGGTCTCGGTGTCATCGGAAAGCAGATATGGCTATGTGTGGCATCGCAATTGTCTTGTGGATGGCTTCTCGCTCTTCTCTCCAGTGGATGGAAAGCTCCGCAATCCCTTCGACAATTTCTACTACACCTCCAACGAACTCACCCTTCTCTTCGACCTCGGATCAGAGCGAGAGGTTGACGAACTTCGGCTCTGGCCAGTCGTCCACTCCCTCCAGCACAATTTCCCCCAGGCGAGCGGCATCGGGTTTCCAAGTTTGATCCGCCTTGAGGTTACGGACTCTCCCGAGGCCATGGATTCCGTCGAGATCCACAGCACGGAAAGCAGCACCTCGAAACCGGGATCCAGCCCTTTGATGATTCGCTTCAGTCCCGTCAAAGGCCGCTACTTCCGCCTCCACCTTGAGGATCCGGTCGGGGAGTTCCGGACGGAGAGGGCGCATCGAATCGCCCTGAGCGAAATCGAGCTCCTCAAGCAGGGCGAACTCCTGAGTCGAAACATGCCCCCATTTCCTGAACTTGAAGGCGATGAAGCCCGTTCAAGGACGCTGCCACAGCTATCGACGCTCACGGACGGTCTCACCACCGAAGGGAAAATTCTGCCGCTTCGAACGTGGATTGAAGGTCTGGCGGAAAATGCCGAGTTATCCCGACGTCTGGTCAATCTGCATCAAGAACTGGTTTTCGCCCGACGCCAGGAACGGGAACGCTGGCTCTTTCTTGTGGTCCTTCTCGTTTGCCTGACACCCCTTCTCGTCGGGCTGGCCAAGCTGATGTCCAACCGACGCTGGAAAACCGTTAGAAACAAAATCGCAGGGGATCTGCATGATGAGATCGGCGCGAATGCGAGCTGCCTCGTCCACCTTACTGAACTCATCAAAGAAACCGTTCCGTCTCCGACCCACACCCAATCCCAACTTCTCGACGACGCTCTCGCCACCGCCCGCCTGACTTCCAGCGAAACCCGGAATTTCATCCAGCTTCTGGAAACCGAGAAAATGGGATTCGACGTTCGCTCCCAGATTCAGAACATGGCTCGGCAGATACTTGTCGGTCTGGATTATGACTGCCGGATCGACCGGAATGCCCGGTTGAGGAAACTCCCTCCCTCGCGCCAATGGGACCTCCTGCTATTCATCAAGGAAGCCCTCAACAACATCACCAAACACGCCCGGGCCAGCCATGCCGAGATTCACGTCGAACGCCGGAACCGGCGTGTCCGTTTGAGCATCACCGACAATGGCATCGGTCTGCGCGATCCGGATTCACCGCCACGTCATCTCAGTATCCGAGCGAAACGACTGAACGCCGAGATGCGTCTCGAAAACATGTCAGGGAAAGGAACTCGAATCCACCTTGAGCTCAACTAGACTGGAGATGTGGCAGGGAAGATTCGCATTCTGATCATCGAGGATAACCGGCAGTATACCGATTCCTTGAAGCACATGATTCGAATGTCCACGCATCTCGAATTTGTGGCCGCGTTTCCGAGCGCCGAATCCTACATCAATGAAGCCGCCGCCACAGCAGCCCTGAATTTTGATATCGTCCTCCTTGATGTTCATCTTCCAGAGAAAAACGGCCTGCAACTGATCCCCACACTTCAGGCAAATTCTCCGGCCTGCAATATCCTTGTTTTGACGCAGGACTCGGATTTCCGCACCACATTGGAAGCGGTCCGCCTCGGGGCATCGGGTTATCTCCTCAAGAGTGCCCCCATTGCCTCCATCCGAGAGACCATCGCTGAGATCCACGAAGGGGGATGCATCATCGACCCACAGCTATCACGCATCGTTCTCCGGGCCCTGGCGGGCAGTCCCAGCCAGGAAGACGACGGAGTCCTGAGCAGCAGAGAGCAGGAAGTCCTGAAACTCCTCTCGATGGGATATGTCAAGAAGGAGGTCGCCGAGCAGTTGGGAATCGGCTACCGAACCGTCGCCCAGCACACCGAAAACATTTATCAAAAGCTTCAGGTTCCGAACATTGCCGCCGCCGTCGCCGCCGCGATCCGGAAAGGAATCATCTAGATGACTCCAGCCCAAGCATCAGGATCCGCACGCTACACGGTCAAATTACGCAAAAGTGCCACCTCCCGGCTCATCTCGTTAGCGAAAGGTGGCTCCCGACAAGCCAGACCAACTGATTGATCCCCCATTCACTCCGGGATCAATCGGTCGGCAGGCCCAGGAAACTGGAGGTCAATGCGGATTACATGCTCCGACTTCTACTCCGGCGAAGCAGGAACCCACAGCCGACGATCGCCATGAGACTGGCCGCGGAGGGCTCGGGGACTACGACGTAGTCTGCACTGACGTCGTACACATGAATGTTCCCGGCAATACTGGTCGTGCCCCAAGTATAGAGCCGCACCTCACCCGAGGTGACATTGTCCGGAAGCTCGGCGCCATCGAAGAGTATCGTCGTCGCCCCGGCAATTCCATCGAGCGGCGTTTCGGGTGCTCCGACCAGATCCTCCACGGTGAATCCGTTTCCATCCGCATCAATGGCCAGCTGAAAGGTCGTGTCAGCCCCCGAACCATTCCGCCACAGACTTACGGCAACGGACTGCCACGAAAACCGTTCGGATGAGTTTGTCGTCGAATCAAGAGTGATGGAAAAGAACGCACCGTTGGAGAAGGCGCCCGTCGCCGCCGCGGCATTGCTCGAGCTTCGAACATTCCACTCCTCACCCGCATCATAGGAGCCGGTACTGTAGCCCGTCCGCCAATCCTGGATGTTGGTCGATACCGTAAGAGTCACGGTGCCATCATCATCCGAAACCGGAGCAGGCATGTTCGAGCCGATCGGCAGATTGTTCGAAGAATCGCCTCGTGTCGAATTGTCACCCCACTCCAAAGCGCTCTCTTCGGTTGAGTCGGCGAGGCGCCCTTCGATATCGATGGTGGCAGCGCCCGCTGTTTGGAGCGGCATCCCGATGGCGGCACCTGCCACCACAAGGAGAGCTGCATTTCTCCGATTCATCATTGGTTTTTCTACTTTCATATTCTCGTTGGTTTCTACTGGGTTATGATTTGGGATTCAGGGGGTTGCGAATGGATTCATTACTGGGCTTTCTTCGAAAGAATCACGGGCCTGCCGAACAGGCGGGGAATTCCGTCGGGATCAACTCCGGTTTCGAGGACCCAGCGGTTCATGGCCGAGTCAAGGGTATCGACCTCGATCGATACCTCTGAATCAGGATTCCATTCGACGAGTTGCTCGCTGAGCTCGATTCCAAATTCAGGGGTCCGGTCCCGGGGGACGAGGAATGAAAAGCGGAAGGTCAGTTCGTTCCCTTCTTCGGCGGGAACCACACTCCCGAAGGAGCGCTCGGCATCATAAGAGTCCGGGTTCAGTCCGAGCACCCATTCCCAGACATTGCTGTAGGAATCCCCATCGGCATTGTCTTCCGGCTGATCCTGCCCGGAAGTAAGTCCTTCTTCCTCAGCCCACTCCTCATAGCTCACTCCCGCAACGGCAATCTCCACCTCGTCGTAGACCTTGATCTCTCCGTCGTCCGCCTCGAGTTGAAAGCGGTAGTCGCCCGCGACCTCGAAATCAACGGATGTGGTGGGAGAAGAGGCGTCCGCAAACAGCGGATTCTCTGGACCCGAAATCATATGCCAAAGGGAGACGAGCGCAAAACCATCCGGCTGACCGTCGTCCTCGGCCGTCCCGCCAAGAACCAATTTCCCCCGAACTCCGATCGACTGATCGGCGCCGGCGGAAACGACCGGCCCGATGTTGCCTTCATAACCATTCGTGACGGTTACCTTGCCGGCCCCTCCGGCCAGATCAGTGATCTCGGCGGGGTTGAGTGCTCGGTTGAAAAAGGCAAACCAGGCGATCTGGCCGGTATAGGTTCCAAAGCTGCCGCTAAGCAGGTCGTTCCCACCGAGATGTTGCAAATCCGTCGTCTCGCTGCCGTTGTTGTGAACGATCGTGCCCAGACCCGACTGACTCGTGCCACACCAGTCGGACACGCTTGCGATCGCCTTGGTATCGGCGAGCGCCCCGTCGAGGTAGAGTCGCACTTCATCGCCGTCCAGATCGATGACCCCGACACAGTGCACGAAGCCGTCGTTCGCGGCCGTGGGCGCGAGGGTCGCCTCAGCGACGGCACCGTTCTGCGAATTCGAGCCTCCGTCATCGACGGCAAATCGGAGCTGGCTCCCGCTGAGAGTCAGCGAGGCCCCGATGTCGCCACCCGATTCCCATAGAACCTGCTGGGAAGCCACCGGCAGACTGTTCGGCTTGAACCAAACTTCCAAACTCGCGTTTCCGTTGCCATAGGCATCCAGATGACCGGAGCTGCCTCCATTCGGGATCGCGCCCCCCGGAAACTCATAGGCCGCATCGATGAACGCGAGTTGGGGTGCCGGGTCCGCGATCGTTTGTGCCACCCCTCCGTTTAGGGTCCAATCATCGGAGCCCTCGGCAATCTGGTTCTCCCACTTGCTGTCGCCGTCCAAATCCGCCGAGGCATCATGGAGCAGAGCCGGGGAAAATTGATACTCGGTCGTTGACTCCCCGCTCAGGTTCCCCACTCGGACGGTTACGGTCGCAGTAGCAAAACCCGCGGCGGTCGGGTGCTCGGCCTGAAAGCGGATCTTGTATTCGCCATCCTGAGAAAACACGACGCCGCTCACCCGAGACTGCGCATCACTGAAGGTGACATTTCCCGGACCCGAAACCTTTGACCATCCGAAAACCGAGCCCTCTGGATTTGTCACTCCGGCGACTTCCATCCTCCCTTCCGCCAGTAGCTTGACAGCATGGCCTTCGATCGCTGCCAGCTCTCCTTTCGGCCATACCAGGTCAACCTGTGCCGAGGCGGCTGCCTCATCGTCTTTCTCGAAAACATAGATCTTCCTGACCGCTTCGATGTCGTCAGTGCTCACTCGGAAAACCCCTCCGGAATGCTCGTCATCGTCATCCTGCGCGGAGGTGAAAGTGACCGACTGAGGCGACGACCAGTTGGTCGAATCGAACGTCAAACTCGCCCCAGCGGAGACACTCAGATCGCTGTCGCCGCTGAAGCGAGCCACAGAAACTTCCACAGCCTTGCCGGGATCAGCCGACAAGCTCAGCTCGACGCCAGCCATCCCTCCCTCAGGGACGGAAATATCGTTCTCCGATACGAGAACCTCGTAAGATGTGAAGGTTCCGAGCGAGTTCTTTTCATTCGCGATGGACGTGTTGATCGCGTCCGTTTCGCTAGCGAGATCCGCGGCTACCGCGCTCTGACTGCCCGCGACATTTGTCGACTCCTGGATATCATCTGTTAGATTGAAGAGACTCCCCTGCCGCAGTTTCCATTCGTCCTTCAGGACCGCGCCAACGCTGCCGTCATCCGCGAAAAGTGCGTAGGCCGATCGGGGATTGTTCCACCCGTCCTGCCCCCTCCAAAGCCCAGCCAGATCAACGCCGTCGATGCTTCGATCCTGCGGCAACTCGCCTCCCGCGAGCCCGACAAAAGTCGGAAGCAGATCCACCAGGCCCGTGACTTCGTCTGAGGTTCCACCGCTGGCGATCTTCCCTGGCCAGCGGACAAAGAAGGGCACCCGGCACCCCCCTTCCCATGTCGTTCCCTTTCCGTCGCGGAGTGGATAGGCTGATCCTACCGACGAACTGGCCAGGTCCATGCCGGACAGACGCGTCCATGGGCCGTTGTCCGAGGTGAATACCACCAGCGTGTCGTCCGCAATGCCCAGATCCTCAAGCTTGTCCAGCACCCGCCCGACGCTGTGGTCGACCTCCTTGACGACGTCATAGTAATAACTCACACCACTGGTTCCCTGAAACTTCGGCCAGGTCGTCCCATCCGCATTTTGATACTCCTCGTCGGACGGCCAGGTTGGCCGGTGGGTCATGGTGTGGGCGAAGTAGAGAAAAAATGGTTGCTTGTCTCCTGATGCTCGTTCGATGAAATCCAGTGCCGCCTCCGTGTAGCGCCAGGTAATCTGCGCCTGCTCACCCGCGGAATCGAAGTCGGCCTGCTCGATCTGTTCGTTGCGGATCAGATGGAAGCTGTTCATGTCGTTGCTGTGCGGTGTCCCGAAAAACTCGTGGAAGCCCTGCCGCACCGGCATCATCTGATAGGGGTTGTGCTTGCTCGGGTTGTATCCCAAGTGCCATTTCCCGACCATCGCGGTCGCATAACCTTGCTGCCGCAGCAGTTCTGGCAAGGTCACCTCCGTCGTGCTCATCCCGGTACTGTGGTTGGGATAAAAAACCGCGCTCACTCCGGTCCGCGAATCATAGCGCCCGGTCAACAGCGAAGCGCGGGCCGCCGAACAGCGGGAGGAGGCGTAGAAGCGAGTCATCAGCAGTCCCTCAGTGGCCAGCGAATCAATTCTCGGAGTCAATCCGTAAGCCTCATTGGGTGCAGGCAGGTTGGAGTTACTCCCCCCGGGTTTCGGACTGGGACCGGAGACGGGATACTGATTCGGCGGGGCAGGATAGGTCTGTACGCCGATATCGTTGTACCCCAGATCATCCATGAAAATCAGGACAATGTTGGGTGATTTCGCCGCAGCGGTGACGGCGCAGAATGCCGTAGCCGCCAAGAAGGCTGCAGATTTCGTCATGTGGGTTTTTCTAATGAAAGGGGTGGTTCACCGGCAGAGATCGAAGACGGGGGGAGAAGTCGACGATCCCAAACACCCCAGATAAACCTAGAAGACCCACCGGTAGCTATCGGTCATTTGACCGATCCCCTCCGGCTCCTGCGACATTGTCGGCCGCATTACGGGACTGAGAGAACCCACCAGGCGAAGCACCGGCTTTCAGACACTTTGTTTCTCCGGACCAGGCGGATTCCCAATCTCCGCTCGACACCACGCCGTTCTCAGACTCCGATCGCTCCGATCATGGATTCCTACGAAAAACGCCGCAAGGAACTCGAGGCCGCCAATCGACCGCTACTCCACGCGTTTCACGAGCATCTGTTCAAGAAACGCGTCGGAAAGAAGAAGTCCGCCGACCACGTCGACAATCTTGCCTTCTTCGCCAACGAATACCTCCTCAACTACGAGGAGCTGCCGCTGGCGGAGAACTACGACGGCATCAACTTCTTCCTCGGTGACTGGTTCATCCGCAAGTGCGCTTGGGCGAACGAGGCCTCGCTGGCCGAATACATCGACACCTTCCGGAAATTCTACGATTTCCTCCATCTCGACGGCCGGATCGACCAAGCCCGCCACCAGGAGCTTCACCAGCTGATCGATGATTCCAAGGCCACCTGGCTGCGCCATCTCCGCCGCTACAACGACCCAAGCATCGATATTGAAGACGTGTGGGACGATGGCGAGTTCGACGAGCCCGAGGAAACCGAACCCCGTGGTGCGCGGCATTTCGTGATTATGCTCAGCGGTCGTGCTGCGAAGCATTTCAAGGTTCGCACCCAGACTCTGCCGAAGACCGACGAGCTGGATGAGGAGAGCCATTGGATGGATTGCTGGCGTTGCGAGTTGATCGCCGAACACCGCCCTTCGAAGACCGTCTATTTTCTCCTCACCAACGCCGAGACCCTGTTCTCGATGGTCATCCCGAACAGCGACCGGCGGATCGAATCCCTCGTCTCCTACCTTTCCCAACTGCTCGCCAGAGAAGTGGCACGGCTCCGCCCGGACATCCAGCTGCAGGAAGGCGGCACCTTCCGCATCGTCCGCGGCCAGCCCCGCAGCCTGATCGGCAGCCAGAACGAATTGCTCCGCTTCACGCTTGATCTTTTCAATACACCCAACCCGTCGCTGGAAACCATCCACAAGAAACTAAATCATCTCCCGATGCTCACCCTTGAGAGCATCTTCCCGGATGATGCCTTCAAGAAGCAGCTCGAAGCCGAGCCGCCAACCGCGCCTTCCCCGTCGATGAAGATCATTCCCTTTCCCCCTCCCGCAGCGAACTGATCGTCGAGCAGTCGTTTGAGGAGCGACACGACGTCACCACGAATCCATCGACGCGTCTCCAAGCTCGCTCTCGTCGGACTGGCGGCAATGCCTCCCCCATTCACGAAACATGTGAAAGCACTTTCCGTCGGAGTTAACTCAACCACCGACTCTCCTATCAGATTGAATTTTTCGCACGCGCCAGTCATCACAATGGACCGCGCCCCCTTCATGGCATAACCCCTCGGCACTGCCTATTGCCACTCATTTCGACTTGTCATCCCAAAAGACATGTGGTGAATCCAGCCTATGCGCCAATTCCCCCTGCTCTTGGTCGTTTCCGCATTTTCCCTCCTCACCCCGTCCGTCCATGGGATCGTTTCTGGGTCCGACGTCGCCGGATCAGTCGGCCCAGGAGATTGGACTGACTCCTACACCATTGAAGTATCGGCAGGTGCCGTGATTCGAGCAGCTGTAGGAGAAGTCTCCGACACCGATTTTGATCCTGCCGTCGAAATCCTATCTCCGACGGGCGCGGCCCTGGCCTCCAGTTACAGCAATTCGACAGGCACCAGTGCTTATGTTGCATCCGCTCCCGTGTCGGGGACCTACACGATTGTTGTCTCCGACTATTCAAGCAACGAAGCGGGCAATTACAACCTCTCCGTTTTCGCCGGCGCCGCGACTCAAAGCTCCGTCCACGACAACTATCTGAACGCGAGCAGCGGCAGCGATTTCACAGGGAAAATTGATGTCGGCGAACTCGATATCCTGACGATCGAGGTACCCGCCGGCGCGGTCATCAACGCAGCGGTCGGGGAATCAACCGATACGGGATTCGACCCTTCCATCGAGATCATATCTCCGACTGGCGGATCCCTTGGCTACAGCTACAGCAACTCTACAGGGACCAATGCCTACGTGGCATCAGCTCCGGTTTCAGGCACCTACGCGATCGTCGTCTCCGACCAATCCAGCAACGAGTCTGGCCACTATCACCTATCTGTGGTCGCGGGGGCATCAAGCCAGAGCAGCGATCATGACAACTTTCTCGAGGTCACCAGCGGCAGTGATTTTTCCGGCCGCATCGAACGTGGCGATCTTGACGTTCTAACCATCCACGCTCCGGCCGGAGCTGTCATCAATGCGGCCTTCGGGGAAGCCGTCGACACCATTTTCGACCCGGCGGTCCAGATCATTTCGCCCACGGGCGCCTCACTCGATCACAGCTACAGCACCTCCACTGGCACCAATGCCTACGTGGCATCGACTCCGGTTTCAGGTCTCTACACGATCATTGTCTCGGATAATGGCTGCAACGATCCCGGCGATTACCAGCTGTCCGTGGTCGTTGGCTCCGTAGCTCAGAGCGCCTCTCACGACAACTTCCTCGCCGCCACCAGCGGCAGTGACTTCACGGGCAGAATCGAGCGGGGAGAACTTGACGTCCTGACCATCACGGCTCCCGCTGGTGCCGTCATCAATGCCTCCATTGGCGAAGCGACAGAAACCATCTTCGACCCCGCCATTCAGATCATTTCCCCGACAGGGGCATCGCTCAACTACAGCTACAGTACCTCCACAGGCACCAACGCCTACGTCGCGTCGGCTCCAATTTCGGGCCTCTACACGATCATTGTTTCGGACAACGGATGCAATGAACCCGGCGACTACCATCTCTCCGTTGCCGTCGGAGGCGTCGCCCAGAGCGACTCCCATGATAACTTTCTCGACGTCACCAGCGGCAGTGACTTCTCCGGCAGGATCGAGCGGGGTGAGCTTGACGTCCTGACGATCACGGCTCCCGCAGGAGCCGTCCTCAACGCGGCCGTTGGCGAAGCGACAGATACCATCTTCGACCCCGCCGTTCAGATTCTATCTCCCACAGGAGCGGCGCTCGACTATCGTTACAGCACGTCCACGGGAACCAATGCCTATGTTGCATCGGCTCCGGTTTCCGGAACCTATACCATCATTGTTTCGGACGACGGCTGCAACGAGCCTGGCGAATACAATCTTTCCGTTGTCGTCGGCTCCGTGACCCAGAGTGACTCGCACGACAATTTCCTCGATGTAACCAGCGGCAGCGATCTATGCGGTCGGATCGAGCGGGGAGAGTTTGATGTGGTGACCATCGATGCTCCGGCCGGGGCCGTCATCCGTGCGGGAATCGGCGAGGCTGTCGACACGAGCTTCGATCCGGCAGTCCAGATTCTCTCCCCTGCGGGAGCGTCGCTTGGCTACAATTACACGACCTCTTCGGGAACTGCCGCCTACGTCGCTTCGGCGCCTGCTTCCGGAAGATATGCGATTGTGATTTCAGACGACGGCTGCAACGACCCTGGTGACTATCTGCTCTCCGTGGTGGTCGGCGGGACGGCGGAGCTTTCCGCAGGAGACAATACCTCGATCTCCAATGGCGAAACCCATTCGGGTGCCTTGCAGACTGGAGAGTCAGACGCCCATGCTTTTGGCGGGATGGCCGGCGAGGTGATCCAGATTACCCTGGCCGACACCCGCTCCGGCAATTTTTCTCCCGAGATGGAACTTCTCTCGCCTGCCGGAAACTCGCTGGGTATCCGCAGTCATGGCACCCATTCGTTCACGCTTCCTGCCACGGGCAACTATTTCCTGATCGTCTATGACTCCGGACATAACGCCGCCGGCAACTATCAGGTGTCCGCCAGCGGGTTCACCGGAAATCTCACGATCCGTTTCGTTTCCCCCAATGATCGCCTGCCCAAGCTTCACATTGGCCGTCTCCCTAACGGCTCGATCGAGGTTTGGTGGTCGGCCACGTATTCGGGTTGGACCCTTCAGAAAGCAGCCAGCCTGGATGAGTCGGCCTTCACCGATCAGACTTCCGAAATCGCCGACGACCGCTGGCGCCACGTCGTTCCCCATCCCAGCGGACGACAATTCTTCCGCCTAACACGCTGACCCCTCGTCCTTTCCCAACCGGAGCTCAGGACCGGCATTCGGCGGCGAGACGGCCGAGGGTCCGCACGGCGTCGGCGGAACGCTTGCTCCAGAGTTCGCCGCAGCTGAGGCGAAGGCAGTGCTTCAGCCCGCAGGTCGCGGAAAAGATCGGTCCGGGAATCAGACTGATGCCCTGATTGAGGGCGGCGGCGGCGAGTTTTTCCGAATCATGCCCCTCGGGAAGTTCCACCCATAAGACGAATCCCCCTCGCGGTTGGTTGATGCGGGTGCCGGCCGGAAACTCCGCAAGCACGGCTTCGCGCATGCGCGCGCAGGATTCCCCGAAGATGCCGCCGACGCGGCGCAGGTGGCGTTCAGCACCACCACCGGAGAAATATTCGGCGACGACCAGCTCGGAAAGCGCCGAGGAGGACAGGTAGTGGACCGACTTGAGACGGCGGAGTTCGGTACGGAAGCGCCGCGATATCACCCAGCCAATCCGCAGACCCGGAGCGAGCCATTTGGAAACCGATCCGCAATGGATTACCCGATCGTCTCGGTCGAAGTGGGTCAGGGCGCTCGGCCGCGGCCCCGCGTGGCAGAGTTCGCCGTAGAGATCGTCTTCGATGATCACGAAGTCCTCGCGCACCGCGAGCTCGATGAGCTGTTTTTTCGCAGCATCGCTCATGCAGGATCCCAGCGGATTCTGAAAGCTTGGCTGCACGATGCAAACGGCGATCTTGTAGGCACTTGAAAGCTCTTCGAGAGCATCGAGACGGATGCCCTGCTGCGCGTCCATGGGGATCTCGACCACGTTCAGGCCGAGGTCCTTGAGGAGGTGGAGGATTCCGAAATAGGTGGGCGTCTCCACCGCCACCACGTCGCCCGGCCGGGTCACCGCACGCACCGCCAGGGCGAGCGCTTCGGTGGCGCCGTGGGTGGTGACGATATCATCGGGGTCAGCATGCATTCCCGCCTTGAGCAGGCGCCGCGAGATCGCCGTCCTCAACTCCCGCCGACCGGGAGCCATCGAGTAGCGGTAGACCGCCGCGCCATGACGGCGGATCAGCGAGTTCGTGAGCGTATTGAGACGCTTGTGGGGAACAATCTCATCGCCCGGCACCGCCGCGCCGAAGGAGACGATCTTGCGGTCGGATACCGCCTCCATCACGGCCTGGAAGATCTCCGGGCATTGCACGGGGATTGGCTTGCGGGATTGCTCGGCCGGCTTTGGAAGCTGGCCGTCGCGCACCACCGGTGGCCTGACAAAATAGCCGGAGCGGGCCCGCGACTCGATCAACCCGAGGTCCTCGAGCCGGCCATAGGCTTCCATCGCCGTGGTGATGCTCACACCCTGTTCGCGGCTCAAACGTCGCACCGAGGGCAGCTTGCTGCCGGTGGTGAACGTTCCGGCCTGGATCAGACCATTCATCCGGTCGGCGAGTTCCTGATAAAGGGGCGTGCTCATGCTGGTTTGAAAGACTTCCACCAAGGCCATGCGATGGGACAGGGGCAGATTCACGGGTGGGCTTGCAGTACAGATTCGCAAATTTGATTTGTTATGCAAACAGATCGATCAGACTGCATCTGTTTTTCCGTGGCAACCTGGCTTTGACTCCATCGACATGAAGACACAACGCGACCTGATGCCGATGGCCTGCGCATCGACCGACTGGCGGGATCAGCAAGAAACCCACCCGATGCCGCGATGGAAGGAACTTCTTCGCCGTTACTGGAGCACTCCCATGGGCTGCGAGATCAGCGCCCGCTGGATGACGGAGGAAAACCTGCGGGAACGCACCACTCCTGCCGCCCGCAGGAATCAATCGCCAACCTCAAAGTAGTCCGCCTGATCTCCGCTGAGGGTGACTCGTTCGGGTTTGAGAAAATACTTCTTCGTTTCCGGGTAGTGACAGATATCGGCGCGGGGCTGGTCGCTGACCACCAGATACTCGAGGTCGGATGGACCCGTATTTTCGATCCGATGCGCTTCACCCGGCGCGGCGAACACGATGTCACCGGCCCGGAGCGTCTGCGGATCCCCTTCGCCATGCAGCAGACCGGTTCCCGAAAACACGAGGTAGAATTCACTCTGCGCCGAGTGCCGATGAAGCGGGAAGTTCGATTTCCCCGGAGGTAACTTCGCCAACTCCACATCGAAGGGATGCCCCCCACCCCATTCGCCCACGTCCTTCACTCCACCAACCGCCAGGCTAAGGTGCTTGCGGATGAGTTGATACTTCCCCGCAGGCGACTGCCAGCAATCCTCGGGAACCGAATCGATGTGTGCCTTCTTCATGATGCCAGTTTACGGTCATTTTCCCCCGGCAATGTCGATGATCGCCCCGGTGGTGTACGAGGCTTCTTCGGAAATCAGCCAGAGGATCGCCGTGGCAACTTCCTCTGGTCGCCCGCCGCGCCTCATCGGAATGAGCGGCGTGAGACGTTCGATGCGCCCCGGTTCACCGCCAGCCGCATGAATCGCCGTATGGATGAAGGCGGGCCTCACGGCATTGACCCGGATGCCTTCCGCAGCCACCTCGGCGGCTAACCCGATGGTGAGGGTATCCATCGCGCCCTTGCTGGCGGCGTAATCAACGTATTCTCCGGCGGCACCCAGACGCGCAGCAGCGGAGGAGACATTGACGATGGAACCGCCCGCACCTCCCTGCGTCAGAGACATCCTCCTCGCGGCCTGAATGCAGCAGAGGAAGGAGCCGATGACATTGGTTTGGAAAACCCGAGAGAGTCGGCCTGCGTCCATATCGACCACCCGGCACTGCTTCTCCAAAACACCGGCATTGTTGACCAGCGCCCCCAGGGGGCCAAGCTCGCGCTCGACAGCATCGAACAACCGGTCCACATCGGCGGAAACGCTGACATCCGCCTGGACCGCCACGGCCGAGCCTCCAGTCTGTCGGATTTCCTCAACGAGGGCCGTCGCGTCCGCCTCGCTGCGACGGTAGTTGATGGCAACCGCGTGGCCCCTCGCCGCAGCCAGACGTGCCGTGGCGGCGCCGATACCCGTAGCGCCGCCTGTGATGAGAATCGGAGATTTCATAGCAAGTGATGGGAGTCCACTCGATCATATCGAACGGGAGAGCGGAAGGTACAGACCGGGCGTTTTCCCCAGTCAGGGAGGCGGAGATGTAGGAGAAAAGTCCCATCCATCGGCGACGGGCCGATGGCGGGGACGGGTGACAAGCAGCGATTCCATCCTTGCTCGCTGAGGTCGGGTGGATTGCCCGGCCCATCGCCGGGCAATTCGAGCCTTTGCCCGTGAGGATTTCGACTCCGCCGCAAGGACGCATCCCGTTCTTGCCAAGCGCCTCACTCTCTCCTTCACTCCCGCCCCCGACATGGCCCTCATTGTCCAAAAATACGGCGGAACCTCCGTCGGCACCATCGATCGCATGCGCAACGTCGCCGCGCGCATGAAACGCACCCGCGACGACGGCAACCAGGTGGTCGCCGTCGTTTCCGCCATGTCGGGAATCACCGACAAGCTCATTGGCATGGCCAAGGAGTTCGGAGACTCTCCCGCCGAACGCGAACTCGACGTGCTTCTCGCCACCGGTGAGCAGCAGTCGATCGCTCTGGTATCCATGGCTCTTCACGAACTCGGCGTGAAAGCTCTTTCCGTCACCGGTCGCCAGGCCGGCATCCGCACCAGCGGCAGCCACACCCGCGGACGCATTGAGGACATCGACCCCGCCTTCATGAAGAAGTCGCTCGACGAAGGGAATTCCCTCGTCGTCGCCGGTTTCCAGGGCTGCACGCTCGACGGGATGGTCCACACTCTCGGGCGTGGCGGCTCCGACCTCACCGCCATCGCCGTCGCGGCGGCCATCAAGGCCGATGTTTGCCAGATCCTTACCGACGTCGATGGCGTCTACACCTGCGACCCGCGCGTGGTGAAGAACGCCCGCAAGCTGCCTGAAATTTCCTATGACGAAATGCTGGAGCTCGCCTCATCCGGGGCGAAGATCATGCAATCGCGTTCCGTCGAATTCGCCAAAAAATACGGAGTTGTTTTCGAAGTCCGTTCCTCACTCAATGATAATCCGGGCACCATGGTGCTCGAAGAACACCCTGCTATGGAAAACGTCGTCATCCGCGGAGTCTCGATCGAGCGCTCCCAAGCCCGCGTCACCATCACCAACATCCCGGACGAACCCGGCATGTCCGGCAAGATCCTCGGCGCGCTCGCCGATGCCGAAATCAACATCGACATGATCTTGTCCAACACCGCCAGTGATGGACTCGCGCGTCACTCGTTCACCATGCACTCGAACGACCTCGGCCGTGCCCAGGCCGCGCTCAAACCAGTCCTCGCCGACATCAGCGAGGGCGCCAAGGTCGAGACCGAAGCCGGGATCGCCAAGCTTTCCTGTGTCGGCATCGGCATGCGTTCCCACTCGGGCGTCGCCGCGACCATGTTCAAGGCTCTCGGAGCCCAGGACATCAACATCGGCATGATCTCCACCTCGGAAATCAAGATCGCCGTCACCGTTGACGAGACCCGCATCGAAGACGCCGCCCGTGCCGTTCACGATGCCTTCCACCTCGACCAGGCACCCGCCTGAGTAACGCTTTGCTGAGCCCTCGGTGCCCCGACGAAAGCGTCGGACGGCTGGTTTGCCGATCGGCCTTAAGATTGCTTCGGTTCTCCTGAAGCCGATGCTGGCCCTGTTTCGGGAAATCACCTCTTCGATCGGAAGCGGGAGATCTTCACGATTCGTTTCACCCGTCGCCGGCCGGACAGCGGCACGGGAACCGGAGTGAGATGGATCGCAGCACCCCGATTCAACCCATCATGAAAAGACCGGGCTGAATCGTTGCGCCGCTACGCCCGTTGGCCTAGTCATGTCCCATGGGCCCCGACCTCGCCGACAAACGCTGGATCATCGCTAAGGGTGTTCTTTTTCTGATCCTCGCCCTGTTTTCCGCCGCCCTCCAACTCCTCGCCGAACTCCCCACCTGGCAGGAAGCCGTATTGCTGCTTATCTGCGTCTGGTCCGCCTGCCGGTTCTACTACTTCCTCTTCCACGTTCTTCATGCCTATGTCGGCATCCCCCGTGCCGGTATCCTCGACCTTCTGAGATATCTGTGGGAGCGTCGCTAAATCATCCCCCATGATCATCAAATCCATCACCCTCTCAGGATTCCGATCCTTTTATCGAACCCAGATTCTCACCTTCGATTCCGGCATGACCGCCATCGTCGGACCCGATGGCTGCGGAAAAAGCAATGTCATTCGAGGGATCCTCTGGGCCCTCGCTCATCCCGCCGCATCCCTCGACCCGACGGAAATCTGTTCGAGCTCATCCCGCCACTTCACAGCCAAAGGGGCTCAAGTGGGCATCGACTATCAGATTCGCCCTTACGATCTGGAGATGAGTCTTTCCCGCACCCTCAGTGTCAACGGTCTCTGGGCCACCTTCAACATCGACGGTCACGACTACGCCGATAGCGTGCCTCCCCCGGAATTTCTCGCGTCGAGAGCCCAGGTTCAATTCCTCCAGAATCCCGCCCAGCTCGACCTTGCCCTCGAGGCCGCAAAACCAGGAGACCTTTTCCTGATCGACGGGATCGATGACCCTTCATCTTTAGTTCTGGATAATCTGCGCTCCCTAACAGCCTCAGGAAATCAGGTCATCGCCGTCGTCCGCAGCCGCGCCATGATGCAGATTGCCGACCAACTCATCGGCGTCACCATGGAAGAGCCCGGCGTTTCAAAATTCGTCCCGATGCGGCTGAGAAAGTAGCGATCACTCTCCAGGTTCCTCATCCCCTTCCAGCAATCGCTTCAGGATTTCGGCGAAGCGATTGTAGAAGAAGCCCAGCACCACCAAAGCGACTCCCAGCGCGATGAAGGCCAGGACTCGGGTGAAAGCCCCGAAGTCCCAGACATCCACGGCGAACAGCTTGATCAGCGCCATGCCTAACAAAACAAATCCCGCATGCCGCCAGGCAGCGAGTCGCATCCAAAGGCCACTGCACACAAAACCGAACCCGAGCAGGGTCCACAGAATCGCGACCGCCGACCATCCCATCGACTGCACAACAAACAGGGTCGACCACAGGCCGCTCACCAGCGTTGCCAACCACAGGAGAAGCGTCCGAACCGGATTTTGCTCCGACTTCGGCTGAGCTAGTCCCGCCATCAGAAATCCCGCGACCACCCCCCAGCCGTCCGGTATTCCAGCCTTTTCCTGAAGTCCCCAATGGGCATCGGCAAGCGTCCCCAAGAGACCTGCGGCCGTGACCGCCAGTAGAATTCCCGCCTCGGGAATTCGCCAATCATTCACGCGGCGCTGCCAAATCATCAAGGCGCCTCCGCTCAGTGCGAGAACCTCCAGCCAGTGGTCCGGCAAGGCCGCAGTCCAGGCCACGAACCAACCGAGCAGCGCCACGGCACGACATCCAATCACCAGAACTCCGTCCGCGATCCGATCCCGATTCGGACCGCCAATCGAGCCGAACAATGTGGCCAAAGCCGAAATCGGCACGAGAAAATGCAGGGGAGCGGACGCCTGGCCAATGATCACCGAGTAAAACAAGGTCGCCCCTAACAGCAGGGATATTGATGTGCGCAGGCGCGGACAATGCAGGATCCGCGCCGCGATCACGGCCAGACCCGGCACGATGATTGCGAGCGTTCCCAGGTGGATCTGATTGCTGAAGTTGATGGCCCGAATTCCCACCATCAACGACCAGGCCGTGATCAGGCTGAAGAGCCACGCCTGGGGCACTCCCAGCACCCCGACGATCTTCCGCTCGGATTTCTCCCA
This sequence comes from Haloferula chungangensis, assembly GCF_042664875.1. Lineage (NCBI taxonomy): Bacteria > Pseudomonadati > Verrucomicrobiota > Verrucomicrobiia > Verrucomicrobiales > Verrucomicrobiaceae > Haloferula > Haloferula chungangensis. The sequence goes on along the minus strand of NZ_JBHTBS010000005.1, from coordinate 223,736 downwards.
GAGAATCCCCGCAGCCCCAGCGAGCAACATGCTCGTCAACCAAACCCACGAATCGAAGGATCGCGTCTCGCTAAAAACCAGACAAGCCACAAGAACTCCAAACGTCGCACTTACGAAGCGTAGTTCCGGCAGCCAATGCTTCCGGTCCAGCTTCATCACAATCACCGTCACTCCCAGCGCCAGAAGCTCCATCGATATCAACTTCCAGGGACCATCAAGGTTCAGCGACCAGACAATCGCCACCACACTCGCTGCCGCCAGACCCAGCGAGGATGCTGCCCGAGACAACCTCGTGAATTTGCCAGTCTCAGCGAGGCGGTCATGTCCGATGCGAATCATCACCGCCGACCCGGCCAACAGCAGCGCCACCAGAGCAAACACCCAGGCACCTTCGTTCTGAAAACGAACCACCATCAGCACCGCAGCAATCTGAGCCGCCACCGAAAACGCCAGCTCCAGCGGTCGGCGAAAACGCAGGAAGGCGCCGGCCAGCATCAAGCCTTCCATCGCCAGACCGAGGGCGAGTTGATAGCCGTCGAGCTTCAGAACCAGCGCTAGAGTCAGCATCGCCAGACCCTGTCCGACGTGGGTGCTTCCCGACGATTCCCGTCCCCTGCCGAGCGAGCCCATCATCAGGATGACCGCCCCAAAAACGGCGGGGACCCGCCAGTAGCCAGCATAGTCGAGCATCAGCCAAAGCATTGAAAAAAGGCCGAAGAAGACCCCGTTGTTGGCTGCCGCAAACCAGGCCCGACCCCGCTCGGACAAAGACGAGCGGAAGCTGTCGGCAATCCCCGCAACTCCCGGAAGCGCAAATACCACCCAACTTGCCGGAAGGAAGAACAAGCCCATTTTGTCCGGCGCACCGCCAGACGCCCCCACCAGCTGCCACCACAGGAAGGCGGCGTACGTTCCCAGCATGCTCGCCACTCCCGGACCCGCCCAACCCGCACGCCGCATCAGCCCAACCCCCGCGATCGCCAGAAACACATTCGACACCGACGACAACCAGCCCAGCGGCTGCAGCACCGTGGAATACGAAGCCAGCAATAGTCCCAGCACCGCAGTCGATCGAGCATCCCGCTTCAGGGATACTCCGACGATCAAAGCTGCCGCGCCAAGCAGCAGCAAGCCCGCGGTCACCGGCGACTTGACCACCTGTAATCGCTCCACATGATGGGCGGCAAACGTGCACCAGTAGAAAAACGCAAGTCCACCTGCGAGCACCACTTCCCCGAATCGCCTCATCCCTTCCTTCAACGTGAAACGCCATCCAACCGCCACCAGGCCAAACGAACTGATGAAGAGAAACATCAATCTAACAAGCGCAGGCAACTCGCGGATCCAATTACGATAGGCGTAGTTGCCGAGCAGCACCAAGCCCGTCACCAACAAGGCGATTCCCAGACGCACCAGCCACACTCGACCGAACTGCAGCTCGAACGAGCCGCGTGCCTCCTCAGGCGGGGTCGCCACCGTACTCACCGGTTCGGCCGGCACCGGCTTCACCTCGGGAGCAGGCTCACGGAAAATCTCCATCTCCTCCTCCTTCGAACCTGCCGCCTCGGGGACTGAAACGAGCGCCATTGCCTCTGACCCTGTCCTCATTTTCCCTTCCAGCGCCTCAAGAGCCTTCCGGATTCGACCGATTTCCTCGGCGTGCATGAAGCTCAGCTCATCCAGACGCGCTCGCAGACTCGATATTTCCCCCTCAAACGACTTCTCCGCACTCATTCCGCCATCCTATGCCGAATGAGCTTCACAATCCTAATTGATTAACCAACCGCCAAGATCGACAAACTCGATGCTCGCAGCACTGCCTGACACACCGCCAACCCGAGGTGCCCTCGATCTCGGAAAGACATCCACCCGCGATGTGAGCACGGATCTCACTGCGGTCCTTCCATGAAATTCAGTCTTGATTCCCATGTGATGGAGGAGGACTCCTTACTCAGATGCGCATTCTCCTGATCTCCCATTTTTGTCTCAGCTCGCTGATCGGCGGCGGCCTTCTGTCGGCTGAGGAAAAGCCCTCGACACCGAGGACACTCTCACCTGAGTCGAAGGACCAGCTAATGAAAGAGATGATCTGGGTCGAAGGTGGCACCTTCACCATGGGTTCAAACTCGGAGAAGGCCTCGACGGCTGAGAAGCCCGCCCATCAGGTGACCCTGTCCGGCTTCCGGATCGGCAAATACGAAGTCAGTCAGCAGCTTTTTCAAGAAGTCATGGGCTGGGATACCAGCTACTTCCCGGCAGAAGGCAACCCGGTCAACAATGTCAGCTGGCTGAACATTCAGCGCTTCATCAAGCGATTGAACGAGATGACCGGAAAGCAATTCCGACTCCCCACCGAAGCCGAGTGGGAATACGCTGCAAAGGGAGGACAGAAGTCCAAAGGATACCTCTACAGTGGCTCAAACGACATCGATGAGGTGGCTTGGTATGCCGGAAACGGCGAACGGCGCTGTCATCCATCGGGCAAGAAGAAGCCGAATGAACTTGGGCTTTATGACATGACCGGCAACCTGTGGGAGTTCTGTCACGATAACGCACGCATGATTCCCTACGAGGCCGAACCACGCACCAACCCAGTGAGGGGCGATTTTGAGAATCCCAGTCCTCATACGGCAAAGATCACCCGCGGCGGCGGCTACGAGTTTGATGCGGACGAATGCCTGGTGTTTCGCAGAGACGGGGCAACGCCGAACGTGCGCATGCCCGACATCGGATTCAGACTGGTGCTGCCCGGCAAAAAAGACACCCCCTAACAGCCTCCCGGCAATCCCCGCCAATCCGGATCAGGGTTGGTAGTAGCGCCCAAGGATCGAGAGGATCTTCGTTCTCAATTCATCGCCATCGACCATCCCACTGTGGCGCCACACGATGCTTCCATCCGGAGCGACCAACACGCTGTAGGGAATGGGTCCGGGCCATTCGGGATCGAGGGCTTTGGCAAGTTCGTCCTGGCTTGCCGCGCTGTAGAGATAGTTGTTCGTCGTCCGCCCCTCGGCCTCAAGTGAGCCCTTGAGCCGATCCGGCAGGGATGCGTTCTGTTTCTCAAGAAAAGCCTTCGCTTTGCCGATATCCTGCGGGTGATCGAGACTGATGGTGATCAACTCGAATTGCCGCATGCCGAACTTCCGGGCTGTCTGCACCAACTCGGGAAACTCCTGCACACACGGCGCACAGCTCGTCGACCAGATGTTGAAGAGGCGGAGTTTCCTGGTGCCGTTCTTCCGCAGCTTGGCGACTCCCGCCGCATCAATCGTTTCAATTTCGACAGGCTTGTTTTTCCACTGGGCAATCTCCTTCCCCACGTTCGCCTTCTTCTCCAACCACTTTGTCGAGCATCCATGCGGACGGGTCTCAGCGAGTGGCACCGGCTTTCCCGCGAGCAGCGCTTCGATGGCATCGCGCGCCGCAGCGCGCTTGACGGTCTTCGGATCGGCAAAGCGCGAGTCATCGAGTTCACCCTTATACTGCAGTCGCCGATCGCCATCGAAAACGAAGACATGCGGCGTCGCGAGACAGCCGTAGGCCTTGGCCGTCTTCTGAGTGTCGCCGTCATTGAGATAGGGAAAATTAAATTCCTGCTCCTTCGCATGGAGAATCATCTCCTCGTAGCTGTCGTTATATTTGGAGTATCCCAACTCGTCCGCACGCAGGCCTTCAGGACTATTCGGATTGATCGCAACAAGTGCCACACCGCGCGGAGAATAATCGGTGACCAACTTCTTCAGCCTTCCTTCGGCTGCCTGCGCGTCCGGGCAGTGATTCGAAATGAAGACAATCACGAGAATTTTGGCGGACTCATAGTCGGCAAGCTGGTGCTGCTTTCCATCGGTGCCCTTCAAATCGAAATCCGGTGCGGCGTCGCCAATCGCTAGGGTGTTCAAACCGGGAATTCCCGGCGCAGCCTGAACAGAAAGCAGGGCTGTCGCGGATAACAGAAAAGCGAGGATAAGGTGGATTTTCTTCATGACAGGAATGCAAAGTGGGAATTCGGTTCAGAATGCGGGCGCTGCAAGGTTCTCAACGGAGCCCTGCTCGGATTTCTTGCACACGATCGTTCCTCCCTGCGGAGGCCCGATGCGCCAGCTTCAGGAATCACCACCCTTGCCCAGCTGAGGCCCCTTCCGAGCCTGGGCACGGGCTTGCTTGATCTGGGCAGGACTGAGGCGCAGTTTCACGTGCCCCTTCATCAGGTTGTCCTCCATCCCCTCATCGAAATGCAAAAGACTCAGATTATGGCCCAGTTCATGAGCGATGGTCGCCGACAGGGCTCCATCTTCTGGAAAATTCTCCGGTGAAAGAAGCGGTCTGGATTTTCCCGACACGACCGATGGACGTAGCTTTGGAAAGCCGTTTTTGTTAGGCTTCTTGTCCGAATAAACACCGACAACCGCAATGGTCCCAGAGATGCTCGCCGTCCCCTGGAGGGTCTGACCGATGTAGGGGAAAAGATAGAGGTGATACATTCTGGGGACGTCCTGATTCAGGGACCCGTCAGGGTTGATGCTCTCGTTCTTCGCCGGATCTGCTAGAGCGGGATACACCTTGCTCATGTAGTTCAATTTCGATTTCCGGTCTCTTGCCACCACCAGCTGCGCGAGCTTCTGGGTTTCTGTTTTGCTCAGCCGACCTCCACCCGCTTTTTCCGCCATGATGCCACCCCCTCCCATCGCCGGATTCGTGATCCACTCGATCCCGGCTGGTGCCCAGATCTCATTCACCTGCTTCATGATCTGCGTCGCATCTTCGATGGACAAGGGCATCTCCATCACGGTTCTCGTCGCTTCCCCACCTGGCTTCGCCGCTTCGCGAACCATTTCCGCCCCTTCAATCAAATGAACCCGCAGCGGGAGTCGGATCCGATCCCTGGAGTCCTCTGCGCAAAGGGTTCCGATGGAGAACGGGATCAGCAGGGAGAAGAAGATGCGAAATGATTTCATGGCGGGGGTGGTTGAAATGATAGGAAACCTTTGATCCGGTAGCACTGAAGAAGGCAGAGCTCACTTCAGCCTCTCCGACATCGAGCTGATGGCAATCTTGATGTTCTCACGCGTCGCTCCTTCCGCAGAGATTCGATCGCGGAACTCACCGAGGAGGGCTTCATCGGACTCGGTGCGATGACTTGAGCGAATCGTTTTTTCCCAGACGACGGCCCCCGCACTTCGCAACGTGTAGGCGACCTCAATTTCGGTGATCACCTCGAAAACAGCAGATTCCCCGGGATTGCGCATGTTGAGGATCCTGGCATCGAGTTGATAGCCGCCCTCACCGAGGTGACTGAAAAGCCCGGTATCCACCAGAGACGTCTCAAGCGCCGCTTTGAAGTCAGCCGTGCCGACTCCAAGTCCCTTTCTGATTGACTCATCATTTCCCCCTGATGTGTGAACGACCACCGGTTTGCCCGTTTGGGTGGAAGACCTGAGCACCGGCACAAGTTCGTTGGTTCGCGTTTGGGGAAGACAGGAACCTAAGCACCAAGTTAGGAAAAATAGGACGCTCGCGAGCTTCATGGGCGCAAGCTATCACTCTGCGCTTTCCCATCCTAGGGTAATGATCAAGCGGCATAGGCTTTTCTGCCGAGCTGCCGACCTCGACTTGATGAAAGAATGCCAGAGGAGAATCTCTGCCATTGGAAAATTCCGGCCCCATCCGAACATTGAAGTGGGCTGGTCTTTCGTCTAGACACAGCGAATGCCATTCGGAGCTCGAGCCTTCCTCACCCTTCTCAGCGCCGCCCTGGTGATCGCTGCGTTTCCTCCCCTACACTGGCATTGGCTGGCCCTGATGGCGTGGCTTCCGTTCATTCTATCGCTCCGCGGGGCGAGCCCGAAAGCATCAGCCGTGCTCGGCCTGCTTCACGGCATGCTTGTATTCTCAGGCACGCTCATCTGGCTGACCGAGATCTTCGGGCCGATGGCGCTGCTCCTGCAATTCATCCTCGCGATGTTTACGGTTTTTTTCGCGATGATTTTCAACACGCTGGATCGGCCAACGCTTTCACCATGGTGGTATGGCCTGATGACCGCCGTGCTCTGGACCGGCATCGAGTATTTCCGAAGCGAGTGGTTCACCCTTCGCTTCCCGTGGATCACCCCAGGCACCGCACTTCCACCAAATGCCCTGACTCAGGTCATTGGCGTCTACGGCGTCTCACTCGTGGTGATCCTGGCCTCCACCTGGCTCTCCTCTAACAAGCGAAAAACCCAGGGCGCAGGAATTGCCGTCTTAATTCTTCTTGGCGCTGCATTCATTCCTCGTGGAACCGGTGAGCAGGAAAAGGGAGTCGCAGTGCGTGTCTCAGCGGTTCAGGGCGAGACGCTTTCGTTCGATCAATACATGGAACTCAGCGCCTCGATCCCCACCCCCACCCAAGCCATCGTCTGGCCGGAGTATGCCCTCAGTTTCGACCTCCGCGAAAACCCGGAAAAGCTCGGTCGTATCCGTCATTTGATGGCAGAGAAAGAAGCGGAAGTTTTCGTCGTCGGAAGCCTGACCAGGCACCCCGACAAATCATGGTCGAACACTTCCATCATCGTCGGCCGCGACACCATCCTTGGCAGTCATGACAAGAACCGCCCGGTGCACTTTTTCGACGATGGCGAAGCCGGTGTGGAAGCACCGGCATGGCCGACCCCCATCGGAAGGATCTCAACGCCAATCTGTTTCGACAATGACTACTCGGCGGTGCCTCGGGAGGCGGTGAAGAATGGAGCCGAGCTTCTCCTCATTCCCAGCATGGATGCCCAGCACTGGACCGCGCGCCAGCATCTCCAACATGCCGAGCTTTTCCGTCATCGCGCCGCGGAAAACGGCAGATGGCTCGTTGTCGCGGCCAGCTCAGGGATGACTCAGGTCATTGATCCCAGTGGAAAACGCGTCGATTCGCTCCCGCTTTTCGACCCCGGTGTGTTAGACACCCAAATCACAAGCCAATCCATCTTAACTCCTTACACCCGCTTCGGCTGGATCATCGGTCCGATCTGTACCATCGCGGCTGCCTTATTGATGGTCGCCGCAGTGGTGATGCAACGTCGAGACATGAAGAAGCCTGCTGTCCACTGACTCACTCTTTTCCCGCGAATCCGGCTCATTTCCGATCATATTCTCGGATGATGTTGCCGACACCCGGGAAGATCGCTTTCATGTCATCGCTATGAGCAATACTCGCCACGAAAAGCTCGCCACATGGGTCGAGCAAATGACCACACTTTGCCAGCCTGACGCAGTCGAATGGGCAGATGGTTCTCAGGAAGAATGGGACCGCCTCACACAACTTCTCTGCGACAAGGGAATCTTTACACGTCTCAACCCGGAGAAGCGCCCTAACTCGTTCCTCGCCCGTTCGGCACCGTCCGATGTTGCCCGGGTGGAGGACCGCACCTTCATCTGCTCGCGCCGTAAAGGTGCCGCCGGAGCTAACAACAACTGGATGGACCCTCACGAGATGAAGGCCCTTCTCTTGCCCAAATTCAAGGGCTGCATGAAAGGACGCACGATGTATGTGATTCCCTTCTGCATGGGACCACCGGAATCACCACTCGCCAAGATCGGGGTGCAGGTGACCGACAGCGCCTACGTCGTCGTCAACATGCGTATCATGGCCCACATGGGCAAAGCGGTTCTCGACCGGCTCGAAGGCGAGGCCACCGGCGAAATCAACACCGGACGCGATGGTCATGGCAACTTCATCCCCTGCCTTCATTCCGTCGGCGCACCGCTTGAGCCCGGCCAGGAAGACTCGGCGTGGCCATGCAACGAAGACAAGTACATCAGCCACTTCCCGGACACCCGTGAGATCTGGTCCTATGGTTCCGGCTACGGCGGCAACGCGCTGTTAGGGAAGAAATGCCTCGCCCTGCGCATCGCCAGCAACATCGCCCGCGAGCACGACTGGATGGCGGAGCACATGCTGATCCTCGGCCTCACATCGCCAGAAGGTGAGAAAACCTACATTTCCGCCGCCTTCCCAAGTGCCTGCGGCAAGACGAATCTGGCCATGATCGTGCCGCCTGAAAAGTATGCCAAGGCCGGCTGGAAAACGACCATCGTCGGCGATGATATCGCCTGGCTCTGGCCCCATGAAGACGGCCACCTGCACGCGATCAATCCGGAAACCGGATACTTCGGCGTCGCACCCGGCACCTCCTACGACACCAACCCGATCGCCATGGACTCGATGCTTGAAAACAGCATCTTCACCAACGTCGGCCTGACGGATGACGGCGACGTGTGGTGGGAAGGCCTGACCGAGGAACCGCCTGCCCACCTCATCGACTGGAAGGGCAACGACTGGACACCTGCCGACGGCGAAAAGGGCGTCAAGGCCGCTCACCCGAACGCCCGCTTCACGGCGCCCGCCAAGCAGTGTCCGACGATCGACCCCGAATGGCAAAATCCAGAAGGCGTGCCGATCTCCGGAATCGTCTTCGGTGGCCGACGCCCGACGACAATGCCGCTCGTCTATCAGGCATTCAACTGGTCACACGGCGTCTACGTCGGGGCCACCATGGGCTCCGAAGTCACCGCCGCTGCCATTGGCCTGAAAGCCGGAGTCCGTCGTGACCCGATGGCCATGCTTCCGTTCTGCGGATACAACATGGCGGAGTACTTCCACCACTGGCTCGACATGCGAGGCCTGGTGAAAAATCTGCCACGTTTCTTCCACGTGAACTGGTTCCGCCTCGATGAAGATGGCAAGTTCCTCTGGCCGGGATATGGCGACAACATGCGCGTCCTCGAGTGGATCGTGAACCGCTGCAAAGGTCGCGTCGCCGGTCATGAGACCCCGATCGGCTGGACACCTCACTGGGAGGACTTCGACGCCGAAGGAATCGAAGGCTTTGACGAAAAGCGCTTCGATGACTGCATGGCCTACAACCCGCAGGAGTGGAAAGATGAGATCCTCAGCCAAGGTGAGCTCTTCCTGAAACTCTATGATCTGATGCCAAAGGAACTCGTCTTCCAACGCGAGCTTCTTGCCGCACGATTGGCCTGATTTCCTAGCGATAGCAAGTTGGTTGCCCAGGAAGGGGGATGCGAGGGCATCCCCCTTCTCTTTGCAATCACCAATCTAACAGACCAGCTCAGCCACCTGCCGCCCGGCCCTTTCGCGAAGTGCGGCCGCCGCACTGACGAGGTTCTTCAGGGACTCCCGGGTTTCCTGCCATCCCCGGGTCTTCAGTCCGCAGTCAGGGTTTACCCACAGCCGCTCGGCTGGCACTACCTGAAGGGCTCTCTCCAGCAGGTTCTCGATTTCTTCCTGAGACGGCACACGCGGTGAGTGGATATCCCAAACACCCGGCCCCACCTCTGACCGCAGCCCTCCGGTCCTAACCGAATCGAGCGCCTCCATCTTGCTGCGCGATGCTTCCAGGCTGATCACATCGACATCCAGTGCGGCAATCGCCTCAGCCACATCCTCAAACTCGGCATAGCACATGTGGGTGTGGATCTGGGTAACGTCCGCTACTCCGGATGTCGCCACCCGAAATGCGTAAACCGCCCACTCGAGATAGGCTTCGCGATCGCCAAGCTCGAGTGGGAAGCCCTCACGCAGGCCGGGCTCATCGACCTGAATGACTTTGGTTCCAGCCTGCTCAAGTTCGCCAACCTCCTTTCTCAAGGCCAAAGCGAGCTGCAGCGCCACCTCCCTTCTCGAAAGGTCATCGCGGACGAAACTCCACTGCAGAATCGTCACCGGGCCGGTCAACATCCCTTTCACATGCCGACTTGTTAGAGTCTGCGCCTTGACCGTCCAATCCACCGTCATGGTCTTCGGGCGCGTGACATCTCCCCAAATGATCGGAGGCTTCACACAACGTGACCCATAGCTTTGGACCCAGCCGTTGCGGGTAATCGCCACACCATCGAGCTTCTCACCGAAGTATTCGACCATGTCCGTTCGTTCGAACTCGCCATGCACAAGCACATCAATTCCCAGCTCCTCCTGGCAACGGATCACATCGCGCATCGCGGCCTCGAGACCTTGCTCGTAGCCGGCTTCATCCGTAACACCCTTTCTCCTCCGAGCTCGCAGCTTGCGAATCTCATCCGTCTGCGGAAAGGAACCAATGGTCGTCGTCGGCAACAAGGGCAGGCCAAGCGCAGCGCGCTGAAGCTTCAACCGCTCCTCGATGTCGCTCGCCCGAAGCGCCGATTGCGCGTCGAGAGCCGCGACCTCGCGTCGCAGCTCTGGGATGCGGACTCCCAGGTGCTGCAACCGATTGTCTCGGGCTGCCATGAGCGCAGCCTCGTGATTTGGCGAAAGCTCCGATTTTGAAAGCAGATCCACCTCCTCCAGCTTCTCTTTGGCAAAGCTCAGCCACGATTTCAAATCAGTATCGAGTTCGTCTTCTTCCTGCAGCGAATGAGGGACGTGCAGCAGCGAACAGGACGTCCCGACCCAAAGCCGTGCCGGCCCCCATTTCTCGAGAAATGTCGATATCGTCACCCGGTGATCGAGCAGGTCCGCCCGCCAGATTCCGCGACCATCGATAAGCCCCAGCGAAAGCACCTTATCATTCGGAAAGTGAGTGAAGAGCCATGGCAAATCGGAACTTCCCCGCACCGCGTCGACATGGAGACCATCGAACTCCATCCCCAGCAGTTCGTTCAGCGCGCCACCAAGTTTTCCAAACGGCACTGCCAGCAGCAACTTGGGGCCCTTCACTTCCTTGAAGTAGGCGAGTGACTCCGCAACGCCCGTGAGCACTTCACCATCCTTGCGCTGCACCACCACCGGCTCACTGATTTCAACCCATTCGGCACCGGCTTCAAACAGCTCCCCAAGCAGCTCTCGATAGACCGGCAACAGCTTGGGCAGCAAGAGCAAGGGATCGCTTCCATCACGGGTCTTGCTGAGGGCCAGGAACGTCACCGGACCGATCAGCACCGGCTTCGGCCGATGACCACAGGCGATCGCTTCCTTCACTTCGGCGACCGCCTTCCGATTCGTCCTTCTGAAAAGCTGATCCGCATCGAGTTCGGGAACGAGGTAATGATAGTTGGTGTCAAACCACTTCGTCAGCTCAAGCGGAGCCACATCCGGTCGATTCCCATTCGCAGCTCCCCGACCGCGCGCCATCCGAAAATACTGGTCGAGCGACACCTCTTCTCCGACCACCCCGAATCGAGACGGCACGGCGCCAAGCATGCAGGCCAGATCAAGCATGCCATCGTAGAAACTGAAGTCGTTCGTCGCGACAAAGTTGAGTCTCTGCTGCTCGATCCAGTGCCGTTGCCTCAGCCCCTTCCCCTCCCGGTCAAGCTCCGCCGCCGTGATCCTCCCGGCCCAGAATTGCTCGAGGGCCTTCTTCAACTCCCGCTTCGCACCAATTCGTGGATAGCCCGATATGTGTGTCGTCAATGATTGCTTCATCCCCGCCATCATGACGGAAAGCTCTTCATGAACAAAACGCATGCTCTTCAAGATGATCCACCATTGCATTCATGATGATTTCCCTCCATCAATCGCCTTGTGCTTGAATTGAGACACCTCCAATCGCTGATCGCCCTTGCCGAGACCGGCAATCTCACCCGCGCCGGACAACGGGTTTCGCTCAGCCAAAGCGCCCTGTCCCACCAGATGCGCACCCTTGAAGACCACTACGGTCTCGAGCTATTTCAGCGGAAGACGAGCCCGATCAAATGGACCCGTGCCGGCGAACGGCTGCTGCTGCTTGCCTACGATAGCCAACGTCTGATTGCCGATGCCGGTCGCGATCTCGCCCGGATTGGCGAAGGCACCGCCGGCAGCCTCCGCATCGCCGTCGAGTGCCACTCATGCTTCGACTGGCTGATGCCCGCCATGGATGAACTCCGCGAGGCCTGGCCTGATGTGGAAATGGACCTCGTCTCCGGATTTCACCCGGATCCCGTCGGCCTGCTCGACGAGGACCGTGCGGACCTTGTCATCGTCACTCAATCGAAACGCCGCAAAGGCATTCTCCACCACCCGCTCTTCGAATATGACATGCCGCTGCTGCTCGCTCACGAGCACCCCCTTCTGAAAAAATCGCATGTCACCGCCCGCGACTTCCTTCGGGAAACCCTGATCACCTACCCGATTCCCGACAACCGCATGGATCTCTTTCGCCAGATCCTCGAACCCGCTGGGATCGAGCCTGCCCAGCGTCGCACCACCGAGCTCACCATCGCCATCCTCCAGCTGGTCAAAAGCAACCGAGGCGTCGCCACCTTGCCGCGCTGGGCTGTCCAACCCTACCTCGAACGCGACTACGTCGCCGAGATGCCCATCACCGCAAAAGGCCTCCACGCCTCGCTCTTCGCGGCCACCACCCGGGCAGCCGCCAGCCAGACCTTCATGAAGGAATTCATCAGCACGATCCGGGCAACGGCTGACCGGAACTTCCCGAGCGTCACCCTTCTCTGAAGGAGCAGTTCCCCACGCCCCGACACTAAAGCCCTAACACCCCATCGGCATGGGTGCGGGTGGCGCGATAAAGGGACTCGTCGGCCGCGAGACTTTGACCGTAGGACGGCAGGATCTGCTTGAGCTTCGGCGCCCAGTCGTCCATGCGACCGGAAAAGCACTTCTCGAGAATGTGAACCATCACATCGACGGCGGTCGAAGCTCCGGGCGATGCCCCTAACAGAGCGGCAATGGAGCCATCCGCAGCGGCGACGATCTCGGTTCCGAACTGGAGCTCACCGCCCCGCGTCGGATGCTGCTTGATGATCTGCACGCGCTGACCTGCAGTCGATAGATGCCAGTCTTCGAGTTTCGCATCCGGGAAAAACTCACGCAGGGCATCGAGGCGGTCTTTCGGCGACTGCATCACCTGTTCGATGAGATAACGGGTCAGGTCCATGTTGTCTTTTCCGACAGCCAGCAGCGGCACAAGGTTGTCGAGGCGCACGGATCCGGGCAGGTCGAAGAGCGAGCCGGACTTCAGGAACTTGGGCGAAAATCCCGCGAAGGGACCGAAGAGCAGCGAGCGCTTGCCGTCGATGATCCGGCTGTCGAGGTGCGGGACCGACATGGGCGGAGCGCCGACAGCCGCTTTTCCATAGACTTTCGCCTGATGCTTTTCGGCGAGGTCCGGATTGTCGCAGACTAGAAACTGACCACTCACCGGAAAGCCGCCAAAGCCCTTGCCTTCGGCGATACCCGACTTCTGCAAAAGGGGGAGCGATGCGCCACCCGCACCCACGAAAACGAACTTCGTCTTCACCGAGCGATTCAGGTTCTTCTCAAGATTGCGGACGGTGAGTTTCCAACGTCCATCCTTAAGCCGCTTGATGTCGCGCACCTGATGCTGCGTCGCCAGCCGGATGTTCTCCTGTGACGTCAAGTTGTCGACCATCGCCTGAGTCAACGCACCGAAGTTCACGTCCGTGCCGCCTTTGGCGAAGGTGGCCGCTACGGATTCGTTGTCAGGTCGCCCCGCAAGCAACAGCGGTGCCCACTCGGCGATCTGAGCCGGATCTTCCGAATATTCCATCCCGGCAAAGAAATGATGGGCCACCATCTGATCATAGCGGCGACGGAGGAAAGCACAGTTCTCACGGCCTCTCACGAAGCTCATGTGAGGCACGTGGGTGATGAAGGTCGACGGGTCCGGCAGGACCCCCTGCTCAACAAGATTCGCCCAAAATTGCTTGGAGAGTTCAAATGCCTCGTTGATCTGCAGTGCTTTCGAGACATCGACGGAGCCGTCCTCGTTCTCCTTGGTGTAGTTGAGTTCGCAAAGAGCGGCATGCCCGGTTCCGGCATTGTTCCAGGGATTGGAACTTTCCTTGGCGACTTCGGCGAGAGCCTCGACGATCTGGATCTTCAGTGATGGGTCGAGCTGGTGGATCAGCAGGCCGAGCGTCGCGCTCATGATTCCTCCTCCAATCAATACGACATCCGGTTCTTCAAAGGTGTTAATGCGAGGCGCTTCCATGAATTCGTGGGTGATGAGATGAATGGCCGCGATTCGTCAACCGTTCCTTGCTCCGAAAGCGGCATTCTTTGTGCCAAGCTTCAAAGGTTTTTCGCTCGATGGGCCCGTGTTCCGACAAATTGCGGATCGCAGCCCGGATTCCCCCGATTCTTCCGCTTCCGTCCTCCCGCAGCACAAACATCGTCGAGGGCGAAACGACGAACCTTCACCGGCGACCTTGAGAGAACGAGTTGCGCCATCGTCAAGATGACCGATGATCGAGGAATGAATCGGGCAAATACCTCCGGACGCTTTGAATGCTCAGGTGAAGATCTGAAGGTTCGGCCAAGGAGCCGCCATCTCCCGGAAAACTGAGCATGGCGGAGGAAATCCAGATTCAGGCGCGCCCCGCCGGCATCTACCTTCCTGAAATCGACCTTTGGCTCGATCCCCGGGGGCAGCAGAATCGTGCCTTCATTTCCCACGCCCACGCCGACCACCACTCCCGCCCCGAGCAAGCTTTCTGTTCTCGCGAAACCGCCCACCTCCTCTTTCGCCGTTTCGGGCTGAAAAAGGACTCTCTAACCATCATCGAAGCCGATCAGACACTCGATCTGGACGGCTTCGAACTGAGCATTCAGGCAGCCGGCCATGTCGTCGGGTCTTCGATGCTCCACCTTCGCCGAAAGAGTGACGGCCACACACTGCTCTTCACTGGCGACTTCAAAACCTTGGCCACCCGCACCTGCCCGGCCCCGTCCCCCCTTTCGGTCGACACCCTCATCATTGAGACCACCTACGGTCGACCTGAATACATTTTCCCCCCACGCCACGAAGTCGAAAACTCCATCGTCACCTTCATCCATGCCGCATTCGACGCTTCGGAAGTACCGATCCTCTGCGCCTACTCCCTTGGAAAGGCTCAAGAGCTTTCGGCGCTGCTTGCCGATCACGACATCGTCTTCCAAGCCCACTCCAGCATCATTGAAATGAATGACGCCTGTCGGGAACTCGGCGTCGCCCTCCCTCAAGCAGATAAGATCCAGGCTCCCATCCCCCCACGGCACGCCGTTCTCTGCCCCCCGAGTGCGATCCGTTCGACCGTGATTCGTCGCCTGAAGAACAAGCAAACCGCCATGATCAGCGGCTGGGGAATCCACCCCAATGCCCGCTACCGATACCAGGTCGACCACGTCTTTCCACTTTCAGACCACGCCGACTACCGCGAGTTGTTAGATTTCGTCGACGCCGTCGACCCTTCCCGAATCTACACCATCCACGGTTCCACCCGGGAATTTGCAGCCGACCTGCGGGCCCGTGGCCGACAGGCCTGGTCGCTCTTCACCGACGATCAACTTGAGCTCATTCCCCGGCAGCTCCCCCGGGTTCCCTCGGCGACAAACCATCACCGCATCGACCGCCCCCTCAGCATGCTCAACGAACGTCTGAACGAGGTTCAGGCCCTTGCCTCCCGGACAAGCAAGCGAGAGCTTCTCGCCTCACTGATATCGCCCCTCAATGAAAACGAGCTCAGCACGCTTGTTGACTGGCTCTCCGAGCGTTCCCTGAAACTCGGCTTCGGTTTTGCCTCGATCCGCCTTGCGCTTCTCAAAGCTTTTTCCATCACCCTCGCCGACTACCGAAGCATCTCCAATCAGCAGCAGGACGCCGCCCGGACCGCGCGGATTCTCTCGGGGCTCCATGGCGACTGGAAGGCATCCAGCACGCCCTTCAGCGCCCCCGACCTTTCATCGCTGATCGACTTCCTGAGGAATTGCAGAGTTCAGCTCGATGCCATCCACGAGCTCGCTGGAACATTGCGTCGGCTACCACCGCCTGAGGTCGAATTTGTCCTGCGCGTCCTGACTCGCGAATTTCGCATCGGAAGCCGCGAAGGCCTGCTGGAGGAAGCCATCGCCGAAGCCTTCAGCGCCGACCCCAGGGAAGTGGCACGTGCCCACATGCTCACGGGAGATCTCGGAAGCACGGCGGTGCTCGCCAAGCAGAAGAGGTGCCACGAAGCCGAACTGCAGATTGGCACGCCGGTGAAAGTCATGCTCGCCTCGCCCGCACCGGATGCCACCGCGATCTACGCGAAACTGGCGACTCCCGAGAGCACCGTTTGGCTCGAAGACAAATTCGACGGCATCCGCGCCCAGCTTCACAAACGAGGTGATAACGTGCACCTCTTCTCCCGCGATCTCCGCTCCCTCGACGCGGAATTTCCCGAACTGATCAGAGCGGCGACCAATCTTCCCGACTGTTTGTTAGATGGAGAGATCATCGCTTTTGAAGAAGGCAGGCAACTCAGCTTCTTCGATCTCCAGAAACGCCTCGGAAGGAAGCAGAAGCACCGTGGTCAGGGCGATCTCTTTCATCCGCAGGACACCCCTGTCCGATTCATCGCCTTCGATTTGCTCCATCACGACAGACAATCGCTCTGGCAGAAACCCCTGCGAACGCGACGTGCCCAGCTCGAAGCCATCAAATTGCAGGCCCCCTTCGAGTGCGCCAGACAGATGCTCGCCGCGGACGCGGAGGAGATCGATACCCATTTCAAACAAGCCAGGGCCAGGGCCAACGAGGGACTGATCGCAAAGGACCCCGAGAGCCCCTACCACTTCGGTCGACGTGGCCAGTCATGGCTCAAGCTCAAGAAGGTGCAGGTGACTCTCGACTGCCTCGTGACCCATGCCCAACAAGGTCATGGAGGACGTGCCGGCTTGCTCTCCGACTACACCTTTGCGGTGCGCGATGAAGCAAATGGCCAGCTGCGAGTGATCGGCAAGGCCTACAGTGGTCTCACCGATGCCGAAATCGAAGAACTCACCGAGCATTTCAAGAAAACCACCATCGACATCAAGCGCCGCGTCCATCTGGTCGAGCCCCAGATCGTCCTCGAAATCGCCTTCGATTCGATCCGTCCCAGCAAGCGCCACGACAGCGGCCTCGCCATGCGCTTCCCCCGGATCAAAGCGATCCGTCGCGACAAATCGCCCGAGGAAATCGACACCTTGCAGTTTGCCCAGACACTCGTCAGCTAATGTCCGCCACCTCGTCGATCAACGCCTTTTTCAAGCAACGGAGGTGGAAGCCACACGACTTCCAGAAGGAGACATGGCAAGCGTATGCCGCTGGCCGATCCGGCCTACTTCACGCACCTACCGGGCTCGGAAAAACCCTCGCCGTGTGGATGGGCCCGGTCGATGAAGCACTCGCCGCCCCTCAGCCCCCCAGCCAATGTCAGGTCCTATGGATCACGCCGCTGCGGGCACTCGCCAAAGACACGGCGCGTTCACTTCAGGAACCTCTAACACAGCTCGGAAGCTCTCTCGAAGTCGCACTTCGGACTGGCGATGTGTCCGCCTATCGAAAAGCCAAACTCCGCGAAAAGCTCCCCTTCGCCCTCGTCACCACGCCGGAAAGCCTGTCGTTGATGCTTACCTACGAGGACTCCCGTACCAAACTCTCTGACCTGAAATGCGTCGTCATTGATGAATGGCACGAACTCCTCGGCACCAAACGCGGGGTCCAGACGGAGCTCTGTCTCGCCCGACTCAGAACCTGGGCACCACAAATTCGCACCTGGGGCGTGTCCGCGACCCTCGGCAACCTTGACGACGCCCGGAAAAGCCTCCTCGGAATCCACCATCGGAACAGCATTACGGTGCACTCGACACTCGAGAAAAAGCTCCAGGTCGAGACATTGATTCCCCTGGAGATCGAGCACTTCCCCTGGACAGGTCATCTCGGGACGAGACTTGTCAAGCAAGTGGCGAAGACGCTTCACCGCGCGAGTTCGAGCCTGGTTTTCACCAATACCCGATCGCAAACGGAAGTCTGGCATCAGACGCTACTCGACACCGATCCCACGCTCAAGGGCCGCCTCGGCATCCACCACGGCTCGATCTCCCGAGCAGAACGCCAAGCCACCGAAGATGCCTTGTTTCGGGGAGAGCTGCTTGGAGTCGTCTGCACCTCATCACTCGATCTCGGCATCGATTTCGCACCCGTTGAGCAGGTGATTCAAATCGGCAGCCCAAAAGGGGTCGCCCGACTTCTTCAACGAGCAGGCCGCTCAGGCCACCAGCCTGGCAAGAAATCACGACTCCTCTGCGTGCCGACGAACGCCTTTGAGTTATTGGAATTCGCGGCGGCGCAGGATGCCCTCGACGCCCGTGAAATCGAATCCCGTCGACTGCTGCAAAAACCGCTCGATCTTCTTGTCCAGCACGTCAGCACCTGCGCGATAGGCGAAGCGCTTGATGAAGATGACTTTCGCAAGGAGATCACCTCGACCCACAGCTACTCCACCCTCAGCGAAGCCGAGTGGCAATGGGTTCTCGGCTTCGTCACCAACGGCGGAGACGCGCTGCACGCCTACCCCCAATATCAACGGATTCAGCGGGAAAACGGAGTTCTCCATTTCACCGACAAGAGAATGATCCAGCTGCACCGCATGAACATCGGCACGATCGTCTCGGATACCTCCATCAGCGTGCGGCTCCGCAATGGGCAGCGCCTGGGAAGCGTTGAGGAAAGCTTCATCACCAAACTCAAACCAGGAGCCCCGTTCTTTTTCTCCGGACGGCTTCTGGAACTCGTCCGCGTCCGCGATCTTGTCGCCACCGTCAAGCCATCGACCACCAGGAAAGCCCAGGGCGAAATCCCCGTCTGGAATGGTGGAAAGATGCCGCTTTCAACCGAACTGGCCCATGCCGTCGCCAGACGCCTCAGCACCTCGACCCTCCCGGCACGACCAGAGCTCAAAGCCATCGAGGACATCCTCTCAATCCAGCGAAAGTGGTCGCAGATCCCCAACGATGAGGTCCTGCAGGTAGAGCACTGCCATTCGCGACAAGGTGAGCACCTGTTCATCTACACCTTTGCAGGGCGGCTGGTGAACGAAGGGATCGGCACTCTTGCCGCCCACCGCCTAACAGACGGTCAGTCCCAGAGCATCCAGGTCACCCAGAACGACTATGGTTTCGCCCTCACATCGAACGGGAAGATCCCGCTGGATGAGCCGATCATCCGGAATATCCTCCGACCTGAATCACTTCTCGAGGACCTTCTCGCCTGCCTTAACACCCACGAACTCGCCCGCAGGAAATTCCGGGAGGTTGCCCGTGTGGCGGGCTTAATTCAGCAATCCCAGCCAGGCCGGATGAAGCAACTGCGCAGCATTCAGACTTCCGCCAGCCTACTCTTTGAAGTCTTCAACCGTTACGATCCGGAGAATCTCCTACTCGACCAATCGAAACGTGAAATCCTCGAAGGCCAACTCGAATTCTCACGCATGCATGAAGTACTCATCGGGATCTCGAGGAAGCCGCTTCGCCTCATCGAGCTCACCCGACTCAGTCCGTTTTCCTTTCCCCTCTGGGCCGAACGGCTCTACTCGATCATCTCCACCAAGGATGCCATCACCCTCATGGAAGAAATGCTGAAGGAACTCGAACAGAATGCAGAAAAGGCCTTGAAAGCATGAGTGAGACCCCACTTCGTATCGACTTCCAAGGCGAAGAGCTCCATCTTCATCCTCAAGGTGTCATCTGGTGGACCGCGACCCGCACGCTGATTCTTTCCGACGTTCACCTCGGAAAATCCGCCACCTTCCGCTCACACGGCCTGCCCGTTCCTGAAGGTGAAACCCTTGATGACCTCAGGCGAATCACCCAACTCGTCTCAAGATTCCAAGCTGAATCCCTGATCATCGTGGGTGACTTCTTTCATTCCAGCATCAGCCTGACAGATCAGTTCAAAACGACCCTGAACCAATGGCTCACCGAGCTCCCCTCTGAAGTCGTCCTCATCGTAGGAAATCATGACCCTTCCGCGCGCAAGCTGACCGACTTCCCTCTACTCCGAGCCACCCCGGCCTATCAGCGAAGAGCCCTTCACTTCGTCCACGATCCGTCCGACGCCCCACCCGACTCTCCCACGATCACCGGTCATCTCCATCCACTTTGTCGCATCGGCACCCAGGCCGGTCCCGCCATCAGGGTTCGCTGCTTTCTCCTATCGGGACCCATCCTGACCCTTCCTGCGTTTGGAACCTTCACCTCCGGAAATCTCGTCAGACAGTTTCCAGGACCCCACAGACTGTTCCCCATCATCGGCAAGTTGGTCTGTCACCATCCCCAGAATTCCCACCCTTCCTAGAAGTCGGAGGAGCGAACCCGCTAGCCTATCAGGCCACCTCTCGCGAAAAACGCGACCACTCAAAACACCATCGCCCCTACTCAGACGCGCTGAGCAGGGGCGATGGTGTGCCACTCAAAGCCGTGGCAAACGAATGGCGGACAGGGAGGGATTCGAACCCTCGGTACTATTGCTAGCACACACGCTTTCCAGGCGAGCCCATTCGACCACTCTGGCACCTGCCCTTTTTTCGGGAGGCGCGGACCCTAGGAAGCCTGCCCCAGCTTGGCAATGCGAATCTCACCGATATTTTCGGCGCCCATCTCACAGGGAAAAATCTCCCCTGCGCAGATTGTCGCCTCTGAGACAATCTGACCACTCCAGCTGTGACAGCTTGGCACAAATCACCCCTCTGAGCGTTTCACCATCCCAAGAAGACACACTTGCTTCCCCCTCACTCTAAGCGCCTTACGACCCACCTCACCCTCGGTGGCACGGAGCCTGCGAAAGGCTTTTCAGCAAACTGCGCCCAATCACACGCAAGCAAACCAACCTCAACTACACTAATCATGTCCAAGATTCTCGGTATCGACCTCGGAACCACTAACTCCTGCATGGCTGTCATGGACGGCGGGGAGCCAACGGTTCTCGAAAACTCAGAAGGTGCTCGCACCACTCCATCCGTCGTGGCTTTCACCAAGTCCGGCGAACGCCTCGTCGGTCAGGCCGCCAAGCGCCAGGCCGTCACCAACCCCAAAAACACCATCTTCTCCGCCAAGCGCCTCATCGGTCGCAAGTTCTCGGAACTCTCCGAGGCCGACAAGAAGATGCCTTACAAGATCGTCGCAGCTTCTAACGGCGACGCCCACATCCAGGTGGAAGCCGGTGGCGAAACCAAAACTTACTCGCCCCAGGAAATCGCCGCGATGGTACTCGGCAAGCTCAAGGCCGACGCCGAAGCCAAGCTTGGCGAAACCATCACCGACGCGGTGATCACCGTCCCTGCTTACTTCAACGACTCCCAGCGCAACGCGACCAAGGCCGCTGGCGAAATTGCCGGCCTCAACGTCCGCCGCATCATCAACGAGCCGACCGCCGCAGCGCTCGCCTACGGCCTCGACAAGAAGTCGGATGAAAAGATCGCCGTTTATGACCTCGGCGGTGGAACGTTCGACATCTCCGTGCTGGAAATCGGCGACGGCGTTTTCGAAGTGCTCGCCACCGATGGCGACACCCAACTCGGTGGTGACGACTGGGACAATACCCTCATCAACTGGATCGTTGACGAATTCAAGAAGGACCAGGGCGTCGACCTCTCCGGTCAGCCCGACGCGCTTCAGCGCATCAAGGAAGAAGCCGAGAAGGCCAAGATCGCGCTTTCCTCGACCCAGTCCTACGACATCAGCCTTCCTTTCATCACCGCAGATCAGAATGGTCCGAAGCACATCCAGCTTTCACTCAGCCGTTCGAAACTCGAGCAGCTCACCGACAGCCTCTTTGAACGCACCAAGAAGCCTGTCACCGACTGCCTCAAGGAAGCCGGAATCGGTTCGTCCGACGTCGATGAGCTCGTTCTCGTCGGTGGCATGACCCGCATGCCCAAAGTCTTCGAAACCGCCAAGGCCCTCGCCGGCAAGGAACCACACCGTGGTGTGAACCCTGACGAAGTGGTGGCCATCGGCGCCTCGATCCAAGGCGGCGTGCTCAAGGGCGACGTGAAGGACGTGCTTCTTCTCGACGTCACTCCGCTCAGCCTCTCGATCGAAACGGAAGGCTCGCGTGCCACTCCGATGATCGAGCGCAACACCACGATTCCGGCCAAGAAGTCTCAGATCTTCTCGACCGCTTCGGACAACCAACCTGCCGTCGACATCCGCATTTGCCAAGGCGAACGCCCGATGTTCAACGACAACAAGTTGCTCGGAAACTTCAAGCTCGATGGCATCGCCCCCGCACGTCGCGGTGAGCCACAGATCGAGGTGACCTTCGATATCGACGCCAACGGCATCCTCCACGTTTCCGCCAAGGACAAGCAGTCCGGCAAGGAACAGAAGATCTCCATCCAGGGATCCTCAGGTCTTTCCAAGGAAGAGATCGAGAAAGCCAGACAGGAAGCCGAAGTCCACGCGGAAGAGGACAAGAAACGCGTCGAAGCAGTCGACACCAAGAACAAGGGCGAACAGCTCGTGTTCCAGGTCGAGAAGCAGCTCGAAGAACTTCCCGCCGAAGCGCCCGAGGAGATCAAGTCCGGCATCCAAGCCAAGGTCGATGCCCTCAAGGACGCCTTGAAGAACGACGACCTCGACCAGATCAAGTCGGCCACCTCGACTCTCGAGGCCGCCCTTCAGGATCTCGCCAGCGCCGCCCAGGCTGCCGCTGGAGCTGCTGGCGGTGCCGCACCCGATGTCGACACACCGGAAGCCGAAGGCTCCGACTCCGACGAGCCGAAAAAGGCCAAGGGCAAGGTCGTCGACGCTGAAGTCGTCGATTAATCACTTTCCGCCCCGCATCCGCGGGGCGGCTTCTAAGCAAAAACGAAACAAACGAACAACACACACATGGCTAACATCAAACCACTCGGTCAACGCGTTCTCGTAAAGCGCCTCGCCGCTGAAGCCCTTTCCGCTGGCGGCATCGCTCTTCCTGACACCGCTCAGGAAAAGCCACAGGAAGCTGAAGTCGTCAGCCTCGGCACCGGCGGCAAGGACGATGACGGCAAGACCATCGAGTTCTCCGTCAAGGTCGGTGACAAGGTGCTCATCTCCAAATACGGCGGCACCGATGTTAAAATCGACGGTCAGGAATACCTGATCATGTCGGAGTCCGACATCCTCGGCATCGTTTCCTGAATCAAGAATCAACCATCTAACACCTACCATCATCTAAATTATGGCCAAACAACTCCAATTCGACGAAGCAGCTCGTCACGCCCTTCTTCGTGGCGTCGAAAAGCTCGCCAAAGCCGTCAAGGCAACCCTCGGACCAGCAGGTCGCAACGTGATCCTCGACAAGAAATTCGGTTCCCCAACCATCACCAAGGACGGTGTTTCGGTTGCCAAGGAAATCGAGCTCGAAGATCCCTATGAAAACATGGGTGCCCAGCTGATCCGCGAAGTTTCCTCGAAGACTTCCGACATCGCGGGTGACGGAACGACGACGGCTACCGTACTTGCCGAAGCCATCTACAAGGAAGGCCTTCGCAACGTGACCGCCGGTGCCAACCCGATTTCGCTTCAGCGCGGCATCATGAAGGCCACCGAAGCCATCGTCGCCAAGCTTGCGGAGATCTCGAAGCAGGTCAACGACACCAAGGAAATCGCGCAGGTGGCCACCGTCTCCGCCAACTGGGACTCCACGATCGGCACCATCATTGCCGAAGCCATGGACAAGGTCGGCAAGGACGGCACCATCACTGTGGAAGAAGCCAAAGGCATCGAAACCACTCTCGACGTGGTGGAAGGCATGCAGTTCGACAAGG
This sequence comes from Haloferula chungangensis, assembly GCF_042664875.1. Taxonomy (NCBI): domain Bacteria; kingdom Pseudomonadati; phylum Verrucomicrobiota; class Verrucomicrobiia; order Verrucomicrobiales; family Verrucomicrobiaceae; genus Haloferula; species Haloferula chungangensis. The sequence goes on along the minus strand of NZ_JBHTBS010000005.1, from coordinate 200,213 downwards.
GTTACCTTTCCCCGTACTTCGTGACAGACGCGGAGACCATGGAAGCGAACTTCGACAACGCCTACCTCCTCATCCACGAGAAGAAGATCTCGAACCTCAAGGACATGCTTCCACTTCTCGAGAAGGTTGCCAAGACCGGCCGCCCACTCGTGGTGATCGCTGAAGACGTCGAAGGTGAAGCCCTCGCCACCCTCGTGGTGAACAAGCTCCGCGGCATCCTCAACATCGCCGCCGTGAAGGCTCCTGGCTTCGGTGACCGTCGCAAGGCCATGCTCGAAGATCTCGCCATCCTCACCGGTGGCAAGGTCATCACCGAAGACCTCGGCATCAAGCTCGACTCCGTCGAACTCGAAGACCTCGGTGAAGCCAAGCGCGTCACCATCACCAAGGAAAACACCACCCTCGTTGAAGGTGCCGGCACTTCCGAAGCCATCACTGGCCGCGTGAACCAGATCCGCCGCCAGATCGAAGAAACCTCCAGCGACTACGATCGCGAGAAGCTCCAGGAGCGTCTTGCCAAGCTCGCCGGTGGTGTGGCCGTCATCAACGTCGGTGCTGCGACCGAAACCGAGATGAAGGAAAAGAAGGCCCGCGTGGAAGACGCCCTTCACGCCACCCGCGCTGCGGTGGAAGAAGGCATCGTTCCTGGCGGTGGCACCGCCCTCATCCGCGCTCTGAAGCTTTGTCAGGACAGCAACGCTTGCGATGCTGCCTCCAATGCCGATGAGAAGACCGGCATGGGCATCGTTGCCAAGGCGGTTGAAGCACCGCTTCGCCAACTTGCTGCCAACGCCGGCCGCGAAGGCGCCCTGATCGTTGAGAAGGTGAAGAACAATCCTGAAGGTCACGGCTACAACGTCGCTACTGACACCTACGAAGACCTCATTGCTTCGGGTGTCGTTGACCCGACCAAGGTGACCCGTTCCGCACTGCAGAACGCCGCCTCGATCTCGGGTCTCCTGCTCACCACCGAGTGCGTCATCACCGACCTCCCTGAAAAGGAAGAAGCCGGTGGAGGCCACGGCCATGACCACGGCGGCATGGGTGGCATGGGCGGCATGATGTAATCATCCGCGTGACGGCATCCAGCCGTCACCACCAAATCACAAAGCCGGACGGGAAACCGTCCGGCTTTTTCTTTTGAGTGCGGTGGCAGAGCGTGTCTTCGAGCATCGACACCGCTTTCCGAGCTGCCGAGTGACTCATCTATCCACAAAATTCCCGCACGAGAACATAAGGTCCCAGAACTCCAAATCCCGCGCCTTTCATCGGCACTGACCTTTACTTAACCCCAAACTCCAGCGTCTGGGGGAAGCCCTCGAACTGATCGCTTTCACCCGGTTTCGCCGCATCAAAGAGATAGTGAAACATTGAAAACGTCACCGTTTTTCGATCCGCAGAAACCTCCACGATCCCGTGCCCCGAGCCCTTGAGCTGGGCTGTCTTCTCCGGTGGGTCGGTCTTGAAGGGGTTCAGCAAATTGCTCCCCTTCTCAGGGTTCGCTGCGGCCAGAACCGAGAACCTGTTTCCAAAAGGATCTCGGAAATCCCCCGTGATTTCCCCCTTGTCCGGCCACCACGCGCGCGGCCAGCCATTGGCTGTTCCCGGCACCATGAAGGCCCAGGGACCATCGTTCCAGTCATCGACACCCTGTCTAACAAGCAGACCCAGGTGCTGATCACCGTGCAGCATCACCGTGTTGTCGCCTTTCAGCGGAAGTAGCGCCCGACGCCTCCCGGATTGCGGCCAACCATTGCTGTCGAAATCATAGCCGCTCTTCTTCATCTCCGGCGTGCCATGGGTCGTCGCCTTGCAGAGGATGGTTTGGGAAATGACCATGCGAAGCGGCTCATCTGCTGTCGCTTCCGCCCACTCTGTTAGAAACTTCTCCTGTCGCTCACCCAACAAACTGGCGCCTGCGACATCCAGCTCCATCGCACTTTTCCCGTAGGGGTTCTCCGGCAGCACGTCTTTCGGTCCCGACTTCCACTTGCGGTCCTCGAGAATCGCCATCGGCACACCACCCCAGCGCATCTGCGTGAAGTAAACTCCGATCCCCTGCTCGATCGGCTCGGGATCGACCGGGTCGGGCAGGTGGGCCGTCTGAGTCCGCTCCACCGCTTTCACCCACTCGGCCGGCATCACGTAGCCGCCCTCCGTATCCAGCTCGGTGGCGCGGCCTCCGCTTCCCCAAAGGTTGCCTTGGAACACATCATGATCGTCCGGAAGAATGATCGTCGGTCGGTCCTTCATCAGCTCACGCCAGGTCCAGCCGAACTGATAGAACTTCCTCAGGTAGTCGAGCATCGCCTTCTCCACCGGCTTCCTCACCAGCTGAAAGCCTCCGAAGCTTTCGTAGATCTGATCCCCCGCGAAGAACATCAGGTTCGGATCCTGCAAAGCCACGTTTCGCGTCATCGTTGGCAGCGGAAACGCATAGCCGTTGTCACAGGAAAACACACCAATCCTCATCGGCCTACCCGCCACCGCCGGATCCTCGATCAACTTGCCCGTCCACTCATGATTCTCTCCCTTCCAAGGGTAGACGGCCCGGTATTCCCAAACTCCATCCGCAGTCAGCAACTCGAAGGAAAAGACCGCCGTCCGCGCCAGCGAGTGAATCTCCTCCGTTCCCACCGCCATCCATTCACCGCCCTGTTTCCGAACTTCCAGGCGAACCCTCGGGTCATCCTCTTCGCCCAATGGAGGCATCTGCACCGAGAGCTTCACCTTTTTCTCCTGTCGCGTGTACTGGGTCCAAAGGATCGGACCAAAAGGCGCGACGCCACTTCTAACAAACCCCTCACCTGAAATCTTCCACCCACGGAAGTTCCCGCGAATCGGCCCCATCGAGTGCCCCGAAGTTCGTGGCGACTCGCCCGCCAGGCATACGTTGCCCTTGATAAGCTCCGGACTCACCTTTGACCTCATCATGATCGTCTTTCCGTCTCGCGTCGCCGAGAGTTCGAGCGAGTCCTTCCCGACCACCAACTTCAATTTTGCCGACCCCTTTCCGGAGAGCGCCTCCTTCGAAACCGATTTGCCAATCATCAGGCGACCATCCGCCTTCAGGCCCACATTCGTCCGTTTTAGTGTTGCCACCGCGACATGGCGTGGGTCGTCCATCAAACCCGACGCACCCACTGCGAAGCCCAGCCACACCGATGCCGGATTCAGAATCTCGTTGTCGGCCACGATCTCCACCTCCGCCTCCATCACCAGCCCTTTTTCAGGCGCGTCGATCCGGTGAGTCAGCAGATGGAGCAGCCGCCCTCTCATCAACTCCACTTCGACCGCCCCCTCATCCATCTTCCAATCATACATCGGGCTCGCCCAGTATTCCGGCCCGATCCATCGCCGCGATCCCTCCCATGACGACGAAAATTCCGCTGCCCCAGCGCTGCCAGATAGAAGGAGGAGAAGAGCGAGAGACTTTAAGAATCTCAGAGAGACGGATGAGGATGGCACAGGCCGCTCATACCTACTTTGGCGACAATCTTCAATCATGACTTCCGTCACCATGTCGGCTCTCCGACCCAGATCCGGAAAAAAACGGGAGCGCCGCGACAATCTGTTCTTCAACTCCATCAAAAAAGCCGGACGAAACCGTCCGGCTTTCTCGCACCCCGAGGACGGGGACTTCTGAAATGTCAGCCTCCCGCAGGGTATCGCCTGCGGGAGCTTAGCACCATTCTCAACCCTCAGACGGGACAAGCACCGCCGCGCCATGCAGCGTGGCGTGAGCCCGGCTCGCCGAGGCATCGGGGACCCACGGTCCGATCTTTTCACTGAAATCCAGCAGAATCACCGTATCCTCACTGGCAGGCTGACCTGCGTCCGGCTCGGCAACCTCGCCTTTGTAGCGGGCACCACGTGAGAGCCTCACTTCATCAATCCAACCGCTGAAGTGAGAGGTCGCGCCGTTTTTCGAGGTGTCACCACCGATCACCAGCGGCAGGTCATTGGTCTTGCGATAACCCTTGCGCTTCTTGCGATCGACGAGCTTGCCATCGAGATACAACCTCGCTTCCTTGCCGTCGTAAACTCCGGCAACATGGTGCCAGACATCCGCCTTCAGGAGCGGAGCATCTGCCGCCACCGTGAGGTAGGAGTCTCCAACAAAGATGGAGAAGTGAGGTCGACCCTTATTCAGGAAAATGCCGTAGTCCGATCCTTCGGTCTTGGTCACGAGACCGGTGCGGTCATCAAAACGGCGTGCCTTGAAGCGGCACTCGAGGGTCAGAGGTTTGCCGATCTCGATCCGGTCCGAGTCGATGCTCAGCCACTCGTCCTCACCATTCAGGTCGATCGCCAGCTTGTCCGCAGCAGGCCCCTTGCGGCCCGGCAAGGTGACCGGAAGCGACACGGAACGCTCAGGAATCGCATACCGGTAACCTTCAGCCAAATAATCCATCTCCAGCGAGACGAATGCCTCATCAAAGTAATCGTCCAACGAATCCACGGGGCGGCTAACGGAGAACTTCAGCTCCTTCGTTTCCCCCGGGGCAAGCGAACCGTGAATGTGATCCGGGTGGAAGCGCCAGCGATTGTCCTTCGAAGAGCCGCCCGCAGTGTAGTCGACTTTGCGGGAGGTCGGATTGGAGATCGGCAGAATGATTTCCGTCGGTGCTCCATCGTTCGCTGCCAGATCGATCGACGGATGCGGTCGTAGCGGCTGCGCCGAAAGGCGGCTGGTCTCCTCGGCCATCTCGGCCGTGATTTCCCGAATATCAATCACTTCGCCTACCGGCACCGCCGCCAGCGCGAGGCGTTCTTTTCTCACCGTCACAATATTAAAGTGGTGGAGATAGCCTGCATCGGGCACGAGACCCGGTTGGTGCCCACCGGTTGTCGCCAAGGTCACATACTCAATCCCATCGCGTGGACCATCGTAGCGCATCCGGTGAATATGTCCGGCGAACACCGCACTCACATTTCCGGCTTGCTTGAGCCGCTCGTGCACCCGCTCCCAGTCGTCCCCATAGTTGTTGCCGATCCAGCGGGGGTGATGGAGGAAAAGAAAGACATGCTCGGCATCCTTCGCACGATCGAGCGTTTTGCCGAGCCATTCGAACTGCTCCGGGCTCATCTTCTGTGACTCCGGCTTACGGAAATTCTGCTCACCGGTCTCTGGATTCGCCTCATCCGAATAGAGCACGATGAACCAGCAGTTCTTGTGTTCGAAGGCGTACCAGAGCGGACCGAATTCCACCTCGTATCCCTTCTCATGGCCGCCGGCCGGAGCCTTCACTCCCTTGGGACCACGCCAGTAAACATCATGATTTCCGGCCACCGGAAACCACGGGCAGCTCAGCTCGCCCATGATGCCCTTGAACTCATCCACCTGGACCTTCCATTGGTCCTCCAGATTGTAACCCTGCACGAGATCACCCACGGTCATCACCAGATCCGGCTCGAGAAGATTCACGTCGCGCACGGCATCGGCCAGAATTCCCACGCCGTCATCCGGTCCTCCCGTGCGATCACCAAATACCACGAAACTGAAGGCATCTTCCTCCTTCGGCAGGCGTAAGGCCGCCGCAGCTTCACGCGATGTCATGAAGCGGCTCGTTCCTGCGGGTTCCGTAGGAAGTTTTTCCGCATGATGGTGGTGGTGATGGTGGCGGTGGCCGATATTCGGATTCACATGAGCCTCATCTGCGAAAGCCGAAGCCCAACAGCTTGCCGCCAGCAGCACAATTGTGTGTGTCGTTTTCATACCCGGCCATTGCTAAAGTCTTGATCGGTCAACGACCCCATCGATATTGTTTCAATAAAGTCGCACAATTCCCGAAAGACTATAAGACATTATAGTCACAAAAAACAAGATTACCCATGCGGCCCCATGGATTGTTCTAACACCATGAAAGCCTTCATCTGTTACTTCGCCAGCGCCCTCCAACTCATGGCCACTCCCCTCATCGTCGCCCACCGCGGAGCCTCCCATGACGCTCCGGAGAACACCCTGCCGGCCTTCGAACTCGCATGGAAACAAGGCGCCGATGCCATCGAGGGAGATTTCCACCTGACCGCCGATGGCAAAATCGTCTGCATTCACGACTACGACACCGCTCGTACCACCGGAACGAAGAAGATCGTGAAGGACTCTACCTATGAAGACCTTACCGCCTTGGAAGCCGGAAGCTGGTTCGCCGAGAAATGGAAGGGCACCCACATTCCTCTTTTTTCTGAGGTCGCGGCGACAGTCCCCGTTGGCGGAAAATTCTATGTTGAGCTCAAGTGTGGACCGGAAATCGTGCCAGTACTGATCCGCGAACTCGCACAGTCCACACTCACCGACGAGCAGGTGGTGATCATCGCCTTTGATCCCAAAGTGATTCAGACGGTGAAAAAGGAAGTGCCGCAGTACAAGGCCTACTGGTTGTCATCGTTCGACAAATCCAGCCCACTCAAGCCATCCGCTGATGCCGTCATCAAGACCTTGCGATCAATCGGGGCCGATGGCTTCAGCTCCAAAGCGGATCCACGTCTCAATCAGGCATTCATTCAAGCCATCGCCGACGCCGGTTTCGAGTATCACTGCTGGACCATCGATCGTCCCGAGGAAGCCGATCGCTTTGAAAAACTCGGTGCCGCATCGATCACCACCAACCGGCCCGAGTTCATTCGTGAGCGATTGACTCAGTGAGCGCTTCAGCGCCGTTCGACCAAGGGGATGACTTGGATGGGCTGACGGGCATCGGCCTGATCGGAGCGGAACACGACGAACTGCCGCTTCATCCCGGAATCATTCCCAACCTCAGTATCCATCAAGGTCACAAACTCCTCACCATGAGCATACTGGAGGCGAATTCTCCCAGCGGAGGCACCGCTAGGGAATGAGAACAGATGCTGCTTTCCGGGACGCACAACAATCCGTTTGTCTCCCCACGTCACCCCGATATTCGCAGGCGATACATTGATCACCCGGCAGTTTCCCGGTGGCACGGCCGTGCTCGAATCGTCAAACGCACGCGACTTCGCCTCGCTCCATGTTTTCCCCGCTCGCCACACCAGCAACATGGTCGATGACCCTGGACTCAATGCAGGCTTCAACCACACCAGCCCCGATTCATCATCGCGAAGAATCAATTTTCTATCCGGATCGTTTGGAGCGGGAACTGCGACGGGTGATGAGGGCTCACCCAAGCGCAGCCGGAGAGCCTGATCACCGACATCGCCCGGCTCTCCTTCACTGTCCACCACTCCCACCTGAATCTCACGCGGCGGCAGGCTGCCGGCGGGAGGATCGATTTCATAGCGCACGCCATCGCGCAGTTCCTGTTTGAACGGAGCGCGACTTCCGACCGCCAGGATCCTCAACTGGTGAGGCGTGCTCGTTTTTTCCGCAGCCATGGCCGATACCGAAATGATCATGGCCGCCCCGCAGCGGGCGACACTTCCGAGTAGAGATTCTCTTTTCATAAAAATGCTCAGATCTGCGCTGCGGTTCTCCACCGCCGCCAACCTTTCCGATCATCAAGCCTGATACCTCCCTCCACGAAAGGTTGAGAAAGGAACAATTTTGTGACATCCAAGAAACATCCTCCCCCATCGGAGCAACGAAGATGTAACACCTCATATTTTGATAAAAGTTCGACACTGGTGAGGATGCAGGCCTTCGCATGAAAAAGGTCACCAAATTCCAACAGTCATCTCACAGCGAGCGCGGCTTTGCACTCGTCGTCGCAGTCATGATGTTGATGTTATTATCATTAATCGCGGTCGGCATGCTCGGGCTCGCCTCGGTTGAAACCCGCTCTTCGTCACGCAGCAATGCCATGAACGAGGCGCGTGCCAACGCACGGCTTGCCCTGAGCATTGCCATTGCCCAGCTCCAGAAAAATGTCGGCCCTGACCAGAGGATCACTGGAGAAACCCACTTCGGTGGTTCTCAGAATAACGCCAGCATCCCCCACCCCCGCTGGACGGGCGTTTGGAAATCCACCATGCCCGACGACGGCAGCGTCATTCGTCGCGATGGACAAAATGGCGGACTGAGGGACAGGCGCTACCTCGAAGACTGGGATGCGGACGATGAGATGCTGACTCAGCTGGTCAGCGGCAACGAAGCGAAACTCATCCACCGCGCCGATGAAGAAGGTTCCACGGAGATGATGGAACTCCTCGTCGGCCCCGGAAGTGTGGGGGGAGACACCAATCCCGACGACACTCACGTCCACGCCCCTCGGGTGCAGCTCGTCGAGGATGCGAAGCCCGTCGGCGAGTATGCCTGGTGGGTCGGAGATCTTGGAATCAAGGCAAACGTGGCCACCCCTGACCGATTCGAAGGCGCCTCCGGCAATGAGATCCGCCAACTCCAGATCGCGCAGGACCAGTCGCTCTCTGCCGTCACCGGACTCGCCGATATTCCCAGCTCGGAGCGCGCAAAACTGGTGACCCCTGCTCAAGTGGAACTCAGCACCGGAAAAAAGGGTGTGCTCAAACCGCACTTCCACGACTTTACCACCGATTCGGAATCGATCCTTGTCGATGTGCGTGACGGCGGCCTCAAAAAGGACCTCACCGCCTACCTCACCAGCTCCGGCAGCATTCCCGATCTGGGAAATGATGGACTGGCCTCGCTCGGCCTGAGCGATACGGATCGCCTCATCGGTCCTGCCAACGACCGTGCCGCAGACCTTCTTGAAGACGGTGACCAGGCCGACCGCCTGAGCATGGTTTCGCCGACCTTCAAACTGCTCAGGCACTGGGCGATTCGTGCGCCGGCCACACCTTTTTCCAAGTCCAAGATGTTTGCCGCTCACCCGGAAACCCGGCCTATGGAAAACGGAAAGATCAGCAGCTACTCGGGCGACAACCATTTTCCTGTCGAATACAAGAACCGCAGTCTGTCCGATGTCTCACCAGTGCTCGCCGAAGGGTCGGTCTACTATAACATCAGTTACTACGACACCGGTGACACCCAGCCGGGCCAGAGCCTCGGACTTCGCCTCCACCTCTACCCCCGGGTCGCCCTTTGGAATCCTTACAATATCGCCCTCGAGCTAGAACCATCGATGATCAGCATGCAGATCAATGGTTCCAAGCAGATCGAAGTCACACTCGCCAACAAGCAAACCCAGGCATTTCAAATGAGCTGGGGACAGCTTCAGAATGAGTACGGAAGTTGGGACCGCTGGCGTCGCGGCACTCACTATTTCCGACTCGATGGCGTGACCATCGAACCCGGCGAGACCCTAGTTTTCTCACCCGCTCGGAACCAGCAGTATGACGAATCGAATTTCGCCGCCAACCAGCTCACCCCGAATCTCCCACCTGACCCCAGCCGTAGCTTCTTTCTGGACAAGCGCAGTGATGGCGATCCGCTCTTTGATGCGCAGCAGACTTACCCACCCACTCCCGGGATCTCTGCCAACCGACTCGCAAGCGTGCCTCTTGAATGGCGGGAATTCGTGCCACCGAAACCTCAGGGCAGCGTTCAGGCCAGCGGCTACACCCAGGCCGACAACTACTACATGTACTGGAAACCCATCAAGGGCACGAGCAGCAATCACATCGACCTTCGTGACTTTGGCGACCTTCCCCACGGCCGCTTTGTGAACTGCTCGCTGCAGTATGGAGATGAGGATGAACTGCCGGTCGAATGGAGTTCGCGCGACCCGGTTCCCCTGCCGAAGTCCGACACCGCCGGAGTCACCCTTCAGACACCGGACCGGAGAACTCGGGACGGGTTCCGCCTGCGTTGGTTTGAGGAGCACCCCTCGAATCTCTACGGATCCGGAAGTCTCGCGGGCACACCCCACTTGCAAACCGCACCGATCGCCAACTGGAATGTGCGTGCCTCCTACTCCTTCCGCTCGAACTTTGAGAACGTTACCGACATCGCACCCCACTTCTTCGGAGTGTATACCCGCGACCTGTTCGACGATGCGGTGAACTGGTCGTCCATGACCCCACGCTCATCGGGTGGCCTGCAGCTTGGCGATGCCTTCAACCAGCCGATCAGTGGCGTCCGCAGAATTCTTTTCGATCTCCCCCGTGAGGGAGCCGAAGTCGTCTCCCTCGGGGCATTTCAGCACCTGAAGTTCTCCGAGTTCATCTGGCATCCGACGTATGCCTTCGGAAACTCCATCGCCGATCCGCGGATCGACCTCACCATGACGGAGCCCAATTTTGCCGAACGGATCAACAACTGGGAAGGCGGCTGGAACCGTGACACCATCGGATACACGACCGACGGTCGCTCCAACAATCCGAACACCTATAACTCCGACAGCTGGGCCCACCATGCGCGCGGCCTGCTTGAACAGACGGTTCAGGAGCAAAATGTCATTTTCGACCTGAGTTATGAACTCAATCACAGCTTGTGGGATCGTTACTTTCTTTCGACAGGAAGCTCCTCGGAAAAGAAGAACTTCATGGAGGCACCCGACGAATACCCGCTCCCTAACGGCCGCTTCCGATTGCAACCCGAGAGTGAACTCGCCGACCTCAATGATTATCACCGAGCGGCAGCAACCCTCACTCTTGATGGCGGATTCAACGTCAATTCGACCAATCCACTTGCTTGGGAGTCCCTGCTTCTTTCAGCCGCCGGCGTGCGCACCGGCCCGGATTCGGTGATGTTCCCCCGCATCCTCAAACCCAAGGAGGGTGAATGGAATGGGGTTGGACCGCACCAGACCACTGCCTGGAGCGGCCAGCGTGTCCTGAAGCGCGATGAAGTTCGCACACTGGCCGAAGCCATCGTCGAAGAAGTTCGCCGGCGCGGTCCATTCCTGAGCCTCTCAGATTTCGTCAATCGCCGTCTTCGGGACGATGAAACAGGACTTTCCGGAACCCTCGAAGCAGCCATCACCCGCGCAGGAATCAATCAATCCTTCGAGCAAATTTGGCCCCTCAACAATCACGAGGAACTTCCCGACTTCAACCACCCGGACAACATCAAGGACCCGACACGAATCAATCAAACAGCGAAACCCAACACCACGGCGTGGGGTGCCCTGGGTCACCTCACTCAGGCCGACCTGCTGCAATCGCTCGGTCCCGTCCTGACAGCCCGCTCCGATTCCTTCGTCGTTCGTGCCTATGGAAACTCACTTGATCCCTCGGGAAAAGTCGTCGCCGAAGCCTGGTGCGAGGCAGTGGTGCAGCGCACGATCGATCCAGTCAACCCCGACAACTCCGGCCTGAACTCAGATCCCCAGGCTCCCATTGATTTCGGCCGTCGCTTCGTGACGAAGCGCTTCCGCTGGCTCAGCCGCGAAGAAATCTAATCCTCCAACAGCGACCACTGAAACATTCGATCGGGAAAGCCTTCGGGCTTTCCCGATTTTTTATGCCTGACTCCAGGCATGGGAGACGGGCGTGTTTGTCATCCCACGCGGAAGAACCGCCCTCTCCAATACCATTGATCTGAGCAAAACTTCATTGCGTTGTCGTGAATCGGCAAAATCATTTGTCGTAATCATGCATATCGCTTGCCGCTTGCTAAGACTTCTCCCCAGTCGAAGCAGAGCCGGCAAGATGCGTTACTCAGGCAAGCAACTAACAAGATCAAACGAACCCCAAATGACCATCAAGGGCGATCAAGCTCGGGAGATAATCGATTCCATTTCAGATTATACGGAGCAAGATGGATAGGATGAGTGGGGTCTTGGAGTCATTGACCTCAGCCTAAGGCTAGAATCGAGGTTCAAACATGATGACGATCATCAAGATTGTTAGATTGCATTGAATCCATCCCATCGATCTCATCCATCCTGGTTCAGATCCTTCCCCCAGCTTGATCGCGCTGAATGACGATGAAGAAACCAACCATCGAGCCCTATTGGTTCTTCTGAGTCGGCTGCGAGGAGGCTCTAAGATTCTACGAGGAAGCTCTCGACGCGAAACGTGTGACGCTGATGGGTTTCGAGGAGGCTCCGGACTCTCCACCCGAGGGAGCGCTGGCGCCGGGTTGGAAAAGGAAGGTCATGCACGCTGCCATAACCACCGGCGAGTGCACGAGTAGGATGTCCGGCGGCTGCAGCTCCGAGGAGGGGCATCTCGATGGTTTCCGACTGTCGATCTGCCCCGAGGATGAAGCCCAGGTTGGCAGGTTCCTTGCAGCCCTATCCGATGGCGGAAGCGTCGAAATGTCCCTGAGAAAAACCTTCTGGTCCCCCTGCTACGGCATGGGCACCGACAAGTTCGGGGTCGGCTGGACGATCAATACTCCGGGAGAGCTCCCGACTGGCAAACGACCCTCTCCGTGAACGGGCTGCACACCGCCACGCTGAGCCTCTGCTTCCAGCCGCTCCTACTGGCGAGGAGCCTCGCCCTATTTTGGACCGGGAGATCGGCAACAAAAAGAGCCGCCCCCTTACGGAGGCGGCTCATTTTCGTTACGGCAAGTTCGTATTATTCGTTCGAGACAGGGACGTAGTCGACGTTGAGACGGCCGAAGACCGTTCCCATATCGCTCGGCAGCTGGCCACTGATCTCTGTGTCGCTGTCCACGGTGGGTGTCCACGGAGTCCAGTCCTTGAGGTCGCTGCTCAACTCAAGTTTGTAGACCACGGATGGGTCTGCCACTGCTGCGGCCCCTTTCGGGAACGTCAGGCTGAGGTCAGACTGCAACATCGGCAGCTTATCCTTGACCAGCGGATCATAGCCCAGCGCGTATTCAAGCAAGGCCACAATGCCATCTCCGTCCGCATCTTCATTGAAGTTCGAACTCGGAATATTGTGCTCCGCTGCCCAGGCATCGAACAAACTTGGAGTCAGGATCGCGGTCTGAATGCGAAGCATCGGTGCCGCGTTCCTGAGTCTCGGATTGTTGACGACACCGGGAAAGAACGGTTGCCATCCATCAGTCGTATTGGGCTTCACATTGACTCCGAAGTTGTCGGAACCAGCGCGCCAGTTGCGAACCACCGAAGTGATATCAATGTAGCTGGCAGACCCCCACCCCATGCCGGTGAAGTGAGTGACCGCCGACTCAATGTCACTGCCAACCACCGGGCCAAGATTGCCAAAGTAGGTCGATGTGTCCCAATCGCGGGTTACCTGATGAATGGCGTAGGCGCCGCCCGTCTGAGCATTTCCGCTGCCGAAGAAGATCGGCGAGTTGGTCACCATGACCAGTTCCGCTTTCACCACTTCTTCACCGATCGGGATGATCCCCTCTCCCACCTCACCAAACTCCACCGGGAACCTCAGTAGAAGTTCGGTTGTTCCGGTGTTTGCGTCATTGAGGTCGAGGAACTGGGTCTCAATCGTGGAACCATCAAGGGTCCCACCCTCCGGCAATCCCCGAGTGTTGAGGATGGCTGATAGATCGGCCGGATAGAGATACTCTTTCACGGCCAGCGTGGTGTAGGTCACCTGAAGCTTTGGACGCAGGACCGGATTGGTATTACCCACCGTATTTACCTGCCAGCCATCCGATGTTCCACCGGTGTAGATGGAGAAACCGAAGTTCTGCTCACCCTTTGCCCAGGCTTGAACCAGCTTGGTCACGTCTGCTTCACCGACATCTCCGTGGGTCATCGCGCCGAAGCCCGAAACCGGTGCCCGGGTTGAAGAACCACGTGCTCCTTCGAATCCATCAAAGGTCGTAGGTTTCGTATCAATGCCCAGCTGCGCGTAGGTCGTATTTTCATCAAACTCGACCAACAGTCGGTCCACCAGGTAAGGTCCACCCGTTGGTGAGTCGCCACCCGATGTGGTGGTGATGAACAAACGCGCATCGATAACCTCGGCCCCAGGTGGAATCTGGTTCGGTCCGTCGCCGAAGAGATTGTCGAAGCGGAGCAAGTTGTTGGTGTCGTTACTTGCGGCATTTCCCGGTGTTCCATCGAGGTAGTACTGCTGGACCTCCGAACCGAGGGTCGTCGAGCCATTCTCATTAACGGCCATTTCGAACTGTCCGGTGTAACCATCAACGCCTTCCTGGAAAGTCAGCGTTGTCGTTGGAATCTCAGGTGCGCCTTCCTTCAGGGTTACCGTCGCAGATCCGAAGACCCCGAGTGAGTAGCCCTCTCCGGCGAGCAGCGTGATGATGATCGTCTCATCGGTTTCAAGTTCGACGTCGCCATTGGCCGAGATCGTTTCCTGGACGAGGTCCACTCCCGCCGGGAATGTCACCGACTTCGGAAGCATCGGATAATCCGACCCTTCCGTAGCTGTTCCTCCAAGAGCATACGGCACAGTAAGGGCTTCACTGCTGTCTCCTTCACGACGGAAGGTCAGAAGGATGTCGTCATCGCTATTTTCTGTCGCGATTCCGTCGGTCGCCTGAATGCTGACTTCGTCACCGTTCAGCACCACGGAATCAATTGGCGCAATCAGGAAGCGGAAGCCTCCGGTCTGGAACTGGGAGTTGAGACCCGGCAGATCCTGGGAGAACACCACGAATACATTGCCGACAGCGGAGTAGGACATGATGTTGTCGCCCGCGTTGCCTTCATCGAAGTCCGCACTGATGAACATGACCGAGTTGCTCGGATTGATCACACTGCCATCACCGATCGTGATCTCATAACCCTGGGTTCCGAGATTCACCGAAGCTCCGGCCTTTTCAAGGTCGTCATTGAGCATGACCAACTCGCCATTGGTGCGAACGAGTCCGCTATAAACCTGACGTGCCGTCGTCGGCACGTAGAGGAAGCCGAATGACTCATACTGAAGTCCACCGGAATTATCACGACTCGACACAACCCAGCTGTCATCCAATTGGGCGACGGCCGCAACATTGTCATTGCCGTTGCCGACACTGAATCCAAGGAGGTTGCCGCTTGTCGGCAAGCCGGTGATCTCGTAACGGCCAGTCACGCCCTGGGTGATGGTGACACCTTCAGGCAAATTCGAACTGCCATCACGAACCACGCCATCAACATCGAAGTTGCCTCCCACCCATCCGTCCGCATAGGGAAAGTAGCCGAGTGAGAAACGTGAGGATTCCTCCGGTGTCGCCGGATTGCTGGCACCCGGATTTTCATTATCCTCCGAGCTTATCGTATAATTGGTCGCACCATAGGGCCAAACCATGTTGTCGATGGCACCGAGGTTGCCAATCGACGAGTAGTTGGTGGCCATCATGAGACCCGAGGTCACCGGAACCGGTGCGCCATTGACGTTCACGGCGAGGTCGCCAGTGTTGCTACCCGGGTTATCGAAACCCCGTGGCGAGGCGGTCGTTGACTCAATCACCCAGACGGCTGGATCGGCGGGAGTTTGGATATCCGCATCCAAGTCGCCCCCGTCAATCACGCCCAGGGTGAAACCCGGAAGCATCGGCGCAGGAAGCGTGACATCCACGATCACAAGATCGGAGATGGAAATTTCACCTCCGTTGTCCGTGGCTACGGCAGATAAGCGGTGCAGGCCACCCAAGGGAGCATTGGCGTAATTCAGCTCGTAAGGAGCCGTTGTGTCCGTGCCGATCGACACACCATTGTCGAAGAATTCGATCTGGCTGATGCTTCCATCCGGATCACTCGCACTCACCGTGAGGGCAATCGAATCTCCGAAAAGGAAGCGCTCACCACCGAGGGGAGACGTGATGTCCACCGCCGGTTTCATATTGCTGTTGAAGCCCTTGCCTGCGGCCCAAACCGGCTCACTGATCAGGGTTCCAACCAGCGATCCGCTCGCCGTGCTGGTCAAGCTCGTGCCACTTCCTTCGGTCATTCCCCAGCGGGCCACGAGGCCTTCTTCAGCAGGGATCTCGAAGTTCACACCCGCACGCAGTTCGGTCTGACTCCGCGCCGAATCCCAGATCCGGACTTCATCAAGGTAACCGTGGAAAAAGCCCGCTGGTTCATTTTCGGAATTCAGTGCCGAGCCCAGAGCACCAGGCTGAATGCTATCGAAACGTGGCTGCAGACCATCGGTCGCGAGCACCCCTTCAAGGTTGCCATTCAGATAAAGACGCCATTCAACCCCGTCGTATGTGACGGCCGCATGCTGCCACTCATCCATCGCCACAGGTGTCCTGCCGGCGATGGGAATATTCGTCCCAAGATTGATATCTTCGAAGTCTGCTACCAGCACTCCGGTTTCGGCATCAATGCCGAGGAAGTAGTTCATATCGACATTCGACTGATCCGACTCACCACGCCCCTTGGTCACGAGAGGAATGACGGAGTAGCCGCCGGTGCCGGTTGGGGTCCCCTGGCCAACCCGGTGAAACCAGGTCTCCAGAGTGAAGGTCGATAGATCGAGAGCGTCAGGATCACCCAACTCAACATAGTCATCGACTCCGTTGAAATACATTCCGCCCGAACCTGCAGGAGGAACGATGGAATAGTAGGTCTGTGAGGAGGTCGTACGAGCTCCTTCATTGTCCTGGGCAATGGCTTCCACCGTGACGTTCACAAGGGAATCATAGGATGACGTGGTATATTCGTAAGGGGCTTCGGTATCCGTCGCCACCAACTCGCCATTGAGGTAAATTTCAACCTGAGCAATGCTGCCTGGAGCGGCATCGCTGGCATCCACCGTGATCGTCACACTGCTACCCCGTGTCACCGCGGCTCCGAACGCCGGCGATGACACCGACACCACAGGCTGCGCGTTGTCAGGTTCGGTCGTGAAGAACACGAAGCTGAACATCTCCTCATCCGCTACCGCTCCGTCCTCCAGAGTGAGCGGTCCATTTCCAGGAGAAATGTCCCGGCTTTCAATGACCCAGCCTGCAAGCGCTTCATTCCACTCATAGGAAATCACGTTGTCCTCATTGTTCACACCGCCCGTTGAAGGAGATACGATCAAGGTCCCTTTTTCATCGGTCTTCCCAGCGACCTGCAACAACCAGCGTCCAGGAGTTGCAAATCCAAGTGAGACATCCGTGCCACTTTCCGTGACCGCTTGATTGATGCCGATGCTTGTTCCGTCCACCGATGTCACGGTGGTACCTTCTGCGATTCCGCTTCCGGAAACTTTTTGTCCGACCTGAATGCCGTCGGCTTGTGCCACCGTCACATGCACATCATCAGCACTTGTCGCGGTGAACGTCAGCTCAACATCAGTGCCCGATTCGGTGACCGCCGCACTGAGTCCGACCAGCTTACCCGAAACAAACTCAACGTTCGTGCCATCGGGGATGCCCGGGCCACTGACCCGCTGACCGGACTCGATGCCCGTGGCATCCGCCACTTCGATATCACTGGCGGTCTCGTTGATGACCGCCGTGGTGATGACCTTCGCATTGGCGGTGAATGTTCCCGTCGTTTGACGCGCGGTGACCTGATTGTCACTACCGATCGGCCCTTCGAGTTTGGTCACCGTGAAATTGCCTCCACTAACCTCAGCTGAACCATCGCTCAGGATGCGGCCCAGAGCGCTCACCAGGTCCGGACCCACCTTGGATACCGGAACGTAGGCGAAAGCCACCGGATCACGTTCAGTGCCCGAACCATTCGAGCCGTTATCCTTGAGCTTTATGGTGAAGGTGCCGTCGTCATTGGCGGAGGAAAGTGCGAAGTTGTCTTCGTTCTTGTGCCCCGTCACCAGCAGCACTCCGTTTTGAGAAGTCGCCAGGCTGCCGAAGTTCGTGATCCCGGTAAGGTCCAGCGTGAAGACTCCACCGCCATCGTCCTTGAATTGTTCACCAATGCTGATCCCCGGTGTCGCAACCAGTTCGTTCTGCACGCCTGCATTGGTGCCGGATGAATTCCGTGAATGCCCGGCCAGCCACTCTTCAGCAAAAGGAAAATGCACGGCAGCCACGTTGATGTTGAATTCTCCCGCGCCCAGGGGAGTCGGCTGAATCGGAATATAAAAGCGTCCATCTCCGCCTCTTTCAGAAAATGATGTGGCGTAAACCAGTCCTGGCTCTTCACCGCCAGCCGAGTTGTCGCGACCGTTCTCTCTAACGGCTGTAATCATCGCACCGCTCAGCAGGTCATCAGGCGTTCCGAAATCCACATTATAATCACCACGATTCGCTCCAAATACCGCGAATTTCGGGGAACTTCCAGGAGCGACCGAGATGGAAACCGCAGGGTTGGGGTCATCCAGTGGGTTATTAGTTGTATTGAGCTGCGTAACGTCGAGCTTCCCGAATTCCAACGCGGAAAGCCCTCCGGTTAAACAAACTCCCGCCATTGAGGCGGTTATGATATTTTTTCTCATGACGCCGGGAGAACAAGCGATCCCGGCACCTGCGACGAGAGATGCAATGCAACGCTTACGTAACGAAGACGAAGATAACATCTTCGTCACACAAATCGTCTTATTGGATCATTTCTCGGAATCGTCACCGAACACTTATTTCCTCATAGGACAAATCGACTCAACACTCCTTAGGACTGTCATAGCCTCTCCTCCCGGTCGCTCCAACAGCTCCCTTCCATCCCCCATGATCACTCGTCGACCTTGACCCTGAAGAAACTTCCTTCTCCATCCGATGGCAGTGCCACGTGAAGATCGGCACCCTCTCCCAGATGACTTGAGAGCGGTGCCCAGATTTTCAGGTCATGGCTGATCTGCACCTGATAGAGCACGCCTTCTGCTCCAGGGAACGAAAGCTGATAGCCTTCCTGTATTGCACTCAGTCTCGCCTTGAAAACCGAGCCCGCGTTCAATGGGTCGGATCCAAATGCCAATTCAAACTCGTCGCTTTGCCCATCGTTGTCATCGTCCGGGTCTTCATCGTCTCCAATTCCGTCGCCATCGCTGTCGGCAATAAAGCTCACCATCAAGTCGTCAATCGCCAGGCCCTGAGGCAACAAAGTGGGCACCTCGAGCATTTGCCCGGCATTCACCACACCGGGACTGTGGGGCCCCGGGATTTTTTCCCAGACGAAGTCACCTGGCGAGCCTCCCGCTCCGATCAACCCGAGCGCATTCATCCCGACCGGCTCGCTGGTCCCTTGAGACACGCCGACGTCGATTGAAGTCCGACCATTTGCCGGGCCGTCGATGGCCAGAAAGGAACCTTCATAGGAAAGAAAGCTCTCGACGGACTCTCCCACCACCAGGGCCATGCCGTCCGGATCATCCCCTCCATTCTGAATGCCTGGGATCCATTTGGAGAAGATCCGGTGACCGGAACTCGTTATTTCACCCGGGGTGAATGACTCGAGCCCATGACGACTACCCTCTTTGCCGCTACTTCCATTGTAGAACACGAGGAGAATGTCCGTGAGTTCCCCATGATATCCGGGACCCACGACAATCTCCACAAACTCGCCGGTATCGCTGCTCTCATTGTCGTAGTGGAATTCATTGATGAACACCTCATCCGGAGGCACTCCCGCCGCTGCTCCCGGTACCAAGGTGAAGGTTAGCGTGAACTCGTCAGCGTTCGGTATGGATAAGCCCGAAATTCGCAGCGACTTCCTCTCTGAATGGTTTGAGGGCCCACTTGCAAGGTCCGTGCGTGCGACAAAGCCCAATGGGCTTAGCTCATTAATCACGCCTCCGCTTTCAAGCTCAACCCTCAGCTGATCGGCTCTGCCTCCAGTCACCGCACGCCATTGCTCGGCCGTGTAGGCGATATCCAGGATGCTCAGGGTTTCGCCCGATTCATTCTTGAAGACAGCCCTGGACTCAAGTGCCTGGGAACCAGCGAGGAAACCAAGCGCGTGCTCACCCCCCATGCCATAAGATCGCCCTCCAACGGCTTCGAATGATCCATCATCAGGACCGATCCAAGCACTCGCATTCGAAATCCATGGAGCAGGAGAATGAGCTCCATTGAATCCATCGAAGCGTTCTACAATCGTTTCCTCGACCGCCTCGAAGACATAGGCGCCGTCGGCGTCGATGACATCTAACATCACCGATGCCGGATCGTAGCCCGGCGCCATCGCCGTGAAGGTCACCCTGCGATTGCCATCGACGAGGTAATTTCTCGTGGTCTGCACGCTGGTGGTCGCACTGCTTTGCCCGGGTGGAATCGTCAGCACTCCTTGCAATGGAGCGACCGCTGGATCGTCAGTGGCAAATTGGACATGGATCTCATAACCCTGGGGCATTGGAAGGCTCACCGTCAACCGTACGGTGCCGGAGTCATCGCCCTCGACCACCGAGGGTGCCGAAATCGCCAGTCCGAGTTCAGAGAAGTCCTGATCCAGCTCGAAGTCGGCAAAAACCGCATAGTGATCCGATGCCTCCAAACTCGCATTGTTAGCCAGAGCTTGCCCCGTCTTCACCAAGCCACTCGTATTCGAGGTATCAAGCGTCGAGCGATAGATCTCGGAAGCATGAGGCCTTCCGGCAAGCGCCGGTGACACCAGTATCAGATCGAGCCTTTGACCATACTGAAAGGTCCCGTCGTCTCCATTCAGCTGTCGGGGGTCCAGCTGGGTCGGCACCACTCCCGAAAAATAGGAAAGCAGATTCGTCGAATAGCTGATCGGAAAGCTGAAATCGTCTCCCAGCACATAGGTCGAAGGCAAACCCGAGGGCGGCGCCGTAAAGGTGCGGTCGACACTCGATGGATTGAAGTCGCCAAGGATGATGAAGTTATCCGAGGCCTGAAGTCCCTGATCATCCAGATATTTCGCCAAACGCTTCATCTCGACCGCGCGCCGGAATCGATCATCCAATCCCGTCCCGGCCTTCAAGTGACCGGAGATCAGCAGAGGGTCATTGCTGGTGCCCGGCACGTCCACCTTCACCACCGGAAAGTGCCGCGTGATTTCCTTCGCGCCACTGGGCGAACGCACATCATCGGTCGAAATGAACGGATAGCGGGAAAGGAAAACCACCCGCAATGACGTGTCGAACGAACCAGAAGTCGACGCCATATAAATGTGGGGCAGACCAAGCAGCGCAGCAAGGGCATCGAGATCATCCGGATTCCCGGAGACATCCGAAGAATGGACTTCCTGCAGTGCCACCACGTCCGCATCGATCCGTCCCAGCACATCCCGCACGCTGGTGAAGTCGATCGTCTCAACACCTCCAAGCGAATAGTCAGGATAGCCGCCCGAGGTGAAATGAGCGCCAATATTGAAACTCACGACTCGCAGACCGACCGCCTCGATGGTGGCACTGAGACAAAAAAGGAGCACCAGAAGACGCCACATAACCCGAGGAATACGCGGAAAAGCCCTCGACGTCGAATTTTCATTCGTCGTGAAGCACCGCCCGAGGATCCGCAGCTTGAGAAAACCCGTCGAGGAATCGGAAGTTGCCGCTTTCGGTACAGGCCTTTTGCCACGCACGACCGGTCTTGATGAAGCGGGTCCTGAAATTCCCGGTCCTCGATCATGACTGCACGGCCCAGGCGACGGGCTGAGACAACGGCGGGGAGCCGGACCTCACCCACTCCATCGATTTTGGACAGAAACTGCTCGAATATTGTAAGACGTCAGGGGTCCCCCGCGAATTCGTCTATCCAAGTACACCCGAAGTGATCCATCCCAACGCCAGACACTCATGAAAATCCTGCTCGCCCTTGCCGCCACTGTCCTCGTTGCGGAAGCCAACAACACCACTCTCTGGTATGCCCAACCTGCCGTGGAATGGACTGATGCCGTTCCGATCGGCAATGGCCGTCTCGGCGCGATGGTCTATGGCGGGATCGAAAACGAACGCCTGCAACTCAACGAGGACACGCTGTGGAGTGGTGGCCCGCATTGCTACGACAACCCCGAGGCGTACCAACACCTCGCCGAGGTCCGCAAACTCCTGCGGCAAGGCAAGTATGCCGACGCCGAGAAACTCGCCGGCAAGATGATGGGCGTGCCGATCCACCAGGCCGCCTATCAGCCCTTCGGCGACCTTCACCTGAAATTCCAGCACCAGGGCGAAGCCAGCAACTACCGTCGCGAACTCGACTTCGAAAGCGGCATCGCCAGTGTTACCTATCAGGTCGGCGACGCCGAGTTCACCCGCCGGATCTTCGCCTCCCACCCCGACCAGACGGTGGTCATCCGTCTCGAATGCAGCCAGCCCGGCCGGATCAGCTTCGACCTAACCAACTCCAGCCCTCATCCCTTCGAGTCGCAGGCCAGCGCAGATGGCACCTTGAGCATGAGCGGCCAGATCGCCCCGCGAACCGGGAAAAGAGCAGGTGGCTCACACGGTCTCACCGCCGACTGGGACACGCCGGGCACCAAATTCGCGGCCACCACCAAGGTCCAAACCGAAGGTGGATCCCTCACCGCCAATGGTGACCAACTCACCGTCAGGAACGCCGACGCAGTCACGCTCTACTACTGCGCCGCGACCAGCTTCGTGAACTATCAGGACGTCAGCGGCGACGCCATCGCCAAAGCCCGCCGCGATCTAACAAGCATCGGCAACAAGCCTTTCAACGACGTCCTCAAGGCTCACCTCGATGACCACAGCTCGCTCTTTGAACGCGTCTCGATCGATCTCGGCAGCAAGCCTAACAGCTTGCCCACTGACGAACGCTTCAAGCACGCCCGCGACGGCCAGCACGACCCCGGCCTCGCGGCACTCGTCTTTCAATACGGTCGCTACCTGATGATTGCCGGCTCCCGTCCCGGCACCCAGCCGCTCAATTTGCAGGGCATCTGGAACAATGAGATGAGCCCACCGTGGTCGAGCAAGTACACCATCAACATCAACATCGAGATGAACTACTGGGTCGCCGAGGTCGGCAACCTCAGCGAGTGCCACGAACCCCTGCTGAGGATGGCCGCCGAGCTGCAGGAACCCGGCAAGAAAACCGCCGAAGCCCACTACCGCGCCGGCGGCTGGATGACCCACCACAACACCGACCTGTGGCGCGGCACCGCCCCGGTCGACGGCCCCCAGTGGGGCATGTGGCCGATGGGCGGCGCCTGGCTTTGCCAGCACCTCTGGGAACACTATCTTTACACCGGCAAACGCGAGCACCTCGAAGAAAGCTACCCGATTCTCAAGGGCGCCGTGGAGTACTACCTCGACGTGCTGATCGAAAACGAGAAGGGCTACCTGATCACCTCGCCCTCGCTTTCCCCCGAGCACAGCCACGGCGGCGGCACCAAGGACGGCCTCAGCGTCGGCCGCGACGGCACCTCGCTCTGCGAAGGCCCAACGATGGACCTGCAACTCCTCAACGACCTCTTCGCCAACACCATCGCGGCTTCTGAAACACTCGGAGTCGACGAGGATTTCCGCGAGAAGGTCGCCGCGACCCGCAAGCGCCTCCAGCCAATGCAGATCGGCCGGCACGGCCAGCTTCAGGAGTGGCTCGTCGATTGGGACAACCCCGAGGACCAGCACAGCCACGTCTCCCACCTCTACGGCCTTTTTCCCAGCGCCCAGATCAACCCTTACGACACTCCCAAGCTTTTCAAGGCTGCCACCACCTCGCTGATCCAGCGCGGCTTTTCCGGCGGCTGGTCCGGCGCTTGGCGGATCGCCCTCTGGGCCCGCGTCGGCGACGGCGACAAGGCACTGAAATCTCTAACAGAGAACGTCATGCCGCGCTTCGCCACCAACCTCTTCAATGGCAGCGAGAAGTTCCAGATCGACGCCAACTTCGGCGCCACCGCCGGCATCGCCGAAATGCTGCTCCAGAGCCACAACGGCGAGATCCACCTGCTCCCCGCCCTGCCAAAAGACTGGCCTAACGGCTCGGTGAAAGGCCTGCGCGCCCGCGGTGGCTTCGAGGTCGATATCACCTGGAAAGACGGCGAGTTCAGCGAGGCGAAGATTCACTCGCTCAGCGGTAAGCCCTTGCAACTTCGGTATGGCCAGACCGTCGTCGACAAGGAACTCGCCCAGGGCGAATCCCTCACTTGGAACGGCCGCTGAATAGGGAGACGGAGTCTTCAACTCCTTCATCCCACCTGAGCACATCAGATGCGGCGAAGCCGAGAGTCGGGACGATAGCGCTCGAAAAGCCGGGCGACGAACCGGCCCAACTGGCCTTCCAGATTTGACCGTCGGCATGTCCTCACCGGCAGCCGCCACAACGATCTGAACCCTCGCACGGACCCGTCCTGTTCAAGTCCATTTCCAAGAACCTGAAGGTTCCGCAGGTTCAAGCTAGATGGGCATGACTGCTTTGGCTTGAGGCAATGTCAGACCTCCAGTGATTCAATCACTCCTAGCCCGGTCTTCAGGATGAGTTCGATTCCCGAAGCGAAATTGTCCCCCAAAAGGAGGATACCCATGCGAGTCCGACTTCCCAATTCTACGACCCTGAAAACAGATCGATCGCTGTTTTCGAAGGATCATGGCGCATCCAGCAACCCTTCCCTCCAACCCAAGAACCCACTGCCCGAAAATGAGAACAATTCCCGTCCTCTCCCTGTTCATTGCAGGGGTCATTTGCCCTTCAGCTCAAGCCGTCGAAGTCGCGAATGCGGCGGCTGACTATCAGACAGCTCCCGGCATCGGGGCAGGCACCGCTCCCACTGCACCACCGTCCGGGTGGGAATATGTCTACTCCAACGCAGCCACCGGAGGAACCGAAGTGGCTCTGAGCGCCGATTCCGCCGTCGGCAATATCGGAAACAGGGGATTCGGCAGTACGGCGGGCGGCTCGGGAACACCCAACGTGCTGGGAAGCATCGCGGGCACGGGAACCGATCTCGGGCTCTTCAGTGGCTTCGGTCACGCGGGCGTGGTGGGCACCGATCTCGTGCTACACCCCGGCAACAACGCCGCTACCGAGTATATCATCGCCCGCTATACGCTCTCCGCCGCCGACATGACCAACGGCGACTATGCCACCATCACAGGGAGCTTCAGGGATCTTCAGGGGGCGAATAATGCGGGCAGCAACAACTCGATTGTCGCCTCGGTACTTCTGAACGGAACCGAGTTATTCTCCGCGACGGGCGAATTCAGCAGACTCTATGCGGACGGATCGCTTCCAAGCGGTGTCTTCAGTCTGGAGACTCTCGCTGCGGAAGGAGACACGGTCAGTTTCGTGGTTTTCAGGAATGGAAATTTCTCCAGTGATGAAACCGCACTCCAGGCCTCGATCGACATCGGGGCCGCTCCGGTCAGCGTGCCGCCCTCGGTGACGACTGACCCGGTGAGTCAGGACCTCTTCGTCGGCGAGGCCCTGGCCCTGAGCGTCAACGTGAGCGGCACGCCGCCATTCACCTATCAGTGGCGCAAGGGCATGGTCGATATCATGGGAGCGACGAGTTCATCGTTCAACATTCCATCACTCGGGGAGGCGGACGCGGGTGATTATGATTGCGTGGTCACCAATGCCTTCGGGTCGGATGCCAGTGCCGCGGCCACGATAACGGTCAGTATCGAAGCGCCTACCGTGACGACCCATCCCGCCTCCCAGACACTGACTGTCGGAGACACCCTGAACCTGAGTGTCACTGCCGAGGGCACCGCGCCCCTCACCTACCAGTGGGCCAAGAATTTTGCCGAAATTCCCGGGGCGGACAGCGACACCTTCACCATCCCCTCGGTGGTCCTGGATGACGCCGGGGTTTACGACTGTTATGTGAGCAACAGCGCCGGTGACGTATTCAGCATCCCGGCCACGATCACGGTGAGGACGAATGATGCGCCGATTTCCAGCGCTCCGCATGTGATGACCAATCAGAATGTGACACTCACTCTGGAAGTCGATGATCTGGCCACCGACGGTGATGCGGACCCACTCACCATCACCAATGCCGACGCGATCAGCGTCGGCGGCGCGACAATCCGATTCAATGGCTCCAAGCTCGCCTACTTCCCGGTCCCAGACAGCACGGCCACCGATGACACATTCAATGTCGATGTGAGTGATGGCTTCGTCACGACGACCGTGACGGTGACCGTCGATGTCGTGGCGGTTCCCTCGACTGTCGTGGGCGATGCCGCATTCGACTATGCCGATGCGGCGAACTTGCCGGCCCAATGGGTTTATCTTGCCTCCAATGAGGCAAGCGGTGGAACCGAGTATGCTCTGACTCCTTCGACGGTGACCGGCAACGGTGGAAACGCGGGACACGCTGACGCCGTAGGAAACTTTGACGTGCCCGGGGTTCTTGGGTCTATCGAGGGAGGCGCGGACTTCGAGATCTTCTCAGATGGTCAGGAGGGCAATGCGAGCGCGCCGGGCCATGCCGCGCTCGTCGGCGTCGACCTGCTGCTCCACCCGGGAAGTGCCGAGACCAATGACCACGTCATCGCCCGCTACACTTTCGACGGTGCCGACATTACGAGCTTCGGTTCCACCGCCAGGGTTTCGGGAACCTTCCGTGATCTTTCCGGTGGCACGACCGGAGGAGGCGGGAATTCGGTTGTGGCCGAGATCTACCTCAATGGAACGAACCTCTTCAGCACCACGGGTGCTGAAGGCCGACTTTTAGAGGTGGACGGCAGCTTCGATCTGACCGGCATCGCGGTTTCTGCAGGCGACACGCTCAGTTTCGTGGTGGGAAGCAATGGGAATTTCGGTGGCGATGAGACCGCCTTGCGTGCAGCCATCAGCCTGTCGGCGGGTGCGCCTACCGAGGGCTATGTGACCTGGATTTCAAGCTACCCGGGTATCTCCGATGCTTCCACTGATGGAGACGATGATCGGGATGGGATTGTCAACCTGCTCGAATACGTCTTCGACGGAAATCCGACCGTGGCCGATCTGGACAATCCGAACTTGCCCGCCGTGGACGTTTCGGGCGCCAATTTCGTCTTCAGCCTTACCCGCCGGGTGGAATCCGCCACGGACACAGTCCAGACCTTCCAATACAGCACCGACCTCTCCTTCAGCGATGGCGGCGACATCCCCCTCGATACCGGGGCGCCGGAAGTCAGTCTGGGAACGCCTTCGGCGGGTCTTCAGACGATCACAGTGACCCTCAGCAAGAGCCTCGCCGTCGACGGCAAACTCTTTGGCCGAATGGCCGTGGTGGAAAAATGACCGGCATCGAACCCAACATCACCCAATCATCGATCAAATGGCTCTGAGAGCGTCTGTCCTCGAAAAGGAGGACAGACGCCAAGGCTCCGGATCCCTCATTATCGCAGTTGGTACGAACCCAAACCCCAAACCCAAACTCTAACCAAAACCCCTATTATGAAAAACCCCTCGATTAGCGTTCTTCTGGCATTGAGCCTCATCTCCGCCCACGCTGGAGCTGCCACAATCACCTGGAGCGTAGCTTCCATTTCAGGCGACACTGATGTCGTCAGTACTGGCGTGACGCACACGGCTCTCAACGGTTCCGCCACGGCTGTGACAAACCCACTCACAATCAACGGCGTCGAATTCCAATCCGACGGTGATGGTTCAGACCTGTTGTCGGGCAACTTCGGAGGGGACGCCTGGACCGGGCCTGAAACAGGCGACTACCAACAATTGCTGTCAAATATTGATTTCCAGTCTAACGGCACGGGAGATCTGACGGTTACGACCTTTTCTGGTCTGGCAATTGGCGACAACTATACATTCCAGTACTGGTATGCGGATGACAACTGGCAGGCCCCCAACCCGGACCGTGAACTGACGATCAGTCTTGGAACAGGCACACAGAGTGGCGACAATGTGATTAACGGCGGAGAGTTTGCTACTGGCACCTTCACTGCCGATGCAACGAGCATCGACCTCATCGTTTCCTCAACCCACAACGGTGTGCGAATGTCTGCACTCCAGCTGCGAAATACCTCCATTCCCGAGCCGTCGATCGCTCTGCTGTCAGGACTCGGAGTTCTTGGCCTGATCCGGCGTCGCCGGGATTGAGCGAGTTCCAGCAATTCGAATTCCACTTCGAGTCTTCGCCGCGGTGCCCACGGGTATCGCGGCGTTTTGCCCTCGGATAGGCGGATCAAATTGTCCCGGCGCCTCCCCGGACAAACCCGACTCTTTGAAATGAAACCCCTGCGCTCTCCGAAACTCTCGGCCCTATGCATACTCGCCGTTCCCTTGAACGCGGCGACGATTGATTGGACGAGCTCCGATATCTCGAGCGTCAGCGAGGTCGACACCAGCGGAACGCTGGTCACGGCACAGAACTTTGCGGGAACCGGCGCGCCTTCCGTGGTGACGCTTGCCGGCATCGATTTCACTGAAAACAACAGCCTGACGAGCGACCACAGCGGGGATTTCTTTGCCTTCGTCACAGGCGATGCGGCTTACGACGAGTTTCTGGGTGACCTCGATTTCACACCGAATGCCGAGACCTTCGTGACGATCCCGCTCAGTGTCGAAACAGGCGCCAGTTACCGGGTTCAGGTCTGGTATGCGGATGACGGAGGATTCGGAAGCAATCCCCAGCGGACCATGACCCTGAGCGGCACCGGTGACCGTGTCCTGAATGGCAATGATTACGCGATCGGAACCTTCACCGCGGATTCGACCAATCAGGATCTGGTCATCATCTCGAGTCGAGAGGGTGTCCGCTTGACCGGCTACCAGCTACGCAAGCTCTCCGGACCACCGGTGGGACCGGTCACCGTAGCGGATGCCGCAGCGGACTACACCGGGCCGAATTCGCTGCCTGCCGGTTGGCAGTATTTCAAATCGACCGCGGCATCGGGAGGCAGCGAAGTGGCACTGGCGGCGAACCAGCCGGTTGGCAATTCCGGAAACGTCGGGTTCGGAGGCGGCGGCGCTCTGGATTCGGCCTCGATTCTGGGAAGCGGAAGTCCCTATCAACTCTACACCGGCGCCGGACATGGCGGCGTGGCGGGAAGCGACCTGCTTATCCAACCCGGCAACAACAGCGACGACGCTTTCATCATCGCGCGATATACGATCTCGGCGACCGATTTCGCAGGCGGCTCCAGTGCGACGGTTTCCGGTAGCTTCCGGGATTTGCAGGGCGGCGCGAATGACTCTGTTGCCGTCAGCGTTTATCATAACTCGACCAGCCTGTTTTCCGCGACCGGATCGGCTGGCAGGCTCTATGCGGACGGCAGCAGTCCGAGTGGCATCTTCGATATTTCGGGAATCACCGTGGCGGAGGGCGACACCATCAGCTTCGTTGTCGGAAACAACGGCAACTACGGTGGCGACGAGACCGCCTTGCAGGCGAGCATCGTGGTGGACGGCTCACTGCCTGGAGTGGTGGATGATTTCTTCAATGTACTGACCGCTTCGACCACCGATCTCGACGTGCTCGCGAATGACCTCGTCGGAACTGGCGGAAACGCGCTCGCCCCAAGCACGCTGCGAATCACCAGCCTTCCCTCGCTTGGAACGGCTGAGCGGCAGCCCAATGGCACCCTTCGCTACATCCACGGAGGAACGGAGGGCGCCGACAGCTTCGAGTATGCGGTGGACCATAGCGACGGCGACACGACTTACACCGGAAGGGTCGACATTCTCGCAAACAACGGCACCAAGGTGGCCAACAGCAGCCTGAATTTTTCGGAGCAACCACCAAGCGGCGGATGGCAGTTTCCGAATGCCTTCCCCGGTCTCAGCTTTTCCCAGGGCACCTGCCTGGAAACGATTCCCGGGAACCCCCAAGCCCTGGTCATCACGGAACGAGCCGGGAGGATTCAGTTGATCCAGGACGTGACGGCGGCGACGCCGAGCAAGTCCCTGTTCCTGGACATCTCAGGGGAAACCCGGACCCAGACTTTCTGCGGATTGCGCGGAGTCGCCTTCCATCCGGACTTCGCCAACAACCGCTATTTCTATGTCGGCTATGATCGGGAAAACGGCAGCAACGACACCGTGCGGGTTTCGCGCTTCACCGCCAACGCCTCCAACCTGTCGCAAGTCAACGCGGCCACCGAGTTGGTCCTCTTTGAGAACCCCAGCAATCAGAACATCCACCGCATCAATCGTCTGGCATTCGGGCCGGACGGCTACCTTTACATTGCCGTTGGTGACGACGGAAATTTCACCGGCCCGGCCAACACCCAGCGGATCGACGATGGCTTCTGGTCCTCGGTCCTACGCATCGACGTCGATAAGAAGCCGGGCAATCACGAGCCGGCCAACACCGACGGAGTTCATCTCGACGGCATGGGAAAGGCCTACTATTCGGTTCCCGCGGACAATCCTTTCGTCGACCCCAACTTCAGCGATGGTCGCGGGGTGACGACCTTCAACGGCCAGGCCACGCCCACCAGCGACCCATGGCAAGTGAGGACCGAAATGTATGCCGTCGGCTTCCGCAATCCATGGAAGATCGGCTTCGTTCCCGATTCAGGAGAACTGTGGGTCGCCGATGACGGTGCCCACGGCTATGAGAAGATCAGCATCATGCCCAGGGGTGGAAACGCGGGCTGGGGCTATTTCGAGGGCACGGATCCGGGAGTGCTTCAAATGGGGACTACCCAGTACCCCGGGCCCTTGTCGGAGCCTCCGGCCGGAGTGGATTTCGTCCAACCCGTGCTGGAATACAAGAAACCCGGCAACACCTCGGGCAGCGGCGTGAAGTCCATCATCGGCGGCACCTTCTATCAGGGCACGGCGATCGCGGAACTGACAGGTGCCTTCGTTTTCGCGGATTACACTAAGGGCGACATCTGGTACTTCAAGCGACCTGACAACAGCGCGCATCAGCTGGTGCAGCGGGTCGCGGTCGGCAACGACTGGGGGCTTGATGAAAGCGGTATGGTGACCAAAGTCATTTCCGAGTCGAGCGCCTTCCAGGCGAAGTCCTATGGAGTTAGTAGCATCGTGCGTCTCGGTACCGAAGGAGGTATCACGGCGATGATTGGCGACCCATCCGATGGCAGCATCCTGATGCTCGACTATAGCGACGGCATCATCCGCCGACTGGAGTTCAACATTGACGACGCCTCCCTTCCCCAGACGCTGACGGAAACGGGAGCCTTCAGCAATCTGGCGAATCTAACACCAAACGCAGGCGTCCATCCTTACGACCTCAATCTGCGATTCTGGTCGGATCATGCCGACAAAACGCGCTTCTTCGCCGTCGATGACCTGCTCGACACCATCGCTTACTCGCAGGACGGACTCTGGGAAGCGCCCGCCGGCGCTGTCTGGATCAAGCACTTCGACATGGACCTCAATCGGGACAACCCGGGGACGAAGGTGAAGCGCCTCGAGACGCGCTTTCTGGTCAAGACAGAGAAGGATTTTTACGGGGTCTCCTACCGATGGAACGAGGCGGGCACCGAGGCCGACCTCGTGGCCAGCGAAGGCGAGGACTTCGACCTCACCATCACCGAGGGCGGCAGCAATCACCGCCAGACCTGGCGGATCCCCTCGCGCGGCGATTGCCGGACCTGCCATACCAACGACAACAAGGTGATGCTCGGCTTCAATACGCGACAGCTCAACCTCGACGGCACGCTTTCGGGAAACACCGACAACTTTATCAAACTGCTCAAGGAGTCGGGCTACCTGTCTTCACCGACCGGTCTGCCTGACGATTTCGAGAACCTTCCGAAGTACCACGCTTCGGACGACATCTCCGCGAATCTCGAAGAACGGGCCAGATCCTACCTGGCGGTGAACTGCTCCTACTGTCACTACGAAGGCAGCAGTGTGGTCCCCAACTCCTGGAGCGGTGAACCCCAACTCACGATCGAGCAGACCAAGCTGTTGCACGGCGAGGGCGTCGGCTTCTCGGTCGTCGAACCGACCGATCGTCTCGTGATTCCGGGAAACACCGCAAAGTCGATGATCCTGAGCCTGACTTCCCACACCAACGGCTACAACAGGATGCCACCACTTGCGACCGACATCGTCGATCAGGAAGGCGTCGCCCTCCTCACCGATTGGATCAACCACTACGCCAACGCCAAACCGGCGCTGGATGCGACCGCCGGACCTTTCACCGTGGTGGAGAACGCCCCCGCGGTGAGTCCGGTGGGTTCCGGTCCGCAGGTCAGCGATCCCGATGATCCCTCGCGCGGCACCTTGACCTTCTCGATCATCGGCGGAAATGACGGCGGCTACTTCGACATCGATCCGTCAACCGGTGAGATCACCGTGGTGCGGGATGGACTCGACTACGAGGAAACGACAAGCCGGACGTTGGTGGTGCTGGCGAGCGATGGCTTCGCACCGAACCCGGGCGAGGTGACGAGCGATGTGGTCGTCGATATCACTGACATCGCTGGCGACGACAGCCAGGGCGATGGCATCGAGGACGAGTGGGCCCTGACCCATCTCGGTTCTTCGAAGATCGATCCCAACGGCGACACTGACAAGGACGGCAGTGCTGAACTACTGGAATTCTGGGCGGACAGCGATCCGAATGATCCCACGAGCCGTGGACTCGTGATTGCTCCCTACGACGTCGATCGTACTTCCGGGAGCGAGGGCTACCTGTTCGAGTGGGCGATTCGAAGCGACCTAGCCATCGGCACCGACTACTTCGTGCAGGGATCAGTTGATCTCAACTTCACGAGTCTCAATCAGGGATCGGACTTCGTCATTATCTCAAGCGATCCCGTGGACAACGGCTCAGGGCCGGCACTTTCCCGATTACGGGTCAAGGTCCCGACGACAAGTGCCCGGTGTTTCCTGCGCCTATCCAGCAAATCGGAATGAAAGAAAGCGACTCCCCTTTCATCGGAAGCGATCCGCCACCGGACCAAACGCATCGGCATGAGGCAGGCGGCTTTCACTTTCCCCTCGGCTTTCCTCAACATCATCCATTCATGAAAACAAAGACATCCCATAGCTTGGCGGTCACACTGCGACTGCTACTCATCTGCCTGGTTTCCCTAACGACTTCGACCTTCGCTGAGGACAAGGCTGAAAAGCTGACCATACTGGTTACCGGAGCGAACCGCGGACTCGGACTCGAGTATGCGAAGCAGTATCGGGCAGGTGGTCATCAGGTGATCGGAACCGCCCGCAAGCCTGATGAGGCGGTGGAACTTAAGGCGACGGGTGCCGAGGTCGTCAAACTGGATGTCACCGACGATGAGGACATTGCCAATCTTGCGAAGGGGCTCAAGGGTCGCCGGATCGACGTGCTGATCAACAATGCGGGCTACCTGAGCCGGGATCAGACTCGGGAGGCCCTGACCCTCAGCTTTTCTGTCAACACCCTCGGCCCCCTGTTCGTCTCCCGAGCCCTGACTCCGAACCTCCAACTCTCGGACGCTCCAAAAGTCATCAATGTTTCCTCCCGCGCCGGGAGACTCACCGATGGCACTGGGAATATGACCGGCTATGCGATCAGCAAAACGGCGGTGAACATGGTGACGCGCAATCTCCACAGCCAGTTGAACGAGAAGGGCTTCGTCGTGATCTCGCTGGCTCCCGGTCGGAACCAGACCGCCATGGGAGGAAAAGGCGCGCCATTGAAACCGGAGGAGAGCGTTTCGCAGATCATCAAGTTCATCGCCTCACTCGATCAGACCCATTCCGGTGGATTCTGGTACTACGATGGCACCGAACTTGAATGGTAAGCCATTGGACGCCATTCCCCGATTCGATCCATGAACGACAAACCTTTATTCACCCGCCTGACCCAGATCGAGCCTTCGGAGGTGAGGGCAGCACTGGTGTCCTTCCTCTTCATCTTCATGTTGATGGCTTCTTACTTCATCATGAAGCCGGTGAGGGATGCCCTTCCGAGTGACTGGGGAAGCGTGAGTACTGCGCAGCAGTGGACGATCACCTTCCTGGTCTCCACGGTCGCTGTCTCGATCTACAACTTCCTGTCCGCGAGGTTTTCACCACAGGCCATCGTCCCGGCAGTCTTCGCCTTTTTCGCCGCGACCTTTTTCCTGATTTTCTGCGCCTACAAGATCGGGGTCTCGGACACATCGCTCGGCCGGATGTTTCTGAAGTGGGGGATCACGAACGGATTTCTCGGCAAGGTTTTCTATGTCTGGAGCAGTGTCTTCAGCCTGTTCCACGTCTCGGTCTTCTGGAGCTTCCTTTCGCAGATCTACAAGAAGGAAGAGAGCAAGCGGATCTTCAGCTTCATCAACACGGGTGCGAGCGCCGGGGCGATTTTCGGTCCTTCGTTGCTGTTGCTTTTCCCGATCGGAAACAAGGTCGAGTACATCCTTCTGATCACCTCGGTGGTGCTGCTTGCCACGCTCCCGCTCATCCGCCTGCTCAACAAGGAGGCCACCAAAGCCGGCAAGCAGGACCTTTCCCAGGTCAAGCTCAGTCCGAATCCGTTCAAGGGCTTCAAGGAATTCATCACGCACAAGCGCTTGCTTGGAATCGCGGCCTTCATCTTCGTGTTCACGGGCATCAGTGCGTTCCTGTACGGCATCCAGCTCGATTGGCTTGCCGACTACAGCGAGGAACAGCGGACTAGGATTCTCAGTGTGGTGGAGCTCGTCACGAACAGCCTCACGATTCTCATCGGTTTCTTTTTCACCAACCGCTTGGTGAGGAGGTTCGGCCTTCCCGTGTCGTTGGGAATCGTTCCCTTCGTCCTCGCGATCCTGCTGATCGCGCTGAGTTTCAACCCGGCGATCTTCCTGTTCTTCGCCTTCCAGGTCATCAGGCGTGCGGGCAACTATGCGGTTACCCGGCCCAGCCGTGAGATCCTGTTTACCGCGGTCGACAAGGAGGCCCGATTCAGAACCAAGCCGATCATCGATGTCGCCGTCTATCGCGGAGGAGATGTCTTCTGGATCTGGATTGTTGCCTTCTGCTCGGACAAGCTGGGATTCGGGGTGACAGGCCTGCTGCTGGCGACCGCCTTCGTCTGCCTCCTGCTAGCCACCATCGGGTTCGTGCTTGGTCGGAATCATGCGAGGGAGTCCGTGACCGAGGAGTCGGGGGAGGAAGTCACGGTCCCGGGCTGATCAACCTTTCGGCAGGGGTAGCTTGTCCTTCTTTTGGAGGACAAGCGAGGCTTGCAATCGAGATTGGCGAGGCCTTGATGTATGGAGGCATGAGCCTGCGGGCGCGCCTCAGATTTCCTTCCTCATGAAACCCGACAAGACTCCCGATTTCCCACAGCGAGAAGGGCGGGTCACGTGGCGAAGAGGAGGTCACTTGAAGTGGCTGTTGCTGCTGACATGCTGGTGTGGCGTTGCCGCGGCTTGCGATTTCGACGGCATGTCTCTGAAGGAGGTCGAGGCACAGCTCGAGGAGATCGACGAGGAGCTGGCGACGCTCGCCCATCCAACCGTGCGGGCCGGTGTCGGGA
Source organism: Haloferula chungangensis (assembly GCF_042664875.1). Lineage (NCBI taxonomy): Bacteria > Pseudomonadati > Verrucomicrobiota > Verrucomicrobiia > Verrucomicrobiales > Verrucomicrobiaceae > Haloferula > Haloferula chungangensis. The sequence goes on along the minus strand of NZ_JBHTBS010000005.1, from coordinate 165,336 downwards.
ACATCGGCTGGGGCTCGAAGCCGAGGAAACAGGCCGACCACCTCGAGTGGCTACGCGTCGACTTTGTTGAGGAGGCGGAGATTGACCGGATTGTGCTGGTTCCCGTCGTCTGGCGGGACCCGGACACGGGCTTGGCGGGCGATGCCTTTCCAGTCGAGTTCGATGTCGTGGTGGGAAACGGAGAATCCGAATCGGTGGTGTCCTCCTTCGGTCCCGCAGACGAATTGCTTCCCCGGATCGCACCGCTGGTTCTTCCCCTCGCTCCGGTTTCCTGCTCCTGGATCGAGATTCGAGCGAAGGTCTTGTCGCCGCGGGCTCTGGATGGCGCATACGCCTTCCAGCTGGCGGAAGTCATGGCCTTCTCCGGAAAGCGGAATGTGGCCCTGCGCGGAAGGGTCAGCGCGTCCTCGCTGTTCGGCAGTCGTGTTGGAGGCTCCTACTCCAGGGAAGCCCTTGTCGACGGTGCCACTCCCTATGTCATCGATTCGGCGGACGGCGCACCGAGCCAGTCCTGTGTGATTTTCTATTACACTGGCGAGGTGCCGTCCCTCGTCTTCGATCTCGGCGAGAGCCACGCCGTGGATCAGATCCATCTGCATGCGCCCGATTTCAGTGAAAGCGTGCCTCAGGTCCGGCATGCGGATTACGGCCTGCCACGGTCGATGCGGGTTGAAGGCGCGAGCCGTCCGGACTTTTCGGATGCTGTCGAGCTGGTGGATTTCAAAAGGAACACCATCTACGAGTCGGGGCCGGTCATCGTGTTGCGTTTCCCCCGCTCGCCGTGTCGCTATGTCAGGTTCACGGTGACGGATGGCTACAAGGCTCCTGAAGCGAAGGAGCAACACCGCTGTGTCGGCTTCACCGAAATCGAGATACTTGCCGCCGGAGAAAATGTTGCCGAAGGGGTGCTTCCGGAGCTGCGCGGGGAGATGAATTTCACGGATGGTGATCTGGGAAACCTGACCGATGGCCGGAATCATTTCGGAAACATCCTGCCGTTGCGCGAGTGGATGGAGCAGCTGGCAAGGCGACACGATCTGTCGCTCCTCAGGCCGGCCGTGTCCCGCGCGCTGCTCGACCGCTACCGAAAGCAGAGTAATACGCTGACTCTGGTGGCGTGGCTGGCGGGTGTGTTGGCAGCCGGCCTGGTGATCGCGGTCTTGATGGGCCGGATCGCGAGAATGAGGCAGGTCACCCGGATCAAAAAGCGCTTCGTCGCCGACCTACACGACGAGGTCGGCGCGAATCTCCATGCCATAGCCATCCTGAGCGACATCGTTAGGGGAAGACTGAAGTCAGGGGAAGACGCGGAGGACTTGTTAGACGAGGTTCGGGTGATTTCGCAGGAGACCTCTGAGGCCACCCGGCACTGCACCAGCATGGTCGAGGCCAAGGGTCTTTGCGAAGATCTGGAAGCGGAGCTGAGGCGCTCCGCGGAACGACTGTTGCGGGACTTCGAGCACGTGTTCAGGGTGGATGGAGGCGAGAACCTGAAGTTGCTCGCTCCCCGGAGGCGGATTGACCTGCTGTTGTTCTTCAAGGAATGCCTGACCAACGTGATCCGCCACTCCCATGCGACGCGGGTCGAAATTGAGGTCATGGCAGACGCCAGGCAGGCCTCCCTTCACGTCAGAGACAACGGTGAGGGAAGCGACGGCGGGATTTCCTCCTCGCTCAAGCGGCGGGCAAGGTTGTTGCGAGCCAAGCTGGATGTGGGATCGGAGGCAGGCGGAGGGACCAGCGTATCACTGACATTGAAAACCCGGAGATTCGGATTCATCCATGGATAGAACACTCAAAATCATGCTGGTCGAGGACAGCAGGGCCTTCACCCGCGTGGTCGAACTCGCTTTGAACGAGGATCCCGCCATCGACAAGGTCATGAGCTTCGGCACCGCCGAAGCCGCGCTGCGCAGCCTCAACAAGCTGCATCGATTCGTCCCCGATGCCATCATCCTCGACATCTCCCTGCCCGGAATGAGCGGGCTGGAGGCGATTCCGCACTTCATTGGTGGCATCGAGGAGGTTCCGATCTTGATGCTGACCCAGTCCGACAAGGAGGACGACGTGATTCAGGCCCTGTCACGGGGTGCCATGGGCTACCTCCTGAAATCGGCGACCTCGGAGGAGATCCGTGCGGCGGTTCGCAACATCGCCTCGGGAGGCAACGTCCTCGATACCGGGGTGTCGAAGTACATCATCGAAAAACTCAAGAAGCAGCCGAAGAATGAAAAGGTCGACCACCGGCTATCGGATAGGGAGCTGGCGACCTTGGCCCTGATGGCGGAAGGGCTTTCGAGAAAGCAGATCGCCCACGAGTTCGGCGTGAGCGTTTCGACCGTGGTGACCCACATCAACCGGATCTACCGCAAGCTGGACGTCCCCAACGCTCCGGCGGCAATCAGCAAGGGCTATCGCTGCGGCATCCTCGAATAGCGGGGGACGAATCGCTCACTCCGCCGAGCCGCTGAGAATGCAGTCCAAGGCGATGAAGGTGTCCCTGGACTTGGGGTTCTTGCCGACGACTTCCACGCGGATAGTGTGGACGCCGTCGACCCCCTCGAAGTCTCCCAAGATAATCGGCCCGCTTGCTCGTGGCTTCGGGGAGAAGAGATCGACCTTCTTTGATGGCTTGCCGTTGACGGAGAATTGGACCACGCCGAGGTCAAAGCTTTGGACGGCTTGCAGCGTCAGGCGCTCGGCCGAGGGAAGCTGGGAGGGCAGCTCGAATTCGATGGCGTCGCCCACCTTGGCGCCGCGGATCAGGAGGAGGTTCTGGTCATGAAGCTGCTTGTTGGCCGGCCCCTTGCTCATGAGCTCAGGTTTCGAGCCCTCCGGCTTGGAAAGGACTTTCAGTTTTTCGAAACCCACCGCGTCGTCGAAGGCCTGGCCCTTTGTCGCGGTCTCGGGATGGGTCAGCGCTGCGGGCAGCTCGGGAACGTTCGGGATCTCGCTCGGTTCGGGCTTCCGGTTCGAGGTGGTTTCGGCATCGCCATACCAGTAGACACCGACCTGATAGCCCATCTCGCAGTCCGACCCGGACCAGACTTCCATGTCCAACTGCAGCGAGCTGCCAAAGGGCATCGTGTCGAGCGCGCGGCTGCGGGTTTCCACGCTGAAGCCCATGGTGTTCCGCTCGTTCGAATCGGTCTTGCGGTTCAGCTTGTTGTATTTGTGGCAGAAGGGTTGGGCGTGGAAGGGATGTTCGTAGAAGTCGGTGCTGCGGCCGCCCCAGGAGTAAGCGTAGTAGTCCTCGGTGCCGGTGCCGAAGATCGAGGGGAAGTCCTCGCCATCGATGTAGATCCGCTCGTCACCCTCGCCCCACCATTTCTCGACGGGATTCATGATGGTCAGGGTGTCGCCGACATAAACGCCGCGGCCCTTGATGGTGACGTAGTTCCAGTCGGAGAAGGGTCGAGTGGGAACCGGATACTGGCCACGCCACTGGGCGTGGAAATAGAGGGATTCGGAACTCCAGGTCCATTCGCCGGTGATGGCCCGCGCCTCCACATCCACGGGTTTCTCACTGAGGTTCAGAATGCTCATCGTAGCATTCTTCTGATAGGGCATCACCCAGCGACTGCGCATCGTGCCGTCCTCAGCGACGGTGCGGAACCAGCCCTGCATCGGATTGAGGCCGATGCCGCAGCCGAAGAAGTCACCAATCGGGCACCACACGGTCTCCTTACCGTCGAAGCTCATCTTGAGGACGACCTTGCGGGTGATCTCCGGGTCGGAGTAATCGGCGAGCTTGACGCTGAGTGCCCGCACCGCCGCCACGCCCTCCGCCATAGAGACCTTCCGCTCCTCATTCGGGGCGAGAGTACCGAAGAGCTCGAAGGTCTTTCCCTCAGTCGCGTCCTGAGGATTGAGGAGGCTTTTGCAAGTCTCGTCGATCAGTGGCCTGGCGGCTTCGAAGTCGTCCATGGTGAAACTTTTCACCGGGACCTCGTCGTCGTACTCGCGATAGGTGAACTGGAAAAAGAAGGGACACTCGGAAACCGTGACCTTGCAGCCTTTTGCATAAGGGATCGGAAAAAAGGAAACCGCCGAGCGCAGGGATTCGTGGGCGAGAGGAAAGGGAACCAGGCCTTTGCCTTGGAAGAGTTCGAACTGATTGCCTTCGATCACCGGCTCCGGATGACCATCGACGTAGATGCGGAGAATCGCGTTGGTCGTGCCACTGGTCTGCTTGCGCCAGGGCATCCAGGTGCGGACGATCGCCCCCGGTCCCTCGTCCTCCATCAGGACGAATTCCTCGCGCCCCTGATTTTTCTCGATGCGGATGAACCTCCCGTGTTCGGGTTTGGTGTTGTAGTCGTTGTTGGCGAACCAACCGGTCGGCTCGTTCTTCGGCGGCTCCGGCGCGACCGAGACACGGTTGTAGCTGCTGTCCTGCTTCAGGCGGAAATCCTGCGTGGGGAATCGCGCGACCTGATCCCGGTCGAGCATTTCCCGCAGCAAGGAGGAGATCGAAACCTCTTCCGCAGCCGACCCGACGATGGGCAGAGCCCCGAGGACTCCAGCACCCAAGGCGATCACAATTCTTGTCAACTTCATGCTGCGAATCATCACCTTCCGTGTGGGGGCTCGCCCAGCGAGAAATCAGTCCTCTTTTAGGAGGACAAAGGCATCCGACGCCTCCATCAAAGACCTGATCACCGCCGTCCAATCGGAGCTCTCCAAGAGCGATATCCTGACCTGGAACGGCAATTGACCCAAGGAGCACAGGCGTCCCGCCTGTGTCCCCCAGCAAGCGCCTCTCTCCCCGCCAAATCACCCCCACCACCCAACAAGCGCCTCCAGACCGCGAGCAAACGACATAATAAGTCCTTCTCCATGTCCCCGCACCACTCAAACTCTCTCGTCGCCACATGCCCCGGCTCAAGACCAGGCCGCTGCCAGTCCATCGAGGAGGAACTGCGCGACATGCTCGGCCTGGGCCCTGATTTCATCCTCATCGAAAACCGTCCCCGGGAAGACTGTCGGATAGAGGTGCGCGCCGTGAATCGGGCCGGTGCAGAGTGAAATGATGCACTTGATCCAGCACCGAATCGTGAGCTCAGCAGTGTCCGGTGGGAGCAGGGCGGTGACCAGCTCGCGGCTGTTCTGGAACTCGGGTTTGATGACCTTTTCCAGAATCGAATCGATGAATCCACTCTTCATCGCGACCATGTCCTGATTGATACGCCGCAGCGGGGACTCGGGATGATAGCGCTCGAAAAACCAGACGACAAACTTGCGCAGCTGGCCCTCCGGATCCGAGGGATCGTCACTCAGCCGAGGCATGCGCCCCATGATGGCCTCAAGATGTTCGACGACATATTTGGCGTAGAGATCCGCCTTGCTTCCATAATGATAGTTGATCGCGGCAATGTTCGCGCCGGCGGCTGCTGCGATCATTTGCACGGTGGCACCTTCGTAACCGTGCTCGATGAACACTTCCTTCGCGGCTTCCAAGAGGCGGGCTTTGGTGGGGTGACTCATGGTTTGCAGGCGGTCGTTGACCCATCATTGAGCACCGACGCACCTTCGTCAAATCGCAATTCAAACCGTTTTTCAAATGGCATTTGAATTTCTTCTTGCCAAGCTTCTGATCGGGGCGCAGGGTAATCGCCATGAAGACACATTCTCTCTTCCGTTTGTCGTTTCTGCTTCTCGCGCCCCTCGCCTTTTCCTCGATCAGCTCCGCGGAATCCGAGGCCACCCGGCGTCTCATCGAACGCAATGCCGAGTTCCGCAAGGAAGCGGTGAAAGTCGCCGATGGCGTTTACAGCGCGGTTGGTTATCGCGCCTCGACCATCAATATGATCGAAGGCGACGACGGCATCATCATCGTCGACACCGGCCAGACACCCGGCGCGGCAAAAGAGGCACTCGCGGAATTCCGAAAGCTCACCGACAAGCCAGTGAAGGCGATCATTTTCACCCACAGCCACGGGGACCACATCGGCGGAGCCAGCATTTTTGCGGCCGAGGGTGAGGATGTGGATGTTTGGGCCCGCGAGAACTTCGGCTCGGAAAGCGGCACCTTCAGCGGAGCGGGCCTGACCATCCATCGACCACGCGGTTCGCGCCAGGCCGGAGCCCTGCTGCCGGCCGACAAGAAGATCAACAATGGCGTCGCCCCCGCCGTGCCGGACAACCATCAAGTCCGCTTCGGGAAAACTTCCGAAGTCATGCCTACCCGCACTTTCGAAAGCGGTCGCGAGAAACTCACCATTGCGGGAGTTAAGGTCGAACTCGTCGCCGTCAGCGGAGAGACCGATGACGCCCTCTATGTCTGGCTGCCGGAGAAGAAGGTGCTCTTCAGCGGAGACAACTTCTACAAATCCTGGCCGAATGCCTACGCCATCCGCGGAACCGCCTATCGCGATATCCGCAGTTGGGCCGATGCCAACGACGCCATGCTTCAGGAAGGCGCGGAAGCCCTCGTCCCCGGTCATACCCGTCCGATTGTGGGAGCGGAGAACGTGAAGCAGGCGCTTACCGACTACCGCGACGCCATCCGCTTTGTCTTCGACAAGACCATCGAAGGGATGAACCAGGGAATGACTCCCGACGAACTGGTCGACTACGTGAAACTTCCCGCCAAGCTCGCCGAGAAGGACTACCTGGGGGAATACTACGGCAATGTCGAATGGGCCGTGCGCGCTATCTTCCAAGGGTATCTCGGGTGGTTCGATGGCAACCCCACCAACCTCTTCCCGCTCTCACCGAAGGATGAAGCCGAACGCATGGCCAAACTGGCCGGCGGCAAAGAAGCTCTGCTGGTCCAGGCCCGTCTGGCCCTCAAGAACAACGACGCCCAATGGGCCGCGCAGCTCAGCGACCAATTGATCGCCCTCGATCCGGAAGCCGACGAACCGAAACTCATCAAGGCTGACGCCCTCAGCGCCCTCGCGGAAGAACTCCTCACAGCCACCGGACGGAACTACTATTTTACCGTAGCTCAAGAGCTGCGGAAGGAAGTCGAAACTCAAAAGTAGTCGCCGTCGCTAACGGGCTTCACGCCTTCTCCTGACTCCGTGTCTTCCGCCTGCCCGGCTTTCCGGAAACCTCGGCCTTTCCACGGTCCAGAAAGATGATGGATTTCCCCAAACTGTCCTCGATGCAGGCGAGAAGGAAATCGGTGAAGCGGCTGGCGTAGGGGTTGGAAAGGTCCGGAGCGGTGTAGCTCACCAAGTAAGTATTCGATAACTTCGGCATGCCGGCTTCAATCACCGGCATGTCATCCAGCACCGACGAAGCCGGCAGGATTCCGATCCCCATTCCAGCCCGCACCGCCGACTGGATCGCCTGGGTCGAGTTGGCATTGAGTGCGACTTTCCAGGTTCTGCCTGCTTTTGTTAGAGCGTCGAAGGCGATCTTCCGATAGATGCAGGGAGCGGGAAAAAGCAGGAGCTCGATCTCGTCGTCGTCACCGAATTTGTCGTGGCCGGTCCAGACGAGAGGCTCTTGCCAAAGCACTTGTCCGCCATCGCGGTCCGGGCCGGAAAACACCACATCGAGTTCACCCCGATCGAGGGCATCTAACATCTCGCCGCCCAGACCGAGTACTAGACGCAGCTCACAATTCGGATGCGCCCGGCGAAAGCGGGCGAGCACCGAGTGCAAATGCTGCGGCGCGAGGTACTCGGCGAACCCGACCCGCAACAAAGATCCCTCTTCCGGCGCGCTGAGCGCGAGCATCGACTCATCCGCCAACTCCAGAATCCGCCGGGCGTAGCTGAGGAAGGTCTCGCCCGCTGGCGTCAGACTCAGCGACCGGCTCGTCCGTTCCAGCAACTTCGTATTGAGACGCTCCTCAAGCTTCGCGATCTGCAGGCTGATGGCCGACTGCGTGCGATGCACCCGATTCGCCGCTGCGGAAAATCCCCCCTCTTCCACCACCGCGACCAGCGTCCGAAGGCTGAGAAGATCGGTATCCAGCTTGAAGGGTGATCTATTCGCTTTGCTCATTAATTCGATTTCAACAACTCGTTTCACAAATTGTCCAGACCGAATAGTCTGATCCATGAAACGCAGCCCGTCCAAGGGCGAGACTTTCACCCAGCAACTCCCAACGAGAATACCACCATGAAAGCAATGATCCTCAACAGCTACGGCCCGGACTCGAAGTTCGAAGCCACCGAAATCGAAAAGCCAGCCGTCAAAGCCGGACACGTCCTGGTCAAGATCGCCGCCTCGAGCGTCAACACGGTCGACACCATGATCCGCAACATGGGCGAAGAACTGCCCCTATCTCCCGCAACCCCAGCTCTTCTCGGCATGGACTTTGCCGGCACGGTCGAAGCCATCGGCGAGGGCGTCGAGGGCTATGCCGTGGGTGATGAAGTTTACGGCTGCGCCGGTGGTCTCGCGGATCTCCCCGGCACGCTCGCCGAGTACATCGTCGCCGACTCGAAGCTGATCGCTCATAAGGCCAAGAACCTGTCGATGCGCGAAGCGGCGGCGCTGCCTTTGGTCGCGATCACCGCCTACGAAGGTCTCATCCGTGCGAACATCGAGGCCGGCCAACAGGTGCTCGTTCACGGCGGATCCGGCGGCGTCGGTCATGTCGCGATCCAGCTGGCCAAGCACTTCGGTGCCGACGTCTACTCGACTGGCGGCGGCGGGAAACAACTGGAACTGATCCGCGAACTGGGAGCCACTCCGATCAACTACAAGACGGAGTCGGTGGAGCAGTACGTCGACAAACACACGGACGGCGCGGGATTTGAGCTCGTGTTCGACTCCGTTGGCGGAGCGAACCTCACGAATTCCTTCGAGGCCGCAGCGCTCAATGGCCAGGTCGCCACCACGGTGTCGATGTGCGAGCTCGATCTGACGCCCGCGCACTTCAAGGGACTCTCCCTGCACGTCGTCTTCATGCTGATCCCCATGCTTCACGACTTCAAACGAGAGCAACACGCGAAAATCCTGGCCGAGCTGACGAAGATTGCCGAAGCCGGTGCCCTGAAACCCGTGCTCGATGAGAACCGCTATTCCCTTGAGCAGGCCAGTGAAGCCCATGCCCGTCTGGAAAGCGGACAAGGCATGGGGAAAGTTGTGATTGAGAACTAATCATCACCAAACACCAGCCATGAAATACTATCTAACAGCGATTAGCGCGGTCCTTTTCTTCAGCGCCGCCATCGCGGAAACCCAGCCCCATGCAGGAAAGGATAGCAACGTCCAGGTCACGCTGGCCTCCGAAGTCGACTGGACCTTTCTCAATCCCAAACGCGGTGCCCTGGCTCCTATGGCTGGAACGCTTTGGGGTGACCGCAACGCCGCCGGAGCCACCGGATTCCTCCTCAAGCCCAGCGATGGCTTTGAATCCCCGCCGCACATTCACAACGTCTCCTACCGCGGCATTGTGATTCGCGGAGCCATTCACAACGATGATCCCGACGCCGCCAACATGTGGATGCCGCCAGGCTCCTTCTGGACCCAACCCAAAGGCCATGTGCACATCACCGCCGCCACGGGAAAAGGCTCCCTCGCCTACATCGAAATCGAAGAGGGCCCCTACCACGTTCTTCCGGAAGATGAGGCATTCGATAGCGGAGAACGTCCGGTCAACGTGGACCAATCCAACATCGTCTGGCTCGGAAAGTCCGACCTCACCTGGGTCGATTCGGGGGAGAATCCGGGCGACGCAGATGCCCCGAAAATCGCCTTCCTCTGGGGAAAGACAGAGGCTGGCGAGTTGAACGGGACTTTCATCAAATTGCCCGCAGGCTTTAAAGGCAGCATCAGGAGCGACGGCGAAAGCTTCCGTGCGGTCGTGATTCAAGGACAACTCGACTACCGCCATCCCAGCGTCCAGGAACCCAAGACCCTCGACCCCGGAAGCCATTTCAGCGCCGAGGGAAAAACGCTCCACCAGCTTGATTCGAGCCCTGAGGAGGAAAGCATTCTGTATGTCCGGACGAATGGAAAATATCACCTGATCCCGTCGCCGCGCGCGATGTAGGCCCATGAGACTTCGATGAGAAACCGTCTGACGACCGGCTGCGCAAACCTGAGTCACTCCTATCAAGCGCCTCGATGGTTTTCAATGCAACCATCTAACAGACTCAGCAAGCACCGAGCAACTTTCCCGGATCAATCGGGTTCCCCCCGAAAGCATGATACCCTACGCAATCACCCTCGCCCTGCTGGCCTCCCCCGTCCTGTGCGCCCAAGCCATCCGTAGTTCGTGGCTTACTTCTCCCTCAGGTCAGTATGCAAGAGTCTACACCACAGCCTCTCAGGAATCATCGGGTACTTCCGTTACGAGTTGGAAGCACGCGAGTGGTACTAGTCAGGAGGTCCCGACCTATGCTGGAGTGAGTGAAATCGCCGTTACGGCCGATGACCTTTACATTCGAACTTCAGGTCTCGCCTTTCATGTGATGGGTCCATGGCAGGGCGAGAACGGTCGCCCCTTTCCCAACTACCCGGTCAACATCGCCCAGACCGCCCGCTTTCCCCTCAGTCCGACAATGGAGGAATCCACGAAGACGCCAACCGGCCTCGGGGCGATCGGATACTTTGTCGATGGCGTCGCCATGTTCGATTCTCGCGACGCCTTTTCCTATATCGCCTCGGAGAAGCGCGACGCCCGACCCCGCGATCGGCGGAACCGGGGTGACGGCATCTGGAATCGCGACGCCTATGTCAATGAGTCCCCGACCTTTGACTCATCCAACGCGCATCAAGCCGGAGGAACCCATCACTACCACGCGAACCCTCCGGGACTTCGTCATCTGCTCGGTGACTCCGTCGACTACGATGCCACAAGCAACACCTACCGCGAGAACCCTAATGGCGATCACTCGCCGATTCTCGGATGGGCCTTCGATGGTATCCCGCTTTACGGACCCTACGGCTATTCCGATCCGATGGATCCTGACAGCCCGGTTCGACGCATGATTTCAGGCTATCAGAAGCGTGATGGATCCAACGGCTCCACCAATCTCGCCGCCACCGGCCGCAAGTCGCTCCCTGCATGGATCATCCGCAACGAGCCCGAACGGGCCCGGCCCCTTCGCGAATCGCAGTACGGCCCGGACCTTGACCCGGCACTCTACCCGCTCGGCCAGTACCTTGAGGACTACGATTATCTCGGAGATCTTGGAAAGGTTCAGGGCAAGGATTTCGATCTCAACGAGTACAACGTCCGCTTCTGCGTGACGCCCGATTTCCCCGAAGGAACCTGGGCTTACTTCTGCTGCATCGATCCCCACGGGACACCGGTCTTTCCCTACAACATCGGTCGCTACTTTTTCGGCAAGGTCACCGGCGGAAACGTCCGATCCGTTCCGGAAAATCGCACGGTTCTCTTCAAAGGAGGACCGAACATCACCTCCGAGATCACTGTCAGCAAGACGGACGACGAAAGCATCACACTCACATGGACCGGTGCTGAAGGGGGAGAGTATCAGATCGAAAGCAGCAGGAATCTGGACAGCTGGAAGGTCGTTGAAGACGCCACGAAGCTTGCGGACGGAAAGCAAGCCGAACTCGTGCTGAAGAAGCCGGCCGACACGCACTTCAGAAGTGTTAGAACTTCTCTCGATGCATTCGACGATCGCGGTTTTTCACCATCGTCGTCAGCCGCTCCGACCTTCACGGCGCTTTTCGATGAACTGCCGCCGCTTGACGAAGTCGCGAGCATTGGAGTTGGCGGGCTTAAGGCTGAAATCACATCTATCAGCGGTGATACGATCAGTCTGAGCTTCGACAAAAGTCAGCTCCCGCCGGGCGAGTACCCGGCGACGATCCGGCATTCCGAGCCCGGATCGAGCCCGCGGGAGATTCACTCGACGAACGCGCTCGTCATCGCTCCGCCGAGGAACATCCTGCTGCTGATCCTTGATGACTGGGGTATCGACTCCAGCCCGATCGACAACACCCCGCAGCTGAGCCCTGGCGCCAGTTTCCCGGCCATGCCAAATCTGGAAGCGCTGGCGGAGCGCGGCATTCAATTTACCAATGCCTACGCCCAACCGGTTTGCTCGCCCACCCGCGCGAGCATTCTCACCGGACGGCACCCATTCCGGCACGGTGTCGGCAACCCCATGCGTGCCACCCTTTCCGCCGAGGAACTCAGCTTGCCTGAGGTCTTTGCCAAAGCAAACTCACCCTACCAGCTCGCATCATTCGGGAAATGGCATCTGGGAGGTGGCGACAAGGGCCCCGCCGAACTTGGTGGCTGGCCCGAGTTCTCGGGCTTCCTGCGGGGCGGCGTTTCGAATTACTACAAATGGAGTAAAACGAAGAACGGCAGCTCCCTCGGCACGATCGCCACCTACACCACGACCGACCAAGTCAACGACACGATCGACTTCATCACCCGACAGCAGGACAAACCGTGGTTCGCATGGGTCGGCTTCAACGCGCCCCATTCCCCCTTCCACAACCCACCTCAGGAGCTCCAGCGTCATGAAGAATATCCGACCGACGACGATGGACAGGTGGTCCGTGCCCACCGTCGCGACGCCTACGAAGCCTCCCTGGAAGCACTCGACCACGAAATCGGCCGCCTGCTGAAAGCGGTGGATCTTGAGAAAACCAACGTGATCCTGATTGGTGACAACGGAACGCCAGCCCAGGTCATCCAGGCTCCATTCGAACGAGCACACGCCAAAGACACGCTCTATCAAGGCGGCATTCATGTCCCATTGGTGATCGCCGGTCCCGATGTTCCCGAAGCCGGAACCAGCGACGCCCCGGTGCACTGTGTCGACCTCTTCTCCACGATCCTCGAACTGGCCCAGATCAATGTGACGGAAGCAAACCGCCCGGGAGAGAAGATCGACTCGCAGAGTCTTGTCCCGATCCTGCAAGGGCGCGATACAGGGGCCCGGACCGTGGTTTCCGAACGTTTCAGCAGCCCCTCGTCCCAGAGAGATGGACGCGCGATCATTTCGTCACTCCATCCGGACTACAAGCTGATCGTCTTTGGCGATCCCAGAACATCTTCCGAGCATTCGAAGTACGAGATGTATCGTATTTCGTCTGACCCGAACGAGAAGGAGCCCCTCGGCCTGCCACCGGCGGAAGGTGACGACCACTTCGCCGCCTACGAAGCCCTCATTGCCATTGATGCATCCCTGAAAAATCCTGATTCCGCTCCCGCGAAAGGGGACCTTAGCACCTACTTCATCGAACTCTCCGGAACCCGAGGCCCGAGAGCTGCGCCTCGCAACATGCGGATGGGGCCCGAGCGAATCACGATCAATGGCCAGGTCGCCACTTTCATCTCCCGGTCCAAGCCCAATGGTGAGGACGACCAGAATTGGATCAAGTGCACTGCTCCCGCCATGCCTGCACCGCTGAAGGCGGTCGTAACATTTCCTGACAACCCCCGGATGCCTACCGGCGAGCCGCGGGTGATTGACTCGCTACGCACCCTTCGCGAAGAGTAACCCGACGAACCACCTCGAAGATCGGCGACGGCTCCCGTGGATTCCGAAGCTCGCAGGCCGAGACTTCGAACAAGCTCAGCGTTGATATCCAGTCCCTGAAGTCGGATTCGTTTGACGGTGCGGGGGCAGTGGCTCAGGAATGCGGTCATGAATGTCCCCTTCAAACTTTCCATGCTGCTCACCGCCTTCCTGTTGTTTCCTTCCCTGATGAAAGCGCAGGAGGAGGAGCCAATGACGAAGGAGCGGCATGTGGCGATTCTATCCGCTTATAAGATCTTCGCGGACGCGCGCAAGGATGCCGAGAAGATTGCCAAGGCTTCCGAGGTTCCCTTTTCCATGGAAGACCGGGTCTACGACGAGAAACGTGGACTCATTTACCCGGATGATTTCGATGATGAAGTTTACGCCGGCGGGTATGTCGCCAGACGCTACGACATGACTCATGTGGCTGATGGCGATACGCAAACCGCCTTCCTATCCGTGGAAAAATCCGATGCCTACGATGGATTCACACCCGGCTACTACATCGTTGTTGCCGGAATTCAGGAAAGCCGTGAATCGGCACTCAAGCAGATTGCAAAGTTCAAGAAGTGGGCGCCGACAGCCTACGTGAAGAAAACCAAAATTTACCTCGGCTGCCTCCGCTGATCGGCTGACGGGAACCGCGGCCGGCACCGCAGGCCGGACCTGCTTGAGTCGCTGCCGTCGGTGATTCGAAAAAATAGGGCCGATCCCCGTGGCGGACCGACCCGGTCGATTGAGGTTTCGGAGTTCTAGTACTTCACACCACAGCCGTAAGGCGCAGCTTTCGGAGTCTCCACTTCCTTACCGGCGATCAAAGCATCCAGAGCGTTCGCCACATAATTGGTCGCGCCTTCAAGGCTCGCTGACTGGGTGCTTTTCTTATCATCGATGCCGCCAGCATAGGCGATTTCCCCGTCCTTGCTGATCACGAACATGTGGGGCGTGGTTTTTGCGCCGTAGGACTTGCCGACCGTGCCACTGGTATCAAGCAGTACTGCCGTCGCCTTGCTGCCTTCCTTTTTCGAGCGCTCACCGAGCTCTGCGGCAGGGAGGTAACCCTGCTTGCCCTCGGCGTTCGAATTGACGGCTAGCCAGACGACATCCTTGCCGGTGTACTTTTCCTGAAGGGCCGGCATGTTGCCACTTTGGTAATGCTTTTTGACGAATGGGCAATCGTAGTTGAGCCATTCGAGCACCACGAGCTTGCCTTTGAAGTCCGACAGGGAGACCTGCTCCCCTTTGGTGTTTTGGAGTGTAAAGCCGGGAGCCTTATCTCCGGGCTCAACAGCGCTGGCGGTGGCGATGGTCAGGGCGCCGAGAAGACCAATGCAGTATTTTCTCATGATAGGATTTCAGAGGTTCAAGGAAGCAACTTGGGCGGCATTCGCCGCTTGTCCAATGACAAATGTGTCACGGTTCGGACGACCATTGAAGGAGCAGCGGGCGGCTCAGATTTCCACCTGTCAGAACGAGATCAAGCTTCGAGGGAGCACCCGTCGCATACTCGTGGAGGGGCACCTCGGCCTCCCAGCCACCATCGGACTTTCGCAGCTTGATCACCTTTCCAATGTCGAGCACCTCAGGAGTCGCGGGATAGACCGTGCAGCCGGTCGCATCGAGAGATCCCGGCAGACTCACCTTTAAAATCGCCATTTTTTCCTGCGTCGTGACCTCTAGCGCCGCGCCCTCAAGTTTCTCTGGCAGCTGATCAAGGGCAGCTGAAATCGCCGGGTTGCCTGTCGCTTTGCCAGCTCCATGGGCCAGCACGAGCTCGAGATCGGCGCTGCCTGGAACACAAGCCGAATCGCTGCAGGTGAGCCATGAGAGGGCCACGCGGATCGTCGCCGGCCCGGAAGCCCCCACCGCAGGAGTCAGCCTAACAGGCAGAACAACCTCATCCTCATAGCCAAAGCCTGGAAGATCACCCGTCATGAAGCGGATGGGCACGGGGTATTGCAGCGGACCCGCCTTCCATCCTTCCGGCAAGGTCCAATCGACCGACATTTCCATGCCGCCGTCGCCGGGATTGACCCAGTAGCTATGCCAGCCTTCATCCATCTTCAAACGAATGCCGAGCTGCAGTGGCTGGCCGGCTGCGTAGTCCTCGGTGGCGGCCAGAAGTTCGGCCTCCGCATGCCCCGACTTCACCCCGGAGAATGCGATCCCGGATAGAGCGGCGGAAATGATCATCGTCTTCAGCATAGGCAAATCGTACGCAGAAGGACCGACGATGCCACTGCTTTCTTGAAATCGGGCGTCCTCATTTCCCCCGCGCGAAGGCGCGAATGATCGACCGCCAACTTGCGTATCACCAGAATGCCACTTTCCTAAGGACGAACGAATCGCCATCGTCCCACTCATTAATGAAGCTTCTCAATTTAGCCCAGCCCACGACAATCATGATTCAGAAATCCATCATCCCACTCATCTATCTCGCGGTTCTGACCAGCTCTCTCCTGGCTAGCGTCGACCCTCCCCATAACAGCACCTCCCAGGAGAATCCGCCGAAGCCGGCCGCCATCGAAAAGGATCCGAAGGTCGCATCCGATTCAAAGAAGCCGAGGAAGAAAGGAGAAAAGCAGCCTTCCGAAAAAGCAGTTTCCAAGAAGCGCCCCCTCAAACCTGCCGGGTCGGATGAGGCTGCTGAAGAACCCCGTCCCGAGACCATCGGCCATCCGTTTTCCTGGCCATTCATCGGCTGGGAAAAGATGAAGCCCCGCGGGGGCACGACCCAGGGCAGCCAGACGACGCTCGCCAGCGAAGCCAACCCGGCGTTCTACCGCATTCAGGAACGTGGCATCACTCCGAAAGAGCGCGATCGCCGTGCCATTCTCGCCCTTGCCGGTGACTTTCGAGTCAGCTTCGATTTCATCGAAACCGCCTCCTCTGCTTTTCCCTACACACCACCGCGCCCGTATTTTTCATGGGCCACCGAGTGTGCCTTTGTGATCGAAGACCAGCCTGATTTCATTTCGATCCAGCACATTCTCGTCATGGAGTTCGTCGATGAATCCGGCGAAATCCAGGGACCCTTCACGATGAAACACTGGCGACAGGACTGGACCTATCAGGACCGCCGAACCTTCCGCTATCTGGGCGATCGCACCTGGCAGAGCCAAATCCGAGAGAATTCGTCAGGCCAATGGAGTCAGGCTGTCTATCAGGTCGACGACTCGCCCCGCTACGAGACCACGGGTCGTTGGGATCACCGCGGCGGAATCTCCGTGTTTCGCAGCGGATCGTTCTGGCGTCCCCTGCCACGACGGGAATTTTCGCTGCGCGACGACTATAACGTGCTCGGTGGGCACCATGAAATCACGGTCACTCCAAGCGGCTGGCTTCACACCCAGATCAACCGCAAAATCGTTGCCCACAATGGCAAGATTGAGAAGGTGATCGCCCACGAACTCGGTGCCGACCGCTATGAGCGCATCAGCAGCCCATCGCTCGCCCCGGCTCACGAATACTGGAAAGCCACCTCAGCATTCTGGTCAGCTGTTAGAAGGAAGTGGGATGCGGTACTCGAAGACAAGGCTCCGGTGCGGCTACGCAAAGATGTCGATGACAAGCCGATGTTTGCCCACCTCTTCGCGCTCGCCGGCCAATTGGAAGACGGTGAGATCGATAAAAAGCAGGAACAGAAGCTCATCAAAGAAGCCCTGACGATCATCGACCGCTTCATCGAGCGACCCGAGGAATAGGCTCACCTACGATGCGCTCTCACTGATTGTCGATGCGCAGACGGATGAAGCGCTGTTCCTGCCCCACTTTATCGATCGGCTCCGCAGCCCGCCAGGTGACGAGCTCGGTGCCGTCGTTCTGATTGACGGCCTCCATCATGACCAGGTCGGTCTCGGAAGATGACCAGCTGTGGAGATCGGCTGAAATTTCCGGGTAGAACAGGATGTCGCCGGCCATCAGGTTCCGGCGGATGGTGACCGTCAGGAAATCCTGGAACTGGCCGTCCACATAGAAGCTGGCATACCGGAAACTGAGTGGTTTCCCATTGGCAGGATTGTTCGGATCAGTGCCACCCGCATATTCGAAGAGGTCGCTCACCGTATCACCGTCGGCATCGGAATCAGGATCTCCGTCGAGACCCTGAGCCGCAAACCAATCGTCCCAAGTGATGCCGTCCGGACCACCGGGATTGCCATGAATATCGGAGTGGGAGCGCCAATGGGTGGCGATGTCGTGGTCCGGATTCGTCGCCCCGGTATTGAGCACCAGGCTATACCCCGCCCCGTCCGCATCGCTCGGCCAGGGCAAGTCGTCGCCGTAGCTGAAGTCCTTGATGACGGAGTCGGTGGAATCCAGCAGAGTGATGCGTTCTCCCGAGTTGTCGAGATTGCCGGTATACTCCCCTGCGATGAGCGAAGCGGAAACCCCGGGATAACGATTAGTGAATGCCTCCAGGTTACTTACGACCACCAGGCGCTCGCCTGGTCCGAGTTGGATGACATTGCTTCCGGTGAAGTCGAAAATGATACCGTCGGAAAAGCGCGTTCCGGTGAGCTCGATGGTGTGGCTCTCGGAGAGGTTGAGCAGTTCGATAAACTCGTAGTCGTCCTTGTTCGTCGAGGTGTCCTGCGCTGTGCCGCGGGGATGATAGTGAAGTTCGGACACGACAAGATTCCCGGCGGACCCAGCGACTCCGACGATGAACTCAAAATCGTTGAGGGCGCTCCATGTCGAGCTGGAGGCATCATAGACGCGGGCTTTGACACTGCCACTTTGCGTCAGCGTCAGCGAGCCGGTAGAAACCTCCGCATTCGGATGAATGGAACCGCCGACAAGCCGGGGATCGGAGCCATCCGTGGTGTAGTAAACCGTGCCACCGGAAGCATTCGGATTGGTGATGCCGAGGGAGAATCCGGCAGGAACTGAGCCGCCATTCTTCGAATACACCGGGGCGTCGATGGCCGGATAAAGAGGTTTGGCTCCATCATGATCGTAGGCCCTAAGTTGCGCGATGAGCGTGGCGTTTCGGCCGATGCCGCTGGTTTGACCGCTCACGCCGGCATTGATGAAATCCAGGACCTTCTGATGGGCATTGAGCCAGGTGTTGTAGGTGAAATCGCCACCCCATCGGGCGAGCTCCGAATTGATGGCCTCGGTGATGCTTTGGTAGCGCTCGTCGACGCGATCAAGCGCGGAGGCATCGGCAAATGCACCATTGTTGAAGAGGTGTTTATGCACTCGGTCCGCGAAGGCCAGGCGGTACTCCTCGTTCCACGCAAGATCTTCGTGGAGATACTGGGGATTGCTGCGGGTAAAGTCCGAAGGCGGACGGTCAGTGTAGCTGTCGCCCCAAGGTCCGAGTCGATCATCACTGTCATCGACGCGCGCGCCATTTCCCGCACCCATCGAATGCTCGCCGTCGTGGACGAAGAAACGGAATCCGTCGGAGCCTTTGCGGTCTCGCATCGCAAACCAGTTGTTAGATGATCTGACGAATGTCGAAAGCGGTGCGTCGTAGTTGCCGGTGTAGAAGATGGCGATGAGGTAGTCGATCAGGTTGTCGACCTCCAGCAGGTCCGGATTATTGGCGAGATCCGGATGGGGCGAGACCCCATCGGGGGCGAGGCCCTGCATGGCGAAATAGGCGCTGTTGTCAGTCGGACTGGCCCGCAAGGCACGGACTTTTGTCCAGAGGTCATACCAGGCACCGTTGAGATCTCCATCCGTCGCTTCCGTGGTGTAGTTGGCTTCACTGGCGGCAGACTTGATGACATCGTAATCGTCCTCATCCCCCCCGAGATAGGTCTCTCCAAAGAAGGCTTCGGCACGTTCCTGACTCATGAAGAGGCCCCAGTAGACACCGTTGATGTAGAGTTGGTAGTATCGACTCCGGGTGTAGGGCTGGCCCATGTCGCGTTGGGCGTCACGTCCGTGAACCTCGCGCAGGAAGGTGTTCTGATCCGAGTTATCCTTCGACCACGAATAGTTCTGGGCCGTGCGCAGATCGAGCCTTTCGAAACGGGACGCCCCCTCGTCCTGGAAAATCGGGTATCTCAGATCCCCTTCGTATTCGTTCCTGAAATACAATCGGAAAGCATGCTTGGGATTGCTGCTACTACGGCTGGCTCCGCCGCGAATTCGGACGCCACACTCCATCTGGAACTGACCGACCCCCTGACCACTTTCATTGAGTAACTCCACCGAGCAGGGACGCTCCCAGCCGGTGCCACGCTTGGACGCATTGGAATTGATCCCCTGGGCGGCGGATGAAAAATCATCCTGCTCCATGACCAGGGAAATCGTCGGGATATCGGTGAGACCCGCGACGATGTCCTGATGGGTGACGCTACCGCCGTTCATTCCGTATTCGTAAACCTGACCGTTGACCGAGTCGCCCGGGAAGCCAAGGGCTTCGGCGTAGCTCTGGTCCTGGGTCGCAACGTCGTTCGGGAAGATATAGGTCTGGGTGTCAACATTGGTGGGCGCGAAGCCATCGAGGAACGCAGCGGCTCGGACGACCGTGGTCTTCGATATCTGAATCGGTGAGGAATAGATCTCGCCGTGATTTCTCGTGGGCTCGGAACCATCGGTGGTAAAGCGGATCACCGCATCGGGGTGATCCTTGCTGATGACGAGATCAAATGGTGCATAAAACAGGCCGCGATCGACATCGAAGTGAGTGTCGCCCAGGAAGCCTTGAACGCCTCCGAAATTCGAGCTGCCGGGAGTGGGCGTCGGCATGTAGCCGACCTCCTGCGCCTCACCCCAACTACCGTAGGAGGCATCTTCTTCCTGAGGCGGATAGGCTGGGCGGAAATCATGGACAAGGTCGAAGCCTCCTGACCCGTCGTCCTTGTAGAGGCCCAGATATTCACCGCTGGAGGAGAGACTGAAGTTGGCGTGAAATTCGTCATCGCCAAAGACGGTGTCCTTGGAGGATGCGAAAATCACCAGATAGTGCCCGTGCTCCAGGAGGAAGGACGGAAGGGCATACTTGTCGGGCTTGGACTCGTTATCAGTGAGATAGTAACCCGCGAGATCCACGGTGCTGCCTGTCCCATTATAAAGCTCGATCCAGTCCGAGGCATCACCCTCGGCATCATCCAGGGTGTTGTCGTTGTCCGCCATGAACTCGTTGATGATGACCGTTTCGGTCTCGAGGGGCGCCTGCTCGCCCGTTACCCCGAACTGGGAATTGATGTTGCCGCCATCCAGGAAAAACACCTCGCCGGCATCCCCGCCCGTGGCCTCGAAATAGACGTATTCGATGGTATGGATTCCGACCGGCAGAAGCATGGTGCCGTTGCTCGTGAACGGGCCGTGGGTGTTGTCGTCGACGATGACATTCTCGCCATTAATTCGAAGTCGGCCGCCGTCGTCATTGTTGATCCCGAAAGTATACTCGCCTGGAATATTGACGATGAGATTGGCAGTGGCCCGCAAAACATAATGATCGAGATCGCCGCCGAGTGGCGGAAGGACGTCGCCCGGAAATTCCCCTGAGTTGCCCGGTCCGTAGTTGATTTCCCGGACCATGCTGACGGAGGTCTCCGCCGCCACATTCGAGCCGGCAAGCAGTGCGTCGGCAGCAGCCAGATTCGTAATTGTCCCGGTGGAAGTCCGGTGCACGACGGTCCACATGTCGGCATCGATGCCGATACCCATGAGCAGCGTGGCGGTAACATTCGCGCTGCTCGAACCGAAGGCGTTGGTGGCAGTGAGCGTGTAGGTGGTGGTGCGTGCGGGAGTGGTGCTGACCGTTCCGGAAACCGGATCGACCGAACCGACCTCGGGGCTGATCGCCACGGAATCCGCGCCCCGAACAGACCAGGAAAGTCCCACGCTGGACTCAGGCACCGGGCTGGCATTGTCGATGGCAAAGGAATCCACAACGGGCAACTCACCCGTAGTGATCGTCACCGAGTCGCTGGCCGTGCCAGCCGAATTGCTCGCGGTAATGGTATAGGTGGTGGTGGCGTTGATCGATTCCACCACAAGACTGCCATTGCCGGAGTCATCGGTATTCGGAAGGACATCGCCGATACCCTTGTCAATCGAGATGGTGGTGGCTCCGGCGCTAATCCACTGAAGGGTCGCCGAGGAACCGCTGGGAGTAAATTCCGAGTTTGAGCTCAGATCGATCGTAGGAGGCACATCGACGTAGACTGTCGTAGTTGCCGTGGCGCTTCCTGAAGCAGTGGCTCCAGTGAGCGTGTAGGTGGTGGTCGTGGTGGGCGAAACCGTCAGGGAATTCTGACCGGTGACATCGACCGGGTTCGCGCCTCCCGAAATCGTCAGGCCATGGAAACCGACGGCGTTCCACTGGAGCACGCTGCTCTGACCGCTGGATATATACGAGGGAGTGGCGCTGAACGCATCGATCTCCAACGGAGATGAAACGAGACCGCTACCCGCTTCGGAAAAGGCGAAGAAGGATGCGCCATTTCCTGGATCGGATGCGGCATAGGTCCACGATGCGTCGCCAATGTCCAAGGCCCCTCCACCGGCCCCGGCAGCGTGATGATTGCGCAATTGATTGAAGGTGCCGAGATCGTAGCGAAAGCGGGAATCGGTGGCGAGAGAGTAGAGGCTGGCGGCTTCGGCATCGTTGAAAGGTTCATCGAAAATGCCGACATCATCGATCCCTCCCTTCCACTGCCGCAGACTGTCAACGCCTGGATTGGCGCCGATGAGTAAGGATAACCGATCGCGCCCTCGACGTTCTTCGTCGAGTTCTGGATCGTTGGAATCGGTGGCGACCAGCGCACCGTCGACGTAAAGCCGGGCTTCCGAATCGTTGTCGGTGACCGCAAGAATGTGGTGCCACTGGCCGTCGTTGACACTGCCACCGTAGATATCCCCCCCTCCCCCGTAGTAGGAAATATCCGATGAATGGGAACTGCGGCGGGCGATACGGTATTCGTCACTGTCGCCTTTGGCGAGCACCGCCTGCCATGCGGTATCCCACGAATCGACCTGAATCCACACGGAAACGGTGAGATCCTGCTGCCGCCTGCGGGTGTCGTCACTATCGGCAATATCGAGAAAGTTCGAACCGGTAAGCCGCAGGCCCTGGCCAAATACTCCGGGCGAGTAGTTCGCCGCACCAACCCATGTGGCCGCGTCGTTGCTCGATCCGGCGGTCGCGGAATCCTGGACGACCGATCCGTTAGCGGACTCCATTTTCCAGTAGCCGACCAGCGAGTCGGCTAATACGGATGACGTCAGGGATGACGCGAGGAGAAGGCATCTTGCAAGTGGGTTCATAGGAGGGGTGCGCCTTGGCGGCGATGGGTTTGGCGGGCTTTCCAAAGAACGCTGGAAGAGCCCAATTACTTGGCATCAAATTGACAGCCAGCGGGACCGGGTGGCATCTGCCTCATCCCCTTGTCCGCTGGCACGGGAAAAAGGGCCTCCTAATCCGGAGGCCCTTTGGAATGGTATGTCTGCAATTCTGAGAGGATCTCAGGGTTCTTCGACGACCTCGAAGATCTGATAGAACGCTTTCGGAGAATAGGCGGTTGGATCGTAGTCCGTGAAGACCCGCGTTGTTTCCCCGGTATAAGGCCCGTCCACGGTGTACCAATCAGTCCCGTCGAGAAGCTCGGTCATTCTCATCTCGTAGGACTTCGTTGCCGTCAGACCCGAAACTTCCAGATTGAAGTTGCCGTATTCATCGAAACCGACGGATTCGATGACGACTTCCCGGTCCGGGATGGGTCCCGGTGTTACATCGTTGGCGATGAGGTATTCGACATTTTCTCCATTGCCATAGACCTCATAGATTTCCTCTGGAGTCAGCTTGCGCTTCCAGATGGCCACGTCATCGATGTTGCCATTCCAGGAACGAAGCGTGTCCGGATTTGCTCCAATGAGGACCGACCCCACCGTATCGCGAGGATTGGGAATCGCGTTGCTCCGGAATTCCACAAGGTAGCCATCAAGGTAAAGGCTAATGCCAACCCCCGCTTCAGCCACACCCACCAGGTGGTGCCAACCGCCGTCATTGATCGAATTGGCGTTGGCGGTGTCATTTGATGCAGGAGCGTCACCGCTGGTGCCTGCAGCAAATGCGGCTCCATTGGTGGTGTGACGCCGTGCCAAGCGCCAAGTGCTCTCGCCTTTCGCCACGATCGCCTGCCATTGGTCATTGAAGGCTTCCACCTGAACCCAGGCAGAAACCGTGATGTCACCACCAACAATATCGAAGTAGTTCTCGTCTCCGGAAACCTCGACGCGCTGATTGCTTACCTTTTCCAGATCAATCGCTTCGCCGAACTGTCCCTCAGCGTAGTACTCGATGTCACTGTCACCGAGCATCACTCCATCAAGTCCCAGGAACGCGGAATCCGTCAAATCACCATCAAATTGCCAGTAGCCATAGAGGCCTCGCAGCCATTCGGTCGGATAATCCGAATCGTTGGTGGGGTCCGTACCCGGCGTGGTGAGAGCTTCCGTGCCATCAGCAAATCCATCGGCGTCGGTATCCGGGTCGTTGGGATTCGTCAAAAATGTGTCGGCCCCAACAACGACTTCCTCACCATCGGGGATCCCGTCGAGGTCACTATCCGCGGAAGCCCAGTCCGTAGGGTCGCCATTCGGAGTTCCGAGGCTCGAGCCTGTCCAAGGGTTTGCCGATCCTGAGGTCTCTTGCAGGTTGGTTAATCCGTCACCATCGAAGTCGTTATCATTGAGGGCATCACTACCATTTACAATCTCCTCGAAGTCATTGACTCCATCAAAATCCGTGTCGGGCTCATTGGGATTGGTACCATGGATATTGATCTCATCGTTATCGAGCAATCCGTCCCCGTCCGTATCCGCCTGACCGATGATTTCCGATAGAGGATTGCTGGCGAGCAAAACCACTTCGGATTGAGTCAAGGCTCGGCTCCAAATGGCCACATCGTCGATCTGGCCATTCAGGAAGCTCGTCAATCCTCCCACACCATTGTCACGCATTCCAAAGGTCAGGAATTTATCGACGGCATCCCCCGGGCCACCCGAGGAGGTGTCGGTGGCGCCTGCTGCGTTCGCAAAGGCCGTGTCTTCCACGCCATCAATGAAGATTCTTCTGGTTCCAGTACCACTGCCATCCCAGACGGCGACAACGTGCCTCCACCCACTGGCAGTGGCCGCCGTGTTGCTGCCGAGAGGATCTTCGGTTCCGGTGGTATTCCGCAGCGTGTAAGTCATCGCCGCGTTGTTGTTCTGCCTTCGGACCTGCCAGCCACCGTGACCGTTGGTGGCGTCATTCTCGCCAAACTTGCTGACGACCGGGCTCCATCGTCCCAATCCCCCATTCACCCAGAAGGAAACCGACATCGCATTCGCGGTGTTGATATCCGCATCAAAGGTTCCGACGTAGCCTGTCTCGCTGTTCGCGGAGTTTTTCACCCGAACTCCGAAGTCTCCACCGGAAAGGTCAAGGGCTTGCCCGAAATTGACACTGGGACCTGCCGAGAAGGTCCCGGCCTCCACATTCCATTCACCATCATGCAGCCCTGCTTCATGGGCGCCCGAGGTCTCTGTAAGATCGTCCTCAAACTCCCAGTAGCCAATGAGGTCGGTTTCTATTTGTCCGCTTGCGGTGATCACCGGCAGGAAAGTTGCCAGTGTCAGGATTAAGGGTTTGGTGGTTTTCATTAATAATTACGTGGTTTTTTTGCTCCCAACTCGTCCCACGAGCGGTCGCAGATCCAGCCCGGCCGCAGTCGGCCCGACAACTGGACTTTGGTTTTTGGTTTGAGAATCAGGCACTCAGCGGCGAAGCAGCAGCTGACAGGTGCCCGAAAATCACTCAACGAACCCCTCCACTGTTTCCCACCTCATACCAATCCTCGCAGAAAACTATTTTGTCGAAATAACGGGCACAAGAGTCCGGCAATTCACCCTGTTGACTTTCGAATCGTGCCGGCATTCACGGAAGGATCTGCCCGCCGCCCTCCTGAGGACGGAATTGGTCGATCCGACCTGCCGATGGTCGTCAAAGCACCCTTGCTCCGCTCCGAGCGACCTCCCCCCAGCGGTTGTTCACCAGATCAACCTGACAAAGGGTCCGTTTACGATCTCAACCGTGAAAGAAATGGTTGGTGCTGCGAGTTCCCTCGCCAATTCCGGCTAGGGCACCAAGCTCGAACCAACCGCCAAGGGCGTTACGATTCCCTGACGGATGGCACCCGACAGCATCACTATCGTCATCCGACCCTAGCTCTTAAACCGACACTCCCTTAAACACATGAAAAACCTCGCAACCTTCGCGACCGCAGCCGCACTGCTGGCACCGACCCTCGCTCCGGCCGATGAATCGGCCAAGGCATCGCCGCAGCCAAACCCAGCCCAGGAGGACCACCACATGGACTGGTGGCATGAAGCCAAATTCGGCATGTTCATCCACTGGGGCATCTATTCGGTCGTTGGCGGCCAGTACAAGGGCCAGGACCTCCCGAACAGCGCTGAGTGGATGATGTGCCGCGGCAAGGTGCCAATCGCCGAATACAGCAAGTATGCCGAGCAGTTCAACCCGACCAAATTCGACGCCGACAACTTCGTCAAAATGGCCAAGGACGCCGGCATGAAGTATATGGTCATCACCGCCAAGCACCACGACGGGTTTTCGATGTTTGACTCGGTGTGGGGCGAGTATGACGTCTTCGACGCCACTCCCTTCAATCGCGACATCATGAAGGAACTCTCACGCGCCTGCAACGAGCAGGGCCTGCGCTTCGGATTCTACTACTCCCAGGCCCAGGACTGGCATCACCCCGGTGGCTTCGGCAACAACTGGGACAAGAGCATGAAGAAGGTCAGCTCCGACGTTTACGTGAATGAAAAGGTCATTCCCGAAGTGAAACAACTGCTCACCGAATACGGCCCGATCTCAATTCTGTGGTGGGACACCCCACGCGACATGAGCCCGGAGGCATTCGAGAACATCTACTCCCTCTCCTCGCTTCAGCCCGGCATCATCACCAACGACCGTCTCGGCAAGGACTACCCTGGCGACCACAAAACCTTCGAGCGCCACATCCCCGACCGCGGACCGGTCGATCAGGCATGGGAGGTCTGCATGCCCATCAGCGGCAGCTGGGGCTATAAAAAAGGCGACAATGCCTTCAAATCGACCAAAGAACTGATCCGCAACCTCGCCGACATCGCCCACAAGGGCGGCAACTACCTGCTCAACGTCTCGCCAACCGGCGAAGGCGTGATCCTGCCGCAGGCTCAGGAGCGCCTCAAGGAGATCGGCGAATGGATGAGAACCTACAGCGACTCGATCTACGGCACCACCGCCAGCCCCTTCAAGAAGCTCGACTTCGGTCGCTGCACCAAAAAGGAGTTTGCCAAGGGCACCACGCTCTACTTCCACGTCTTCGACTGGCCAAGCGATGGCAAGCTCGTCATCCCCGGCCTGAAGAACGAGATCAAACAGGCCTACCTGATGTCCGACTGGAAGCAGCTCAAGGTCACTCAGGATGATTCCGGCACCATCATTTCCGTCCCGGAAAAGGCCCCCAACGCGATCAACAGCGTGATCACCGTCGAAGTCGGCGGCCAAATTGAGATCGAAGACACCGGCATCAAGCAGAACAAGGACGGCAGCGTCACCCTGCTCGCCGAGGACGCCTACATCCACAACAACGAAGGCAGCCAGAATGCCGCCCTCCAAGACCGCGGGGACGACCCATGGAACATCGGCCTCTGGACCGACAAGGAGGCCACCGTCGAGTGGGACTTCAAGCTCGCCGAGCCCGCGACCTTTGAAGTCATCGCCGAGATTGCTCTCGAGAAGGACAGCAAGCTGAGCTTCACCGTGAATGGCGAAACCATCAAAGCTTCCGCCAAGGCCACAGGTGGCTATGGCAACTACGAAAAGCAGTCACTCGGCTCCTTCTCGGTCAACAGCACCGGCAACCTCAACATCCGCTTCAAGCCCGACGGCAAGAACTGGAATCCAATCAACCTGCGCGGAGTTGAGCTGAAGAAGAAGTAAGACCCGCATTCCATACCGCGTGGGCTTGCGGCGCTTTCATGAGCGTCCCAGGCCCACGCTTTTTTGTGCCCTAGAGCGTGGGACGCCTGAAATGGAAAAAATTAAGGCCAGAATCCCTCAGAAGAAGAATCCTGGCCTAAAGGTCGGCAAGGAGAAGAACTCCTCGCGGGGGATGGTCGCCATTCAGAGAACTCTGGAACCGAGATCAGCCCGATCGGTTTGGATGCCCGGGCAGGGAGCCTCTGGAGCGGTCTGAAAACGTCATCCTCTCAAGCCGTTCAGGAGACGCGGCGGCGTCTCAGCAGGCCAAGCAGGCCGATGCTTCCAAGCGCCATGATCGACGGCTCAGGGATGGTGGTGATCTCGATCCTGCTCAAGTCGATCGCTCCCCCTTGGGCCGAAACGTTTGGGGTCACCGCACTTGAGAAGGTGGAATAAGCAATGGCCTGAGTAGTACTGAAGTTCAATTCAGTCTCCAAACCGACTGAAGTGATCGTCACCGCGGTAGTGTCAAGGCCCGCATCTGCGTATTTGACGAAGATGGAATAACCATCGGTCGTGTCATCAATGAACGCATTGCTGAGATCGGTGAAGCTTCCGTTGCCATTCGCCATATCAAAAGAGTAGTCTGCGCTGAGACTACCACCTGGCGCAGATCGCCCGGTTCCCACCTGGAGACCTATGGCCGGTCCATCAGTGTTCCCGGCATTGTTGTAGAGTGCGGATCCATCGATGTTGTTAGAGTTTGGGGAACTCGTGATCCCGAAGAAGGCTCCGTTAGTCCCGGAAGTGGCAACTCCACTGGCGTTGTTTTCCACATAGAATGCGACGGTGAACTCGGAGTGAGCACTGAGATCCAGAGAAGACACCGTATTGAATCCTGTCGCAATCGTACCGGACCCGCCAACCACACCGGTTGTGAGATCAAATACTCCATTGACATTATTGGAAAACCCTTGAAGCGCGGGCGTGCTGTCATTGGCGACTTCGTCAAATGTGTGGGTATACAGCACCATGGCATTTGCGTGAAACGCAGGGAGGCACAAGGCGGAAGCAATCGATAGGTGGAGCTTTTTCATAGGTTAATATTGATGGATTTGAGGACGCTGAGGGAGGCGACTTGGCACTCCCCACGCAGGAAAAATCTGAAAACAGACCGATCCTGCCCACCTGTTCGCGGCCCATGATGAAATTGGGACAGGACATCCACATTTTTTTGGGGTCGCTCTGACGGGGAGCGTTTCAGCCCGGCTCCCTCGTTGGCTCCCGGCGACACGCTGCCTGGAGCATTCGCAGCTGCTCAACTCGCAGCCGATGGACCTTGTGGATAGCGAAGGCGGGTTGGGCTCGGATGTGCGTGCCTCCAGTTGAGCCGCACGGCGTCGGCTGGACGGCCGTTGACGGATCCCGCGTCATTTCTGACCATGGGAAAGCCCTGCTGCAAACCATGGTGACCTATTGAGTCCCTTTCCGATCCCAGCTCTCCACACCAACATGCATTCCATTTCACTTAAGCCATTTATGACACCCGTCCACAAGCTACTCGTCTTCTCGATCTCCACTTCAAGCATCGGCCTCCTTCAGGCCGACGAGGCCAGTGCCGCCCCCTCGACCCTTTCCTCGCCAAACGGAAAGATCGCCGCATCCTTCTCGCTATCCGACCAGGGTGCTCCACGCTATTCAGTCAGCTACGACGGCAAACCACTCATTCTCGACTCCGCACTCGGTCTCGAGCTGAAAGGCGACGCCGATCTCTCTAACAGCTTTGCCATCGCCAACACCTCCACCAGCAGCCACAACGAAACCTGGAAACCCTTCGTTGGCGAACGCAGCGAAATCCAGGATCACTACAACCAGCTGGTCATCGACCTCAGCCAGGGCGACAAATCCGCCCTACAGATCACCTTCCGCGCCTACGACGAAGGGGTCGCCTTCTGCTACACGCTTCCCGAGCAAGCCGGCAGCTTCACCATCACCAAGGAACTCAGCCAGTTCCGCTTCGCCGGCGATCATTTCTGCTGGGACACCAAAGATCCGCAGGCCGTCTATCGCCGCGTTCCCATTTCCAAGGCCGGCGACAACATCGAACGCCCACTGGTCGTCGAAGCCAGCCCCTTCGTCGCCCTCGGCGAAGCCCGCCTCGTCGACTACGCCCGTCTGCGTTTCGACACCACGGGCGACAACACCTTCGGCATCCGGCTCGGCAGCGAGGTCGTGGCGAAAGGCCCCTACAGCACCCCGTGGCGCTACGCGATGATCGGCGAGACCCCAGGCGAACTGCTCGAACATAACGACCTCCTCGTCAACCTCAACGACCCCTGCGCCATCGAGGACACCTCGTGGATCCGTCCCGGCAAAGTGATTCGCACCGAACTCAATACCGAGACCGCCAAGAAAACCGTCGACTGGGCGAAGAAGATGGGCGCCGCCCACATCCTCATCGACGCTGGCTGGTACGGCCCGGAGAACGACAGCAAGTCCGACGCCACCACCGTCACCATCGATCCCGCCCGCTACAGCGGTGAACTCGATATGCAGGCGGTCATCGACTACGGCAAAGAGCACGGCATCGGCACCATCCTCTACGTCAACCGCCGCGCCTTGGAGCAACAACTCGATGAACTCCTCCCGCTGTTCCAGAAATGGGGCGTCGCAGGGATCAAGTTCGGCTTTGTCCAGATCGGCACTCAGGAGTGGACGAAGTGGGTTCATGACTCCGTCAAAAAGTGCGCCGACTACAAGATGATCGTCGACATCCACGACGACTACCGCCCGACCGGCTGGAGCCGCACCTACCCGAACCTGCTCACCCAGGAAGGCATCCACGGCAACGAGGAAATGCCCACCCCGAAGGACAACGTCCTGCTGCCATTCACCCGCTTCCTCTGCGGCGCTGCCGACTACACGGTTTGCTACTACAGCCCTCGTATTCACAGCACCCGCGCCCACCAGCTCGCCGCCTCGATCGTTTACTACAGCCCGATCCAGCTGATCTTCTGGTATGACAAGCCCTCGCAGTTCAAGAATGAGCCGGAACTCGACGTCTTCAAGCAGGTCCCGACGACCTGGGACGACACCAAGGTACTCCACGGTGAGATGGAAAAATTCGTCTCCATCGCCCGCCGCAGCGGCGACAAATGGTTCGTTGGTACGATGAACGCCGGAGAGCCGCGCAAGCTTGAGATCAAACTCGATTTCCTCAAGCCGGGCGTGAAATACAGCGCCAACATCAAGTCCGACGAGTTCCCTGACGGCAGCGATTCAAAAAAGGTCTCCAACACAACCCAAGAAGTCACTTCCGAGTCCACCATCACCGCTGACATGGCCCACAACGGCGGTCAGGCGATCATTTTGACGCCGGCTGAGTAACTAAAAGAACCGCGGACTTTCGCTCCTCTCGCCGCAGCTCTGGCGAAGGCGGAAGTCCGCTCCTCCAAGGGAGAAGTCCTTCACCCACTTTCCACCGGCGAGAAGCGACGAGCACCTTCAACGCCAGACAAGGCAAACATCTGGGAGGATGGCTCTCCTGATGGCCTACTGCCTCTCGACTTCCACCCGGAAGAAATGCTTCGAGTCTTGTCCGTCGATGGGTGCGCTGAAATCCAGAACACCTCCATTTCCGGGCCGAATCTCGCCGATGTCCTGCCAGTCGGCCGCTTCCAGATCTTCATTTTCCTGGAGCTGGTAATGGTGACCCAGCTGCGAGTTGAGGATCGAAAACTCGAAATTCAATCCGGCGATCGCCGGCGGGCTCATGCGGAGCTCTTCGATGACAATGGGATTCGAAGGCACCACCGAGATCTCCACCGACGGATCGCCTTCGAAGCCATCGAAGCGCGCGGCAACGATGTAGTAGTAGCGAGTTCCAGCAGCCACACCGGTGTCGCTGAAGCTGGTACCCGCCACGCTGTCATTCACCGAATTGTAGGGACCTCCCGGAGTCATGGAACGCTTCACGGTATAACCGATCGCCTCGGGAACGGCATCCCAGCTGAGCATGACTTCCGATCCGCTGACCGCAGAACCGACGAAATTCTCGGGAGATTCCTGAATTTGAATCTCAAACCAGTCGAAGTTGACGAATGCCGCTCCGGTCGTCCCGTTCTCCACGAACTCCAGATAAAGGTTGTAGATGCCGGCTTCGACATCGAGCTTCGCAACAACGTTCTGATAGGTCTGCCAGCCACCGGTGAGCGGCACGTCGACTTCACCCAGAATCGCGCCGTCAGCACTGCCTTCGCGGACTCTGATCGTGCCCTCCGGCCGACCGTTGGGGCGCGCCACCCGGAATGCGAGTGCCGAATCCTCTGCCAGCGCGACGGAGCCGTAGCGAACCCAGTCGCCGTTCTCGATGCTGCCGAGATTCATGTAGCTTCCATGATCTTCCGTGTTGGTTCCCCATTGATGGGAATATTCTTCGGCCTCGACGCGTTGCATGGGGAAGGTCTCGGGAGCGAGCGTGATCTCGAAGCAGCACACGGACTCGCCGGGAATGGTCGTCGAGAATGAGTTCTCGGTGAGAACCGGAATGAGCGTCTCGAAGCCCTCCACATCATTCGGGTCCGTCCAGCGGGTTCGCCTGACCGTCTTGGATGCGATGGTGTTTCCCGATGGGGTGATCTCCAGCGGCACCGGGTCAGGGTTCTCATTCACGACCCAGACGGTCATCAGCTTGCCCTTGATGAAAGCCGCTACATTTCGGGGGATATCGTCGTCGTTGGAACCAAGCGGAGCGTTGAGGACATCGGCACCCGGCTCCTCGAGGATGTCGAGTGCGTGGCCGTAGTTCGAGGTCGAGCTGAGTTTACGATAGATGTAGTATTTGACGTTGCGGGTCGGAGTCCCGCCGGGATTGAGGATGTAGGAATGGCCTTGGCTGGTCGTGCCGATGGCCAGCCAGCCGTTGATTCCACCGAAGCCAGCGCGGATGGCCTCGAGGTAGAAGTAAAAGGAGGTGGTTTCATTTTCGTTGGAGGTGCTCTTCCAGCCATGGACTTCGGTATTCCAGATTTCCGGAACGGTATCGCCAGGCTGGTCGAATCGCTCCGTCACCGCATCGGCAAACGACTGCGCGTCACCAGTTCGGTCGGTGTTGTGGCAGGCGGCGATCGCGAGGGCCTCCCTGTCACCACTGTCGAGGTTCTCAATCCATTGGGTTCCCTGGGCATAGTTCCAGGACGAGGGCGCTACGATCTTGGGGATGTCATCCGCAGTGAGCGTCAGGCCCGGATAGGCCGGGTGCTCCCACGGCGCCGCCAGATAGGTTACATTCAAATACTCATGAATGTTGTCCATATCATCCTGGGTGATCCGCCCCCCGAAGCCATTGCTCTGCCACTCGTTGGTGACGTCCAGAAAGCTGATCTTGAAATCGTAGGACTTCATCAGCAGGAGATAGCGCACGAGATATTCCGCGCACTTCTGCCACTTGAAATCGAAGGATGAGCTGGAATAGCTCGGCGCTCCAGTAATCCAGATCGGATAGGGTTGCCAGGAGGCGTTGCTAACCGCTTCGTTGAGCGGACGCGGCGAGGCGAAGAACTTGATCTTCGGATTCGCCTGCTTCATTTCCTGCATCAGCGGGATGATCTTGCTCGTGTAGGCCGAGAGATCGTAGGTTCCCTCGTCGAGTTCGTATTCCGAATTCACCGCCACACGGATGAAGTCGACGTCGGCATCGACTGCCGTCCAGCGCGCGATGTCATCCCGCTCGGAACCACTGAGGCCGCCGGTCCAGTACCACAGGCGCTCGTAATCCATGCCGTAGCGCATTTGCTGCTGCGGAGTGCTGCCCACCACCAAAGGTCGCGGCGCACTCGTCGACTCGTAGGAAAGCCAGTTCAGATTGAAGGATGCCGAGGGAACCACGAACTCCAGCCGCAGCGTCTGCGTGCCGGACGTCGGGAAATTCACCCAGGTGCTGACGGTTTTCCATGACTGCCAGCCCCCGGTATCACCGATCACCACCGAACCCAGCGTCTGCCCGTTTGAAACGATATCAATCGATCCGTCCGAATTGTCGCCCGCGACCCGGAAATCCAGGCGATGCCAGCCGGTGGTTTCAGGGGCTATGGTGTATTCCATCCACTCGCCGTCACTGATCCAGCCGAGGTTCTGGCCGCCGCCAATATCCTGGGTATCCTCAAACCGATAATCCTGGCCGTTGTCGTAGTCCTCCGCTTCCACCATCGCCGTCTTGGACCACCAGTTCAGATTGAAGAGCGTGCCATTGTTGGCGGTATGGGTTTCGACGAAAACGAGAAAGACATCCTGCTCTCCGGAAAGTGGGGCGACGGGAATGGACAAGGTTTCCCAAGTTTGCCAGCCACCGGTCTCAGGAACATCGATCTGCGCGATCAAGGTTCCGCTCGGTGACCCCAGGCGGACCTCGATATGACCATCGTCCGCACCGCTGTTCCGAGCGACTCGGAAGTTCAGCAGGGCGTTCTCCCCGAAAACGACCTCATCGAATCGAAGCCAATCGCCGTTGGAAATGTAGGCAACATTCTGCCCGCCGCCGACATCGCCGGTACTTTCCAACCGGGTTCCGGACTGACTGTCGCGGTCCTCGGCTTCGATGCGCCAACTGCCGAATGGATTGTCGATGGCCCGCAGCTGGAAGGCATTGAGCTGCGCACGGCCGTAGTTGGTCGCACCATTGAGCCATCCCGAGACCCCGAAGGACTGGCGGGTGGCATCGGCCGTAAAGGTGCCCACCACAAACTGGCCGTAGTCGATGGCATTGTCCGCGCTGC
The DNA here is from genome assembly GCF_042664875.1 of Haloferula chungangensis. Taxonomy (NCBI): domain Bacteria; kingdom Pseudomonadati; phylum Verrucomicrobiota; class Verrucomicrobiia; order Verrucomicrobiales; family Verrucomicrobiaceae; genus Haloferula; species Haloferula chungangensis. Next base: position 131,203 of record NZ_JBHTBS010000005.1, on the reverse strand, counting down.
TGTCCAGCTCGAGCACGACAGCTCCATCCACCATCGTTTGAAAGGCCGGGCTCCGGTCCGCATCCTGGGCCCAATACTGAATCTGATACGCCGCTCCGATCGTCAGGCCGCTCAGCACCACGGTATCCGTCGTAAACTCCGCCGAATGGGCATCCAATGCGTTGTCACCGTGATAAAAACCATCGTTCACAATGGCGCCGTAGTCCGAGCTCCCCGTTCCGAAGTTGGCACCATCGCGGAACTTGCTGCTGAAGCCGGGGATGGATTCCGCATTCACCGCATTGTAGGAGGCGAACTCGACCTCGATGCCGTTCTTGCCGGTGAGCGTGACGGATGAACTTCCATCGCCACTGCTACCCGCATCGATCGCGTAAACCAGCGAACCGTCGGTCTCGATGTCGAAAGCCGCCGAAGAAATCGTTTGCGGGCTCCCCCACTGAATCGTCGCGGCAGTCCCGACATGAATGACGGAGGCCAGGAAAACGGCAAGAAGAGTCAGGCAGGATTTTCTCATGAAGCAGGTCAAAAAAGGCATTGTCATTCCGCCGGAATGTGGTGCTGCGGATGGGGTAACTCGTGGGTGCTGTCCAGCTGAAAAGAAAGTTCTCATCTCCGTCAACAGCTCCTTACCTTGCAAATTGACGATGCCTGGCCAGACTTCACGCGAACGCCCTATGAAACTCGCCCACCTTCTCATTTTGTCCACCATTTCCGGCCTCGAACTCCTGCATGCTGCCGGGGACGATGCCACCCCTTTGTCCCTTTCCTCTCCCAACGGCCAAATCTCGCTTCGTTTCAGCCTGAGCGATCAGGGGGCACCTCGCTACTCGGTCGACTACGAGGGCAAACCGCTCATTCTGGACTCAGCACTCGGTCTCGAGCTGAAAGGCGACGCCGATCTCTCTAACAGCTTTGCCATCGCCAACACCTCCACCAGCAGCCACAACGAAACCTGGAAACCCTTCGTTGGTGAGCGCAGCACGATCCGTGACCATTACAACCAGCTGGTCATCGACCTCAGTCAGAAGAACAAGTCCGCCCTGCAGATCACCTTTCGCGCCTACGACGAAGGGGTCGCCTTCTGCTACACGCTTCCCGAGCAAGCCGGCAGCTTCACCATCACCAAGGAACTCAGCCAGTTCCGCTTCGCCGACGATCATTTCTGCTGGGACACCAAAGATCCGCAAGCCGTCTATCGCCGCGTTCCCATTTCCAAAGCCGGCGACAACATCGAACGCCCGCTGGTCGTCGAAGCCAGCCCCTTCGTCGCGCTGGGTGAAGCACGCCTTGTCGACTACGCCCGCCTGCGCTTCACCACCCCGGCAGACAACACCTTCGGTATCGAGCTCGACAGCGAAGTCGTCGCCAAGGGCCCCTTCTCCACGCCTTGGCGCTATCTCCTGATCGGCGAGACTCCCGGCGAGCTGTTAGAGAACAACGACCTGCTTCCCAACCTCAACGAGCCCTGCGCCATCGAGGACACCTCGTGGATCCGCCCCGGCAAGGCGATCCGCAGCGAGCTGAATACCGAGACCGCCAAGCAGACCATCGACTGGGCGAAGAAAATGGGGGCCCGCTACATCCTCCTCGACGCCGGCTGGTACGGCCCACAGGGGAATCCGAAGTCCGACGCCACCACCGTCACCATCGACCCCAAGCGCTCCAGTGGCGACCTCGACCTGCAAGCGGTGATCGACTACGGCAAGCAGCACGACATCGGCACGATCCTCTACGTCAACCACATCGCCCTGGAGCAACAACTCGACGAACTCCTGCCACTCTATCAGAAGTGGGGCGTCGCCGGCCTCAAGTTCGGCTTCGTCAAGGTCGGCTCGCAGAAGTGGACCAAGTGGGTGCACGAGGCGGTCAAGAAGTGCGCCGACTACCAGATGGTCGTCGACATCCACGACGACTACCGCCCGACCGGCTGGAGCCGCACCTACCCGAACCTGCTGACTCAGGAAGGCATCCACGGCAACGAGGAGATGCCGCAACCAAAGGACAACGTGCTGCTTCCCTTCACCCGCTTCCTCTGCGGCGCCGCCGACTACACCGTCTGCTACTATAGTTCCCGTATTCACACCACCCGCGCCCACCAGCTCGCGGCCTCGATCGTTTACTACAGCCCGATCCAGCTGCTCTTCTGGTATGACCGCCCGCGGCATTTCAAGAACGCCGACGCCCCCGACCTCGAGGTCTTCAGGGAAGTCCCCACCGCCTGGGACGACAGCAAAGTGCTCCACGGCGAAATGGAAAAATACGTCTCGATCGCCCGTCGCAGCGGCGACAAGTGGTTCGTCGGCACCATGAACGCCGGCGAACCCCGCAAGCTGGAGATCAAACTCGATTTCCTGGAACCCGGCGTGAAGTACACTGCCCGGATCAAGTCCGACGAATTCCCCGATGGCTCGGACCCCACCAAAGTCGCCAACACGAGCGAAGAGGTCACCTCCGAGTCCACCATCACCGCCGACATGGCCGACAACGGCGGCCAGGCGATCATCCTAACACCAATTGGCAGCGACCATTAGTCCGCCATTGGAAGATTCCGCTTTCCAAGTAAGAGAACTACCGCACACCTAGTAATCCATACATGAAACCCCTTCACGCCCTCACTTGCCTCATTGGCATCGCGAATTTCAGCTCTTCTGCCATCGCGTTGGACCTTCACGTCAGCCCATCCGGGAATGACAGCAACCCCGGCTCGGCCGACAAGCCGGTCGCCACTCTCCACAAGGCGCAGGAACTCCTCCGAGCCTCCGATGAACGTGGCAAGGAAGCCGTCGACATCATCCTTGGCGAAGGCATCCACTACCTCGGCAAGCCACTGGTCCTCGAAGCCGCCGACTCCGGCACCAAGGACGCGCCGGTCACCTTCCGGGCCACCGAGGGAAAGACCGCTGTCATCAGCGGCGGCGCCGATCTCGGCAAGCTGGACTGGCAACTCTATCAGGACGGTATTCTAATGGCCAAGGTCCCTAACGGCACCGCGATCGACATCCTCTACGTTAACGACGAGACGATGCCGATGGCTCGCTACCCGAACTTCGACCCCAAGGCGCAGTATTTCAACGGCACCGCCGCCGATGCCTTCAGTAAGGAGAAGGCCGCGGAATGGCAGAACCCGGCAGGCGGCTTCATGCACGCCATGCACAAGGCCAAGTGGGGCGGCATGCATTACCGCATCACCGGAAAGAACGACAAGGGCGAGTTGACTCACGAAGGCGGCTGGCAGAACAACCGGCCCTCGCCCCCGCATCCCGACATCCGCTTTGTCGAAAACATCTTCGAGGAACTCGACGCGCCGCGCGAGTGGTTCCTCAATGCCGAGACCAGCACGCTCTACTTCTACCCGCCGAAGGATCTCGACCTCGACAAGGCGCGCTTCCAGACCGCGCGTCTCGAAAACCTTGTGGAGTTCAGCGGCAGCGAGGAAAGCCCGGCGAAGTTCATTGAGCTATCCGGTCTGACCTTCAGCCACGCCGCCCGCACCTTCATGAAAAACAAGGAGCGACTGCTGCGCACCGACTGGACCGTCAACCGCAGCGGCGCGGTCTTCCTCGACGGCGCGGAAGACGTCTCCATCGAGAACTGCCACGTCCGGGAGGTCGGCGGCAACGCAATCTTCGTCAACGACTACAACCGCCGTATCACCATCAAGGGTTGCCACATCGAGCAGGCCGGCGGCAACGGCGTGGCGATCATCGGCGACCAGAAGGCGGTGCGCGACGGACTCGTCGGCTACGGCTCACGCACGACTTTTGAGAAGATCGACAAGACTCCCGGCCCGAAGAGCAACAACTTCCCCGCCGAGGTGCTCGTCGAAGACTGCCTGATCCACGACATCGGCCGCGTTGAAAAGCAGACCGCCGGCGTCGAGATCGACATCGCCATGCACATCACCGTGCGCCACGTCACCGTTCACGACGTCCCCCGCGCCGGCATCAACATCGGCGCCGGCAACTTCGGCGGCCACGTGATCGACTTCTGCGATGTCTTCGACACCGTGATGGAAACCGGCGACCACGGCTCCTTCAACTCCTGGGGCCGCGACCGCTTCTGGAAGCTCAAGGATGTGCCTGAAAAGGACATGGGGGCTGGCGACTACAAGGACACGCCATTTCTCGACGTCATCCACCCGATCACGATTTCCAACAGCCGCTGGCGCTGCGACCACGGTTGGGACATCGATCTCGATGACGGTTCCTCAAACTATCACATCTTCAACAACCTCTGTCTCAATGGCGGGATCAAGAATCGTGAAGGCTTCAAGCGCACTGTGGAGAACAACATCATGGTCAACAACAGCCTCCACCCGCACGTCTGGTATCCGCACAGCGGCGACATTTTCCGCAACAACATCGTCTTCGAAAGCTACCGTCCGGCGATCATGCCCACCTCGCCGTGGGGCAAGGAGTTTGATCACAATCTCTATGTCTCGAAAACCAAGACCGGCCCCGCGCTTCCGCTGGCCGGCCAGAGCAAGCGCGACGAGCACTCGATTTTCGGCGATCCGAAATTCCTCGATCCTGAGAAGGGCGACTACCGTGTCGCCGACGACTCCCCCGCCCTCAAGCTCGGCTTCAAGAACTTCCCGATGGACCAGTTCGGCGTGACCAGCCCGGAACTGAAGAAGCTCGCCCGCTCGCCCAAACTCCCGATCCCCGGCGACCCGGCGGAAAAGAAATCCAAGCGTGACCGCCGCGAACAGCAGTGGCTCGGTGCCAAGGTGAAGAACATCGTCGGCATGGGCGAAGTCTCCGCCACCGGCCTTCCGGAAGAGACCGGCGTGCGTCTGCTTGAAGTGCCAAAGGATAGCGTCGCCGCCAATGCGGGACTGCAGAAGTCCGACGTTATCATCGAATGCAACGGCAAGCCCACCGACACCTTCGCCGAACTTCAAGGCCAGTGGCACATCGCCAAGGGTAAAGTCGAATTGGGCGTGTGGCGTGGTCAGGAAGCTATCCAACTCACCATTGAGAAAGCGCCTTAATTCCCGTCATCGGCGGATGCCACGCGCTTCCGCTTGTCTCGGTTTTCACAGGAGATAGCTTGGGGGAATGAGACCGCAGCCGCCGCTATTCGTCATCGCCCTTCTCCTCGCCAGCCCCCTTTCTGCGGCGATTGATGAGATCGCCGAACAGAATCCAACGACCAAAAAGCCGGCGGAGAACGCGTCAGTCATTTCTGAAAAGAACGTCAACAGCATCGAGGTCGACGCTGCAGACGACCAGCCCATGGCTGAAGCGATCGAAGCCTACAACAAGGGTGAGCATCAGGCCGCCGTGAAGCTTGCCCAAGCACTGGCTGCGGAAGGGAATGCCGATGCCCTGTTCCTCATGGGTGTCGCCTACTCCACGGGAAGCGGCATCACGGCGTCGCGGGAATTGGCCATCAAGAGCCTCCGCGAATCAAGCAAGGCTGGCAACAAGGAGGCCCCCTACCGTCTCGCTCGAATCCTGATCGCCGGGGGTGAGGAGGACCGCCAAGAAGCAAGATCGATCCTCGAAACTCTCTCGAAAGACGACCAAGGGGAAGCCGCTCTCCTTCTCGGCGAGGGAGCGCTGCAGGGGTGGCTCGAAGGAGAGCCCGACTTCGACAAAGCCAACCACTGGTGGACTCAGGCCAGCGACAAAGGTAGTGACGTCGCCACTCTGGCTCGGGCCCGCTTGCTGGATGGCGAGTTCGGTTTTCCTGAAAAGCGCGATCCCAACGCCGCCTTCAAACTCTACCAGAAGGCCGCGAACCTTGGAAACGGTGTCGGCATGGTTGCGGTAGGCTCACGGCTCCTGAATGGCGAGGAATCCATCCGCGATGAATCGCAAGGCCGCGAGTGGCTCGCCAAGGCCATTGCTGACGGACAAGTCTCCGCTTACCTCGCTCTCGGCGACTTTGAAGAACTGGTCGAGAAGAATGATGAAGCTGCTTATTCAAACTACAGAAAGGGTGCTGAAGCCGGCCAGGCGGAATGCATGATCAAGGTGGCTTCCTTTCTAACAGATGCACGTGGCGGCCAGAAAAAGGATCCCAAGGAGGCGCTTGAGTGGCTCAGGAAGGCCGCCCGCGCAGGAAGCTCAGTCGGCCATTTCAAGTCAGCCGAAATCCTTCTCAAAGGCGAAGGCCTTGAAATTGTGGAAGGCTACGCCCACCTCGTTGCCGCCGCCGAATCCGGCTTGGTGGACGTTCAGAACGAAGTGGGCCTTTTCTATCTTTCGGGTCGCCTGGGTGTCCGCGACGCCACGGCTGCAGCCTCGTGGTTCAGCCGCTCCGCTTCGGGCGGCTACCCCCAGGGAGCTCACAACCTCGGCGTCCTCTATGAACAGGGCCTTGGCGTCCCCAAGAACTTCGACCATGCAGGCCGTCTCTACACTCAGGCAGCCAATGCCGGCCATGCCGAGGCGTCTACCAGGCTGGGGCGGCTCTACGCCGCAGGGCTCGGAACCAAGCAGGATCAATCCCGTGCCTGGGCGCTGTTTTCCCTGGCCGTGAAACGCGGTGACGAGAATGCCAAAGCTCAGCTCGGAGAACTCACCTCAATGCTCACCGACGAGCAACTCGCCGCAGGCCGGAAGATCCTCGCCGAGTTATCAGAGGAGAAAAAGCAGCCTTCGTCCGAATAGAACGGAATCCCCATCCGAGAAGCGGAACGGGCGCCACCAACGACAGGCACGACCAAACCGTCGCTCTGTTAGATCAAAGCCTAAAACCGCCAGGTGGTCGACGTGACCCCAGGCACTCTTGAATCGCGCCATGATATACTTCATTATGCGACTTCTCTAAGCTTCTTTGATACCGACGCGCGTCGAAGACGGCCTATTTTAACAAGGTGAGCAATTATTACGACCTGACACCTTGCGGTCCCATGGCTTCCATGACATGGTAGGGATTAATTCGTTCCGGAAACTTATTTTCGGAGAATTCCAATGATGAGGGAATGTCTGTGATCCAAGCACACCTCCTACTCATGAAAAACCCGATTCCCATTGCTGAGACCCCGTATGGCCATCCGTCTTGCTCCCCACGGCCTGCCTCTTCAAGCGGTCACGAATTGCATTGCCAGTGCTGGATCAACCCGGTTCGGGACAAAACCTCCGGCGCTCCGACGGCCGCCCCTCATCCTCTTTCAATCACCGAGTTTTGGGATGCCCGTCCCAGGGCACTCGAAGCAAGCATGCCTCTCCAGGAAAAAACATAGAACCCAACAACGATAATAACCCAAAAAACCAACACTCCATGAAAAACTCAGATCTGTTAGTCCGCTTGTGGCTGGCATCAATGATCATCCCCAGCATGGCGACCGTCAGTCAGGCTGACTCTCTGGCCGTCGACTTTCGCGAAGGTCGGGCCTCTGCGAATCCGACCGGCCCAGCCAGTACTGAGGATGTCCTCGCAGCATTCACCACCGCAGACTCTAAACTCGATACATCGACCACCGTCGTCGTCAATGTCGGCGATGCCCCGATCAACGCGGGGAACAGTGGGAACAATGGAACCACTTGGAACAATCTCGCCACCGCCAAAGTCTATGGCCCCGAGGGCAATTCCTTCACCGTCCAGACATCCGGATCGGTGAGTGGCTATTCCGCGGGCAACACGTCCTGGAATGACAATGCGGCGATTTCCGAAACCTACTGCTTTGAAGGAAATGCGACCGACATCAATACGCTTACCATCAGCGAATTCAACACCGATGCCGGAGACCTGATCACGCTGACATGCTGGGGAGTCGGAGACAACACCTCACAGGATGCCCGATTCACTGCCAAGTACAGCACGATGCCGGACCAAACCGCCGAAACTCTGTACAATGGTGCCGGTGAAGCACGCAACAGCTCGGTTGGATCCATTCCATGGGTGCAGTTTGTATTCGTATCTGACGGCACCAATACCATTTCCTTCGACTGGCAGCAGTCTGACAACGGGGGAACCGGGGCTTTCAACGGGTTCTCGCTTTCGATAGCACCTGCGGTTTTCGGCGAGGTCACGGAGGCCACTCTGACCGCTCCGGGAGATACCACCTTCCTCGTGGGCGCTCCAAGCACCCAACTCACCGCGACGGCTACCTTCTCTGAGGCAGGCGTTGAGAACGTCACGGCGCTTGGCTCATCAGTCATCAGCTACCAATCGTCAGACACCAATGTTGCCACGGTTTCTGAAACAGGCCTCGTAACTCCCCTCAAACCGGGAACCGCCAGTGTGACTGCCACAGTGCTTGGAGACAACAGCACTCAGGCAACGACCAATGCCATCAGCATCGAGGTGGAAGCACCGACTTCCCTGACGCTCTCGACACCCAACCCGGATTACTATCTCAATCACGGACCGACCAAGGACATCAACATTACCGCATCAAGCAGCAGCCTGACCGATGTTGCGATCGAGGGGTATACCGGATTTTCCTATAGCAGCAGTGACACCAGTGTCGCGGATATCGATCCCTCCACGGGAGTTGTCACCCCATTGAATGCCGGCTCGTCGATCATCACTGCGGCCCTGGCGATTCCCGATTCGGAGGCCTTTACCGTCACGACCGAACTCATCGTCGAAGTTCCGGATTCGCTGACCGCTTCCAGCCCCAGCACCAACCTATTTGTCAATGGAGCCGGGGTCACGGTGACGGCACAGGCAACAAGCGCGAACATCACCACCCCGATCACCCTGAACGGCCTTCCGAGCGTCTACTTTGATTCTGACGACTTCAGTGTCATGGATATCGACTCGATCACCGGCGTAGCCACTCCTGGAATTTACGCAGAACCGAACATCATCTACGTTGAGTTTCCCGGCATCGATACCGTTGAGCTCGAGTTCAATGTCAGTGAAATTCCGGCGAAGCCAACCACCCTGCTGCACCGCTACAGCTTCAATGGAAGCGGATCAGCGACGGCACCAGAAACCACCGTCATCACGGACTCGGTAGGAAGTGCTGATGGAGAAGTGCTGGGAACTGGCGCCGTTTACGATGCGACGGGCAGCAGGCTCGCACTTCCTGGAGGAGCCGACGCCAATGGCGGTGCCTACGTCAATCTTCCCAATGGAATCGTATCCACGATTGAAGACGTTGATACCACAGGCATCACCTTTGAAGTCTGGATGACGATCGATGCGACCACGGCATGGATGCGTGCCTTCGACTTCGGGAACAACACCGCAGGAGAAGGCAACGCCAGCAAGCAGCAGACCTCCACCATTGACCTGATTCCACGACGGGGTGGCGCCGCCGGGCAAGTCTTCACCGAGTTTACCACAAGCCGGGCTTCCTTTGGGACACAGGCTCTTCAAGGCAGCAGCACTTTGGTCACCGGTGCTCTGGCCCATCTCGTGCTGACTCTCGATCCTCAGACCGGAATCCGGAACCTCTATCTGGACGGAGAGAACATCGGCAGCGATACCATCGCCTACGGAAACAACTCGATCGCGGCCGTGGATGACGTGAACAACTGGTTGGGCCGCTCCAATGCTGCCGACAGCCGACTGCAGGGATCCTTCGACGAATTCCGCATCTACTCCGGAATCATGACTCCATCCGAAGTGGTATCCAACTACGCGGCCGGGGCTGACACGATTGTCGTTCCGGTTCCTTTCACGGATTGGAGCACCCTCTATGCCGGAAGTCAGGGCCCGGACGAGGACTTCGACGGCGACGGAGTTCAGAACGGGGTGGAATACTTCATGGGTCAGACCAATGACCCGGTCTTCACGCCGAATCCCCAGATCATCGATGGCGTGATCTCATGGCCGTACTATCCCAGCTTCATCGGAACCTACACCGTTCAAACTTCCTATGATCTGGAATTTTGGACGGACCGGGATTCGACAGTCAATGGATCAGCCATTGAGTACATGACCTCTGCAAACCCTGAGGATCCCTTCGTTCGCCTCAAGGTAACTCCGACGGTCGCTGACTGAGCTTTCAGCCTCCGCTTTCATCCAGCCCCCACCCGGTCACTCGGGTTGGGGGTTTCCTTTTCACAAGCCTATCAATCGCCCGCAACCTTCAGGCGGAAAAAGGCCCGAGGTCCAAGAGGGTAGAGCGAAGGATCCGGTTTCAGCACGACGTCCAGCAGACTTCCGTTCGGTGTCCTCAGCTCCACGTAGGGGATCGATTTGAAGCCCCCCGCATCCAGGCTTGTGCTCATCTGAAGTTCATAGGCATAGCCAGCCTGCGGATCCCATGTGAAGGCGATCTCCGGATCAGGCGCCCCGCCCGAACCACTGGAGAAAACCACTCCCCCGGCGTCGGGCTTGGTCGGATCCGAAGCAAAGCCATGCTCTAACAAATTGGTCATGCCGTCTCCATCGAAGTCGACTCCCTTTCCGACCACCAGTGGATCGTCCTGCTCGGCTGACGTGAAATACTTGTCGAGAAAGTCCTCGTAGCTATCGCGAACGCGAATGACGAAAGGCTTTCCATACCCCGTCAATTCACTGAACCCAGGTCCCGAGTGAAGTCCATCGACACTCAGAAGGAACCGGTCTTCCAGATCACCACCCACACGGAGATGGGGACCAATGACCGGAGCAATGTCACTTAGCGTAAAACTTTCTGCCGTGAATGCCGAATCGGAGATATCCGTAACGGCTTCGAGACCCGTCGCAACGACCTGATCAATGAACCAACCCTTTCCCGATTCGATGCCTGATGAGTAGTTGGCATTTCGCAGGGCTTCGTGAGCATAGCGAAAACGCAATTCAAAGACTCTGCCGACAAGACCGTCGATATTCACCTTCACCTTGTTGAAATTGGCCTCCGCTGTCCCTCCTTGCTGGATCCACATGGTTTGCCAGATCGATCCATCAAACGAGATCTGCAACTCCGCAAACTGCCCGGTCGTCGAAACCCCCATCTTGCTGTTGAACTCGAAGTCTGCCCCTGGACGAGCGTAGTAGCGCTCTGGCAAGGTGAGCGTGACGCTTTGCTCTCTGGCGTCATGAGCGAGCCGATACGAGCTGACCCCATCATTCACCGTCGAGGTCTGTTCGTGGGCAAGGTCATTGCCGGCATGGACCAGCTCCTGAGTTTCATCGTCCTCCGCGCCGAATCGAACTTCTGCGGGAATCGCTTTGGAAATTCTCAGCATCGCAGGGCTGACGTCATGGTCCGTTAGGATGGTAAAAGTGGCGTTCTCGCCTGTGGTGAGCTGCGTCGATCCTGTGACGAGCGGGAGACTCACGATTTGCGCAAGTCCAATGGCCTTCTCGCCGCTGCCAGAGTAGAACACGTAAGTCCTTCCATCCGTATCCTCCAAAACTCCGGGATCCCGCAACTGATGGGTCGGAGTGGTTTCGCCTCCCAGTTCGGAAATATCGAGCGGCAGCGATCCACCTTCCCAATCTTCTTCGGGCCGAATCAACTCCTGACTTGGGAAGTCGCCCTTCCACGACTGATAGTCTGCGGGGAGCTCATCGAAATCGAAGGTCGAGACAAGGATGCGCTCCGGTGAAGCGGCCTTGTTCGTATAGAAAGCGTAAGTGTTTCCTTCCCGCGTCAGGACGCCGAAGTGGCGGGGACGCAGCGGACCGTATCCATCACCCCAATCCACAAATCCCCGGCTTTCATTCTCGTCCGTAAAGGGTTGGGGACCTCGATCCCAGGAACCCGCCAGAGGGTCTCCGGCAGGCGCCTGATAGATATCACCGGTGTTGCTGAATGCGTAATACCGATCCGCCTGTTTGAAGACCCGGAAATAGCTCTCTCCGAGGTTCACAGGCAAAGTCCCATGACCTGATTGCCCGGGGCGGCTGTCCCCACCGGAAGGCATGTTGAAGTTGAGCCCATCAGCAGAGGTTGCGGCCACCGTTCGTTGAGGACCGCTACTGCCATTGACCCGGCCGTGATAGTACATCACGAAGCGCAGATTATCCACATGGTCGCCCTCAATGAAAACCTGGGGAGAAGCGATGTGGCCATCCACGGTCAGGCCTCTTCCCGTATCGATTTCATCATCGGCCCCGAGGCTCAGGACGCCCCGGTTCCCGATCGAGGAATACAAGCGTTCATCCATCCGGTAGCCGGTCCAAGGGCCCTCCAGATCCGCAGCCCAGGCCATTCGGATGTAATTTCCACTATGGTCGGCAAAGTAGAGATAATATTCCGCCGCAGGATCGACCCGCTGGCTTGAAGGCAGCCACGAAGGCAGCCTGACACAGCACGCTCCATTCAGATTGTCCGAATTGCTCGAGCCAGCCCCCTGAGCCAAACTCCAGGACTCGTCGAGGATCGGCAGCTTGTGATTCATCCGTCGTGCATGGAATTGCAGACCACCGTTGACCTGACCCAATTTGTCGGGGACCTCCACCGGGGGAACCCCCGTTTCCGCAAACGCTTGAGGATCGAGTCCGGCGTTAGACGAAACCGCACTCCAATTTGCGGAATCGAGAACCAACTTCGAAAAGTTCGCCACAGGTGACCCCGTCCGCGCGGCGGAATATTCGAGTGCCATCTGACTCCCGAAGGAAAGGTTCCCACCCATCCCATTGAGGTTCCCGGGAAGGCTTGATTCCCCAGGTTCCCCCCACGTCGGGCCACCTTCGAAGTCCAGACCGAAGATCAAGTCACCTTCAAAGTAGTTGTTCCCTCCATCCTCAAGGACCGAACCGTAGGCGATGAACAACTGCTCCCCTTCGTCATCGAGGTCAAAGCCACCACTGACACTCCCTACATTGGCTTGGGGACTGGAATCGGCCATATCACTGATGACAACCACGGTTCCCGCAGGCAGATCGATGCCTTCGTTGTTCGTCCAGGTCATCATTTCCAGGTTGGCATAATGCCCCCCTTCGATTCCGCTCCCTGTCCCGTCACCCGCACCATCATAGTCCGCATCAAGCAGCAGGAATGATTCACCATTCGGAATATCAACCCACGAGACAAAGCTCACGGAATCTGGTTCGTTCGCATTCCAGCCGAGAATCATCAAGTCACCCGGCGCATAGACAGCCTGTGCTCCATCGACAAACGCTTCGTCATTCAGCGACGAGCCCGCAGGGCTCCCCCAACTTCCGGTGTTCATCACGTCCTCGCGGTAAGCCGGGATGGCCTTACCAGATCTAGAGCCGGTGAATTCCTTCGATAGATCCCCATCAAAGAACAGGTTGCCAAACGGACCACTGATGGCACCCGGCAGATCTGACTCGCTTCCTCCATCCCATCCAGAGCCGCTCGACGCATCGTAATCGAGACCAAAGAGCACAGAGCCTATCAGGTGGTCATTCCCATTGAAGGTGCCTTGGATGAGGAAAATGTGCTCTCCCGCATTGGTAAGTTGGAGATTTCCCGACGCCGAGCCGAGGGATGCGGCATCCGTGCTGACCACAATGACCGTGCCAGCAGCAATCGGCGACCCGGTATCATTCTCCCAGATGAGCCACGAATTCTTCGAAGCATAGGTGCCACCACCACTTCCTTCCCCACTCCCGTCGCCTCCTCGTTCATACCGTCGGTCGGTGACCGTAATTTCCTCACCCTCGGGAATCTCGACCCACGCAACGAATGCCACCGCATCCGTGCCACTCGAATTGTAACCCACGACAGCGACGTCGCCGACTTCCAATGCAGCGCACTGCAAAGTCACCGCAAGCAGCGCGCTCGCGGATATGATGGAGATTTTCATAGACTATTTGAGCCAGCCAGGGATCGAGCCGCTGGCTTTCCAGTCGTCTACTCTCCGATCCAGTTTGTCGGGTTTCCACTCCTTGGTACCGGCGGGAAGCACTTCCTTCTTTGGAAGCCACTTCTTGTGTTCCTCGATTACTGAAGCGAACTCGGGATTCGCCGCGAGATTGACATGCTCACCGGGATCATTGCGGTGATCGTAGAGTTCCTCGCTACCATCACGATACCTGATGTAGCGCCAATCATTGCTACGAATCGCGTGATTCCCGTAGTACCACGTATTCAGCACAGGCCTACTGCGCTTCGATGCGGGGTCCTTGATCAAGGGAAGCAGACTTTCACCTTCCAGCTTCGGTGCCTTTGGCAGGTCGCACAAGTCAACGAGGGTCGGGTAGACATCGAGCAGGCTAACAACCTCATCACACTTCGCAGCCCGTGAGCCCGGTGCCTTGAAAAACAGCGGCACTCGCGTCGCCTCTTCCCAGAGCGACTGCTTTCTCCAGTGATTCTTTTCTCCCAGATGCTGGCCATGGTCCGACCAGAGGACGACGATGGTATTGTCCGCGTAAGGGCTTTTCTCCAATGCCGAGATCACCTTCCCGATCTCGGCATCGACGAAGGAAACGCAGGCAAGATAGCCATGAACCAACTCCTTCCAGTAGCGGTCGCTCAAATTGACCACCGCAAAATGATCTCCGCCCTTGATCGTTCCATAAGCGATGGATTTTCCCATCAAGGGAATGTCCGACATTTCCTTCTCGGGAACCTTGGGAACCTCAATCTTGGCGGGATCATAGAGATCGAAGAACTCACGGGGTGCCGTGAAGGGCACATGGGGACGGACAAATCCCACCGCGAGGAAAAACGGCTTCTCATGCTCTTCATTCAGCTTCTCAATCGCCCACTCGGAAATGATTTCATCGAACATCTTTCCATCCGGCATGTCCTCGCGATCGAGCGGTCCCGCACAGAGTGAGTTCCCGTCCGAATGTGACTTTCCATAGTGATTGCTGATCTGGCTCCCCTCTTTCGGAAAGGGATAGAAGTGCTTTCCCCCATAACCGCCACCCCGCTTCAGAAGCTCACCCTTCACCTTGTACTTCGGACCGGTCTCATCCCAGAAATCAGCTGTCTTGTCGCCATAATCGGACACGCCCTGATGGAACACCTTGCCAACCGCCATGGTCCGGTAGCCATCGTCCTTGAAGTGCTGCGGCAGCATCTTGTGATCACCCATCACCCGGTCATAACTCTTCCTCATCGCCGTTGTGGATCCATACCAGCCCGACGAGCTCGGATGAATGCCACTGAGCAGCGAGTTGCGGGAGGCATTGCAAACCGCCTGGGAACAATGGGCATTGGTGAAAAGCGTCCCTTGTGCAAAAAGTCGATCCATATGCGGGGTTTTCGCCTGGCAGTTTCCACCCAGCGCCCCCTCCCAATCATTCAAATCATCGACTGAAATGAACAACACGTTCGGCCGATCCGTTTTGACCTTTCCCACTTCCCTCACCGGCTTGTTCAGGCTCTTGTTGAAGAACTCAATGACTTCTCCGGTTAGATCGAAGTCCTTCGTCCTCAGAGGCCATGCGTGTCCGGCCCCCTTGATCATCCGCAGTGTGCTATCCACTCCTGCCGCTTGCAGGACGTCATGAAGCTCCTTCGATTGATCGCGATCAACCACCTCATCCGCCGTGCCGTGATAGATCAGGGTCGGCGGGGAATTCTTGTCGACGTGATTGACGGGTGAAGCAAGCCGCCACTTTTCGGGCATCTCTTCGCGGGACTCTGGAAACAGCCGGTGACCCTTGAGCACCTCGTTCGGCGTTCCGTCCTTCTCCGTTTCCCTGCGGGTCAGAAGATTCGTGATGCCATACATATCCACGCAGGCGCCGACCTTGTCGGAGACACCCGGGTAGGGTTGCTTCGGAGACAAGCGCTCATCATCACCCGTGTAGGCCACCATCAGTGCCAGATGCCCACCTGCCGATCCACCGATCACACCAATTCGTTCGGGGTCCACTCCCAGCTTGTCTGCATTCACCCGCAACCAGCGCACGGCATTCTTGCAATCATGCAGATTGTTCGGCCAGCGCTTTCCCGCCTTCAGTTCATAATTGATGCTGATGCACAGGTAGCCGGCCTTCGCCAAGCTTGTGCCGGTCACATACTCCCGCACACGCCCTTTGTCACCATTGACCCATCCGCCGCCATGGATGATTACCACAGCTGGCAGCTTGCTCCCATCGGGACGCTCGCTCGGTTCATAGAGATCCAACTTTTCCTCCCGGCCAGGTGCGAGAAACGAGACATCCCGACGGATGGAAACACCCGGCGGCGCCTCGCTCGGCGCCTCTTTACCATCCAACCGAAAAAGTGAAACCAAACAGATGACGGCTAGAGCCGCTGAAGTAATGTTCATTTGCAAGAGGGTGATAAACCGAGGAACTCGCTCAATCAGATGCCTGATTCCTATCAAAGTGGCGGACGATTCCAAGAGTTCGCAGGTTCAGTTCCTTCATCGAGTTCAGAAGAGGCTCATAGGGCTTGTAATGGCTGGTTACGATGCCCTTGTTCGAGTCCCGGTTCGAAGGATCCACCCCCTTTTGATCCGGATCGTTGTCGGAATAGCGGAACCAATGCCACCCAATGCAGGATTTGGATTCAAGAAGGCCCAGGGTGAAGTTCTGATAGAAAGCCGCCCGGTCCGCCTGGGTCTTGACCAGCCAGCCGACTCCTCCCGTATTTGTCAGACCGCTGTCCATCGCCTTCGCATACCACTCGGAGATGATAATCGGCTTTCCGGAACTCTTCGACCACGAGGCCAGGCGGTCCTGGTCGGGACTCCACGCATGATAATAATTCACGCTAATCACATCAATGTGTCGGCCCGCGGCCTCGAAGAGCTCAGGAATCCGTAGTGCCCGGCCGTGAAAACGGGAACCGAGAATCAGGTGGTTCGGATCATACTTACGAATCGCCCTGCTCACGATGGAAAAATAGGTATCTGCCGCATGGCCCACGAACTCGGCTCGATCGCGCTTCGTGATGTCGCTTTTTTCTGCCTTGGCACCATGGCGCTCACGGAGCCACCTCCAGGCCTCCACATACCCCGCCTCGTTCTCCGGAAGTTCCAGGTAGCGTTCGAGCATCTCGATGCTCCACGGAAGCTCATTGTCGGTAAAGTGGCCCAACAGCCACGGGTCCTCCTTGCTGGCCTTCAGCGCCTTCGCCCTTTCATCGCAAAACGCCGCAAATTCGGGGTCGAAAATGAAGGGACAACCGTTGGTATATTTCGTGTGACCACTCCCCTGCGACGTGCCTCTTCGGGACCTGCCATAACTCGACATGAAGTTCCAGAGCTTGGTGTAGACCAGACCGGTTGAAGCAGGTTGAAGAACCTTTTCATCACACCAGGCGCCCAGACCATTGAAGCCGTTGTCCTTGAGCAGCTCGCTCGTGGACTCCGCCCAACTTTCCCGAGAGCCGAACTGCCTGATCAGACTCTCACCCGCCGCTTTCGTGCGCGTCTCGTTGACGGATGTTACTCCACGGTGGACAAACAGGTAACCATCGGGATCCACCAACCACCAGCGCCCCTCAAGCTTGCTGGTGCGAAAGAATCCGCTCGGTGTTCCCGACTTCACCTGAGTCCCCCCGAATCGGCTTCCCTTCTCATCAACCGGGATGGCCGGCAAATCCGCCAGTGTTCTTGTTTTCTTATCAGTCCAAGGACGGTCAGGGGCCGAAGCCACCTTGACACTCGATGGAAGGGACATCAGGGCGACCTCAGCTGCCGGTGCCGGTTCCCTGCCCAGGGCAAGAAAACCCAGCACTCCGGCACAGGCCCATGCCGACAGAGGCAGGCGACTCAGACCATGATGTCGACGGGATAAGGAACCTGACGCATCAGGAAACTCCGATGGGAAGCACTTGGACATTGAGGACTAGTAGGGTTCGTTGTCCTTGTTCAGCTTCCCTGCATGACCATCGAGGAAGATCGCGAGGCGATAGTTACCATGGGACATATCAACGGGGATCTCGCTCTTCCATTCAGGATTCCCGACATCAGGATGCTGTTGATCCAGATCGCTGAGGATCCAGGTCCGGGCGATATTCACTTTGGAAAAAACCGCACTCATCTTCTTAGGTTCGCGATCACTCCCGGCCCGCAAGGGATGCCCAAAGGGCTTGTAGGTTTCTTCCTCCTCGTTTCCCACCGGAACGGTTTCCCTGAGATAGGCACAAGGCGCATCACGACTCGCCGCACTCTTTTGCCAAGAGTAAGACATCGCCTCCAGAAAATCGTCCCTTTCCAGGTTCTCATAACCCAGATAGGGAGCGATATAATAGCTCAGCCGCCCAGTCGATTGAGGTCCATAAGTTGCCTTAACCCCGGTATTCGCCGGACCAGGCATGAAGCCGTTGTTGTCGGCCGCATACAGCGGAAAGGTCTGGAAGATCTGACGCATGGTCGCCATATCTTTGACACTGTTGGCATTGCGGATCGCCTTCCGACTCAAAGCGAATGCCAGCGCGGCAAGAACCGACACAATGACAATCGTCACCATGAGCTCCACCAGAGTAAAGCCCCCTCGATTTCTTCCAGGTAAGTTCTTTTTCATGGTGTGAATCAATTGGGATGATTGATGGAAAACCCATCGGACGGGACGCCCGATCAATCAGCAGAGACCTGAATGAAAAGCTTGTCATTACCCAGCAACTCCGCAGGAACGGCAATGGTCATGACTTCGACAGGGTCGCCACCATCCGTCGTCGGCGTCGGCGCCGCTGGCGTGAACGATGTCCACTCCGAAAGATCGGTGGAGTAGCTATAGCTGTAGGTGAGCCCCGTGAGTGATTGCGTACGGCGGGTGTAGCTGAAAATGCCAGTGCCCTGATCGAGTTGCGTCACGTAGGGACTGACCGAGCTTCCGCTGGTAGGATTCAGACCGAAGGCATATTCGTCTTCGTTGGAAACGCCGTCGTTGTCATCATCATCCGTCGGTCCACCGACGAGTCCGAACGAAGCCGCCCAGGTGCCGTAATCTTCTCCGCTGGGACCGGAAGTCACGACGAGCCAACCGTCACCACTGAAGTGGGCATCATCGACGTTGTCCAAAGTGGTCCCGGTGACACTGGAGCTTCCATAGGTGCCGGCAGCAACCTGCACGCCGTCAATGAAGAGAGTATCAACGACATCTCCCGAGCCGTGGGGAAGATCAAGCACACCCGTCGTGGAGGCGGTGCCAATTGAGACCGAAGAGGTATCCGCGAGGTAATCGATCAAGAGACTGAGGGTTCCTTCTTCCACCGTCGTCGCCCCGGTATAGCTATTGTCTCCGGTGAGTTCCCAAGTCGTCGTGCCAGTCTTAGTCAGGCTGACCACGGAATAGGCTCCGTCTTCATTCACGGGTCCGTCGGTGAGATCCAGGCCCATCTCGTTGATCTTGGATACCGATCCACCCAGCGTGAGGGTGCGGGCAGTCACGCCCGTGCCCTGTCCAATCACCGCGCTCGCATAGAAAGCCAGGGATCCTTCGCCGTCAGCGGAGAGGACACCGCCTCCTCCACCAAGGAAGAAATTGCGATCCGTCTGGGCGTCGTCGGCCCCAATGTAGGAAAGCCCACCACCACGGAACTGAAGGGAATCTGCCTCAATCGTGCCGAATCCCATACTGCTTGCCGAGCCAACATCCCCAATGACCGAAGCCTGGAGGGTTCCCCCGGTGATCGTTGTCGGGCCCGTGTATTCATTGGCTCCATCGAGCGCGACCGAGGAAGTCGCAGCCCCATTCAGAGCAACCGCGCCTTCTCCCAGAATGAGGTTTGGCACGACAAGCGCATCGCTGCGGCTGAACTGGAGGGTCGCACCAAGCGCGACCGTCACGTCGCCTCCGCCAAGGGTGCCGCTCGTCGATTCAGTCCCGCCACCCACGCGAAGGATGCCTTCGGAAACCGTGGTGGTGCCCAGGTAGGTATTGTCTGCCTCGAGAAACACATTTCCCGGACCCTCCTTGATGAGGTTGCCCGGTCCGCTGATAACCTGCTCAAAGGTCACTGAGCTCCCATTGGTGTTATCGGGTCTGGCTTCTGCAGTAAGGTCTGCAGAGAGAACCACCGGCACATTGACCGTGTTATGTCCTGAGTTGAAATCACCGCGAAGTCGCGACGTCGACTCCAGGGACTCAATGCTTCCAGTGCCCTGGAAGTTCACTCCATGAAGGTTGAACTGCGAACCCGTCAAGGTCATGAGACCGTTGAGCACATTCGTGCCGCTTGGATTGGACAACTGAACTTCAACACTCCCTTCGAAATGCAAGGTGCCCTCCTCAACCTGAAGATCGACCGGTGCGGGATCGGTTGCCACCACGCCGGTAACCGCCATCTCTCCTTCACCTGCTTTGGCGAACCTTGCTCCTGCTCCACTTGAAGTCACCTCCCCCAGTGTTAGAAAGGCATCGGTGTTGACCCGGAAGGTTCCTCCCGTGTCCTCGAGGCTTGTGGCTCCCGTGTTGGTGAAGGCTCCCGAAGTCGTATCGTTGATAACGAGTTCGGAGCCAGCGCCTCCGCTAAGACTCAGACCGGACGTGGTGAAGCCGCCTCCATCTTCAATCTGAATGATTCCTTCGGAAATCGCCACGAGGGAGGCGGCGACCTCCACCTGATTGTTGATCGCGAGGGTGCCTGCACCCGATTTGGTGAAGGTCTCCGTTGTCAGGTCTCCCCCCGAGAAACTAACGCTATCCGCGGCGCTGACCGTCACGAACCCGGAGGTGATGCCCGCCCCGTCTACGGCAATCGCTGCTGCCTGGTCGATCGTCACATTGTCGCCGGTCTTGAACGCGATCGGTGCATCGCCATTATCCGTATCTGCCCAGTTTGTCAGGCTGGTATTCCATGCATTGCCGCCGGTACCCGTCCACTTCAGGTTCGCACCCGTTGGGGGTGCCGGAACGGCCGAAACCGTGAGGTAGTCCAGGCGCACTTCCACATCATTGGTTCCATTGTCTACCGCGGTCATCGCAATTTTCACTTCCGTTCCAGCGGGAAGCAATGTTTTCCCCAAATCATATGGCATCACAGTCATCACCTGATCATTGGCAAACACTGAGGAACTGAGCGTCATTTCAGAACCTTCTCCCCAGCCGGCGAAGCGAATTGCGTCCAATGTGACATCGACATCAAACTTGAAGGTCCAGGATTCACCCGGATTGAAGTCACGACCATCGTTCCCGTAATTTCCGACATTTAGCTCAGACTGCACTCCCAGATCGTCACTACTGTTGCTGAACGTCTTATTGTCCGAACCAGCCTCGCCTGAGGAGGTCAGCAGTCCGTTCTGACCCTGAATCTCGACGGTTTCAAGAGTCACATCGATCGCCACGGAAGCGTCATTGACCTTCATGAATCCGCCGATCCCGCCGCCATCCAGCGTGTTATCCGCGGTAACACCGTTGAAATTGTTGAAGGTCGCCTCCGCCTGCAAATGACTTGGATTAAGGGCCAAAGACAAGGCAACTGCAGCGCCTAGGGTGCACGAGGATTGAGGAAGCAATAGAGGTTTCAGCTTGGGTTTCATGAATGGGTTGAAATGGGTTGGGTTGGGTATCTAAACGATAGTCCTCTTTACTATGAGGTTTCGAGATCTCTGTCACCTCACGAGAATTCGTGAGGTGACCATCACGCTGAATCTTGGAATGGAAATGATGAGCTGCGGAAAAGTCGTGAGCGGCCTCAAGGCGATTCTTCCTCCACCCTCGCCCACATGAATCCGAGACTTCCTGCAGGCAGACCCTGAGAAGCATCCAGACGGAACGATCGGTACTCCCATCCACTCGGAGGCGGAGGAAGCGATCCCGTTACAGGTGCCGTCTCCGAAACTTTGCTGCTGAAGTTTGTCAGATTGAATGATCCGGCCACCGAATAGACCAAGCCGTCCACGGTCGCGGTCTGCTCGCCCGAGGCGCCCGCACCAAAGTTCGGACTTCCACCGAGATTGCGCACCGCAAGGGTCAACACCAACTCCTTCAAGCGATCTCCATCCGCATCCGTCAGCGTGCTGAAGACGGCTCCAGAGTCGCTGCCACTGGTCGGATTGCCATTGAGCGCAAACTCGAGGAGATTCTCCACCCCGTCCTTATCAGGGTCTCCGTCCGGCAGCGCATTCACTCCCGTCAGTGACGGGTAGTTCGTCGAGATCCAGTCCATGAATGCCGTGAGCTCCCGGGCGACCGTCAGGCTCATGATTCGTGGTCCATCCGTCCCCTGCGCACCCGTGTGGCTGAAGCGGATGCTCACCCGAGTGCCGGCCGGCACAAAGGCGCGCCCCAAGTCATTCAGCCCATTCAGCGCACCGCTGAGAACGATATCCGGAAATCCCTCTGACGAGAGGGTCAGCGTTCCTCCGGCGTTCATTTCTAACAAATCGATGCTTTCCAAATGGACATTGGTGTCGAATTGGAACTCCCAGCCTTCATCCGACTCGAAGTTTTTCGCGGTATCCGCAACGGCCGAATTGATCCCCAGACCGCCAGGCGCTCCGATATTCGTCACATTCTTCGTCCCATCGGATGCCCGGCTGCCATCCAGACCAATCACATCTCGCGTCGTGATCGTGATTCCTCCAACGGTCATGTTGCCATTGATTCCCACCGCATCGAGAGGCGACCCATCGACGAACTCGAACACTCTGCTGGAACCTGTATCCTCAGGAAAGGGCGACATGACCCGAAGCTTGGCCAACGAGTCCGCATACTCTTCGTGGTCCACCAGATTGGTCCACTCATCGGGATCTTCCGAATGGTCGTAGAGCTCCTGGGATCCATCGGCATAGCCGATGTACCTGAGATCCCCGTACTGCACGGATTTTGTGCCACCCTTGTAGGTAAATGCCGGGAAATCCCAAGGGCTTGCAGGACTCTCCAGCAGTGGCCTGAGGCTTCGGCCCCGCAGTTTCTCGTTTGGAGGCAGTTCGCAAAGGTCGAGCAAGGTCGGATAGATATCTAACAGACTTACCACTCGTCCGCACTCCGCATTGGTGCCCATCCCCGGGGCCTTGATGATGAGCGGGGTCACTCCCGAGCGATCCCACAGCGTGTGCTTCTGAAAGGTATTCTTTTCACCCATGTGGTATCCGTGGTCTCCCCATAGCACCACGATCGTATTCGAAGCATAAGGACTGCTCTCCAAGGCATCGAGCACCTCACCGATCTTGGTATCGACGTAGCTCACATTTGCCAGATACGCATGGACCATGTTTCTCCATTGATCATTCTCGATCGCCCATTCGGTTCTCGGATACCCGTCGTTGATGTTATCGAGCCCAGCGGACGGAATGTCGTCGAAATCCTCAGGATGGTAAGCAGGCAGGGTCAATTCTGCCGGATCATACATGTCGAAGTATTTCTGAGGAGCGTACCAGGGAACGTGAGGATGGAGGAATCCAACCATGAGCATGAACGGCTCATCATGGCTCTCCTGCAATCGTGCCACCGCCCACTCGGCAGACTTCGAGTCGCTCATGTCGGCCTCGGTGCCCGCCCCCTTGTCTCCCACATAGAGTCCCCAATCGGTGAGCGTTGCCGCCGTATCCGGGTTCAAATCGGGCGGCCAGTTGCTTCGCACTCTCGTCCCGGAGGCATTCTCGTTGAAATCCCAGCTGTCCCGACCTCCCGACAGATCCACGCTGCCTGAGGGCACATGATTGTGAAGAATCTTGCCCACCGCCATGGTCTTATAGCCATGGTTCCCCATGTAGGTGTGCAGCAAAGACGATCCCATGGCCTCGATCCGCTCCTCAACTTCGCTGTCACTGGGTTGGGTCTTGCTCGCATTGAGCTCCGCAAAGTAGACCCCGCTCATCAGGCTGGCCCGCGAGGGACCACACAGCGGATAGGAACAGTAGGCGCGCGAAAAATGAACTCCCCCGCTGGCCAAAGCGTCCATATTGGGAGTGATCGCGTCCGGATGCCCGGCAAAGCCGGTCCAGTTGTTCAGATCATCCACCGCGATGAAGATCACATTCGGCTTGTCGGCAGCGTGAAGCCCTCCCCAGGCGAAAGCGAGCACCAGTCCTGTTAGGCACCCTGTGGCAAATGCCTTCATCCGTCGGCCGATCCCGGAAATGGTCCCGTCCTTCCTGTTGATTCCAACGACCTTGTCCAACCTCATCCAATGATCATTCATTTTACTTTTTCCTCGTTCAGCGCTTAGCCGAAGACGGAGCGCCGCCGGGCCTCTCAGGCAGGGGTTCTAGCGACGGAAACTGCAGCGAATGCAGGATCAACCTAAACGGGTAGTGTCGTAGCGTGGGTGCAGCTCGACTCACTGTCACCTCACGAGAATACGTGAGGGCGTCCTGAGGACAGCGCCCATTGCGAGTCTACCGCGAGTCCATTGCGAATAACTGAATTGCGCGCTTTGTCTCGAAGCGACGCACAATCGGCATCACTAATTCTCGTGAGGTGACAGGATTCGACGGACAGATATTCTCGGTGACAGATACCTTCGGCATCCACACCCGAAGGCATTGATCCAAAGAGTTTTAAAACGTCGCCCACAGGCGTCGACCAAGGAAAGCAAAGCAAAAAAATGATGAGAAAAAAAACCTGTAATTTGGGAACGGCTGCCTTGATCGTGGCGGCATTTGGCATTGCGCCAGCCTATGCGGCGACGCTCATCACCTACCCCAAGACGGACTACCCCGCTAGTTCCGAAGTCATCACCGTGCCAGCGGGCGACGCTGGCTTCGGAGACGATGCCAACGTATCGCTCACGCAAACATTCAAGGTCGACAGTTCATTTACGGCGCGCAGAATTTATCTGGCGTATAGGAATGATCCCAACGGTGGCACGGGCGAATGGAGTATGAACGTGCGACTGTTTGCAGTCGCTGATGTGTTTGCAACCGATCTAACGGATCCCGGCACCGGTTCTGATCTGTTCTCAGGGACCTTTTCTTTTACCAATATGGGAGATACAGAACTTATCGCTCAAATTGATCTGACGAGCGGAGTACTCCTGGATGCCAGCGTGGGTAACTCAGGTTATGCGCTGCATATCACCGAATCTTCCAATGCAGATTTTAATCCCGGTTGGGAATGGTTGCGGCCCACGTCCGAGGCCTACGCTGATGGAAATATGTATGAAGACGGCGTTGAAAAGAACGGAGGTGAAAGAGACTTGTCGCTTGCAATTTCATCGGTCCCTGAGCCGTCCGGAGCGCTTCTTTCCCTTCTCGGTGCCACGCTGCTACTCAAGCGCCGACGCAACTAAGCGTATCGAAGGCATTGTTTGATCCAGCGCCCTCGGACTTCGGTCTGGGGGCCATTTTTTTTTCCGGGATTGCGAGATGGGGCTTCATTTCAAGGAAGACCAGATCCCACTGCTTGCCCGTATCTCATCCGTGCAAACAAGAGAATGCCGACCGCTGATTCCCGTCGGGAGTTGCTTTGAGGCGATCTACCATTGATACTTCAAACGCTTGAGACAATTCCGGACAATCGGCCTAGCAACGGCACTAACGCTCGGGTTCTTTGGAACGACCCCAAGTCAGGCTGCCGCGCCGAAATGGGTCGAAGACCTGACGGTGTGGGCGATGCCGAGCATGAAAAACATCGACTCCCGAATTCAGGAGCTCGAGACGGAACTCAGCAAACTCCCCGTCCCTTCAGACACCAGTAGCGGTACGCGACGCGGCTTCCAGACACGGGGAATCGAGGAAAACGAAGATCTCTGGGTCGAGATCGTCCTTCCCCAGCCCGCATCCCTCGATCAAGTCGTTCTGGTTCCCCTTCTCGCGAAGGGTGCTCAGGGTCAGATTCCTGGCTACGGATTTCCCCAGCGATTCCTCCTTCAGGCCTTTGATGCGGATGGCGACACCCATATCCTGATCGATGAGACTGCCGAGAATTTCCCGAATCCCGGAATTTTCCCTGTTTCCGCAGCCTGCCCCCGCGGGGTGTTGATTTCTCGAATCCGTCTAACGGCCACGGAGACCTGGAAGCGCAACGCGCCACAAGTCCTCGCTCTCGCAGAAATGATCGCACTTTCGGGGAATCGGAATCTCGCAACCAAGGCAGAAGTGCGAGCCTCGAGCTCTCGAGAAATGTATCCCACCTGGTCCCGGTCGAATCTGATCGATATGGAGACCCCTTTAGGCCTCCCCGTCTTGCCCCTTCCAACGGAAACCATGTCAGGGTGGCACAGCGATGTCGCCACCAGGCGGGATACCCAAAAGCAGGTCACCCTTGACCTTGGTACGACCTACAAAGTCGACGAACTCCGCTTTGTCCCCGCTCGACCGGCTCGACTCAGTGCGACCGCCCAATACGGCTTTCCTTCCAGATTCATCGTCGAGGCTTCCACGCAGGAAGATTTCAGCGACAGCTGGCTCATTCACGATCAAAGGGAATCCTCGCTTCCCCCACCTGGCCAGAACCTCCTGCAGTTCGATCTCGCAGGAAAGCCACTGCGTTTCGTTCGCATGACGAGCTACCGACTCAGAGAGCGCTCGGCTGACTACGTTCTGGCCCTCGGTGAAATGCAGGCCTATGTCGGGAACCGGAATATCGCGATCGGGAAAACCACGATCGCCGACGAATCCCTCGAAAATGATCGGTGGGGTCGAGTCGGGCTCACCGACGGGCTCACCGCCGGCGGCAAGTTGATCGAACTTCCCAAATGGTTCCGTGGACTCGAGAAACGTCGCCGGCTCGAGAACGAAAAAGCCCTTCTAACAGCGGGCCGTGCCAAGCTGCTCGAAGAAAGCGAGAAAACGCTCGTCTTCGGCAGCATCGTCGCGACCTGCAGCTTCGCCGTCTTTGCCGGTCTCTATGTGCTGCGCAGCAAACGCCAGAGACGCCTCGACCGGGAACTCCACCGGGAGCGACTCGCCCGCGATCTCCACGATGAGCTGGGCTCGAACCTCGGAAGCATCGCGCTCATCTCATCCTTCGCAAAGGAGGGTGAAGGCGATGAAGCACAGATGCGTCGCGATTTGATCGAAATCGAGGAAGTCGCCCGAGAGAGCGCCGACTCGATGCGCGACATGGTCGAGCTGTTAGGCGGTGGACATGCGGGCGCAGCCAACGACTGGCTCGCTGTCACCAATGGACTCGCCTCCCGATTGCTGCGGGATGTGAAGCTCGACTGTCGACTCCCGGAGCGGCCGCTGCTGATCGAACCGGATCTGGAGACCCGCCGTGAGATCTACCTTTTCTGCAAGGAAGTGCTTCACAACATCGCGAAGCATGCCGACGCGAATTTCGTATCATTCCACCTCAAGCCGAAAGCGAATGGGCTGCGAATCGAAATTTCCGACGACGGCTGTGGTTTTGACCCATCAACCGTCAGCCAAGGTCATGGACTGAGCAACCTTCAGAAGCGGGCTGCCGGACTTCGTGCAAGCCTGAGCTTGGAATCATTACCCGGTCGCGGCACCTTCATCAGCCTCGACGTGCCACGCGGAAGACGCTGGCGAAAACCGAAAACCCGATAGACCTGTGAGCGAAGAACCCCAAGCA
Organism: Haloferula chungangensis; assembly: GCF_042664875.1. Lineage (NCBI taxonomy): Bacteria > Pseudomonadati > Verrucomicrobiota > Verrucomicrobiia > Verrucomicrobiales > Verrucomicrobiaceae > Haloferula > Haloferula chungangensis. The sequence continues at coordinate 104,062 of NZ_JBHTBS010000005.1, read as the reverse complement.
TCCGTCCAAGAAAAATCCATCAAGGTTTGGGTTGTTGAGGATCATGATCTGTTGCGCAGGACCCTGCTCCGTCTCTGCGTACCATCCCGAGGCCTCGAATGCCCGCACGCCTTCGGCAATGCGGAAGCGATGCTCAAGGAACTGAAAGCCGTCGACAAGGATGAGCTCCCCGATTTGCTCCTCACGGATGTCGGACTGCCGGGAAGGAGTGGACTGGAAGTCATCGGCGATGTCCGGGAACTGGCACCGGACTGCCGGATCCTGATTCTAACCGTCTTTGAAGATGAGAAAAAGATCGGTGCGGCAATCAGCGCAGGCGCCTGCGGTTATCTGCTCAAAACCGCCCGACCCGAGGAAATCGTCGCCGCCATCCACGAAGCGGCGGAAGGAGGATCGCCGATGTCTCCTGCGGTCGCCTCGCGAGTGGTTCAGCTGTTGGCGAAGCTCACCAAAACCGCGGAGCCCGTCTCCCTGTCACCACGCGAAAAGGAAATCCTGTCTCTCATCGTCGATGGCCTCACCGCCAAAGAGATTGCCGAGCGATTGGGCGTCAGCATTCACACGACCGACACCCACACCCGACATCTCTTCAAAAAGCTCGATGTCCACAGCCGGGCGGCAGCAGCGGCACGGGCATTGCGAGATCGCTTGGTTTGAGTCAAACTGAGTATCCAGAAATACTAAAAGCGGGACCGAAGCCCCACTTTTCCAAGATACTGAAAACTGCTCAGGAAGACCGGCGTCTGCGACCGCAGCACAGAAGGCCTAAGCCAATTAGAACAACGCCGCTTGGCTCGGGAACGATGAAAGTCCCGGTCAAGGCAAGACCTGCATCTCGGGCTCCATCACTCTTGATGGTACCGTTTTCATAGAAGGCTCCACCAGCATAAATGCTACCTCCATCACCATCACCGGATGTGGTTCGCAGAAATGCGAACTGTCCCTCAAGTGCGGGGTCAGAGACATCTAGATAGAAAGCGTAGCTAGTATTGGCCGCCAGAGCCAACGATGTACCAGGATTTAGCTCAATCCTCAGGAGGTGATCCGTATCCCTCATATCGTTGATCGTGAACGATTCCGTGAGGAGGGTCGTTGTGGGAACATCCAACCCTACGGCAAGAGCATCAGCGACCTCGAAAACATGCAAAGTTAGCGGTAAATTCAGATCACGGTTCTCAGGATCTAGTTCAAACCGGGTCATCAGCTCAATCATCGAGACATTGATCCCTTGGTTACCCGTTGTCATTGTCTGAGCCATGGAGCCACTGGCTTTCTGAGGAAAGGAAATATCGGAATAAGTCACAGCGGGATACGCAACTTCGTCAATGGTATCAAACAGGGAACCGTTCCCAAAATTCTCCTCCGCAACCGTCTCCGTTACGGTAACCGCGGCTTGTGCCGAAGTCGAAAGAGCGATCAAACCCATGGTAACAATGGACAAACGAATTGGACTTTTTTTGGCAGGCTGCTTCATGGAATGATGAGATCGGATTTTGTGACGAAGATTGGCACAATCCCTATCGAGAATGCGCGTAAATCGTAAAACTAGGTAGCGATCGACCGCTTGTCACCTCACGAGAATTAGTGAGGTTCACCAACCAGATGAGACCGATAGAGACTCTCATCTCATTTGAAGGTTCTACTCGACTAATTGCCCGTTGTATCCTGAGTGAAATCCAGAATAGTGAAGCCCAAAATGCGAAATTGATTCAGGATCTTGAACAGCCCCCTCAGTTCTCCGAACTCACCTTCGGACCGACAAACTCCACAGCTCCGATATCCGCTTTTTCGGGGTCGACTACGCTCTTCAGGATATCGATGCCTCCATTGTCCTTGATCGCAATCCCCGCATCAACACCGGGAGATCCGGCTCGGAGCTGATAGCCTTTTAGCTGGGACATCGTGTCTAGATCGATTCCCTGCCCGGAACGCCCTGCCCCCACGAAATCTGGCTTGGCGAAGTGCGGCTGGGTTTCGGAAGAGTGGGGCTCAATATTGTAGTAAAGGTTGTTGCGAAACACCGTGTTGATCCCCTTGGCCTTTTTCCCCCATTTCCCCTTTCCCTCAAAATAGAAGATATTGTTCTCAAAGGTCGAGTTCAGCGGCGTCCGACCTTCGGCAAACACACTCACATTCAAGCCCTCGCGAACATAGTGGGTGTTGTTGTAAATGTGGACATTCTCCACACTCTTTTGACTGTCGAAGCCGTAGAAGTAGATGCCATTCCGGTCATTCTCGCTGACATTGTAGCGGATGACGTAGTTCCTGCCGGGCTTCTTCATGATCCCGCAGAACCACAGGTTATCGTGACTGTAGTTGTACTGAATGTAGGTGTTCACGCAATTGTAGTCGGCATCAAATCCACCCCGGTCACTTTCCCCATGACCATCCTTGTTTTCGGTGTTCCCTACATTTCCGTATGCCTCGTTGTACTGAATTTTGATTCCGTCGGTATTGAAGCAGAAAATGCTGTGCCCGGTGTCCCGCCTGCTGCTATTGGCGAGGACGTTATGCTCGTAGATGGCATCCTTGCTGACCCGCGCGATGATATTATTTCGCCCGGTGGTGTCCACGGTGTTTCCGGCCACGTAGACCCTGGTCCAGAGATTTTCACTCACCTCACGGTCGGGAAGTATCTCCACATCACCGCACGATGAATTGTTCCCAATCCCCACACCTCCAATATTCTCCACCCGATTATTCGTTATCCTGAGATCATCAAAAATCGATTTCTTGAGCTTCTTAATGTGGACATGAATGCCTCCACGCATCTTTCCCGCCACCATGCCATTCACGTCGTGCACATGGCAGTTGTTGATATAGACATGGCGATAGACCCCCTCTTTCTGCGTCGCCAGCACATAAATGCCGAACAGCTCGCCCTGATCCTCATCTTTTCCATTGGTATTGGTTATCTCCAGTCCATGGACTTCCCAGAACGAAGGATTTTTCAGAAAAACCCCCGCCAGGTGCTCACCTCCGGCATCAATGCGGGGCGGCTTACCGACACCGAACGCCCCGATCCGGATCGGGGCACCCTCGACACCGTTTCCTTTCGGGGCAAGCATCCCGGAGAACCGCATGCCGCGTTTCAGAAGAATGTTATCATCAGGCTTCAGCTTGATCGTGCTGATGTAATCGAATTTCTCCTGCGTATCCACCTGGTAGTCCCGCGCAAAACCCGCCGTGACGCCCAACAGGACCCAGGCGAGGCAGCATGTGATTCGAAAATTCATGATCATGTTCATTGAGATTTTCCGCCCGGTCAGCGGACGAATACCTTACTGTGATCCCCGGTCATCCTGACTCGGGGATGCTTCACCACGGCCCTCCATTCGCAGGTCTTGCCATTCGCCACCTCGATGCTTTTTGAAAACTCGCCCACCGACCACGGCATCACTGATGACGGATCCCCGCTGCCAATCGCCCCCCCGATGGAGGAATATGCCGAAGCCATTGTCCCGCAGCCATTCAAGCCGCTCAGGCTTACTGCCAGGATCCCCTCCGTTCCCCAGATCATCAGCCGCATTGGCCTCTTTGATGGCATCTTCGAAGAGTTCCTCTTTCTGAGCGATGGCCGACTCCACCAGGAATGCCGATGAGAGGAGTCGCGGGAGCCATTGACCAGGACGAAAGGAGACTTGCTGCATCGCTAAAAAACTTCCGATTTCCCCCTGCAATGTCCACTCACGAAAATTAGTGAAAGTCGGCTGACTGATGACATCTAGAAAACTCGACCCGCCCACCAAAGCGTTGCTGACTTCGACGCGCCGCCCTGAAGGAGCTCTCCACTAGTCAACAGGGTTTACAGACCTCAGCTTGATCCGAGCTGTTGGGCTCTCAGAATCGCCAAACTCACTAAACCAGCATGTCTCAAAACTCCGCACCTTCGGGCACCAAGTTCGCCTTTTCCGCCGTCACGGTCCTCTTCTTCATGTGGGGCTTCATTTCCTGCATGAATGACCTGCTCATTCCCAAGTTCAAGGCGGAGTTCGATCTGAGCCAGTTCCAGGCCAACCTCGTTCAGTTCTTCTTCTTCGGAGCCTACTTCCTCGTCTCATTCATCTACTTCATCATTTCCGCCGCCAAGGGCGATCCGATCAACAAGATCGGATACAAGAACGGCCTTATTCTTGGTCTCATTCTCACCGGTGGCGCCTGCCTCGTCTTCTATCCCGCCGCGAATGCCGAATCCTACCCGCTGTTCCTCACGGCGCTCTGCCTGCTCGGAAGTGGCGTCACCATCATCCAAATCGCAGCGAATCCCTACATCTCCATCCTGGGCCCTGAATCGTCGGCATCCTCGCGCTTGAATCTCTCGCAGGGCTTGAACTCCCTCGGCTATGTCCTCACGCCACTGATCGGTGGCTATTTCCTTTTCAAGGAGGAGGTTGAAGCCGGACTCGACTCCGTCAAGGCCCCCTACCTCGGCCTCGCTGTCATCCTCTTCGTCATTGCTGCCGCGATTAAATTCACCAAATTGCCCACCTTCCGTCAGGAAGGAAAGGTCGAGCGAGGTATCAAGGTCTTCCGTCACAAGCATTTCAAATGGGGCTGGTTCGCCATTTTCTTTTACGTTGGTGCCGAAGTGACCGTCGGGAGCATCCTGGTCAACTACCTCGGCGATAAGGACATCGCCGGACTAACAGAGGAAGAGGGAGTCAAGTACCTCTCCTTCTACTGGGGTGGCCTCATGATCGGCCGCCTCATGGGAGCGATCTCCCTCAGCGGTCTTGCTCAAGCCAAGAAGCTCCCCGCCATGGTCGCCGCCGCAGTGATCTCGATCGCGATCATCTTCATGTCCGCCTCCTTCAAAACGGAGATGACCTTCACCGACATCTGGCCCTACCTCGTCACGGTCGCCCTGAGCTTCGTATTCTTCCGTCTCGGCAACGCACTCCCCGGACGCATGGTCGGACTCTTCGCACTCGTCGCCGCGGTGCTTTCCATCCTCGCCATGACCACATCCGGCGAGTTCGCCCTCTGGTCCATCGTCGGCATCGGTCTCTTCAACTCGATCATGTGGTCGAACATCTTCACCCTCTCGATCCGCGGCCTCGGCAAGGACACCAGCCAGGGAAGCTCGCTGCTCGTCATGATGATCGTCGGCGGTGCCATCCTTCCAGCCATTCAAGGCCTCCTGATGGATCTCACCAACGTCCGCCTTTCATTGGCTATTGTCCTCGTGAGCTACCTCTACCTCGCCTTCTTCGGCTTTGTGGGATCAAAGATCGGCCGCGAAGCCGATGAAGCACCTCCAGCCGCCTAACAGCATGAGCAAGCGCCTTGATCAGGACGAGCGCATCGTCATGACGCTCGATGCCGGCGGCACGAACTTCAAGTTCTCCGCCGTGCAGGGCAACAAGCCCGCCATCGAAGCCTTCTCAGTACCCTCGAAGGCCCACGATCTGGAGCTGTGCCTCGGCACCCTGATCCAGGGCTTCAAGAAAGTTCGGGACTCTCTAACGGCCGCCCCCAGCGCCATCAGCTTCGCCTTTCCCGGGCCGTCCGATTACGCCCACGGCATCATCGGCGACCTTCACAACCTCCCCTGCTTCCGGGGAGGCGTCGCTCTGGGGCGCATGCTTGAGGAGATCTTCGGCATCCCCACGTATATCAACAACGACGGCGACCTCTTCGTTTACGGCGAAGCCATCGCGGGACTCTTGCCCTATACCAACCGCCTTCTCGAGGAAGCAGGGAGCCCAAAGCGCTACAGGAACCTCTTTGGCGTGACCCTCGGCACCGGCTTCGGTGGCGGCATCACCAGCGACGGCCGCCTCCTCCCCGGTGACAACATCTGCGCCGCCGAAGTGTGGATCCTGCGCAACAAGCTCGACCCCGGCATGCCGGCCGAAGAAGGAGCCTGCATCCGGGCCGTGAGATCAGCCTACGCCGAGCAGGCTGGCATCGCCTTCGACGATTCGCCGAATCCCAGAGAGATCTATGAAATCGGAACGGGCGACCTGAGAGGCAATCAGCAAGCCGCAATCGCCGCCTACCAGCGGCTCGGAGAAGTGGTTGGAGACGCCATGGCGCACGCGCTCACTTTAGTCGACGGGTTGGCCGTCATCGGTGGCGGCGTATCAGGGGCATGGCCGCTGTTCCTGCCCTCGATCATCAAGGAGCTCAACAGCAACTTCCACAAGCCCTCCGGAGAACCGGTTCGCCGACTGACACAACAAGCATTCAATTTGGAAGACCAGGCTCATCTCGACGTATTTCTCCGCGGTGACACCCGCGAGGTCGTCGTCCCCGGCACGATGCATACGGTTCAATACGATCCCATGCCGCGCACTGGCGTCGGCATGTCGCGACTCGGCACCAGCGAAGCCGTCGCCATCGGTGCCTACGCCTACGCCCTCAAGCAACTCGACTCTCTCTAACATGTTCCGTTCCATCCTTTTCTCAATCCTCACGCTCAGCGCCTCGGCCGCTGAGAAAACGCCTGTCGACTGGATCAATCCGCAGATCGACACCAAGGAGCCGCGCTTCTTCTACTTCAGCTCCGCCTGCCGCCCCTTCGGTCTGGTCAACCTGAGCCCTGACACGAAAACCGATCACACCTGGAAGTCCGGCTACCGCTACTACGACGAGAAAATCCAGTGCTTCAGCCACATCCACGGCTGGCAGATCGCCGGTATCCCGGTCATGCCACTCGCCGCGAGTTCGGACCACAAGGACTACGCTTCGAAGTTTTCCCACGATGGTGAAATCGTCAAAGCCGGCTATCACAAGATCCACCTCGATGATCACGGCGTCACCGCCGAACTGACCTCCACCACCCGCGTCGGTTTCCATCGCTACACCTACCAGAAGGACGAGGACGCCCATCTCATCATCGACCTCGGACGCAAGCTCATGGATCACAAGATGATCGATCCTGTGGCCAAGCTTCGCGACGACAAGATGGCCATCGAAGGATCCTCCACCATGGGGCCCTCCAGCCGTCGGAAAAAGAAATTCACCGTCTACTACGTCGCCGAGTTCGACCAGCCGTGCGAAGCCATCGGCGATTGGAAGGACGGCAAGGTCGTCGCCAACTTCGGCAAACTCAGCAAGCCGCTTCAGATGAAGGTCGGCCTCTCCTACACCAGCCTCGAAGGCGCCCGCAAGAACCTCGCGGCCGAACTCCCCCACTGGGACTTCGACAAGGTCGTGCAGGATTCCTACGACCACTGGAATGACTGGCTTGGCCGTGTCGCCGTTGAAGGCGGCAGTGACGCGCAAAAAACCAAGTTCTACACCGACCTCTGGCACGCCCACCTCGGTCGCCGCCTGATCAGCGATGTCGACAAGTCCTACCCCGACAACACCGGCCCGCAAACCGTCGTCCGCAAAGGCAAGCGCCATCACTACAACTTCGACGCCCTGTGGGGTGCCCAGTGGTCGCTCAACGTGCTCTGGCCGATGGCCTGGCCGGAGCTCATGGATGACTTCGCCGACACCATGATCAACATGTATCAGAACGGCGGCATGATTCCGCGCGGCCCGTCCGGCGGCAACTACACCTTCGTCATGATCGGCGATCCCGCCACCTCCTTCTTCTCCGCCGCCTACCACAAGGGCATCCGCAACTGGGATGAGAAGCTCGCCTTTGACGGCCTGATGCGCAACGCCTTCCCCGGCGGCATCCGCGACCACGCCGGCTACGAAACCCAGAAGTATTCCAACGGAGGTGGCATGAGCTACTACGTCAACCGTGGCTACGTCCCGCTCGAGATCCCGAAATCGCAGGGCGGCCACCGCCAGGGTGCGGCCCAGACCCTCGAATATTCCTATCAGGACTGGTGCCTCGCCCAGTTCGCGAAATCCCTCGACTACAAGGAGGAGGCCGATCTGTTGGAAAAGCGTGCCGACAACTACAAGAACGTCTGGGATCCCGAAATCAAGTGGATGCGCCCGCGCAACATGGACGGCAGTTGGTATGAGAACTTCAAACCGATCAACGAGGAAGGTGGCTTCACCTCACCCGGCTTCGTCGAGTCCGCCTCCGCCATCTACACCTTCTACATCCCGCATGACCTGAAAGGTCTCGCCGAACTCTTCGGCAGTGAGGACGCCATGTCCGAGCGCCTCAATGACAACTTCGAGAAAGCCGCGCCCGTCCGCTTCATCGCCCAGCACGGCAACCATGCCATCTCGTGGGTCGATTACCAGAATCAGCCCTCCACCGGACTGGCCCACGTCTTTTCCCACATCGGCAAGCCGTGGCTCTCGCAATACTGGGTGCGCGAAGTGCTCAACCAGACTTTCTCCGACATCACGCCGGATGGCGGCTACAATGGCGATGAAGACCAGGGCCAGATGGGAGCGCTCAGCGCCCTCATGGCGATGGGCCTCTTCGACATGACCGGCGGCGCCGCGCAGAATCCACAGTTCGACATCCTCGCTCCGGTCTTCGACAAGGTGACCATCAAGCTCAATCCGGACTACCACAAGGGCGGTGAATTCACCATCACTACCAAGAACCAGAGCCCCGAGAACCGCTACATCCAGTCGGCCACCCTCAATGGCAAGCCATGGGACTCCTTCCTGCTTCCCCACGCTGAATTCGTCAAAGGCGGCACCCTCGAACTCACCCTCGGCCCCGAGCCGAACAAATCCTGGGGTGTGAAATAGGAGTCGCCCTTCTCGCGACGAGCTTTCCTCTTTCCTAATTCGGCGTCCGATGAGGACGCCGTATTTTCTTCCCTCTTTCTCCAACTCTGAGAAGTTAGGCATCTTAATGCCTGGCTTGCGCTGCAGTTGTATCCTTCTCTGTCTACTACTCTGCCGGATTTCATCGGCAGAGGGACCTCCATCCGTCCGCATCTTTGCCGGCAACCCGGGTGACGATGAACATCACCAGCATTATGAGGCGCTCCTCGGTCGGCTTTCGCAGACTCTAACAGAGCGCTTCGCAATCCCCCGGGAAAAGCTGAGCATCTTTTACGGGCCCAAGGCGGCCGGGTATGCCGGCGTCTGCTCGCGCGACAACCTGCTGGCGGAGATGGCCCGCATGAGGACAGCCATCGAAAAAGGCGACGACTCGCCATGCTGGATCATTTTCATCGGACATGCCAACCTGGTGCGCGGCGGCAGCATGTTCAACCTTCCCGGTCCGGACATCTCGATGCGCGATCTCGGTCGCGAGATTTCCCGCTTTCCCGATGAGGCACCCGTGGTCGTCTGGAGCACGATGACCGCCAGCCACTCGCTCCTCCGCGCCGCCGCCGGTCCGCGACGAGTCGTCGTTTCCGCCACCGGACCGAAGGATCCCGAGAACGAAACGGAGTTTCCGAATGCCTTTGTCGCAGCCCTTCAGGACAGCGCCACCGACTCCAATTCGGACGGCAAGGTCAGCGTCTCCGAGCTCTTCCTGGCGACCCGGGCGAAGGTCCTGCAGATCTACGAGAGCGGCAATTTCGTCGTCAAGGAACAGGCCCAGCTCGATGGCGACGGCGATGGCAGCGGCACCTCGCGACCCTCCCGGGCGGACACTCTCGGGGCGGATCGCTTTTTCCTGACGAGTTCCGACAGCAAACCCGATTTCGACTAACCGATCAGATCATGAACCCACCCGCATTGGACGCCCCGACCCAGAATTTCGCTCAGGTCCGAGACCGGATCCGCCAGGAACTCCACAAGGTCGTGATCGGCCAGGACGAGCCGATCGACCTCATGCTGCTCGCACTGCTCTGCGGCGGCCATGCGCTGCTTCTGGGCGTGCCGGGCGTCGGCAAGACGCTGATGACCTCGAACCTCGCCCACGTGCTCAATCTCGACTACCGCCGGGTGCAGTTCACCCCGGACCTGATGCCGACCGATATCACCGGTTCGGAAGTGCTCGAGGAGGATCCCGCGACGAGATTGCACAACCGCCGGTTCATGGAAGGTCCGATCTTCACGAACTTCCTGCTCGCCGATGAGATCAACCGCACCCCGCCGAAAACCCAGGCCGCCCTGCTTCAGGCGATGCAGGAGCGGATCGTCACGATCGGACGCGAAACCTACCCTCTGCCTCCGCCATTCCTCGTCCTCGCCACGCAGAACCCGATCGAGATGGAAGGCACCTATCCGCTGCCGGAAGCCCAGCTCGACCGCTTCCTTTTCTGCATCAAGGTCGGCTACCCGAGCGAAGCGGAGGAGATCTCGATCGTCCGGGGCACCACGGCGCTCGCCGAAGAAAAGCCCCAGGTCGTCCTCGGCCCGCAGGACATCATTGCCATGCAGAAGGCCGTCCGCGGCGTGCCCGTGGCGGACGACGTGATGAAATACGCGGTCCGTCTGGTCCAGGCCACCCGGCCGAAAAAGGAGGGCGAACCCTCCGCCTTCCCGGATGCCGAAAAATACATCGAGGTCGGCGCCAGCCCGCGCGCTTCACAAACCCTGATTCTCGCCGCCAAGGGGATCGCCCTGCTGAGTGGCCGCGTCCATGTCGACTTCGCCGACATCAAGCGCATCGCCGCGCCGGTGCTGCGCCATCGGCTGGTCATGAATTTCCGAAGCCGGGCCGACAAGGTCGAGGTCGATGACCTGATCGCCCGCTTGTTAGAGACGATCAAAGCCTGAGCGCCATGACCGACCTCGCCGATCCGGAAGTCTATCTCGCCATCGAGGATCTCGAACTGGCGGCCGATGGCATCGTCAATGGCATCTGGCAGGGATACCGGCGCAGTCCCTATCGGGGTTCCGGGGTCGAGTTCGAAAGCCACCGCGACTACCGCCCCGGCGACGACCCGCGGCATGTCAACTGGGCGATGCACGCGCGGCACCGTCGGCTCTGCGTGAAGGAATACCGCACCGAAACCAATCTCCCGCTCTACCTCCTGCTCGACGCCTCCGGATCCATGAGCGTGGCCAACGGCCCATCTAACAAGTTCCACTACGCCGCCCGCGCGACGGCGGCCCTGGCGCGGCTCGCCCACGACAACAGGGATTCCACGAGCCTGTTGATCCTCAGGGAGGAGGTCGACTTCGCACTGCCATCGCGCTCCGGCACGCGGCATTTCCAGTCGATGCTCGCGACCTTGCAGCAATGCGAGCCCAGTGGCGCGGGTGATCTGGCCAGGGCGTTGGAGAAGTCGCTCGACTACTGCCGCCATCGCGGACTGATCGTGTTGTTTTCCGATCTTTTCAGCCCCGAGGATGACACCCTGCGTGCCCTGCGCTGTCTTCGCGAGCAGGGACATGAGGTCATCGTTTTCCAAATCCTCGATCCGCTTGAGCACGAACTGCCGGATGCCGCCGACCTCGAGTTCGAGGACGCCGAAACGGGCCGCATCCTGAGGACCAGCGCCGGCGCGATCCGCCAGGAGTATGCGATGAGTGTCGCCAGGTGGAGAGCCGGCATGGAGCACCTGTGCCAGACATCCGGGGTCGACTGGGTGACCTGCTCGACGGCCGATCCGCTCTCCGAAGTGGTGGCCGGTTTCCTCCACCACCGCTCGAACTAGCCCGCGCCATGTCATTCGTCCATAGCCTGTTTCTGTTAGGTGGGCTCGCCATCGCGGTGCCGATCCTCATTCACATGAGCCGGAGCCGGAATTTTCGTCGGGTGCGCATCGGCACCCTGCGCTTTCTAACATCCGCGGTTCAGGAAAGAAGGTCCCTACGGAAAATCGAGAACTGGCCGCTGCTGATCGCCCGGATGATGCTTCTTCTCCTGCTGGCGCTGCTCTTCGCCCGACCGTTCTGGCTCAGCAGCGAAGCCGGACAGCCGGGGGATGCGGAAAGCGTCGTGCTCGTCGATTCATCCGGCAGCCTTGCCCATCCCGAAGCCGCGGAGCGCGTCGCCGCGATCCTCGAACGCATCCGAAAGGACATGCCCGCGGAAGGCACGCTGACCATCGCGGAGTTCGCCGACGTGGTCCGCCCCACGGATCATCCGGCCGCCATCGCCGGGGCGCCGACGGACTACACCGCGGCGATCGATTGGACCGTCGAGCATCTGGCGAACTCCGAGCACCCGCCAGGCACCATCCATCTGATCACCGACCTTCAGCTATCCCCGCTGCCGAGCACTCCGCCTCGACTCTGGCCTTCGGGAGTGATGACCGAGGTCCATGCGGTCGCGGCCCCGGCCAAGCACAACCTCGCCATCGAAAGCGTCACCCTCGCCACGCCTTTCAAGGAGAAGAGCAACCAGATCGACGTCGTCGTCCGGGTTTTCGGCACGCCGCACGCCCGCGAGCTCGCGGACAAGAAGCTCACGCTCCAGTTGGAAGGTGGGTCCTCGCAGCGGATGCCCATTCCTCCCGAGGGCGGTCGTGTCCGATTCCTGTGCCGCAGCGGCGAGCTCACCGAACTGAGCGGCAGCGTTTCGATCGACAGCCTTGATCCGTGGACGGCCGACGATCGACGCGACTTTTCCTTCCAACTCAAGGACCGCAAGAAGGTGCTGTTAGTCGATGGTGATCCGGGGTCCTCGCCCTTTCTCGGCGAAGCCTATTTCCTGAACAAGGCGCTGCTTGCTTCGGGCGCTTCCCACGGCCAATCACCCTTCACCACCACCCTGAGCAACGCCCTCACCACGCGCGACGGGATCATCATGCTCGATGACTTTGACGCCATCGCCCTGTGCAATGTGGCCAGCTTCAGCAAAATCGAAGCCGAGGCCTTGAGGCAGGCGAACGCCAAGGGGGCCGGCCTGCTTTTCGTGCTCGGCGAGCTGAGCGATCCGAACTCCCACGCCACTCTTCAAGCCCTCGGTCTTTTCCCCGACTTGAAACTTCCTTCGCAGTCGCGAATGGCGCCGGTCACCCACTGGGACATCGATCATCCCGCCCTCAGCGCCCTGCCCGCCGAGGCCTTGCGCGGCACCATTGTTCGCGATGCCTTCGTCATCGAAGCCGGCGCGGACTGGAACGCGCTTGCCTCGTTTTCCAGCAAGCACCCGCTGCTGCTGGAAGGCGGAAAGCGCAGCGATGGCCAGGCACCGGTCATGGTTCTCGCCCATCCGCTGACGCGCGAGTGGGGCGACTTTCCGCTGAGCACCCTCTTCGTGCCACTGATGAGGGAAACCTTTTCCCACCTCGCGGGTTACCGGTCGATGGCCTCTGAAATCCTGGAAACCACCCCGGGCCTCGCCGATGACCGGGCGCCCGGCAGCTACCGCGATGATGCCGGACGGATCACCCTCGTCAGCGCCGATGTCACCGAAATGAATCCCGAAATCGCCAGCGCCGCGGCTTTCCGCAAATCCCTCGGCATTCCGGAAGCCGTCCCGCAAAGCCCGGCGGAGCCCGTTCCAGGCAAGTCGGCCAAGGCCGAGCAAAACCACGAACTTTGGCCCTGGCTTCTTCTCGCCCTGCTGCTCGTCCTGATTGTCGAAAACACCCTCGCGGACCGGAGGCTCCTCAGCGGGGCCGAGTCCTGAATCGCCCGGCCCAATTTCTTTCCGCCTGATCCCTTCTGTGCTTTGCTCACCCCTTAACTCCCGCGAACCATGGACCGCCTGAACAACCCACCACCGCTTCCCCGGTCCCGGCGGCAGGCGAAAGCTCCCGTGCAGGGACCGCGGGATTCGCCACCCTTGAAAGGTTTTGTCGGCCAGGCCCACCGCCTGTTCCTGCTCTCCACCCTCGGGCGGGCCATCGGCATCCTCACCTTCGCCGCGATCGCGCTGATCATCGCGGACGTTCTAACAAGTCTGCCGTGGCAGCTTCGTGCGATGGCTTGGCTCGTCCTGTTTCTCATCGCAGCGGGAATTGTCATCCGCTACGCCTTTCTGCCAATCCGGCGATTCACCACCGACACCGCGACCCGCGAAATCGAAGAGGCGCATCCGGAACTCGGACAAATGCTCCGCACCGCCAACGATGTCGCGGCGATGCCCGATCCGAAGAAGCACGGCATCTCGCCCGACTTCGCGAAGGCACTGATGGAGCGGGCGCATGGCAGCCTGCGCTTCATCGACCTCCCGGCCATCCTTCCGCGCAAGGCGACGAAGCGCTGGCTCGGGATCGGCATCGCGACCTTGCTCGTCTTGATCCTGCTCCTCTCGAGCTGGCAGGATTTCCGAACCGGCTTCGCGAGATTCCTGAGTCCCGGCGCCGACATCACCTATTCGAAAGTGCTTCTGACAACCGATCAGGATGGATTCACCAGCACCCACCTGCCGCAGATCCGCGCCGAAGTTTACGGACGGAAAGCCGACCAGGCCACGCTGCTCATTCATGAGCCGGACGGTTCCTTCACCGAGCTGCCGATGGAAAAAACACCACGCGGCGGCGAGTTCGAAGCCATCCCGATGGGCCGGGAGTCGAGCTTCCACTATCATGTCGTTTCGGGCGACGGCCGTTCATCGGTTGCCTTCATGGAAAATCGTGAGCCCGCGCGCCTGCTCTCTTCTTCCGCGACGCTCACCCCGCCGGCTTACACCGGCCTCCCCGAAGTCGAACTCGCCAACGCCGATGTCACCGGCATCGAAGGCTCCCACGTTCGACTCCGCTTCGAGATGAGCGCGCGCATGGAGGTAGCCTCCCTCCATTTTCCCGACGGCACCATCACCCCTCTGAAGGTCGCGGACTCGCAAGCCACCCTCGACTACCGTCTTTCATCCGGAGAGACGCTCTACCGCCTCGAAGGGGTCGACGCGCAAGGGCGATCGATCGAGCCCGTCGCCTTCCGCATGAACGGCAAAAAGGACAAGCTGCCGGAAGTCAAAATCGTCGACCCGTCCAAGGACGCCACCGTGACGGCGATCGCCGAAGTGCCCGTGCGCATCCAGATCAAGGATGACTACGGCATCGCCACCTTCGGCCTGATCCTCGAAGCCCAGGGCAAGGCGGTCACCATTCTCGAGCGCACCTTGGAATCGAAGGACGAGCTCAAGGTGACTGAAGCGGTCGTCGCGGCGATGGAGCAGTTTCCCCTTTCCGTCCGCGACAACGTCCGCCTCTACGCCTTCGCCACCGACCACAAACCCCGCGACGGGCAGCGCGCCGTCAGCAAACTGAAGAGCATCGACATCAAGCAGTTCAAACTGCGCAGCTCGATGGTGGAGCTTCCTCCGGGAATGGGACCACCTCCGGGAGAGGAGGAAATGGCCGACCTGGAAGCACTCATCGGCATGCAGCGCCTGCTCCTTTCCGACACCTTCGAGCAGCGCGAATTGTTCGTGAATGCCAGCCCGCCGCAGGAACTCTGCCGCGAGCTCGCGGAGCGCCAGAGCGAGATCAGCCGGCTCACTTTGGAACTTCATCAGGCTCTGGTTCTGCTTGGGGTGGGCCAGGACGACCTCGCGCTCTTCGACATTGCCGCCAAGCAGATGCTCGAAGCCGCCACCGTGCTGAATGCGGCCGATCTCGCCCGTGGTTTCGATCGCGAAGACGCCGCCCTTTCAACCCTGCTGGAAATCCGCAAGCACCTGATGGAGTTGATCGTGAAGTCGAAGATGCCGGGGAAGAAGCCTGCCGAGGGATCGCCGGAGCCCTTTGCCGATCTGGCCGCGGAAGCCGAACGTCTCGCCGCGGAAGAACGCGACATCCACAAGCAACTTTCCGAAAAGCCGGCAGCCGACCTGAAGCCCCATCAACAACGCCAGGAACTCGCCCTCGTCGATGCCGGCGAGCTCTTCAGCGACCTGGTCAACCACCCCGAGCGCACCGAACTGCTGGTCAGCCGCATGAGCGAAGCCGAGGAGCGCATGGATACGGCGGACCGCGAACTGATTTCAAACCGTCCCCAGGCAGCCCTGCCGGCGCTGATCGAGTCTGCGGAGTTGCTCGACGAAGTCGCGAAGCACCTGCGCGCCCTCGATGAAAGCAACAAGGCCGAGACCCTCGCCGAAATGGCCGAGGCCAGTCAGGAAGCCGCCGAAACCGCCCGACCGCTTCCCGATGCGGCAGAGAAAAGCGAGCCGATCGCCAAAAACGAATCCACCGAAGACGCACCCGCCTCGAGCAGCCCGCCAGCGGCCGGCGAATCGCCGGGCGAAGAAGGCGCCGAGGGTGAGGGTGAGGGTGAGGGTGAGGGTGAGGGTGAGGGTGAGGGTGAGGGTGAGGGTGAGGGTGAGGGTGAGGGTGAGGGTGAAGGTGAAGGTGAAGGTGAAGGTGAAGGCGAGGGCGAGGGCGAGGGCGAGGGCGAGGGCCAGGGTCAAGGCCAAGGCCAAGGCCAAGGCCAAGGACAAGGACAAGGACAAGGACAAGGACAAGGACAAGGACAAGGACAAGGACAAGGACAAGGACAAGGACAAGGACAAGGACAAGGGCAAGGGCAAGGGCAAGGGCAAGGGCAAGGGCAAGGCCAAGGGCAAGGGCAAGGGCAAGGGCAAGGGCAAGGCCAAGGCCAAGGCCAGGGGCAAGGACGGGGCAGCGATGACCAGATCACCAGAGGCCCTAACTCATCCCCGAGACAAACCGCCGAAAGCCAGTCTCCCGAAGAGCAGCGTGCCGAAGCCCTCGCCAAAAGCGCGCGCGAAGCCGAGATGATGGAGGACGTCCTCAAGCACTTCGCTTCAAAGGAAGAAGCATCGGGCGAAAACGGAGCCCTCAATGACATTCGTGAGTCCGCCAATACCGAGGACCTGGCCAAGGACCTGGAGGCCGCTGCGGAATCACTCGCCGATGGCGGCAAGCCATCCCCCGAGGACCGGAAATCCGCTCAGGATCTCGCCTCACGACTGGAGAAACTCGCGGAAGAACTGAGCAAGGAACAGCAGCGCCTTGCCCAAAGCAAACTCGAGCAGCTTGCCCGACTCGAAGCCGAAGCGCGCAGCCTCCGCGAGCAGGCCGAGGCCGCGCAGGGGTCTGGAAATCCAGGTTCTCCCTCGAATGGCACGGGCGAGGGGTCCGGCTCGGGAGGTCAGGGAACGAACGGCACGCAGACCGGAAACCCCGGAGAATCCGTCGGCGAACTCGCCAAGGAACTCTCGCGCTTCCAGGACGAGGAACTCCAAAGAGTCGCCAGCAGTCTTCAGAACAGCGCCCAGCCACTCCCCGGGCTTCTGGAACCTCTCGCCGCCGCCGAACAACGGCTCGTGGTGCTCCTCGACGAACTCATCAAACGCAACTTCCCGGACACCGGCGAAGAAAAGGTGCCGCTGGCCTACAAACGCGCCGTGGAGGATTACTTCCGCGCACTCTCCGATGATTTCCCCGAGGACCTGGAAAACTGAAACCCGTGATGATCCGCCTCCTTCTCGCATTCGCCCTGCTCCCGGCTCTTCCGCTTTCCGGGGATACGACGTTTCCCGTAGATGAATCGCCGGCCGACCACGATTCAGGTGATTCCGTCATCCTCGCCGGGGTGACGCCGGCCATCGTCAGCGTCTTTCCGGCCCGACTGCTGGAGGACGACGAGCAGTCGGAAAGCGAACTCATGGATCGCTTCTTCAATCTCGACCCGGACGCCTCCAAGGATCCGGACGGGGATTTCCAGGGCGTGGGTTCCGGCGTGATCCTCACCAGCGACGGACTCATCGTCACCAACAGCCACGTCGTCCATCTCAGCACCGGCGAGCTCGCCGACTCGATCACCGTCGAGCTCACCGACCGCCGTCGCTTCCAGGCTCGCATTCTCGGCGCGGACCGGCTCACTGACATCGCCTTGCTCAAAGTGGACGCCACGAACCTTCCGGTCCTGCCGATCGCCAACAGCGATCAGGTGCGGGTGGGGGACAAGGTTTTCGCCGTCGGCAACCCTTTCAAGATCGGCCTGACGGCCACCAAGGGCATGGTCTCCGCGCTCAACCGCAGCGGCCTCAACCTCGGCGGTCCGGGCAGCTACGAGTCCTTCATCCAGACCGACGCCCCGATCAACCCCGGCAATTCGGGCGGCGCGCTGGCCGACTCGCGCGGTCGCCTGGTCGGCATCAATACCGCCATCTACTCCGGCGCAGGTGGCAATGTCGGGATCGGATTCGCGGTGCCGTCGAACCTCGCCCGCCACATCTGCACCCGCTTGCTTGAGGATGGAGAAGTGAAACGCGGTCTGCTCGGCATCAAGGTCCGCGAGCTCACGGCGAGCGACGCCACCCGTCTCCGTCTCGAAAAAATCAGCGGCGTGCTCGTCGATGAGACGCTCAAAGGTGGACCCGCCGCCGAGGCAGGCGTTCTCCCCGGCGACCTCATTGTCTCGGTCGACGGTCGGGAGGCGCTCGACCGCGCCGCCTTCCGCATCGCCGTCTCGCTCCACAAGCCGGGTGATGATCTCCGGCTCACGCTTAGGCGCGGCGAGATGCGCGAAGCCCTCGAACTCACCGCGGTCCTCGCCGACCCCGAGGAAAGCGGCGCAGCCGATGCCGAGTTTGAACTCCTGTCGCTCCCCGGAGTGAAGCTTAAGCAGACAAAGCGCGGGGAGCGCGAGGGTCTCGAGGTCATCGAGCTGCCCGAAGATCCGGCCCTCTCCCGGAAGCTCGCCGTCGGCATGCTCATCATCGAGGTCAACGGCAAGCCGACCCCGAATTTCGCCGCTGCCGAGGCGACATTTCGCCAAGGCGTGAACGAAGTCACGGTCCTCCACGAGGGACACGAGTCCGTCCTCGCCCTCCGTCTCGACCGCTAGGAATCCCGCATGAACTTCTCACCCCGCCTACCCCCGGAACCCGCGATCGCCCTCGCCGTGCTGGCCGTCCTGACGGCGATCTACTGGACCTTTCGTAGCAAAGCCAGCGTCCGCAAAGGCCTGCGCGTTCCGATCCTGCTCTGCCGGCTCACCCTGATCGGCCTGCTGCTTCTTCTTTTCTTCAATCCCGTCGCCTCCCGTCACGCGGAAGCCCCGGAGGTCGAGACCCTGCTTCTGATCGACTGCTCGTCCAGCATGGGCCTCGACGCCCCCGAAACCCGCCTCGATCGCGCGAAGGCATGGGCAGCCCCGCTTGTCGAAGCACGCGGTCCCGGACTGCCGCCCCGGCTCTCCGCCTTTGGCGAAACCCTCCATCAGGTCGACGACTTGAAGTCGCTCACCATCGCCGGCGACAGCAGCCAGCTTGGCGCCGCGCTCAACCGGAGTCTGGATGCCGCCGGCAAGGTCCTTCCCGCCGCCATCATCGTCGTAAGCGACGGCCGCATCCACGACCGGGCCGAGCTCAGCAGCGCTCTCGCCCGCGCCCGCAGCATGGGCATTCGGCTGTTCACCCACACGCTTGGCGACGACGCCCCACCGCGCAACGCCACCATCAGGCACATCGAAGCCCCGCGCTCCGCCCGCGCCGAAACGCGGGTTCCTGTCCGCATCGCCCTGCGAACCGATGGCTACGAGGAGGGCGAAACGCTCAGCCTGAAGGTCCTCGACGAGACCGGGAAAAGCATCGCCGAGCAGGAAATCCAGGCCTCTCCGGAGCCCATCGAGCTCAAGCTTCCCATCACCACGGGACTGCGCACCGAGACCTACCGCGTCGAACTCAGCGAGGACCCGCGGGAGATCACCACCGCGGACAACAGCACCAGCTTCACCATCGAGGTCCGCACCAGCAAACTCCGCGTGCTCTTTCTCGAAGGCACGCACCACCGTCGGATGGTTGCGGGAAAGGACGCCTCCTATTTCTGGAACGACATGGAGTTCGTCTCGCGGGCGCTCGAGAGCACCGGCGAGATCGAGGTCGACTCCTTCACCCCGCTGAGCCAGCGATCGGACAGCCCGAATCTCTACTACGTTCGTAGTTTTAACGACGGCTATTTCCAGCTCGACCCTTCACGAGGCTTTCCGGCCCGCCGTGCCGACATCTTCGACTACGATGTCGTGATCTGCAGCGATGTCCCGGTCGGGAATTTCAACCACGACCAGATGGAGTCGGTCGTCGAGCTGGTCACCCAACGAGGTGGCGGCTTCTGCATGATCGGTGGCTACACCTCTTTCGACGCCGGCAACTACGACCGGACCCCGTGGGAGAAGATCACTCCGGTCGACATGGTGAATTTCGGCCATGGCTACACGAAAGCCCTGACCGGCTTCAAGATTCCCGCGGCGGTGGCGGATCACCCGATCTGGAAGATCCTCGACGACCCCGCCGCCAACCGGAAGTTGCTCGACGCGCATCCGCCATTCACCGGCTACCATGACATCAAGCGCGCCAAGCCCGGAGCGACCCTGCTGGGCATGCGCGAGGATGGCGGCGGCCCCTTGCTCGCCGTTCAGAACTACGGCCGCGGACGCTCGATGGCCTATCTTTCCGACATCAACGGCGGCTGGGGCCGCATCTACCTCGGCTGGGGCGGCGATGCCACCGGCAACCATGTTTCGCCCGACGCCCAGGAGTTGGGACGTGGCAGCGTTCTGTTCCGTCCGCCGCCGACGCGGGCCGTCTTTTCGGACGAGGCCATCACCCACCCCAGCCCGTACTACGCGCGATTCTGGATCAACACCGTCCGCTGGCTCGGAGAAAACAGCGTCTGCCAACAAAAGACCGGACTCCTCGGCCAGATCGAGTCCACCGGCCTCCACCCCGGCGAGGAAGTCGCGATCTCCGCCGAGGTCTTCGCCGCCTTGCCGCTTGAGGAGCTCCCCGAGCTGGACGTCACCGCACGACTTTCGCTGCCTGGCTCAAAGCCGCAACGCCTCGAATGGAACGCCGGTCGACGCGAGTTCACCGGCCAAGTTCGGATTCCGGATGCCATTTCCGGCAGCGTCCTGAGCGTGCTGTTCACCGCCCGCCATCGCGACGAGACCCTCCGCGACGAGATCCGTGTCAGTGTGCTGAAGCTCAGTCCCGAGTTCGAGAACACCGTGCCCGACCGCGTGTTGATGGAAGACCTCGCCGCAAGCACCGGAGGTCAAGTCGTCGCGACGCCCGCCGACGCCCTTGCCGCGCTGCAGCAAGTCGTTTCGATGGCCGAGAAAGCGGAGACACGCTACGTCGAACCGCTGTGGGACCGCTGGTGGTGCTGGCTGCTCATCCTGAGCGTGCTCACCATCGAATGGGGCCTCCGTCGCAAGGCGGGCTACCCGGCGAGGTTGTTAGAGCGCTAGCAGAACGAGTCGCCACGGCTTCATTTTCCCTTCGCTGAAACCGAGGCCTTCACGGTTTTACTATATGTCAGGTAGCCATTCGCATCGATGATCGCGAAGCAGTAGGCAGGGTTGCCGGCCGGGATCTCGGCAGTGACGCGGTAGCCGTCGGCATCGATGCTTGCCGGCTCACGCATGCCCGGCAACTTCGCGTCGTCCGGCTCGCTGACCATTTCCTTGTATCGGTGTTTGGCGCTTGGATCTTCCGGGCGATAGATCACCCAGGCCTTTTTGACCGCTGGTCCTGAGGTTTCAACAGACAAGGTCGCCTGACGGCTGCCCCGATCATATTTCGGCTGCGAGAGCATCGCCGACGGTGTTTTCTTCTTCGAGTAATCAGGATTCAAATAGGGACCCTCCGCGTGGTTCGCGGCAAGCTCCGCCTCGAGTGCCGCGCTCAGTTTCTCGACCACCGAGCTGAACTCCGGATTCTTCGCGAGGTCATGGACCTCCTCGAAGTCGTTTCGCTGGCCGTCCTTGTAGAGTTGATACAACTCGTAGTCGTTCGTCGCGTAGCGCTTGTAGAGCTTGAAGTCACCGCTGCGGATCGCGGACTTCATGGAATCCATGCCGTTGTGAGGGAAGTGCCAGAAAAGCTGGGCGCGCTCGTTGCCCTTGGCGTCGACAACCTGCTCTGATTTGCCCTCAAGCACGGGCGAAATATCGAGCCCGCTGAGTTCCTCGAAGTCGTCCGGCGCCACCTTCGATCCAGTCAGTTCCAGGATCGTCGGGAAGTAGTCGAGTTGATTGACGAGTCCATCGAAGCGGCTGCCGTGTTTGATTCCCGGCCCGGCGATCACCATCGGCACGCGAACGCCCCCGTCTTCAGGATGCGTCTTTCCATACTTCAAGGGCGCGTTGTCGGAGATGATTTCCTTGCCGTGCTTCTCGGCTCCGCCATTGTCCGAGGTGAAGAAAATGTAGGTCGTCTCAATCAGCTTCTTGCCCGGATTTCTCGGGTCGTCGGTCGTCTTCAGAAAGTCGACCACGCGGCCGAGACTCCAGTCGACCGTCGTCACCATCGAGGCGAAATAGGGGTTCTGCTGTCCCGGCAGCGACATGTCGCCCGGCTTCGGCGGAAAGGGTTGACCGAGTTTGTCGCAGTAGTATTCGAGCAACTCGCCGTTGCGGGTCAGGACCGGCCAGTGGACCATCCAGTGGCAGAGGTTGAGGAAAAACGGCTGATCGCCACTTTCCGACATGAAGCGAATCGCCGACTCCGTGACCTCATCGTAGGGGTAGCTGATTCCTTCCGGATGCTTGTCGCTGGTCGGCGGGTACTTCTCCTTGCTGAGCGGGTAGTTCTTGTCATCGGCGGTGGCGAAACCCTTGGTGCGGTCGTCCATGCCGCGATGCGGCCCGCGATCCTGGTTGACCACTTCAAAGCCGTAGTTGGCCGCATTCAGACCGACGTGCCACTTGCCGGAATGCCCGGTGCGGTAGCCGTTGGCTTTCATCGCATCCGCCAGGGTCAGCAAATTCAGATCCAGGTGGTTTTCGAGGTAGGGCGGCACCAGGGGATCGGTCTTTCTTCCCGGCTTGATCGCGCCAAGATGCACATGGGTCATGCCGATCTTGGCCGGATGCTGCCCGGTGATGATGCCGGCCCGCGATGGCGAACAACTCGGCGCCGGTGCGTAGCCCTGGGTGAAATTCATCCCGGACTCGGCAAGCTTAATCACGTTTGGCGTCTCATAAGGACAAGGCTCATCAACATCGTTGATCTGCACATCCTGCCATCCAAGATCATCCACATAGAATATAATGATGTTTGGCTGCTGAACCGCCTGCAGGCTACCCGAGCTCAGCCAACTGATGAGCAGAGCCATTGAGATAAAGATGGAAGACTTCATGAAACACGAGCATTCGTGATTTTACATCAGGAGAGTGATGACGAAGCAGATCTGGCTATTCAGCCACCGAGCAACCCCGCAATCTTATCCCATCCCTATCGCAAAACCACCCACTCAGCCTTGTCAGACATCAGGGAAAATCAAGTTAAATGGCAGGATACCTGATGACAGAAATCAGGGATGTACTTGTCACACTGACCTGTCGCGCCGCGCACGGCGACG
This sequence comes from Haloferula chungangensis, assembly GCF_042664875.1. NCBI lineage: Bacteria > Pseudomonadati > Verrucomicrobiota > Verrucomicrobiia > Verrucomicrobiales > Verrucomicrobiaceae > Haloferula > Haloferula chungangensis. Next base: position 81,056 of record NZ_JBHTBS010000005.1, on the reverse strand, counting down.
GAGATGAAGACGAGCTGCGAATTCATCAGAAGGAGCTGACACAAATGTCAGCACTCACCCATGAATCCTTTCTCAGTAATTGTAGTAGAGATTCTTTTGCTTGAGATCCTCAAGTTGGCTGATGGTGGCGGCATGACCGTCGACGAAAACGACATTGGCTTTCCCATCGTGTCTGAACGGGAGCGTGGGCACATCCTCGTCCCAAAAGCCACCAGCGGGAACCTCCGCGGTGGTCAGCGAGCGGTTGGCGAATTTCTGATCTCCTGTCATTTTCCCATACCACCTGGAAATAAATCCGAGCGCTCTCGGCTTGCTGGTGAACTGGGCGGAATCGCCCAAAAGAATTACCTCGGAAGGACGCTTGATCTGAGCAGGCCGGACAAGAGGATTGCTCGTCGTGCCATCATCATTGGTAACATGATTGGGCATAATCGATGGGTTCGCTCCGTAAGATGTAATGATTTTCCCATTATCCGGATCGAACCCCGTGAACTTCGCCGCAGGGCAGGAAGCACAGGACTGATGGGTAATCAGCGAGTAGAAATGATCCCCATTGTTCGACACTGCGCCACCCGACCCTTTTGTCTGACTGGTGATCGGGGGGTAGTAGCCCCGTTCCGAGGCTTCGGTCGTGGCGATAATTGCCATCTGCCTGAGATTGCTGAGACAGGCTGAAGTCCTGGCCTTGCTGATAGCTCTTTTCGAGACGCTGAAACCAATCGCGGAAAGGATCGAGACAATGACAATCACTACCATTAATTCAGTCAACGTGAAGCCGCGAACCATGAAGGGCCGGGCGTCCACGAACCGTGATCGAATCAATGTCGGAGCGAGGAATGCTTTCTGAGCTTTGTTGATTTTCATTGGATGGGTTTTTATCAATCACCATCGAAAGCGATGGAGAGACGCGGTCTTGAATTGGCGCGTCAGGAAATCCCAAAGTATAATCATTCCCGCGTTTGTGTATCCGCAAAAATGAGGATACCCACCGAGATCCTTGCCCCCTTCCCTGTCGATCCGCTCGCCGAGCAGCATCGCCCTGTCCTCCTGGGTCCAAAAAGATATTCCGCTTCCCCCCTGATCTGCTATCTCCCTCTTCTAAGAAGCATTGCCCGTCTTCCTTGAATCCTGATCGCCCTTCAAAACCCATGAATTTCGACTTGCCTCCGCGACACCGAATGAACCCATTATTCCGATTCTTCCTCGTTCGATTGCTGGTCGCAACCGGCTCCCTGTGCGCGGCCCATGCCGCTCCCATTTCCTGGAGCACTCCAACCGATACCAGCTCCAAGTCCCAGCTCATCGAGGGCACTGTCGTCCTCGCCTTCAGTGGCGGAAATGCCGCGGCCATCACCGGAGGGGGACTGAGCGGAACCCAGAACTATTCCTTCACCGGTGGCGACTACACCAACCTGAGCTTCACGCCGGCACCCGCCGCAGGAACCTTGGGCAACGCTTCTAACGGAGCCCCGAGCACCGGCGACGCCAACTTCGACATCGCCATCCGATCTCTCGCCTACACCGGCTCCGCCAGCATCACCAGCGGCACCCAGACCATCACCGGTCTCACCGACGGCACCAGCTACCAGGTCCAGGTCTTCTTCAATGACCAGCGCTCCGGCCGGGTCATGACTTTCGGCGACGGCGAATCCCCGACTCCTAGCAAGGTGGACCTTTCCAGCGTCGGCTCCGGCTGGGGTCAACACGCGGTCGGCTATTTCACCGCCAGCGGGACCACCCAGCTGCTCACCCATGCCACCAACGGTTTCGGCAACGTCCACGTCAATGCCATCCTCGTCACCCAGTCCGGCCCGCCCCCCGCGCCGACGACCCCGACCCATGTCGTCGCCACCGCCGGCAACCACCTCATCCACCTCGATTGGGACGACTACCCACAGCCCGGTCTGCTCGAGTATCGCATCAAGCGCTCCACCACCATGGGCGGACCCTACACCCAGATCGGCACCTCTGAGGTGAGCGAGTATTTTGATGACACCGCCGTCAACGGCACGAACTACTACTACGTCGTCACCTCGGTAAATATCGACAACCTTGAGTCCGCGCCCAGCACCGAAGAAGGAGGCAACCCGGCGCCCATCGTCGAACCGCCCAACTTCCTGTTCATCATCGCCGATGACATGGACACCTACGCGCTGAATGCCTACCGCAATTCCGAACCGGTGGAAGGTGACGCCGCAAGCCAGCCCTATCCCATCAGCACCCCGAACCTCGACCGACTCGCCGCCGAAGGCATGCTCTTCCACCAGGTGCGCATCATGGGTTCCTGGACCGGTGCCGTCTGCACCGGCTCGCGCACCTGCATCATGACCGGTCGCAACACCTGGTCCGCTCAGACCGACGCCAACGGAGGCGGCAATGCCGCCGATACCCTCCCCGGCATCTTCAACCGGGGCGTCCGCTCCGGCATGACTCCGCTGCCCCACGCCACCTACCGGACCTGCAAGAACGGCAACAGCTACCCCACCGCCAATCTTGAGTTCAGCACGGTCAATGATGCCACCAAACGCGGCAACACGGCGGGCAATGGCAGCGAGTGGCACGCCGACCGCAGCATTGAGCACATCGATGACTGGCGCAGCAAGCACCGCCCGATCGGCAAACCCTTCCTAATGTATCTCGGTTTCTCCCATCCGCACGACGAGCGCAACGCCCAGCCTTCCCTTGCCACGTTCTACAATTGCGTCAACACCACTAATCCCGGATCCCTCAGGCTGAATCCGAACGCCCCGCCCCTGCCGATCAACCACCTCCCGATTAACGAAGCCACCGGCACCCCCGCCAACTACCCGTTCCACCCCTTCGACCACGGTCATCTCAACGTCCGTGACGAGAACACCGCGCCGGGCATCCTCCAGTATCGAAGCGAAGCCGTCGTCCGAAATGAGATCGGCCGCAACTTCGCCTGCGTCGACTGGATCGATCAGCAGCTCGGCCGTGTCTTCGCGAAACTGGAAGACCCCGACGGCGATGGCGACCCCTCCGACAGCGTCCTCGACAACACCTACATCGTCTTCACCGCCGACCATGGCATCGCCATCGGCCGCCACGGACTACAAGGAAAGCAGAACCTCTACGAGCACACCTGGAAGGTCCCCTACCTGGTGCGCGGGCCAGGCATCGCCGCCGGCAGCGAAACGGATGCCCTCGTCTATCTCCACGACACCTTCCCCACCTTCTGCGATCTCGCCGGACTCGACCTTCCCGACACCATCGACGATGACGACGGCCAGAGTTTCCGCTCCGTCCTCGAAGGCACCAGTGATACGGCGCGCACTTCGATCTACGGCCTCTACTCCGGCGGCAGCAAACCCGGCATGCGGGCAATCACCGAAGGACGCTTCAAACTCATCAAATACGATGTCGGCGGCAATGCCACCCAGGTGACCCAGATGTTCGACCTCGAGACCAACCCCTTCGAACTTCTCCCCGAACACGGCGTGCCCAACATCGCCGACGCACCCGCCTATCAGGCCATCCGCCAGGAACTCGAGGAAATGCTCATGGAGCAGCGCCTTCTCAACGACGATGCCGACGCCTTCCTCGGCGACCGCACGCTGCTGCGTTTCGAGGACGGCGTTGCCGGACAGCCTGCGAGCACCCTCGCCGATCGCTTCCCCTTCGGGAACCACGGCACCGCCGCCAGCGGCACCGGACAAGCGCCGCCCGTCTTCTCTGCTGCGACCGCTAACCGCGTCGACCTCGTCGTCGGCGAAACCAACACGCTCTCGCTCGACTTCGAACAGGATCTCCAGCACTACGCCCAGGTCCCTGACGCCCGCGAGCTCGATTTCGGCGCGGCCCCCTTCACCCTCGAGGCCTGGGTGAAACTCGAGACCATGCCCGACGGCAACAACCTCGCCAGCTCGATGCCCGTCGTCATGAAGAAGGTCATCGGTGCCAGTGACTCCAACCTCGACTACCTTTTCCTAGCCTCCGCCGGTTCCTTCGGAGACGTTACCACGTTCAACCGGCTTGCCCTGCATCTCGGTTCCGGCCCGATCCTTTCCACCCTCGCCATCCCCGACACGGAATGGCACCACATCAGTGTCGCGCTCGATCCCGTGAACGACGTGGTCCGCTTCACCCTCGACGACCAGGTCGATACGCAGGTCGTGACCATCACCGGCACCGCGAACGCCGGCCCGCTCACCATCGGCGCCCACTTCAACAGCTCCGGCGTCATCGACTGCGCCTTCGATGGGCTCATCGACGAGCTCAGTATCACCGATGGATTTCTCTCCCTCTCCGAACTCCAGCCGCGCGCCGCCATCTCTCCCGTCGAGCCTTTCAAGATCAGCTCGATCGAGTTATCCGAAGGCGGCACGGCCATCGATCTCACCTTCGAATCAGTCGATACCCGGCTCTACACGATCCAGTGCTCCGACAGCCTCCTCCCTAACAGCTGGACCGATGTCCTGAGTTTCATCCCCGGAGCTGCCGGTGCCCCTGAAACAAGTGTGAACTCCATCCCTCTCGGCGACGGGGAGCGGAGCAAGTTCTTCCGTGTCGTGACGAGCGACGGGATGTAGTCCCCCAGCGAGAACTGCGCTCAAACCCCGCCTTCCACCTGAAATTTCAGCGGCGAAGCGGGAGGTGTCATGACTTCCACTCGCAGCCCGGCTTGATCCCCTCGGGATGCTGTGTCGATGCGAAAGGTGACTTCGTGACGCCCGCGCTCCAGAAAGAAAGGTGTTTTCAGATCGGCGACTTCCTTACCGTCGACCCACAATCGGAGCCCGACAGTCGATGATATGTCGAGCGTGGCCTCACCCGCTGTCAGCACTTCGATCGCGCCGCGGGCAAAGACCTCGCCAATGGCAGCAAGCTCTTCCGCTGGAAGCTCACCATTCACCTTGCTGTAGGCCGTGGTCCACGTGGCGTGCGTGTCGGGAAGCTCGCTGTTAGATGGAGCGGCGGTGAGTCGCCACTTGCGGATCACCGGGCTCTCGTCCTCCGCGAAGTCCCCGGAGCGCCCGAGGACGGAGAGGAATTTCGCGAGGTCGAGGAAATCCTGGCGGCTTTCAAGCTGATCGGCAAGACCAGCAGGCATCAGCGAAGGCATGTCCTGCTGACGGGCGACATCCTCCACCGGCAAGCGGATCTCCTTCCCTTGGGCGGAGTCGAGCAACTGCAACTCCTTGTCCGACTGAAAGGTGACCACTCCCATCCGCACGCTGCCGTCCTTCATCGTGATGAGCTTGTTCTCGTAATGCTCGGCGATCGCCGCGTCCGGCTGGAGGATGGACTCGACCATGTATCCCGGTGTCGCCGAGGAGCCGATGGCCACCAGGTTCGGACCGATCTGCGCGCCGGCTGATCCGATGGCATGACAGCTGGTGCAGGAGATTTCCTTGCGGCGGTAAACCATTTCACCGCGATAGGGGTCCCCCCGTTTCACCACGTCCGCCACCAAGGCTTCCTGGTCCTCAGCGAGCAGGGTTGCGGATAGGGAGTTGCCGGAATCCTTGAAGAATCCGGCGACGCTTGAAGGCAGCTGCCCGGTGCTCCGATGATAGGCAGCGAGCTTCGATACCACTGCCGGATGAAGCTCCACTTCGCGCAGCTTCGAGGAAAGGACATTCGCGCCCTTCCTCTGGCTGAGGATCGCCTGAAGCAAGGGCAGCGGATCTTCATCGCCCGGGTCTTCGGTGAAGACGGCGAGCATGGCATCCACGCCAGCCTCAGTGTCGGCCTCGATCAATCCGCAGATCGCCGCATAGCGGGTCTTAAGGTCGGACGACTTGCTCAAGACGAGCAGTTTCTCCGATTCGGCCCCCTTCCCTAACCGGGCCAGTGCCACGGCGGATGCCTGCTTGATGTTGGCGCTGCCAGAGGAAGACTCTAACAACTCGAGCAAGGCCGCTCCACTCCTTGGGCTTTTCCAAGCACCGAGATTCTGAATGGCGAGCACCACGATTTCCTCATCGGGCGAAGACAGCAGCCCCTTCAGGCCGCTGGTGAGGCGCTGCACTCTTCTCGATGGCGTCTTTGATCCCGCGATTTCCCGCAATGCTTCGAGCAGCGCAACCGTGGCGTCGCGGTCGAAGCCCTTCTCCGTCACCGCTTTCAGAACCATGGCGGCCTCCTCGTCATTGGCGGAGTCAATGAACTGCGCCTTGATCGCGTCGTGAACGCCGGCCGAAGGATTTTCAAGATATGCCGTAAGCCGCTTACCGAATCCGATGCCGGACATCGACTCGGCATAGGCACGGTGCGAATCCTTCGCAAATTCCAACTCTCCCGCCTCCATCGCCGGCCGCCAGTACTTTGCGAGTGCCATGTCAGTCTGCTCGAGCGCCATGTCGACCAGCGGATCCTTCGCTCCGTCCAGCGCATGCAGTGCGGCAGCGAAAGCGGCGGCATTCGGGATGAAACCTGCCGAAAGCACCGCTTCCATCCGGGTCCGGGGAAAGGGATCGGCCGAGAGTTTCGCGACCAGCGCCAGCGGGTCGTCGATCCCCGCGTGCCAATAGCGAAGAATGCGTGCAGCCGCCGAGCGGGCGTGCCCGGAGTCCGATGCAATCACTTCCATCAGGATCCTCTCGCTGATTCGCTCGACGTTTTGACAAGCCCACATCGCCTCGATGAGATGATGGGGGTAACCGGCAGCGGCGACATCGAGCGTTTCGATCCAGGCTTCAGCAGCAGCCAGCACCTCGTCCGGATCGCGCTCGCTCAACTCCTTGCGTGCCTGATGGCGGGTCCATGGCTCCGGGCTGTCCAACTGCCCGACGAGATCCTTCACAGTGAGTCCGGTCAACTTCGGCTTTTCGACCAATGGGCTGGCGGTCTTGGTGATGCGCCAGATGCGGCCATGATCGTGGTCACGACGCGGATCGCGGAAGTCGTGGTTCGCGTGGTTGATGATCGAGTTATACCAATCCGCAATGTAGATCGCGCCGTCCGGCCCCATTTTCACATCGACGGGACGGAAATTCGGATGCCTCGACTCGATGAGCGGATCCAGCACCCGGGCATTGAAGCCTGCGCCATCCTCGATGAACTCGTAGCGCACCACCGAGCGGCTCTTGAAGCGCCCCGTGAGGAGCTGTCCCTGAAGATCATCGCCGATATGGCTCCCGCTGGCGAGATCCCCACCGCATTGCTTCGAGGTCGTAATCAGCGGTTTGATCCGAACCGCCTCGCCGCTGTTACCCGTGGTCGGCGAGATGTAGAGGATCTTCGGATTATTCACCATGAACGACTGCCCCCACTGGTCGAAGACATGTCCCCATGGGTTGCCGCCCGCGCCCGAGCTGAAAACGCGCAATTCCTCGGTGCGTGGATTGTATTGATAGATCCCGCCGTTGACATTGCGAACCATGCCGCGCTGCGTCTCGACTTGAGTGTGGAGGAAGAGTCCTTCCTGAAAGTAAATCCAGCCGCCAGGTCCCCGCCGCCAGGCACTGATCGAATGGTGGCTGTCTTCGATTCCGAACCCTGTTAGAGCCAGCGTTCGCTCGTCAGCCACGTCGTCGCCGTCGGTATCCTTGAGGAAAAGCACGTCGGGCGACTGGCCGACATAGCAGCCGCCATTCGCCAACTCGATGCCGGTGGGGAGATAGAGTCCGTCGGCAAAAACGGTCGACTTGTCCGCCCTTCCATCGTTGTCGGTGTCCTCGAGGATGATGATCTTGTCGTCGACCTTCTGTCCGGGTTTCACCTGAGGATAAGTCCACGAACACGCGACCCACAGTCTCCCTTTCGAGTCCCACTGCATGTGCACCGGGTTGGCGATCATCGGCTCGGAGGCGAAGAGGTTGGCCTCGTAGCCGGGCAGGATCGTGAAGTTCTCCAGCTCCGATGCCGGGTCGTGATTCGTCATCAGCGTGACGTCGGCGCCCTGCAGGTTGGCCGACTTGATGCCGGTGGTATCGACGGCGATGCCTGCGCCGCAACTCAGGATCGAGGCGAGCAGGGTGGATGGGATGAGTTTCATGAAAAGCGGGTTGGAAAGTGGTTAGAGTCCCTTGGCAATCAGACGCCAGATGCGGGTCTTTGTCCCACTGGCTTCGCGGATGTCCTGCTCGCGTTTCTTCGCCAGTTCGTTGAACTCCACCTGTTCGGCCGGCAGGGCTTTCCCGGAGGGCGAGCGTTTGCGCTCCCCGACGATGTGAACCTGATTCAGCGCCTTCCAGCTATAAAGGAACTGGAGATTCTTATCGTTGATCGCAGTGCGCAAAGCCTCCGCTTCCTGATGGGCTGGCGAATTTTCGATCGCCACCCCCTCGGCCCATTCGGCGTGATTCGCCGTCGTGATCTTGACGTCGTCGATCATCAGCGTGTACTCTCCCGGATCGAGATTCGGCACGACGAGCAGATCCTTTTGCGGAGCAAGCGATGCCGGAATCTCGATCCCCTCCGGTGGCGCGAGGCTGGCACCGCTGGGCTCCGTAACCGCAAAAACAAGGTCGCGCTTTTCCCGGCTGACCTTTCCCAGGCGAACACCCTCGGCGCTTCCCTCGGCCGCATTCGGATCCAGCGTGATCTTCCAGGGGGTCACCGATTCACCCAGCAGAGCTTCGGCGAGCACCCGACTAACAGCCCAATAGCCGTAGGGATTCAGGTGGATGCCATTGGTCGTAAGCCGGGTGGTTCCCGCATCCTTCATCATCCGGCGCGTCGGCTCAAAGAGGTCGATGAAGGGCACCTCCACCTCGTCCGCCACCTCTTTCATCGCCGCAGTGTAGGCTTCCAACTCCCGGTTGCGTTCCGTCACTGCCGGAGTGGTGCTGCCGAGATATTCGTAAGCGATCGGCGAAACGAGAACCAGACGCACGGCACATTCGGCATTATATGCTTTCCCCTGATGAGAGACGATAAAGGCTGTTAGATCATTCTTGAAAGCCGCCAGTCCTGCCTCGCCATCGAAGGATTCCCCCATGCCGAAGCAGGCGATGATGAGATCCGTTTCATGTGCCTTGAGCGTCGATTCCTCACTCGGAAATCCGGTCGGACGGTCGCGGACCGTCAAGGTGTCGCCACCCCATCCGAGGTTGCGCATCGAGATATCGCGGCTTTGCTGGAGCCGTGTCTCAAGGTAGCCATGGATGCGCAATTGGTCGGCGAAGGTGTTGCCGACGATGGCGATGTGGTCACCCTCATGAACGAGCGGCGCCGCCTGCACGAGCGGCGTGAGGAGCATCGCGACGACGATGGAAAGGGGTCTCATGTGCCGCTCATTTTTTGGGCTTCTTGTCGGCACGCTCGATCTGCCAGGTACGGATCTTTTCCTCGGCCGGGGGAACCGGTCGGTCGAGCGACCAGAAGACGGCGTTGACCAGCATGCGGGTGAAGGCGGGCTCGCCGAAATCACCGGGATGGCCGAAGGAGCTGCCGAATACCTTGCCGCCCCACTCGTTCTCCCAAGCCCATGCCACCGGCGCGGTTTCGGTCTCCTTCACCTCGAAGGTGCCGAAGCTTTTCTTCATGACCCGCGACCGTCCTTTTCCCGTGCCTTTCACCAGCGGCACCGCCCCTTTTCCGAGATGAGCGAGGTAGAGCGTCCCTTGCGACACCCATTCCTTATCCTCAACGTTCGCCATGATCGGATGGTCGGCATGCTCTGCAATCACCTCGATTTTTGTCGTCCCCGATTGGTGAACGATGTACGGCGAACCGAGGGCTCGCGCGCCAAAGTCGTCGTTCCAGTGGGCGCGCGGATGACCTTTGGGATAGCGGAAAGCATGACTCGCCGTGCGCAGACCGATGACCGGCTTGCCGGACTTCAGGTAGTCTTCGATCGGCTGCCACTCGGCGTCCGGAAGGTTCAGGAATCGCATGAAAAAGATCGCGAGATCCGCATCCTCCAGCGCCTTAATGCCGGGAAGAACGTTCTCAGTCTTCTTTTCGGACTGCGCGTCGCCGCTCACAATCGTAGTGCGCAGACCCAAGCGCTCCAGCTCTTTGGCAAAGACGGGCATGGTCAGTTCCGGGGAATAATGAGGCGGGCCGACGACAAAAACCACGTGGGGACGGGTGTCCTCCTCGGCGTGGACGGGAGAAATGTGAGCCGGCACGAAGACGGCGAGAATCAGCAGGAGTTTTTTCATGGGTTTGGTCAATAGGCAGCCATGCGTTTACCTGCAGCCCATCGGACTTCTTTCGCCCGCCTGGCTGGATTAATGACATCATGAATCATGAAAAATCAGCTCAATCGGGGAATTCGCTTTTGCACAATCCAGAGAACAGCAACACCCAATGCTTGTCGCTATTCCCCGGTCGACTCCGGCAGCGACCCTTCTTAGGGGCCATCATATATTCGTATGATAGACGAACCATGCAATTCCGATAGGGTGGTCATCGTCTGGTGTAATGTAGGATGGCAGCCCTGGAGGGATCATGGACCAGCTTCAGAGGCTGACCATTTGTGGGTAACGATGAGCGGGGCATGGTTAATGGATTTCTCCATGCCCCGTCTCTAACTTCAGTCCACATCTGGGGACGACGAAGACGCTATTCCTGATCCGGGGCGTCCTCGACGCGGAAGAAATCCCTATGGGGATTGATGGATTCAGCAGGCACCCGGAAGGTCGAATCTCCATTCTCCAAGATGGCGCTGGTTTCTTCCGTGAACTCGCTGATGAGATCGTCGGAAGAGGTCAGAATGTAATCTGTTCCGCCAGGAGCGAAGCTAATCAGAAGATCGCCGGTCCCCGCTTCCATAACGATGTCGGTAACCTTCAAGTCTCCATTGTCCGGAAGTGGCAGATTGGTATTCGTGATCTGGAAGGCATTCATGTAAAAGAAGGTCGCGGCAGAATCGAAGCTCACCTGAACCGGATCCGTGCCATTGGAGGTGAAGACCTGCTGGTAAGTGCTGATGTCGCTAAACGCGGTGACCCCGGAAACCGGTGAGACCAAAGTAATATCCGAGGTTCCATTCGCACTGGTCACCGAAGCATTGAATGGGTCGGAGCGATCAGCCATGTCAACGTGGTGGGAAGTCCAGAGGTAATCTCCCGCAGGAAGTCCGGAAACGGTCACTACCAGCGGTTCAGAGTTGAGCGATCGGGAGTCGGATCCTACCCAACCGCGCTGGAAGTGCGACCACTCCGGGAGGCGGTTCGCACGATCGAACATCTGCTCGGTCCCGGCACCCACGGGATCGAGCCCATTGCCCCAAGAAAGCCCCACCGTGATATTGTCGACTCCACCGAAGGCCGAGTAAGTCTGATCGTCGAAGCTTGTCGGCACCTCGTGCAATGCCTCGTAAGGCTGGAAGCCCGCCGGGACCGGCAATGCCGTCGCTGGAGGAATAGCATCGCCCGGCTGGAAGTTGACGCGGAGTTCCGCAAGCTGCGCCGCTGACGGAACTTTCTCGGTCACTGTCGCATCGGTTCGGAAAATAAAGACCTCGGCAGGATCCAGATAACCGTCGCCATCCGTGTCTGCCAGGGCATGGTTGGTTCCGTTATCGATTTCCGAGCCATCCGGCATGCCATCCGCATCACTATCGGCGAGGTGCGGATTCGAGTTGGTAGGGAGCAATCCGGGGCCCGGATACCCCCCATCCAAATCAGGGTTCTCATCACCATCAAGGAGCCCGTCGCCATCAGTGTCAGGGTTCAAGGGATCCGTTCCGGTGGACATCACCCCAAGCCATTGCGCGGATTCGTTCAGCGCGATCTGTGCGGCTCGATCCTCCACCAGATCATCGTAACCATCATCATCGGTATCGAGCTTGTCGGCGCGGGTTTGCGCACCGAGGGTCGTGCCGAGGAACTCATCGATGTTGAGAAGTGTGCCGTCACCATCGAGATCGCCCAGGGAATCGTCGGTATTCGGATCGAGTCCATCCAGAAGGTTGTTGGCAATCTCATAGGGGTCCGTCATTCCATCATTATCCGTATCGATCGAATTGGGATTGGTGGCTTCCTGATTATAAGCGTAATTCTGCAATCCGAAGATTTCATCCAGATCGCTCAAACCGTCTCGATCCGAATCTGGGTGCGTCGGGTCGGTCGGCTCCTCGGAGAAATCGATGTTCTCGTAGCCGGTAATCTCGTGATTGTCATAAATGCCGTCGCCATCGGTATCCTGAAGATCGGCACGGGTTTGACCGTAGCCGTGGCTGACATTCGAGGCATTCAGTCCATCGTGTTCCTGAAGGTTGGTGAGACCGTCGAAATCAAAGTCCCCCAAAGCCCCGTAGGGACCGTCTTTCGCTCCCTCACTGGTCTCATCAAAGGTCCCGTCGTCAAACTTGTCGAGCCCGTTGGCATCCTCGTAGGCATCAAATAGCCCATCGCCATCCGTATCCGGATCAGGAATCGGGCCCGAATCAATGACGATGCCGGAGAAGCAGGCGCGCGATCCGTCGGCATCGACATTCGTATGGGTCCAGGCAAGGGTGTTGTAGAGTCCGTTTCCGGTATCAAAATGCATCGTGGTAACGACAGCCCCCGTTTGTTGCCCCAGAAAGGTCGGGTCAACCACACCTCCGGACGCCACGCGGTCCACTTGCCCAGGCCCGCTCAAGGTTGCCGTGATTTCCGCCGGATCATTGAAGGTTCCATAGAGGAAATAGACCGAGCCTGTCGTCAATCCCGTCAGGTCAATCGTCCCCGAAAAGTACCCCGTTCGAAGACCGGTGCTGGACGTCGCTCCGTCAAAATCCGGAACCGTCGTGAAGGGAAGCCCCCCCGTGTCCGGATCGCTCGTTTCCCACACACTGAGCCACCCACGCGAAGCACCATTGGTATTCGCCAACGGCGATGAGGCATCTCCGATGATGTTAGCAACTCCAGCGGCATAAGGCGTCACGACGCGAGTTACAGGATCGATTGCAGCACTGTTGTAAAAGGCGTAGTCGAGAACCGTTCCATCACCGAAGGTGCCATAGTAGGCGCCAGCACCACCGCCAAGTTCCGTGCTCTCCCAGCCGGCTTTGCCGTCGAAAACCGAGACATCCGTGGAATCATTCGCTTGGCCGTCCTGCCTGATCTCGGTGCTTCCGAATAAGGCTTGGGCGTTCGAACTCGCCACTGAAACAACCAAAAATGGAGGAATGAGGAACTTGATGGATATTTTCATATTGGTGGGTTTTTGAATCTTGGATTCTTATATCTTTGAATGACAAGTGAAGAATCGGTCTAAGACCTGCTCGCTCCCGCTGAAATCATGCAATTCACCCTGATACCGCGGCCGAGATTTCCAGGATCCCGATGGTGCCAATATTTCCGGTTCAGGCGAGAAAAACCGTCCAAATCGTAAGAAATGAGGATGACCGTGTAGTGCCCATGTAAGGGTGAATCAGCGCAATCAATTTCAGGAGATGCGCTTCCTCAGCTCGAGAATCCTGATCGCCACTCAGGTGCTCGTTCGTGGCTCACCGGGGGGTTCCCGCATGAAAAAATTCCCGGGCAGCCCGAGAGCCACCCGGGAACAACCCAGAGCAAATCATGATTTGCTGAAATTCTGTCGAACCTAGGCGCGACGACGTCGGGCGATAGCCCCCAGGAGTCCGAATCCAATGAGGACGCTCGATGAGGGTTCAGGAACCGGAGAGAATTCGACGAGGCTATCCTCATTCAGCGTTCCCGAAAAGGTGGTATCGCTGAATAGCAGCGTGCCATTGGGGAGCACCCCACCACTATCTCGAGCGCCAATGATGAATCCCAAGTCATCGCCGATCGAGTTGGCGGTGTTGGTTTCACCAAAAGTTCTCGATCCACTGACTTGAAAGCTATCGGCCCCGCTGAGAAAGGTTACGGTTTGCCCAGACACCCGGTTCCCTCCACCATTGTCGCCAGGCCAGATTGCAAACTGGACATTCCCGATCACATCATCCCCCCCGGCATCAAATGCCAACTCGTCGACCACCGTGACGCCATAGGATACAAAATCACCGACTTCATAAGTCAGATCGACCAGCAAGGAATAGCTGTTTCCCTGAAGATCAATGCCGGTGAGCGTGGTCGTCCCGGACCATCCGAAATGAGACGCAACCGTTACATTGTTGGCGGTAGCTACAAACACACTCTGAACCTGGTCATAGCCAACTGGAACAAGGCCGGGATCGTTGTTAGTAACTACCGGTGCCGACATGACTCCAGTCAGAGTTACCATTTCGCCCGATCCGGAGCCCTGGCCCGGAACGGTCGTGGTGTATGAGCCTGAGCCTGCCGAACTCCAACTAAATTCAACGGTCGCTCCAATCGCGAAGTTCGCGGCAAGCAAAAGCGTTGCCATGGTGTAATTTCTAGGGTTTTTCATGGGTCACGGTCAATACATCGGGGCGGCCTACCCAACCCCATTTAACGGTTATAGCCCGAATCCAGCTCGGTGGTCCATCGCACTTTCTTAGGATGGCAGACAGAATTCCGTGCTTGTCGCCGATGAATGACGTCAACCGCATTCGGAACCGGCAATTGGAATCGAATCGTGAAACATCCCTCAAAATTGGGATATTTGTTGATTGATCCCCCGTCCAAGCTGGACGACCACTCCCGACTCCCTATCACCTCGATCTGCCGAAATTACATATGATGGACTTCCCATTTGCCCAGCTGCGTCCGCACTTTCTTACATTTGGACGAATTACTCCATGGATCCCCCCACGGCGGGAAGACAACGAAATGCTCGCTCTCCTTGAGGACACGGCAATGCTCCAAAAACTTCTTCCCTGAAAACCCGATGATCGATCATATGAAAATATCAGGAGCGAGGAAGCCGGCGGCGGCACTACTGGGGCTCATGATCTCCACGCAGGCCCCGGCAGCGGAAATCCTGATGCCGCGCAGTGAGGACTACACTTCGATGTGGTGGGCGGAGGGTTTCCCCGGCGTGGTCGAAGGCGCGCCATGGGTGCGCTGCATCCAGACCGGTCACTACGCGATGGCGATGAACACCGAGACGATGCAGATCACCCAGCTCGGACCGGTCGCGAAAGGCAGCGACTATCAGGGATTCGGCCTGAGCCACCAACTCGATTGGGGTGACCCATCTCCCGCCGAACTCAAGCTCAGCATTTCCGCGAACGGCAAGACCTACCACTGCCGCGAAGGTGGCAAGTGGAGCCGCTTCACCGGACCCCGGCTGGTCGAGGCCGGACGCTATTTCCAACGAGGCGACATCACCGATCTCACATTCACCAGTGACGATGGAGAGAGGCTCAATGCCGAGACGCGCTTCGAGACGGCGGCGTGGCCCGACCGACTCGGGCTGATTCTAACAGCACGGCCGGGGCTCCAGAAAATCGTCGCGGGAGATGCGTCGTTCGGCAAGGTCGGCGGCGGATTCGGACTGGATGGCGAAAACTCTTTCGAGATCCCCCACAGCCCCTCGATCGATCCCGAAACCTTCACCCTCGAGCTCTGGGCCTTCGTGCCCGCCGACTACAGCGGCTCGAAACACGACTCGCCCTGGCTGGCCTGCAAGAACCGCAACGAATCGTCCGACGGCAACTATGGGATCATCATTCAACGCGGCATGCCGCAGGCGCGCCTCAATATCGGAGGCGGACGCGAGGGGCAGTTCTCCGTCAGACCGGAGGGTGGCCGCGGACTCGAGCTGGACGCCTGGAATCACCTCGCAATGAGCTACGACGGCGACACGCTGCGGCTTTTCCTCAATGGCCGGGAGGCCGGCTCCACGAAGGTCGGCCTCAAGCGCAAACCCGGCAAGCACGCGCTCGTCATCGGTCGCCGCGAGGACAATCACGGCGATGGCTATCACTTCCGCGGCGTGGTCGATGAAATCCGGATGCACGAGCGGGCGATCAGCCCTCAGGAGATCAGGCAGAGCTACCAACGACCCGGCACCCCGCGCCCGAAGATCACCGAATGGACATTCCAGGCCGATGGCCAGGCTTTGGATCAACTCCCTCGCGAAACCTGGAACGAGGTGGCGATGCAGATGCAACTCAGCACCGCGAAGGGTTCGCTGACTTTGAAGGACCGTCGGGATTTGAAAAGCCAGGGCGATTGGGAGCAGGTCGCGCTGGCCTTCGACCCAACGACTTTCGAAGAGCAGGAACCGACTCATCCGCTCCGCGTCGAGGCCAGCGAAATGGCCAGTGGAAAAGCCATCGAGGTCGAGTACGATCACGCCATCGGATGGCACCGGCTGCGCCTCGAGCGCATCCAGCCGATCGCTCCACCGGGCGTCGAAGGCCCTAGCAATGATGCGATCGAGCGCATCAAACTGAAGCTTTCAAATCCGGAAGACCATGAGGAGACCGCGCGACTGATGTTCGAAAAAGACCGCGGAGGATTCCAGCAGCGCATCGGCACCGCGATCACCGGCATCTCCGCGATGCTCCGCGATCCCGAGGGAAATCCGATCGGCGTGCCGGTGCAGCTCAGCAAAAACTGGCACAACGACCCCAAAGGCGGCGTCTATGCCGGCGCCTGGTTTCACGGCATCACCCAATTGCGGCTCCCTCCGAAAAGCACCACCGAACTCGAACTCACCCTCTGCTACGGCCACTGGGGCGGCGTGCCGGCGGCCTCGCATGCCCAGCTCAGCCTGATCGGCTGGGGAAACAACCAGCTCTGGCACCAGAGCGCGCTCGGATCGTGGGGCGAGAGCATCTGCTACGAACCCGAGCAGGGCCAGGCGAACTGCACCATCACCGACGTCCGCCCGGCGATGGTGCGCGGCAATCAAGAATCCGCGAAGTGGAAGTGGACCGGCAACATGGGCGGCGGCGACTTCTTTCGCTTCTTTGATCCGGAGGGCGAACGGATCGCCCACTCCGCGATGAAGACGACCATCCTCCGCCAGGGACCCTGCCTTTCTGAAGTCACCTACGCCGGCCGCATCGGCCAGGGCATCACCCACGCCAGCACGGTCAGCCTCGCCCGCACCGACGACATCGTGCGCGGCATCTATAAGGTCCGTCTCGATGTTCAGAAAGCGGCCGATTTCTCACGCTTCGTCGTCTTCCAGGTCGGGGCCGACACCTACAACTTCACCCGCGAACGCAAGATGGCGCTCGGCAACGAAGACGGGCTGATCAAGGAATGGGACACCCAATGGGGCGACGGCAAGGATCGTGGAGAGCCCATGGTTTGCCCCGGAGAGACCCCGTGGATCTCGCTCCACGAGCGCGACGGCTCCTTGGAAACGAAGCACGACGAAGGCGCAAATCGAGGCATTGTCATCCGTTCATGGAAAGCCAGGCTCGGCGGCAAGGAAACCGCTCCCTGGATCATCGAAAGAGGACTGGCCCGGGGGCGGGGCGAGAGTTCGAACATCAACATCGTCCCTCCCCCGGGAGTGACCCGTCTGGAACCGGGCGACTACGTCGAGGCGGTCTTCGAACACATCGTCATGCCGGAGTCCGCCGCCGAATACTACGGGCCTAGTAAGTCTCTCAAATCCGCATTGGAGAGTGGTGCCAATACCTGGAAGATGATTTCCCGCGAAGCGAAAGGCAACAACCGCCATCTCGTCATGAAGACCGGAAGCCTGAAACACATCCACCCGGACCTGCGTATCGCCACCGAAGGAAATCAGGCCGAGTTCACGCTATCCGGTGGCATCGGCTACGTGCCCGTGACCTTCACCGGTCTTTCCTCGTCGGATACCGGACGCTTGCTCGTCGATGGCAAAGCCCTCGACCAGAGCGTGCACGGGCATGATTTCTGGCAATGCGACTTCGATACGAAAACCCGAAGCTGGAGCCGGACCTACAACCTCCCCGCCAGCGCAAAAACGACTCAACACATCCAATTCAAACCCGAATGAAATCACTCCTCATCCTCTTGCTGAGCAGCGCACTGGCCTGCGCCGAAAGCAAACCCAACATTCTTTTCATTTTCGCCGACGATTGGGGTTGGGGCGACCTGAGCTGCCACGGCCACCCTTATGTGAAGACTCCGAACATCGACCGGCTTGCCGCCGAAGGCACCGACTTCCATCGCTTCACCGTGGCCAGCGGCGTGTGCTCGCCGAGCCGCACGGCGGTGATGACCGGACACTTTCCCGCGCGCTACGCCATCGACGGCCACTTCGCCTGGGTGCCGAGCAACGAGAAGCGCGGCATGCCCGATTGGCTGAGTCCGAAGGCCCCGCTACTCCCCCGCCTTCTCCAGCAAAGCGGCTACGCGACCGCCCATTTCGGCAAATGGCATCTCGCCAACGACATGATTCCCGATTCGCCGCTTCCGAGCGAATACGGCTATGACGAGTACGGTGCCTTCAACTGCGCCGGCGAGCAGATGCCGTGGCTCGACGACGCCCAGCGCACGATCTCCTTCATCGAGAAGAGCCAGAGTGAGAACAAGCCCTTCTTCGTCAACCTGTGGATCCACGAACCCCACACCCCCTTCCACGTCTTGCCGAAGTACCGCTGGCGCTTCCCCGATCTGGAGGAAAAGGACAACATCTACGCCGCCACGCTTTCCCATGCCGACGAGCGCATCGGCGAGGTGCTCGACGCGCTCGATCGCCTGAAGCTCACCGACAACACCCTCGTCATCTTCAGCTCCGACAACGGCCCCGCCCGAGCCCGGGAGAATGCCGAGCTCAATCTCAGCTACGACACCGCCACCGGCGCCGGCTACGGTAACGCCGCCTCAAGAGGCATCACCGGTGGTCGCAAAGGCTTCAAGGCCGCGCTCTTCGAAGGCGGCATCGGCGTGCCTTTCATCGCCCGCTGGCCCGGAAAGATCGCCGCCGGAAAAGTCGATGCGGATTCACTGATTTCCGCCGTCGATCTGCTGCCGACCTTTTGTGAAGTCGCCGGAGCCGAACTCCCCGATGACTACACACCCGACGGCGTCAATCAGCTAACGGTCCTAACAGGCAAGCCCGAAGCCATTCGCCAGAAGCCGCTTTTCTGGCGCATGAATGGCTCAGGCGACCCGAACAAACCCGATTCCTACCACTGGGTCTCCTTCGCCATCGTCGATCAGCACTGGAAACTCCTCAGCAACCAGGACGGCAGCCACCAGGAGCTCTACGACCTCGCCGCCGATCCTTTCGAAAAGAACGACCTCGCCAAAGAGCAAGCAGAAGTCCTCGCCGGGCTGAACAAGAAGCTCGCCGCCTGGAAGGAGACACTCCCGAAGGAAGCCGACTCAAGCTGCTTCTCATCGGAGCGATCGAGATAAAGCATCCCGAGAACAGCCGTGAAATTGAAAGCCTTCCTCCCCACCCTTCTGGTCGGTGTCATCGCTGGGCTCGGCCTCGCTTCAGAGCCTGGAGACGCGATCGACTACGAGTCCTTCCTCGGACGTCAGGACATGCTCTGGGATCGGGTTCCCAACCGTTGGGAAGTCGCTCCCTACACCGGAAACGGTCAGGTCGGCTTTCTTTTCTATCAGGCGCAGGGCGCCGCGAAGAACATCATTTCGATCCACGCCGGACGACACGACTACTACGACCATCGTCTTCCGCATGAAGGAAAGGAGCTGCTGTGGATCTACCGCAGCCGGCTGCCGCTCGGTCGATTCAATCTGGAATCGAAGGGCGAAATCAAGTCGGCCGATCTGCGCCTCAGCCTGTGGAATGCGGAGCTCAGCGGCGAGATCACGACCAGCGAAGGATCCTACCGTGTCCGCGGCCTGAGCCATGCCCTGCACGATGTGATTTACTTCGAAACAAAAGCCTCCGAGGGAGAATCGATCAGCATCAGTTGGCATCCCGAAACGCCGATCGCGCCGGTGAAGACAACGCTCGACGCCGGCGGCGGACCGAAGGGAGGTTCATGGGACGCCATGCGCGAAGCCCCCTACCCGCTTCCACCCGAACCAAGCTTGAGCGACGAGGACGGCACGAAGTTCTGCCACCAGCCACTCCATCAGCATCGCGGCGAGACGACCACCGGCTGGGAAGTCCGCGGTGAGCCGGATGGTCGGCAGACTCTAACGGCAAGCGTCCATCACAGCTTTCCTGAACGCGACAGTCGAGAAAAGGCGAAGGCCAACCTGAAGCAGGCCCAAACGATGCTCGCCGAAGGTTCCTTTTTCGACACCCATCGGAAATGGTGGCACGACTACTATCCGCTGAGTTTCCTGACCCTCAACGATCCGGAGAAGGAAGCCTTTTACTAGATCCAGATGTACAAGTTCGCCTCCGCCACCCGCAGCAATGGCCCGGTGATGGACCTGATGGGCCCGTGGTACCACAAGACCTTCTGGCCGATGGTCTGGGGCGACCTGAATGTCGAACTCCAGTACTGGACCCACCTCACCGCCAACCGCCTCGACGTCGGTTCGTCCCTGCCGAACTGGTTCGACAAGCACGAGGCGCAGCTCTTCAAGAACGTCCCCGACCATTGGAACGACAGTGCCGGACTCGCGACCCTCTTTCCACAGGATCTGGTCGCGCATCAGGGCGGAAGCGTCCCGGACATGCTCTGCTGGATCCTCCACGACTACTGGCTGCACTGCGAATTTGCCGGAGATCACGAGCGAATGCGCGACGGGCTCTTTCCCAAGCTGCGCGGCGTGGTGAATAGCTACCGGAACTACCTGAAGGACAATCCGGTAAAGTCCGACGACGGAACGATCCACATCAAGAACAGCTGGTCGCCCGAGTATCCGGGCGGACGCGGACAGGACATCAACTTCACCATCGGCCTGATGCGCTGGAGCCTGCAGACCTTGTTAGACATCAACAAGGAGCATGATCTGCAGGACCCGTTGACGGCCGAATGGAAGGACATGCTCGATCGGCTCGTCGACTTTCAGATCGATGAAAACGGTCTGCGCATCGGCAAGGACATCCCTTTCGACAAGCCGCACCGCCACTACTCGCACCTGCTTCCCTTTTATCCGCTCGCCGTGCTGAAACCGGACACCGAGGACGGCAAAAAGCTCTTGAGGACATCGCTCGACCACTGGCTCGACGTCACTTTCAAGCGCGAGCAGAAGGACTCCGCGATGCCGGTCACCGGCTACACCGCGACCGGCGCCGCCTCGATGTATGCGACGCTCGGCGATGCGGAGAAAGCCTATCACTATCTCGATTTCCTGATCCAACATGACCGCGTCTCGCCGACCACGATGTATGCCGAGGGAAATCCGGTCATCGAAAGTCCGCTGTCCTTCGCCACCTGCATCCACGACATGCTGCTCCAGAGCTGGGACGGAAGAATCCGCGTCTTCCCGGCCGCGCCTGAGGTCTGGGGCGATGTCGCTTTCCACGAATTCCGCACCCAAGGTGCCTTTCTGGTTAGCGCCAAAAAAGTGGGTGGCCTCACCGAGTTCGTCACGGTGAAAAGCCTGATCGGTTCACCCTGCGTTGTTAGAACCGACATCCCGACTCCGACAGTTTTCATCAATGGTAAAGTGGCGGTCCCCGGCAAGGTGCTCCGAGATGACGAGGGCTTCTACCAAATCGACATCGGAAAAGGGGAACAAGTCACCTTCACCGCAAAGCCTCTCGAGGAAACCGATTTTCATATCGAACCCATTCCCGTGGACGATGACGACCGTCACCTTTTCGGTCTGAGCGAAAAGACGCTCCGTCTTCCCGGCCATCGCCACTATTACAAGGAGAGAAGCTCCACAAATCGATGAGGCTACCGACCCTCGCTATCCTGGTTGGCACGATGCTCCTGGCGCCTTGGCTTACGGCGGCGGGCGGACCGAACATCATCTTCGTGCTCTCCGACGACCAACGCTATGATTCGTTGAGCCTCACCGGCAATGCCGTCACCCAAACGCCAAACCTCGATCGACTGGCGAATGAAGGCGTGTTCTTCACCCAAGCCTTCGTCACCAGCCCAATCTGCGGGCCGAGCCGCGCCAACTTCCTCACCGGCCAGTGGGAAAGGAAGAACAGGATCGGCTTCACCTCCGTCTCTACCCACTTTATTTCCGAAAAGGTCTTCGAAGACAGCTTTCTGATGAAACTGAAGAAGGCCGGCTACTCGACGGCATTCATCGGCAAGCACCACACCAAGATCGGCGACCGATCAAACACGCCGCTGAAGAAGAACATCGACTTCTGCTACATCAAGGAGGGGCACCTCGGGTTCCATCTCGACAAGCATCCGGTATTCTCGAACCTGAAGCACAAGACGCAGATCGAGGGACTGTTTGAAGCGACCGAGGCCTACCTGAAGCTCGCCGGCGAAACCGACTACTTCTTCGAAAACGCCGACAAGTCGCTCGAGAACTGCCTGAAGCGCCGCGATCCGGACAAGCCATTCTGCGCCTGGATCAACTTCAACCTGCCGCACGCCGCTAGCATCGGCGGAATGGGCTCGCGGCCGGACGACCCGGAGATCTACTCCGAACTCTACGCCGACCAGATAGACAGGATCGCCCTTCCCGATGACTATCCCGTCGAGATCCCCTTTCCCGCAGAAGTCTTCAAGGAGGACGACCTGATGGGCTACTACCGGACGAAGAACCGGAATGCCCTGTTAGACACCAAGTTGAAGATGAGCCGGGCGGTCTTCGCGATCGATCGATTCATCGGCGAGCTGCGCAAGCTGCTCGCGGAGATCGGCGAGGATGACAACACGATCATCATCTTCACCTCCGACAACGGACTGCTGCTCGGCGAGCACGGTCTCGGTGGAAAAACCTTTCTCCATGAGGATTCGGTTCACGTGCCTTTGATCATCTACTCGCCTTTCTTCGCCGAGAACCGTCGCGATCAGCGTTCCGAAGCACTGGTCGTCGGGCAGGACGTCTCCGCGACGATCCTCGATCTCTGCGGTGTGGAGCGTCCGGCCTCCTATCAGGGACGAAGCCTGAGACCGTTGATCGAAGGGCGCGCGACCGACTGGCGGAAGGACATCTTCCTCGAGAACCTCTTCACCGACCAGGGCTACCCTCGAATGGAGGCCGTGCGGGGCGGACAGTTCAAATACATCCGCTACTTCCGCAAGGATCTGGACCGCTTGAAGTACCTGCCTGATGCATCGATCTCCGGCGAGCAGCCGATCTATGAAGAGCTCTTCGACCTGAAGAAAGATCCTGGCGAGAAGAACAACCTCGCAGGCCATCCGGAATACGCATCCCTCCTGAAGCAGCACCGCGCCCGATGCCAACAGCTCGTCGAGGATCTGGCTGGATCAGAGGAATGAGTATGACGGCGAATTTCGCGCAATCCTAAAGAATAGGGATACCCAGAATCACCTTGGAAACTAGATTGGGTGTTTATTAATGGTCTTCGCCAAAGTACGTTAGGCAGAAGTACCGACACATTCATCATGAACATCAAGCTGACCAAACACTGCCTCATGGCAGCCGCCGCCATGGGGCTTTGCGCTCCAGCCTACACTCAAGAAATGGACAAGATGTGGGGCGAGTCCGTCGTCAAACTCCGAGCCGAGAACGCCAAAAAGGGTCAGCTCTTTGAAGAGGGAAACTATGCCATGTTTATCCACTGGGGACTCTACTCGCAGCTGGCAAACCTGGTCGACGGCAAGACCTACTACGGCATCGGCGAGTGGATCATGAACAAGAACATGGCGGGCATTCCGATCGCTGAATACAAGGAACTCGCCAAGGAATTCAACCCGGTCAAGTTCGACGCCAAGGCGATCGCCCAGCTCGCCAAGGACGCGGGCATGAAGTACATCATCATCACCAGCAAGCACCACGACGGCTTCGCGATGTACCACTCGAAGTCGAACAAGTTCAACGTGGTGGATGCGACTCCCTACGGCCATGACCCGATGAAGGACCTGGCCAAGGCCTGCGAGGAAGTCGGCATCGGCTTCGGCTTTTACTATTCCCACAATCAGGACTGGACCTTCCCCGGTGGCGGAAATGGCCCCGGGAAAGACGAAGAGGGAAACCGCGCGACCTTCGACGACTACTACCTTAAAAAGTGCCTTCCGCAGGTGAAAGAGATCACCAGCGAGTATGGCCCGATCGAGATCGTCTGGTTCGACACGCCCGGCAAGATCCCCAAGAAGTATGTCGAGGAACTCGTCGAGGTCGTCCGCCAGAATCAACCGGACGCGATGATCTGCGGACGGGCGGGCCATGGCTTGGGCGACTATCAGTCGCTCGGTGACATGGAGGTGCCGGTGAAGAACGTGGAAGGTCTCTGGGAAACCGTGGATACCACCAATGATTCCTGGGCCTACGCCTATTACGACGAGAATTGGAAGACTCCCAAGGTGATTCTGGACCGCCTGATCGCCACAGTCGCACGCGGCGGGACCTACATGCTCAACATCGGACCACGTGGTGACGGTTCCGTGCCCCAGCACGCAGTTGATTCCCTGCGGGAATCCGGAGAATGGATCCGCCGGTACCCGCAGGTCGTGTATGCCACCGACGCCTCGCCGTGGGAACACGCCTTGCCTTGGGGTGATGTGACCGTGAAGGGCAACAAGATGTTTCTCTCCGTCTTCGAATGGCCGGATTCCGGCGAGCTTTGCCTCCCCGGGCTGAAGAGCGAGATCAAGTCCGCACGCCTCCTCGACGGCGACAAATCGGAAAGCGTCGAACACAAGAAGGTGAATGGATGGACCCGATTCAGCGTGCCTCTCGCCGCTCCTGAAAAACTGGTTTCAGTCATCGAAGTCGAACTCGACGGCCCACCGGAAGCGGATCCGACTTTCGGACTCGATCCCGAAATCAGAACCGAAATCAGGTCGGACTTCTCAAGCGTCGAGGGTGCCGCCAAGAACTCGACCCGCTGGATGGAAAAGTTCGGCGAGTGGAAGCACGTCGATCGGGTCACCGAGTGGACGAAAGACGGCGCCGCCACCTGGGAAGTGGAGGTGCTTGAACCCGGAAACTATCAGGTTGACCTCACTTATGCCGGTGAAGGACGCCTCGTCTGGAAGGTCGCCGTGGAAGGCGGCGAGGCCATCCAGAACCAGCAGAATTCCTCGCACAACTATCAGTCCTTCCCGATCGGGTGGCTCGAATTTCCAAAGCCCGGTCGCTACAAGGTGAGTGTTTCCTGCATCGAAGGAAACACCGAAACCGCGAGCCTCAAATCGATCGGATTCCTCCGGGTCCCTTAATCCAAGTCACTCGATGAAGCTCTCAGCGTGGAAAGTGATTGTGGCGTGGATCCCCTTCGCCCTAACCGCTCACGCCGGGGACTTCACGGCGGAACTGGATGAGGTGCGAGCCCTCGCCGGGCTGACGAAGCCGCCCGTCGTGACCGTCGCCGATGGCTTCGAAGCCACCGGCACGGTGAAGCCGATCTATTTCGAGGCGCTCGATTGGAAAGGCTCACCGACCAAGGTCTTCGCCTGGCTCGGTCTGCCGAAAAACACCGCGGATCCGGTCCCGGGCATCGTGCTCGTTCATGGCGGTGGCGGCACCGCTTTCAAGAACTGGGTCGAACTCTGGAACCAGCAAGGCTTCGCCGCCATCAGCATCGCCGTCGAAGGCCAGACCGATGTCAAAACGGGAAAATCCTGGAACCGCCACTCGTGGGCGGGCCCTTCCAGAAACGGGATCTACGGCGACTCGGATGAAGCGCTGAAAGACCAGTGGATGTACCATGCGGTGGCCGACACCGTCCTTGCCAATTCGCTGCTCCGCTCGTTGCCGGAAGTCGATGCCGAAAAGGTCGGTGTGATGGGGATTTCCTGGGGCGGCGTGATCACCAGCACCGTGATGGGGATCGACGATCGCTTCGCCTTCGCCATCCCGGTCTACGGATGTGGCAACCTCGCCACTGCGGGAAACCAGTATGGCAGAGCCCTCGGGAACAACGCTCTCTATCAGAAAGTGTGGGACCCGATGATCCGCCTCGCCGACGCCAGGATGCCAAGCCTGTGGTTCTCCTGGCCGGGCGATCAGCATTTCCCCCTCGACCTTCATGCAGGCTGCTACCAGGCAGCGAAAGGCCCCCATCTGGTGAGCTTGATTCCCGGCATGGGTCACGGTCACGGCGCCGGATGGAGAAAGCCCGATAGCTATGCTTTCGCCAAGAGCATCGTCGCTGACGGCAAGCCATGGTGCGAGCAAACGGGAATCTCGCTGGATGACGGAAACGCCCGCGTGGAATTCCGATCAAAGAAGCCTTTTGAGAAAGCGCTGCTCGTCACCACCAGCGACTCCGGAATCACCGGCGGGCGCGAGTGGCAGGAGTCGCCGGCCGAGCTCAGCAAAGACGGAGATACATGGGTGGTCACAGCGACCCTTCCGGAGAAGACCACCGCTTGGTTCGTGAATCTGAAAAGCGGTGATCTGACGGCAAGCTCGGACTTTCAGGAGCAGTAGTCTTCTCCCCAAGCATGAAACACCTTGTCCTCCTTCTCGGTCTGCTGGCCCCAACTTGCGCATTCGGAGAAGTCCCCGAGCCCCCCAGGCCGAACGTCGTTCTCATTCTAACAGACGACCTCGGCTGGCAGGACGTCGCCTGCTACGACATCGACGAACCCTGCCCCTACGAGACGCCGAACATCGACAAGTTCGCCAATCAGGGCGTGATGTTCCGGCAAGGCTACTCGCCCGCCCCGACCTGCGCTCCCTCCCGCGCGGCGATCCTTTCCGGCAAGCACCCGGCCCGAGCGCAGAAAACCCACGTCGTCGGTGGCGCTCCGCCTTCACCCTATGGAAAAGGCAGCACGCTCATCTCTCCGTGGTACAGCGGGCGCATGCCGACCAGCGAGATCACCATCGCCGAAGCTCTCAAGTCGAATGGCTACACCACCGGCTGCGTGGGGAAATGGCATGTCGCCATCAACCACCGCGCCTTTCCTCAGCCTAAAGACCAGGGCTTCGACTTCTCACGCATGGACACCGGGGTGAGCAAGGCGATGAAGCCCCATCGACTCACCGGATATGCCAGCAAGGCGGAGGACGATCCTTTCCGTCTCGACGAAAATGGCTTCCCCCGCGATCAGAACACCGAGGACGCGCTGACTTTCCTGAAGGAGAATCATGACAAGCCCTTCTTCCTCTACCACGCCACCTGGCTGGTCCACGCGCCGATCCAGTCGCGCAGCGAAGAGATATTGAAGAAATACTGCGAGAAGATGGACGTCCCATTTCCTGTTGATCCGCAGAAATGGGAGATCGAGGGACAGAAAAACCCTTTCTACGGCGCCATGGTCGAATCGCTCGACTACTACGTCGGCCGTATTTTGAACTACCTCGACACCACCGAGGACCCGCGCTGGCCGGGCCACAAGCTGGCGGAGAACACCTACGTCATCTTCACCTCGGACAACGGCGGCTTCGTCAAGCACCCCGGCGAGTTCATCACCACCAACAAGCCGCTCGACAAGGGCAAGATCAACGCCAAGGAAGGCGGCGTCCGCGTCCCCTTCATCATCCGCGGACCCGGCATCAGGGCGGGAGTCGAGAGCGACGCCATGGTCAACGGCCTCGATTTCTACCCGACCATCCTGAGCTGGACCGGCACGGCAAAGCCTAAAGGGCAGCACCTCGACGGCTCCGATCTCGCCCGCTTTCTCGAGACCGATCTGAGCCATCCGGAGTTGATCGTGGACGCCAGCGGCAAGCCTCGCGACACCATGACCTGGCATTTCCCGAACTCCGCCGCGATGCAGTCCAGCATCCGGATCGGCGGCTTCAAACTCATCCGCAACTGGCAGCCCCGCCTGCTCGGGAAACCCGATCTGGAACTCTACCGTCTCTATGATGACAAAGGCGGACGGATCGACATCGAGGAATCTAACAACCTCGCCTCGAACATGCCCGAACGGGCAAAGCAGATGGACGAAGCGCTGCAGCTGCGCCTTGATGAAATGAAGGCAAGCCCGCCCTATCTCAATCCGCGCTCGCCGGCGAAGCCTCCCGGATCGGAGACGACACCGCTCCCCCGTGAGAACGGACGCGACGGAGACCAGGTCTGGATGAGCTTTGACGAACGCGGAGCGAAAGTGACGGAGGCGCATCTGATCTACACCGACAACGGCGGTGATCGCTATGAGGAATGGTACCGCGAGCCCGCCGATCTCGGCGACGGCCGCGTGCAGGCCACCCTTCCCCCCGGCACCACGCACTACGTATTCAACCTGATCGATGAGAACCACTTCCTCGTGAGCCATCCCGAAATGAAACTCGAAAGCGATCGATCTGAAAAATATTCGGAACGGGCGTTTCCCGGCAAGTGATTCCCTCCCGCTTTTCGGATGGGCTCGATTCCGACCCGCCGCAGCGGGCCAGCAACTACCGGCCTCGGCATGCTTTCAGATGGATGGATCTTGATTCAATTCCGATGGCGACAATGATCCTTTCAGAAATGCGCGTAATCTTGCCGCTACTATTTGCCACTCTTCCATTGGGTGCCGCTGATCCGCTCGAAGAGCTGTCGCTGACAAAACTCGAACAGCGCCTTACCGGCATCGACGCCGAGCTCGAACAGCTGGCGAGTGCCAGCTTCCAAGGCGGTGTCGGCCCACTCGGTTTCCGCTCGGCGACCCACGATACCAGCGACGAGGAGGAGTGGATCAGGGTGGATTTCTCGCAGGAGGAAATCATTGATGAGATCATTCTTGTCCCGACCCTCTGGCGGGATACGAAGTCGGGCTTTCGCGCTGACGCCTTTCCTCTGGAATTCCGCATTCTCGCGGGCACGGAGCACGACCCCGAGGGGGCTGTTCTTGCTCGTTTCACTTCCGCAGACCAGCTCGTCCCGAGAACCGCTCCTTTGATCATCCCGTGTCCGGACACGACCGCTTCGTGGGTGAAGATTCATGCCACCAAACTCTCCCCACGAGCATGGGACGGCCTCTACATTCTTCAACTGTCCGAGATTCTTGTCTTCAGCGGGGAAGAGAATGTCGCCCTGCAGCAAACGGTCACTTCCTCCTCACCCGACCAGTATCATGGGCCTGCCCGCGACAAGCGCTTCCTGGTGGATGGCTTCGTGCCCTATCTGATGGACGCCGCGCAAGGCGAACAGAGCCTCGCATTCGTCAGCCAGAGCAAGGAGTTCGACAAGCCGACTCTAAGCTTTGATCTCGGCTCCCCCCAGCTTCTCAACCGGATTCAGCTGCATGCCACCGACCTGAGCGACACCGTGCCCCAGACAGCAGCGGTCGACTTCGGCATCCCACGCCATCTGATCATCGAGGGCAGTCTGAAGTCCGATTTTTCCGATGCCGTCATGCTTACCGAGTATCGCATGGAATCGATCTACGATACCGGCCCCATCATTATCCGGCGGTTTCCGGAGACGGAATGTCAATTTGTCCGGCTGGTCGCGGTTGAGCCCTACAATCCCGAACGCAGCATGGCCCCAGGTGCCCAGCTGGGATTTGCGGAAATCGAAATTTTTTCCCGTGGCCGGAATGTGGCACTCGGGATCATGCCTCAGAGTGATCTTAAGGTCGTGAGCCCCGAGCGATCGCTCTCGGCAGTCACCGATGGACGAAATCTCTACGGCCAGATCATTCCGATCAGGCAATGGATGGGGGAGCTGGCCCGTCGTCACGAACTGGAAGTGGAACGTCCGCTCGTCGTTGCCGCCCTCGATCGCGAACATGCTGAACAGAAAGCCCTGGTCAATCGACTGGCCTGGCTGGTGGCCTTTCTAACAGGAGGGATCATCCTCATCGTGTTGGTCGATCGCATCATCCGCTTGCGCCATGTCGGCCGAATCCGGGAGCGCCTGGCGGCCGACCTCCACGACGAGTTGGGTGCCAATCTTCACACCATTGGTTTGCTCAGTGATCTGGCTGCAGAATCAGGGGATTCCCCGGAACAGCTCGCAACCTTTCACCGGCGCATTCGATCGGAAACCGAGCGATCAGGCCTGGCGGTTCGCCATTGCACCGACATGCTCGAAGCCGTCGGCGTCAGCGCTGATTTCGAAGAGGATATGCGACGGGCTTCGCGCCGCATCATGTCCCGGCTCGAGAACGAGATCAAAGTGGAGGGGATCGAGCACATCGATGCGCTGAATCGTCGGACCCGCTACGATCTGTTCCTCTTCTACAAGGAATGCCTAGTCAATATCAGCCGCCATGCCGGAGCCAGCAAATTCACCACCCATCTGAAGGCGGAAAAGAGAATGATCCGGTTGGTCATCAGCGACGATGGCCACGGCATCATGAATTCGACCAAAAATGGCGTGCCCTCATCACTTCGAAGGCGTGCCCGGATTCTCAAGGGAAAGGTCCGTGTCGACAGCCCTGAATCCGGAGGCACTCGCGTGACTCTGGAGCTGCCTACGCGGAAGTTTCGGCTGAAAAAGGGCTGAATTTCCGCTGCCTCACCGATCATAATAAATGAGGACTCGAAAAGGGCTAGCCCTCGATGCTTACCCCCGTAGGCTGGCCACGGTGAACGCGCGGATTTTCCTTTCCAGCCGTGATCCCCTATCAATATGAGCCAATCAATCCGTGTGATGCTGGTGGAAGACCACCCCGAGTACCGGGAAGTGGTCGAGCTCGCCTTGGAGCGGGAGTCCGATCTGGAGTTGATCGGAGAGTTCGGCACGGCCGAGCGAGCGTTACGCCATCTTCAGGACAACCCCGGCAGGGTTCCCGACGTGATCTTGCTCGACCTGAACCTGCCCGGAATCTCCGGACTGGATACCATTCCTCAAATCACCAGAATCATCCCGGATGTTAGAATCATCATCCTCACCCAGTCGGACCATGAACAGGATGTGCTGAAAGCCGTCTCACTCGGAGCAGCCGGCTACCTCCTGAAATCCGCGACCATCAGTCAGATCAAGGAGGGCATCCGCAACGTCATGAAAGGAGGTGCATCTCTCGATGCCCGCATCGCAAGTTTCGTGCTGAGCTCACTGAAATCGAAACTGCCGGCCGACGTGGGCGACGAATCCCCCATCACTGATCGCGAGCTGGAAGTGCTTCAACTCATGTCGGAAGGTTTGGCGAAGAAGAATATCGCCGACCAACTCTCCATCAGTCCGAACACCGTCGTGACTCACGTCACGCACATCTACGAAAAGCTCAACGCCCAGAATGCCCCCTCGGCAATCGCGAAGGCGTTCCGCTTGGGGATTCTGAAGATGGAAGGCGAAGAGTGATTCGGCCGACTCGAAGCACGCAAAGTTGCAGCCATCGGCCGGAGCCTCGTTCATCAGAAATCCTCCTCCACGACCAACCCGACGAAACGTTTCGGGCCCGCGATCGGAATTCGGACCTCACGGGTCTCAAAAAACCCCTCGCTTGAAACATAGCTATCCGTCACCGGCTGCCAGTCCATCAGATCGATTGAGGTTTTCACGGTGGAAGTCAGGCCCTTTGTCGCCGTCGATTTCGTGTAGGCAAAGACGAACTCCGAACCATCGCGCGACCAGCTTGGAAGGTCCTCACGATCGTCCGCGAGCGGATTCATCCCAAGCGCAAACTCGATCAGGTTGTCCACCCCATCGTTATCGAAGTCCTCCTCAGGTCCGCTGCCGGTCGGCAGGTTTGCGCCGAAGAACGATTCACGCCAGGTGAGAAAATCGATGGCCCAGCGACCCGGCTCCGGCGTGGCGGCCGTCCAGCTCGTGGAAAAATTCCCGAAACCATCGAGATCGATCCGCTGCAACGAGTCACCCGCCCCTCCAGCCAGCACCGGCCACGGTGCCAATGCGGAATAACGCACCTCGTCCTCCGTCACCTGTGGATGGTGATCGGGCTCATCGGACGGAGGCAGGTCAGGCCGCTGCAATCGCACCGTGCCGGCCACATCATCGAGTGGCCCGTCAGTAAACGGGCCCACGAGGCGGACTTCCGTGCCGATTCCATACTCCGATCTGAAGGATTCCGCAGCCGAGGGATCAGCCTCGGGATCAAACGCTACCAGCACCAGGGTTTCGCCTGGCGCGAGTTGTTGCGCAGCCGTGAAATCAAAATCCGCCCCACCTCTCAATCTCCAGTGATCGAGGTTCTCCAGCAACACCCCGGCATTGAGGATCTCCACGAACTCCAACAGATCGCCTGCAGCGCCTTCCCGATGATACATCAACTCGGAAATGACCACCGGTCCCACCTGCGGCCCCTCGTTGGCGCGACCGAAGGTTCCGGATGTCATCGACACGAGTGTCCCATAGCCCGCGCCATTCGGCCAACGACCCAGCGATTCGCCAGGGAAGGCCGCGGCAAAGTCGACCTGGTCAACAAAGCGCAACAGCTGCCCGTCTTCCGTTGATTCCAGCAAGCTCAGCTCCTCGCCGTGCGCACTGCTCAAAGCAAAGGGCCGCCCCGGCGTCCATGTGCCCTTGCTCCCATGGTTGTCAAGGAATGGCGTCTCAATGGAGAAGCTGTTCTCATCAAGCACCGTTACCTCATAAGTCTCTCCATAATCCCCGTACCCGCCGTATCCCGAAATCGTCACGATGTCGCCCGTGCCCAAGCCGTGGTCAGGAGAGGACACCTCCGTCGGCGAGGCCGCCAATGTACCTGCGTAGTTCTCAATCCGATTCGACTCCGCTGCATTGAAATCCGCCTCGTCGAACACAAGGTACCCACCACCCGCGATCATCGTCCCGTCCGGAATCCGGAACGACCGGTAGACCGACGGGCGGTCACTTAAAACCCAACCGCCCACATCGATCGGACTGGCGGTGGTGTTGAAAAGTTCGACGGCGTCCAGAGTCGGCAGTTCGCTGTGACTGAGAACCTCATTGATCACCACACGGAGATCCGGTCCGGCTCCATCCGCGCCTGGCGAGCCATTGAACTCGCTGCTCGAACGCCAGCTTTCTGAACCCGACGAATCCTCGGCCGACCCGACCAACTCAAGGGAGGAACCCTCGCCATCCGCCCTCCCCGGCCACTGCCCGCTGCTGCCATATGTCGTGCTCTGCACCCGTTCACCTGACTCTAACAGCAAGGTCACGGTCTCGCCTTCGTTGGCCAGACTTCCTGCATAGACGCCTGCAAGGGGAACCAAGGGGTAGCGGATCGCAAAGGCCTCCGCATCTTTCGCCACGACCACGAAATCTCCGGCATTCAGCACCCGATTTCCGAAGGTGAACGCCACTCCCTCACTGAATCGCACGCCCGAGAGATTCACCGCATTCGCCGACTGGTTCCGGAGCTCCACAAATTCGAAGAGGCCCGAATCAGAGAGATCGCGAGGGCCCTCCAGTGCCAACCCGGCCGCCAACTCCGAAGCCGTCGCATCATAGGGGTGGTAGTGAATCTCCGAGATCACGAGATCATCCGCTGCAGCCAGCGACTCGACATAAAAGACGCTCTCCGACAAGGCCGACCACTCCCCGCCGCTCAGCACGCGAGCGCGGACCGGCAGACTGGATGGCAGGCTGATGCTCTGCCCCGAAGCCACACCCGTCGCCGCGGGATTGATGCCGCCCCCTTCAAACCGCGGGTCACTCCCATCCAGAGTATAGTAAATCATCCCACTCGGACTCGTGACTGTTAGAGTGCCGTCGGTCGGGATTTCCCCGCCATGTTGTGCGACTCCGTTCACCAGAAAAGCTGGCGCATCCAACGATGGCAGGAGCCCCTCGCTGAGGTAGCCGTTCATCACGTTCGCACCACGCACCGGAAAGTAGCTGCCAATCAACCGCGACTGCTCCGCCAGCCACTCCACGTTCCGGGTGTAGGCAGGCGTCCTGCGATGATCGCCCCAGCGGGCGGATTCCGCGAGAATCGCCCGATCCAACTCGGCAGCCCTGGCCATCCAGCGCGCCGAGCAGGCCTCCTGCGTCAAGGCACCACCATGGAACAGATGCTTCTGAAGACGATCGGCAAAGCGGAGTCGGTACTCGGGAATGCTTTCCAATACATCCCGCACCACCGCCCCGCTCGAGGCCTCTCCTAACGGATCACGCGGCACCACGGCACTGGAGGGTGATGTTAGAATCTGTTCGGCATCCCACGAAAACAACCTCCATGGCGCCATCTGTCCGGGCTGCCCGGCCGGAAACGGACCTCCTCCCGCTGCCCGCCAGTTGCCATTGGTCTTCAGATCACCATTTCCCGCGAAGCGGTTGAAGATCTGATAGTCGATGTAGTTGTCGACATCGAGAACCTCCTGAATCTCCGACCAGCTCCCGGTGGTCACTACGCTCTTCATCGTCTCCCATGCGCTTGTGTCGCCATCGGTTGGAGCACCGCCATTCAAGGCATCCAGCTGATCGCGATCGCCTCCATTGTATTCCGCATAGTGCGAAGCATCGGCCCGCTCGCAGAGATTGTGGACGCCCCAGTAAAGCCCGTTCACATAAAGGTGCACCATCATCCCGCGCCCTCCGTCCGCGTTACCCATTTCTAACATAGTGTCGCGAGCCCATTGGTCGCGTATCATGGAAGCGTATCCCCGCTGGTTCTCCGCCGAATGAATCCAACTATTGTTATAGCCCGCCCGCAGCGAGAGGACATTGAAGGAATTGACCGGCCCATCGGGGAAAAGTTTCTCGTTCAGTCGCCCGACACCATACTCACCGCGGAAACGAAGACTCATCGAGTGCTTGGGACTGCTAGCCGGATTGCGACTCGCCCCGCCCTGAATCCGAAGGCCGCAATTCACCCCCCAGTCGCCGCGAGGATCCCCCTCGGCAGGGATGAATTCCGTTGAACAAGCCCGCTCCCAGGCAAAGGGAAAACTTCCTGAGTTTCTCGACTGCGGATGGGTGTAGATCCCGTCATCCGAACCGGAAAAGTCGTCGCGATCCATCGCAATCGAGATCGTCGGAAGATCCCTCATGCCCTGCAGCAAGGCCTGCGAACCACTCAATCCGCCATGTCCGGTCGAGCTCGCCGTCGACCTCGAAACCGTCGGGTCCATTTCGTAGTCCCCCGAGGAAAGATCATCCCAGCCCCCTGGCTTCACCTGATCGAGCAGAGCGCCGTTCAATCCTCCCGGATCACTCCCATCCACAGCCGCCCCCCGAATATCGAGCAGGATATAACTCTGCGTGTCGATATCCGTCGGCGCAAAGCCCGAGAGCACCGCCGCCGCCCGCACGGCCGTCGTTTCAGCGATCATCACGGGACCGCCGTAGACCATTGCGGATCCCGTCGGATCACCATCCCCATCGATCGGAGCGCTTCCGTCGGTGGTATAGTAAATCGTCGCTCCCGGCGTCGCCGTACTGATGGTCACCGACACCGCACTCGAATAGAACCCACGGTCCGGGAAAAACTTGGTGTCCGCCACTTGCGCGAGCCCGTTGGCATCATTCGCCGCGCCGGGGGTAGGCGCATTGAAATACACCGCTGCTCCGCTTAGCGGATGCACTCCATAAGACACATCATCACTCTGGGCCGGGAAATCCGCACCTGCGGGGCCGAAGGAGCTCGCGATGCTCAGATTCGGACGGGTCAGTGCCAGGAACTCGCCGTCTGCTGACAACTTGAAATTGGTGTGCAGATTTCCACGGATGTCCGGCTCCGCCTCGTCGGAGGCGTAGACCACCAGGAACTCGCCGGGGCCCAGCCATGTCGGCGAAGGAAATGTCCACTTTGTCAGGTTTCCGGCGTCATCGCTCAGATGCCAACCCGCAAGGTTCATCGTCCCGGTCCCCTTGTTGGCAATCTCGACCCAGTCCTCCTTCGCCCCCGGCACCTGATTGGCAATCGGCCACCAGCCGTTCGGATTGTTAGAGGCCCCACCGTCATTGCTCGCCATGAACTCGTTCAGCACCAGCGGACTCACCTCGAGAGTGGTGAAGCTCCGGGTCGGAGTCGACCAGGCCACCCCAGCGATGTTCTCGGCAGCCATACGGAAAAAGTAGCGCGTCTCCGGATTCAGCCCGGACAAGACCTGCGAAAAATCCGACGCGAAGGCCCCGAGAACGAGACGCTGGTCCCAGCTCCCAACCGTCGTCCCCCCGTCCTCATCGCCCCAGTAGAGCGTCACCGTCGGCACATCCCCTCCGGTCCCCGTCACCACCCCGGATATCCGCGCGGAACTCCCGCCGACCGACTCCGCCGCGGAGCTTGTCACCGCTGGAAGCTGGGCTGCCAGGGTGGAAAAGCGGCCACTCGTCGCGGCCCAGGCTGAGCCCCCCGAATTTTGCGCGAATGCCCGGAAGTAGTAGGTGGTCCCATGAGTCAGATCGAAGAGCGAGGTGCTGAACGTCCCGCTCTGCCCGCCGAGTGCCACCGACTCGTCCCAGCTCCCCGAGAGCGTTCCTCCGTCGCTCAGTCCGTAAAAGATCGTCACCAGCGGCTCCTCGCCGCCCGTTGCACTCACCGCCCCGTTGAGCTCCGCCGAAGAAAAAGTGAGTTCGCTTGCCGCCTGATTCGCGACGACCGGTGGGTTCGGCGGCGGCGCGGTGGTGAAGCTGCTCGTGGCACCCGCCCAGCCATCCCCCCCGGCATTGCGTGCAAAACTACGGAAGTAGTAGGTCGTCGATGGTGAAAGGCCCGAAAGCTCCGCCGAAAACGAACCACCTTGGGTCCCCAAGTTGATGGCATGATCCCATGACTCAGCCGAGCTTCCGCCATCGTTGTTTCCCCAGTAGAGCGTCACCTGCGGATCGAGCCCACCGTCATCCGTCACCGTGCCACCGATGGTTGCGGAACTTGCCGCCACCGAGGAAGCCGGGGCGTTTCCAACCACCGGCGCAGCCACACTGAGCGATCCCGCCGCAGCCCAGTCCACCGCCTGACCAAATAGCCGGCGCCCGTCCGCCGTCAGCGAACTGAAGGTGTCGTTCTTGAGTCCGACGACCACCCGTCGTGCCGGCGCCGCTCCTCCGTTCATCAGAATCCCGCCCTGATCCACCACCGTGATGAACCCGCGGGTGCTGTCGTCATCATCCTCAAGCACCCGGACTTTCCCCGAAGCATCGGGAGCAACCGCCCAGAACACTTCGGCACTTCCCGAGCAAATCGGCACCAGCTGGCCCACCGAAAATCCCTCTGTGATCGGATGATTCGTGCTGATTCGCACGCGGTGATTGGTCGCCGTCTGGTTTTCGGCGCTCGTCACCGCGAAATCCCCCGAGCCATTGGCGACCACCACCCGCTCCCAGCAAACCACCGGCACCGGACTTCCATTGAATTTCCCCCGGACATCCGCACTGGCGATGGTCGAGGAAATCACCACGACATCATAAGCGGACTCATCGCCCGATGCCAGCGAGCTGCCGGACGCATAATCGACTTCCGACGCCCCATAGCGCCCTTCAAGATAGGCCAAAGCCGCCGCATCAGCCGCCAGACTTGGCGATGCCCCGCCACCCACGAACAAGACCTCCACCGCACTCGCAGGAAAGACACCCAGGGCCACCAGTGCCAACATCCCCAGGGTCTTGCTGCTCAAAGACAAATGGCTCGAGAATGACGGATGTATAAACATGGAACCTCACCTTTATCCTCCCATGGCGTCATCCGTCTAGTCGCTATTATTTACGATAGGCTCCGCCGGGGACCATGGGAAGAGAGCCATGAGGGTCGCGGAGCGGGAAAAACCGATCAGGAGCGAGCGCCCGCCAATTCCCGCTTCGCCGTCATTCAGGACCACCGAAATCGTGGCGCAATTCTTCTATCGCCAGACGTAGATTCTCATAAAAATTGATTTACCAAAGCCGCTCAATTTCGCTTTGGTATTGGAATGTCGACAAACCCACAGACCAACAAGAATACCGCATGGGGCACTGATTTGCCGAAGATTGGCATCCGCCCGACCATCGATGGCCGCCTCGGAGGCGTTCGCGAATCCCTGGAGGACCAAACCCAGGCACTCGCCAAGTCGGTTGAGAAACTCCTGACGGAAAACCTCAGATACCCGAACGGCGAACCCGTCCAATGCGTCGTCGCCAAACCCTGCATCGGTGGAGTCGCCGAAGCCGCCGCCACCGAAGATCTCTTCCGCCGCGAAAACGTCGGCGTCTCCCTGACCGTCACCCCCTGCTGGTGCTACGGCTCGGAAACCATGGACATGGATCCGCTCCGCCCGAAAGCCGTCTGGGGCTTCAATGGCACCGAGCGCCCCGGCGCGGTCTACCTCGCCGCCGTTCTAGCAGGTCACTCGCAGAAGGGAGTTCCCGCCTTCGGCATCTATGGCAAAGATGTCCAGGAAGCCGGTGACCCGACCATCCCCGACGACGTCCAACACAAGCTCCTCAGCTTTGCCCAGTGCGGACTCGCCGTCGCCCTGATGCGCGGAAAGGCCTACCTCTCGATGGGTGGCACCTCGATGGGCATCGCCGGCTCGGTCGTCGACCACGCCTTCTGGGAAAAGTATCTCGGCATGCGCGTCGAGGACATCGACATGACTGAAGTGGTCGGTCGCATGAACAAGGACCTGTACGACGCCGAAGAATTCAAGATCGCCTCCGAGTGGGTGAAAAAGAACTGCCTTGAAGGAAAGGATTTCAACGCCCCGGACCAGGTCCGCAGCCGCGAGCAGCTCGATTCCGAATGGTCGGACAGCATCAAGATGGCACTCATCGGTCGCGACCTGATGGTCGGCAATCCGAAGCTCGCCGAGATGGGTTATGGCGAACAGGCGCATGGCCACCAGGCCATCGCCGCAGGCTTCCAGGGCCAGCGTCAGTGGACCGATCACTTCCCGAACGGCGATTTCATGGAAGCGATCCTCAACACGTCCTTCGACTGGAACGGCAAGCGCCCGCCCTACATTCTCGCCACCGAGAACGACGCCCTCAACGGCGCGACCATGCTCTTCGGTCACCTTCTGACCAACACTGCCCAGATCTTCGCCGACCTGCGCACCTACTGGAGCCCCGACGCCGTGGCGAACGCCTGCGATGGCTACCAGCTCGAAGGTCAGGCCTCCGACGGCCTGCTTCACCTGATCAACTCCGGACCTGCCGCCCTCGACGGCACCGGTGAGCAAAGCGCCGACGGCGAGCCGACGATGAAACCCTTCTGGGAAATCACCGACGAAGAAGTTCAGAAGTGTCTCGATGCCACCACCTGGCACCCATCGATCACCGAGTACTTCCCTGGCGGCGGCATGAGCACCCGCTACAAGACCAAGGGCGGCATGCCTTCGACCATGACCCGCATCAATCTCGTCGCCGGCCTCGGCCCCTGCCTCCAGATTGCCGAAGGTTACACCGTCGATCTTCCCGACAAGGTCCACGACACCCTCGACCTCCGCACCAACGCGACCTGGCCGACCACCTGGTTCGCGCCGATCATTACCGGACGCGGTGCCTTCACCTCGACCTACGAAGTGATGAACAACTGGGGTGCCAACCACTGCGTGCTCACCGCCGGTCACGTCGGTCACCTCTTCATCACGCTCGCCTCGATCCTGCGGATTCCGGTTTACATGCACAACGTCGCCGACGAGCGCATCTTCCGCCCCAGCACCTGGAACGCCTTCGGTACCGACAACCGCGAGTCCGCCGATTTCCGCGCCTGCGAGAACTTCGGCCCGCTCTACGGCCGGAAGTAATCCTTCAACCAACCCCACGCGGGGTTGCGAATCTCAGCCCGGGGTTGCCGCAGGCGACCCCGGGCTGATTCTTTTGGCCCTGCAGAATGGCGTCCAAGAGACCTCAGGAAAGCTCACTTGCCGCGTGAATCGCGCGCCAGGCCTTCCGGTACTTCCCCGGCGGCTCACCGACCTGCTTGCGGAAAAACACCGCCATGTGCTCGTCATGCACGAATCCCGCGAGCCCGGCGATGCGCTTCAGCGGAAAATCCGTCTCCTCTAACAACTGCTTGATCCGCGCCACCCGCACCTCCGCGATCAATTCCGAGGGAGACCTGCCAAAGCACTCCCGCATCCGTCGTTCCAAGGACCTTCGGGAAATCGACACCGACTTCACCACGTCTTCGACGCCGATCCCTTCGCAGGCATGCTCGCGGAGAAATCGATAAGCCGCAGCGATCACCCGGTCCTCGATCGCCACCACATCGGTCGATCCCCGGACAATCACCCGATTCGGAGGAACAAGGATCTCTTCGCTCGTCACTGTTTCTCCCCGCATCATCCGATCCAGCAACGCCGCCGCATCATAGCCGATCTGCCGGGTATTCGGATCCACGCTGCTCAGGTTCGGATGACATAGCCCGCAGATCACCTCGTCGTTGTCGACACCGATCACCGCGATGTCATCCGGCACCGCGATGCCCGCGTCTTCACAGCATTGAAGCACCTGCTGGGCGCGGATGTCATTGCAGGCGATCAGGCCAACCGGTTTCTCCAAAGACTTCAACCATGACGTCACCCCCTCGGTATCGAGCATTCCTTTCGACTCCTGACCAATCGTCGTCGGCCGCCGTGACCCCCGGGACTCGTAGACCGCCGGCCTGGCTTCATCGGCATCTAACAACTCTCGCAACCACCCCAGGCGGCGCACCGAATAATCCGCTCCAGCAAAGCCACAGAATGCGAAGCGTCTGAGCCCCTGATGGCGGAGATGGTCAATCGCCATTCGCACCACCGCTTCATCATCCGTATTGATTTGAGGAACGCCCGGAATGCCCTTCCAGCAGCGCAGGTCCACCGTCGGAATCCTCAGCGCCTGAATCGTCGTCGCCATCTCGGCCGATTCAATGCGCGCCAGAATGCCGTCGCCCTTCCAATGACGCAGCCAAGCCGGCGTCACCGCATCAAACGACATTTCCTGGTGCCGCAGTGACCACCCTCCTCCGAAACGCACATAGGCTGCAATGCCCTCCAGCAACCCGCGCCCATACGAACGGGAGGACTCGATCAGTAAGGCAACGTGTTTCATGATGCAAAGGCGCGGTTTTCCATGACGCAGTTCTTCAGGGACACCCACGAGAAAAGCACCAAGGCCCCACCGAACGCCATCATCAATTGGCGTGGATCCTCAAAAAACGCTCCCTCAATTTCTCAAGCACAAGCAGTCCCGATCTACTCGTTGGCAAACCCGACTCGGAGTCTCACGAATCCGCGGTCTCCCTCGGCTTCTTCCGGAATGTGGCATGTGATCACCTGATCGGGCAGGCTCGGGCCGCCGGGAATTCTTCGCACTCGGGTCCAGGTCTCGAGGTCGGAAGAGAATTCCAGATCGTAGTTCAGGCCGGTGGTGTCGTGGTCCGGGTGAGTGAGACACAGGTGGATCTGGCCATCGATGATGTGGAGGTCCTGGACGTAGGCGGAGCGCCGACTTCGCGGGTCGGAGCCAAAGGCGAATTCCATGAGGTTGGATTGCCCGTCACCATCGGGATCAGCATCCATGGTGGCCTGCTTGCCGCCTAACAGTTCCTCGATGGCCCAGACGGTGTACGCATCGCTCGCGGATTCCCGAAAGCTGACATCGTCGATGAGGAGTCGACCCGTACCGGTATCGGTCGCGCGCCACTCAAGTCGGAAGGACTGCCCCCATGGCAGAATCACCTCCTCACGCCTCCAGTCGAAACTGCCGGTAGCGGTGGCGTAAATTCCGGGTTGGCCATGGGGCCAGACGATGAGCCGGGCGTTGGCGTTCGTAGGAGTGTCTTCGCTTTTCCACCACCAACTGACCGTGCCTGGACCGGTGAACATGGTGATGAGACTGCCACTGCCTGGGGAGGAAACCGCGGAACCTTCACCGTGGGTAATGCCATCTTGACCATACCAGCGACCGCCACCGGTGCTGAGGAAAGTCTTCTGCGGAAGTCCCAGAGATTCGCCGATC
The DNA here is from genome assembly GCF_042664875.1 of Haloferula chungangensis. Taxonomy (NCBI): domain Bacteria; kingdom Pseudomonadati; phylum Verrucomicrobiota; class Verrucomicrobiia; order Verrucomicrobiales; family Verrucomicrobiaceae; genus Haloferula; species Haloferula chungangensis. The sequence continues at coordinate 39,674 of NZ_JBHTBS010000005.1, read as the reverse complement.
GGAAATGCCGGAGTGTCGATCGACAGTTGATCGAGAAACATCGCATCGATCGCTCCGTTGGCGCTGGCACTGGTCCATGCCAGCGTGTGATCGGCTCCGGGTGGCAGGTGCCAGACGGAATCCATTTCATCGGCGAGGTAGCCACCCTGACCGTGAACGGCATACCAGGAGCCATTGGCATTGAGGAAAGTTCCGCCAATACGATTGGATCGCAGCTTCGCCCACCCGGTCCGGAATGCGACTTCGCGGTTGCCGGGGACAGTCAACTCAATGCCGGACTGCGAACCCGGAAGGACGGGATTGCTTTCGGCGCGAAAGCCGCCCCCCGGAGCGGCTTGCACCGTCCACGGGTGGCTGCCGATGAGTCCGACACCGAGCGCTTGCGGAAACAGACTTTCCAGCTCAGGCGTGTTGGTGGCGACTTCCACACGGTCGATCATCAGACGCTCGAGGGCAGAGTTTCCAAAGGCACTACTGCTGGCAACCTGCCATTGCCAACGGACCGTATGTTTTCCGGCAGGAATCGGCCAGCGTAGCGAAACCGCATCATCCGGCCAGCTCGCGCCACGCAGCGTCGCCACCTGGAGACCATCCAGATGGAGGCTGCCTTGACTGAGACCAAAGGAATCCTCGAGATAGAGAAATGATATCACAGCGGGCCCAATAATATCCGTCTCGATCCAACTCGTCCCACCAGGCGTGGCGGGGCTGATGGCGGCGGGTTCCTGCCCGCCGCCCGGCAAACTGCGCCATGCGAGTTCCCACGAGGCATCGGCGCTGGTCCGCCACGGCAGATCGGGTGCGTTCAGTGCATCGCCAAGGGTAAGTCCGACCGGGAGGGATTCGATGCGGAAATCATCGACGTAAAGGGCGGCGCGACGCTCGAAGTAATGGTTCTTGAATCGGGTCCAACGGAAGTGGTGGCTACCGGGCGGGACAGCGACCGTCACTTCCTGCCAGGAGTTCTCCTCAGTGAGCGACGCCAGATTGCGGCCGTCCATCTGGAAATAGGCGAGGCCATCGCCGTCCTTTTGCCACCAGAAACGGACCAGCGCGGGGCCGGTGACAGAGGTTTGCAGATCGCTGCCGCCGTGCGTGCTATCGTCGTCAGAGCTTGGAACGCAGGTGGCGTCCTCACCATCGTGGGAATGGTCGGTTTGGCCGATCCAGTGGGGCGGCGGGCCACTGGTGAACCAAATCTGGGCGGGAGCATCCAGTGCCTCGCCGAGGGTGAGCCCGGCAAGTGGCGTGATCCGGAATTGGTTCAGACCCGCGGGTGCGCCACGGCGGTTTTCCGGACTGGTGAAGATCCAGCGAAAGGTGTGGCTGCCTGCGGGAAGCTCAATACCCACGGTTCTCCATGGTTCGTAAACCGGGGCGACGGCGATCTCCTCGCCATCAAGTTCCAACGTGAGCCGGGTGTAGTCGGGCCCGGCCTGCCAATCGAACTGGACAAGCGCCGGGCCGGAAATCTCAGTTTCGATCCATGCACTGCCTTGGCCGCCGGCGAAAACGGCGTCGCCGTCGCTGGCAAGGGGTGAATGCAGGGGCTCCCAGAGTCCGCCGCCGGCATGGAACGACTGGGAAGGCGCGTCGATGGCATCCGCCATCGAGATGACGGCCTGTCCGGTGATCTCCACCTGATCTAACATCAAGGGATGATTGGGATCCGAGCCGGCCAGGCGCAGGACGTGCTGACCGGGTGGGATCGAGAATTCCGTGCGCGTCCAAAGCGTATCCGGGACCGTAGTTTCGATGGTCCCGAGCGCAGGGTGTTCGCCGTTCAAGGTGATCCCGAGGTGGGATCGAGCGGAATAAACGGAGCCAAGAGCCGGACCATGCACCGTGGTTTCCACCCATGCGGAGGTGGTTTGGTCGGCCGGCGCCAGCGAGACCGCATCCATCCCATCGAACGCCAGCTGACCGTAATCGCCTGGTGTTACCTGATCGCCCGAGGAAGCCCAGCTTCGCCCCGGAGTATCCAGCGCCTCCTCGAGTGAGAGCGCATTGACGCCGGTGCCGGGTTGCAAGTGAAAGGCATCGAGGAAATAGCGGGATGCCTCGGAGAAAAACCCCTGGGCGGGTGAGGGCGAATACCAGACCAGGCGATGACGACCGCTCGGGACCGGCACGCTCACGACCTGCCAGGAAAATGGCCCGGGATCATAGGCGCTCAGAATGCCCGGAAATCGCAGGCTGGAACCCGCCGGAAGGTCGGCCCGACGCCAGTAGCTGAGAACCGCCGGGCCGTCCACCCAGGCGCTGAGCTCCGGGAATGCCACGCTTGAATGAATCACCCGTGGACGATTGCTGGCCGACAGGCCCGAGCGAGGTGTGGCATCGGCAATGTCCCACGCCTCGGGGTGGCTGGTGAAAAAGGTGATGCCCGCCGGCGCATCGAGCGCTGTCGCCGCCGACTCCGGCAAGGGGCGCCGGATTTCCACCCGGGTGAGGGCCGCTTTGCGAGGTGGCCAACTTGCTTCGTCCAATCCGCTGATCCACTCCAACTCCAGGCTTACCTGACCGGCGGGAATTTCGAATATCTGAGAGCCCGTGCTCCCACCACTCCCTGACTCATACTTTACCTCACCCCCCGCCAGGATGCGGAAGACATCGCCATCCGGCCCCTCGCTCACGGCGCGCATGCTGACTTCTGCAGGGCCGTTGATCACCGTGGAAAGTCGGGCGTCTTGGCCGGGACCAGGGCGCTCGATAGCCAACGCCGCGAGTTGCTCGCGATTGAGTGAACTGGCTTCGGCATCCGCCAATGTGGGGACAAATCGATTGCTGCCTGACGAAGCCCAGGTGAGGTCGCCTGCAAGAGCGCTGTCCAAGGTCAGTGGTGTGATCGACAGCGACGCGAGGGTGCTCACATCAGACGGGGTGGTCTGGAGGTTCGCAGGGGGAGATAATGGGTAGGGATCCGCCTCGTTCTCCATCGCCGACCAGTAGAAGTGAACCCACTCCACCCGATGCAGTCCCGGGCCGAGAATCAGTGGGGAATCATCCCAAGTGTTGCCGGTCGAAGCCGTGACCCGACGGATCGATCCGATGCTATCAAGATTCCGTGCCACAAACGAACCGCCTTTCGCATTCGTCCAGGCTTCCAACCGCGCGGGGCCTTCGACCAAGCGGACCAGTGAGGTCCGACCGCCTCGGTCCGTGCCCCGCAGCGCGGCAACGTGGCCGTCATCGAACCACAAACCCGGCATGGCCTCAGCCGTCACGCGCCCCGATCCGGTGACCACCCACAGCGAGTCAGGCTCATCGCCGATTGCTGTCAGCCAGGGAAAGTGGTCGCCGGATTTCACCTCAAACTGATCCACCATCGCCTCCGCACCCGGGATCCGTGCCATTCCGCCTGCGGCGATCCGCAGGCGATGGTTTCCCGACGGCAAATTGATCGCCACCGATTGCCAGGCCGTGGTGCGCCGCAGCATTGCCATTTCACGACCGTCGATCTCGAGAGAAACCCAGCCCTTGCCATCGGAACCTGACAGTCGCCACGAGAACGAGATCACCGCCGGGCCGGCAACATTGGCCTCCATCGACGATTCTCCCGCCTGCAGCACCCGTGCCACATCACCCCCGTGAAGCGCGGAAGATGATGGTGCCGTCTTCCATGCCGGCGAACCGTCAAGGTCCCACGCCAAATCGGAGTCCAAACCTCCTGCCGGATTCTGAGCGATGGCCTGAGACATCAGGGTCAGGGAAAGCAGAAGCACAAATGGCCGGAAGCGGTTCATGGTAGGAGTAGGGACACAGGGAGTTGGAGCACCACATGCTGACACAAGTGATCCGTTGAAAAGCACCATCAAGTTTCAGAAAAATCACGGAATCGGAAAGCCTCCGCCCCCGCAGATATCTCAAGGAGCACGGATCAACGACGGAAGCGGAGTTGAGCCGAACCCGCAGGAAGATGTGTCACGGGAATGTCATGAAAGCTCAAACGGACTCCATCTTCTCCGCTGATCCATTGTCCTGCCCAAGCGACGCGTGGAATCCCGACCTGGTAGCGGCCGCCTCCCCCGTCACTGCTCGACTTTGATCTGGATGAATTCCCGTCCTGACGAACGCTCACCGATCGGGACAGCACTGCGATATACAACGCGGGTGGTGCCGTCGAGCATGTCGGTTTCCGACACCAGAACGAGCTCGGGCTCACCGCTCCAGGATGTGAGATCCTCACCGATCTGCGGATCGATTCTAACGGCATTCGCCGCGTGCTGATTACGCAGGAATCGGATCGTAAGGTACTCGCTGGTCACCCCATTCACCTCGTGAAATTCACGGCCGCTGCTGACCGTCGAATCACCGGCAACCGAGTCACTGGATCCCAAAGCATACTCGACGATGGCCTTGAGCCCATCCCCATCCTGATCAACGAGAGGATCCCCTACGAACCCGACGGCACCTGGCGCGCCCGGATATCCTCCGATCCGTGCACTGGCAGCCCAGCTTCTGGCCAGGTTGTGATCGGGGATTGGCATTTCAGGGTTGATGAGAACCAGCGAGAAGCCAGGACCATCAGAGGCAGTCGGCCAGGGTGCCTCGTCGCTGAAGGAAAAATCATGGATGATCCCGCCCTCGGCATCCTCCAGGACCAGCTGTTCGCCACTGTTGCTGAGCTTCCCGCCATACTCGCTTCCCCCCAGCGCATCCGTCCCAAAAAGGATCGATCCTAGTTGCCCCGCATAGCGCGCTTCAAAAGCCGCCATGTTTTTGACGATCACCATTCGTCCTCCTGCCGGGAGGATGTTGTTCGCGGCAAAGGTGAACTCGATTCCCGTGGTAAACGAAACCCCGGAGAGATCGACGGGCACCGACGCCACGTTCTTGAACTCAACAAACTCAAATTCGTCTGCATCGGTCGCCGCAGCAAGTTCCGCGCTCGTAAGCGGATCCTCCGGGTGATAATTGAACTCGGAGATCACCAGATTCCCGGAATCGGCAAGGACCGGCTCAGGTGTGAAGAAGGCGATGTTGAGCGCACTCCACTCACCGTTCGCCGTGTTATAACTTCGCGAAAGAAGCCAACCCGACTCCGTCACAGCGATCGGAGAAGAATTCAAGCCGCTGCCGGGCAAGTTCCCGGACAATTCAAGATTAAAGCTGATGTCGCTACTATTTCCATCCTTGTTATGGATTTCCACCGCGATGGTATTGTTGCCCTCTACGAACAGGGAAGAATCAAGCATTTTGGAGCCTTCCTCGTCGTCGGCGCTTCCGCTGCCGGTGTATTGGTCGAAATCGGCATTCGCTGCCAAATTCCTGCGCTCCACCTCTACCCCATTCACATAGATGGCAATACCATCGTCGAAGACGTAATTAAGGCTGAAGTTCGCGAACTGCGAGGGGTTCGAAATATAAATGTCAGACTTGCGAAAGTACGTGGTGGCGTTTTTCTGCATTCCCGGAGTGACCGCGTCGGCATCGACATAGCCAACAACTTCAGCCTCATCGTCGTCCCCATAACCGAGCTCGGACGGACCATTCTTCCATGAGCCGTCCTCGACAAAGGATGCGGCACGCCAGGCAACTCCCTGGTTCGTGCCATTATCGAGATAGGACCAGTTGTCACCACTCTGCACGATGGGAACGCTTGAACCGCTGCTCCCTGAAAATTCGATCATCGATGCCGCCGGGTTGACTCCACCTCCCGGGAGCCGGGGATCGAGCGAGTGACGGTAGGGGTCCGGATCCGAGTCCCCCGCTCCGAACAGATAGTATACCTTGTAGCTCGGATCCGTTACCGAAATGGTAGGCCCTCCGCCAGCTTGCACCGAACCTCCGTGCGAACTGTAAATGGGGGCATCGGTCGAAGGATACATCCCTGCTTCCTCGAACCTCGAGATCATCGTCGCCTCCAGGGAGGGAAAGTGGTTGTTGATCAGATTCTGTTGATACGAAGCCCATCGCCCGGGTGTAAGGGAGGGGTCCATGTAACCCCAGCGGGCACTTTCAGGGATGATTGAAAGCTGCGTTTCCTCCACCCGCTTTTGGAGTCGTTCGATGTTCTTCTCGGAAGTGAGCGCTCCATCATTGAAATAATGCATGTGGATCCTGTCGGCCAGCAGCATGCGATAATCCGGATGCCCTTCGTTCGCAAGAGCCGTCATGGCACTCAAGGGGCCGTTATGATCGACGTTGTGATGACTATTGCTGGGCGTACGAAGGAAGCCGTCGGCATCCTTCAGGAAAAACTTGAATGGAACCCCGAGCGGGACAGATCCCGCAGCGCGGAATTCGCTCTCGGAATCACCGCTCGTCCAGAGCAGCATGAAATCAATCAGATTGTTGATGTCCAGGTGGCTTCGTGCCGAGGCGAATGGCGTCTCGCCGTTGACCAGCGATTGGGTTTCCATCCACTGCTCGCCTGTCCCGTCATAAACAACTCCGGTCTGAAATTGCCTGCCGGCATTGTTGGCGTTGACAGCCTCGTAGTCTTCCTTCTCCCCTCCGAAATACTCGGAGAGCATCGACGCATTCCAGCGCTCGCGCAGGTGATACTGACCCCAGTATTCCCCATTCATGTAGAGGTGAACAAAACGTCCGTGAGGAGCAATCTGACCCATATCTAACAGGGCATCGTCCGCGTATCGATTGGAAAGGTAGGCACCGCGCTGCCACATATCGTGATTCCCCGCACGGAGCTCGATGGCGTCGTATTCCTTGGCCGGCTGGTAACTTGCCCAGTCGTAGTTTTCAAACAGATCGAAATCCAGCTTTCCCGGTCCGTATTCCTTCCTGAAAGTGATGCGGGCGCTGCGTTTGTCGAAATTGGTCACGTAACCTCCGAAGCGCTCCATCCCGGCATCGGCCTGCTTATCCCCGGATTCGAAATTGATCAGTTCAATTGAAACCTCCTTTTCATCATAATCCAAATCACCGGAGAAGTTCAGAGAAATACTCGGGATGGCGCTCAGTGCCTGGTCCATTTTCGGGCCATAGTCGGGGTCCTGCGTAATGTCCGTATCCATGTTCGCTCCCGAGATGACATCTGCCTTGAAGATATAGGTGTGGGTATCGACATTCGTCGGCTCATACTGATCGAGGAAAGCCGCAGCCCGAAGCACGCTGGTCTGGCTGATGGTCACGGGGGAACCGGGCGTATAGATGTGGCCGCTGGTTGCCGTCGGCTTGGACCCATCGAGTGTGTAGCGAATCTCGGCTCCCGGTGTCGGGGAGCTGATCTCAACCTCGATCGGATCGGTGTAGAACCCTCGATCCAAAGAGAACGCGGTATCCCGCACAAATCCCAACACCGAGCTTCCATTCGGCGCGCCAGGCGTCGGGCTTAAAAAGTAGCCATCGACATTCGTCACACCGTCGATGCCGTAGGACACGTCGGTTCTCTGGGCGGGAAATCCCGGATGATACTCGGAGGCGATCGTGATGGCGTCCGGTTTGACGAGTGCCAGATACTCCCCGTCCACACTTAGGGAAAAGTTGGCATGCAATTCGCCAGATGGATCCACTCGGTTATCCCCTGAGGCGAAGATGATCAGATGACTTCCTGGAGCCATGGTCACATCAGGAAAGGCCCACTTGGTGGGTTCGGATTCATCGTCGGTGAGATAGTATCCGAGAAGGGGCGCAGGAACCGATCCGGGATTGTAGAGTTCAATCCAGTCGGAACTGTTGCCATCGGCATCGGTCAACCCATCACTGTTCGATGCAAGGAATTCACTGATCACAGGAACGCCGGGCTCGATGACCTTCACTCCAACTTTCCTCGAAACCGTGCCCTCGCCGTTGCCGGCCACCAACTCGAAGACGGTATCGCTGGTCACTTGGACTGAAGTTCCGGTCGTCCCCACCACACGATCACCATTGAGGGCGAGGCTTTCGACATTGCCCGCGGCATTCCAATTCAGATTGACGGTGGAGCCGGAGCTCACGAATAGCTGATCCGCCGCAAAGGAGTAGATGAGTGGCTGATCGGTAACTGCGATCGTCGTCGAAACCTTCGTGCTTCCCCCGGAGCTCGTGGCCGTGAGCTCATAGGTCGTTGTCTCACTCGGCCCCGTGCCATTCGAGTAACTTCCTACACCGTCGCTCGTAATGGACATCACGTCGCCGATGCCATGATTGATCGAGATTCCGGTGACCGTCGGAGCGACTGCCCAATCCAGCACGATCGGATCCCCCGGTGCAATGAGCGGAGTGGTGGAGGCAAACGATAGGATGCGCTCCAAGCCGACCGCCGTGACTTCATCCAGTGACAGCACTCCCTGATCCTGACCATCGGGTTTGCGAATGACGCGGATCATGTTTCCGGTCGCCTCTCCCACATTTACTGTGATGCTCGCCGGGCTCCCGAGAATGTTCCCGGGATTGAGCACATCGGATTGATAGACGACGGTTCCCCCGTTGAAGTCCGAATCCACATCTCCGCTAAAATCGACGACTTGCACCGTGAGGTCACGGAATCGGGGCAACCAGCTTCCGGTTCCTCCGCGATTGACGATCGTGATTTCCGTGAAGGTCTCGTAGACTGGCAAGGCGATCTGCCAGGTGGGATCAGGGTCTTCGGGAACCGTGTGGGTGAAGTTCGGGATGCCGTCGATGGCAAGCGAAGCATCGTAGGTGGAAAGTGTGGTGCTTTGGGCAGCGCTTCCATCGCTTAGATCAATCGGCACAGCAGCGGCTCCTCCGAGGAGAAGAATAGGCAGCATGAACCAAGTGAAACCTTGAGTCAGTAGATTGGGTTTTGAGTACATGGGCAATACTATCCCGCCATGTAGTCCTTTCCCTGTGGCAGGTCAACCAGCGATAAGCCGGGCCCAGTTATCTCTAATCTCTCAACATGAGAAAGGCCCGAGGAGCCAAGTCCTCGAGCCTTTGTCCGATCAATGCTTCGCGAAGCCCTTCGGGCCAGGCGAGCGACGTAATCCCTCAGAACTTATAATCCGCTCCATCGCGGCTGAGCTGACAGCTCGAGTCGATTTCCTGAAGCTTTCTCTCAAGCTCGGCCGCCTTCTCGGGCATCTTGCTCATGAGATCATTCTTCTCTCCGGGATCGCTGGCCAGGTCATAGAGTTTCGTTTTCCCTCCCCCCTTGGTCGCTTCATGGAGAAGTTTGAAATTCCCGCTAATGATCGCCATGCCGTTGGTCCCCTGGAAAAGACGTCGATACCCGAAGAACAGATCCTTCCCCCGCTCGTCCGCGTCCCCCTGAATGATCGGCATCAGATCCACTCCGTCGATCGGACGCTTGTCATTCTTCGGGAAACTAAAGTCGGCGAGTTTCGCGAAGGTCGGCAGGTAATCGACGGTGGCACACCGGATTTCCGTCGAGGTTCCTGGCTTGATCGTTCCCGGCCACTCCGCACAGGCCGGCACCAGCACGCCGCCTTCATACATCGTATGCTTGTGTCCTTTGAAAGGACCCGCCGAAGCGATGCCCTTCTTCGCCATCCCATCCGATGGACCATTGTCGCTGCAAAAGAACAGCACGGTGTTCTTTTCGATTCCCAAATCCCTCAACTCCTTCCGCAGGCGACCGATCTGATCATCCATCGCGGTAATGCAGCCATAGTAATTCTTTCGCATCTCTCCGGCATCCGGGTACATCTTCTTGTATTCCTCACCGGCAACCACGGGTTCATGCGGTGTGTGGAACCAGACGGCCGCGAAGAACTTCTTATCCTTGTTTTCCCGCACGAAGGGAATCACCCGATCCATGATCACGCGGCTATCGTCTCCGGAGATGTTCTCCTTCACTTCCTTGCCATTGTGAACGTAAGGGAAGCCACCTTTCCATGGCTCTCCTCCTTCTGCGCCCCAACTCTTCCAACCCTTCGGCGTCACGCCCGGATCCCAGGTCGGCACCGCACTCGTGGTGGCGAACACCTCATCGAATCCATGATCCCACGGCGGTGAGTAATAGCCCCTCGAGCCCCCGTCCTCCAGCTTCACCCAACCGATGTGCCACTTGCCGAAGAACCCCGTGGCGTAGCCCTTTTTCTTTGCGATCTCCGCAATTGTGACCTCACCGGCCCGCATGCCGCCCGTATGCGCCGCGAGGATCCCATAGCGAAACGGGTAGCGCCCTGTTAGACAGCTTCCACGCGTGGGGGAACACAGGGGAGAGGCGGCGTAAAAGCGCTCGAAGCGCACACCACCCGCCGCCATCTGATCGAGGTTCGGTGTCTTGATCCGGTCATTGCCATTGAAACCAACATCGCCCCAGCCCTGGTCATCGCTCATGATCAGGATCACGTTCGGAGCATCCCGCTTCTCGTCTGCAGCACCAAGCGATGCCATCGACAATCCAAGCAGCACGGCGGAACTCATCCACCCCAACATCTTATTCGAAACTCCGTTCATAATTACTCATTCAATAAAGGTTCAACTTTCTCGCCCACCATACGGGCGATGATCCGGCATCCTTCCTTCGAGGGATGTACTCCGTCCGGGCTCAGCCAATCTGCTTCCTTCTCCAGCTCAGTGTAAAGATCCACCACCGGAAGATTTTGTTCCTTCGCCACCTTCATTGCCGCCGCCCGGTAACCGCTCCACAGCTTCGTCGTCCCTCCCGCCTCATCGTAGAGCGCCGTTTCGTGACGCTCGAAATAGGCCGCCTCGTCGATCGGTGGCAAGGTGCAGATCACCACCTTGGCATCGATCTTCTCAATCTCCTTCACCATCTCCGTGAGAACTGCCTCATACTTCCCGGCAGGGACGAACTTGTGAGGCGCATCGACCCGAGCATCGTTCGTTCCAAAAAAGATCACCACCACATCGGGATGCAAATCGAGGACATCCTTCCTTATCCGTCGCAGTCCCTCGGCTGAGGTGTGTCCCGCCACGCCCGCATTGACCACCTTCACGCCCAGTGCTTTTCCCATGATCTCGGGATACCCTCGCTTGGTGATGCTGTCACCGAAGCAGACCACCGTCGCCGCCTCGACGTCGGCCTCCTTCGCCTCGATCCCAGAGAAGAGAAACCCACTGATAAAAGCCGCAAACATCCCCCGTATACGGTCCTTCATTTTACTTCTGCATCTTCTCATTTCAGCTCATTCGAGGCCTCATTGTCGCCGCCATCCTTCCTGAAATACGTCGCAATTTTGAAAAATCTGACTCTACACTGGCAAACTTCTGAGTCACCCTGTTGACTCCCCGTTCACGACGCCCTACACCCATCATAATGCCACCGGATTCCTCAGGCCCACCCGTCACGCTCCGCGATATTGGAAAAGCACTCGGCGTAAGCCACTCGACCGTCTCACTCGCCCTCCGCAATCACCCGCGCATTTCAACGGCGATGCGGGAGAAGGTCCAGAAAGCGGCTGAAGAAATGGGCTATCGACCCGATCCGATGCTGGCGGCGCTCGCCACCTATCGGCGCGGCCGAGTCGATCAACCCATCAATGCCTCCATCGCTTGGATCAATGCCTGGCCTGATCCGACCGATCTCAGGAAGCATCGGGAATTCGACCACTACTGGATCGGAGCCACCAAAGCCGCTGCCAAATTCGGTTACCGACTCGAGGAATTTCGTCTTGATGCCAACTTCACCCCTGCGCGTCTTCATCAGATCCTCAATACCCGTGGCATTCGTGGCATTCTTCTGCCGCCCCACCACAACCAACCCGACTGGGAGGACTTCCCATGGGATCACTACTCCGTCGTGCGGTTCGGCCGGAGCCTTCATAAGCCCGAATGCCACATCGTCACCGCCGATCAGGTCGCCAACACCATCCTCGCGCACAAGGAGATCTACAAGCGCGGCTACCGCCGGATCGGCTTCGTGGCTCCAAACTTCGAACTCCGCGACAATGGCGTCCTCTTTGAGCTCGGATTCATCGGCGGCCAGCGACTCGTGGAAGACGCGGAGGCAATCCCGCCGCTCCTCCTCCGCCGACGGGACAAGCCCAGCGAAGTTCGCGCCAGCTTCCAAAAGTGGCTGAAACAGTACAATCCCGACGCCATCTTCACCACCCTCAGCGACCTCCCAGCCATGCTGAAAAAGGAGAAGCTCCAGGTGCCCCAGGACATCGCCCTCGCCGCCACCACCATCCTCGATACCAATGTCAATGCCGGCATCGACCAACATCCGGAAGAGATCGGTCGGGTGGGCTTCCTGATGCTCAACTCCCTGATTAACGACGGAGCACGCGGCATCCCGGACATCTTCCGACAAATCCTTGTCGAAGGTAGCTGGGTCGACGGCTCAAGCCTGCCGGTCAAGGGTGCCGCGAAAACCGCCAAAAAGACCTCGAAAAGGTAACGACCTCGCCAGGAACCAGGATCCCAGCGAGGCCGCAATTACCCCCTCGAAAATTGAGAAACGTCACGTGTATCACACTCAAGGTCAGCACTCAAGCTGAAACTTAAGACCACTTAATCACCCAACTGTTCGTGAAGACCATCCCCTCCCTCATGCTTCTCAGCCTCCCCGTCCTCGCCGGCGATCTCAGCCCGTCCATCAGCGCGGATGGCGGTGCCCCGATCATTCATCCCGCCGACGCCTGGGAGCTCACGCTTGAATCCGGCTACACCTGGAACATCGGATCTAACACCCCAATCGATTACGAGATCGTTCCGACCCAGCTCACCCTCAGAACACCGACTCACCTGACTTGGTGGGAGGATGAAAGCGGCGCACGGCTCATTGTCCGAGGGCGCTACTCGCTGATGATGGAAACCATCATGGTAGGACCCGAGTCCTACTACCTTGGCATCTCCGGCGCGCCATCCATCGAATACTGGTTCGCCGATGCCAGGACCTCACTCTTCTTCTCGATCGGCGGCGGCGTTGGCCTCACAGATTCCACCCGCATTCTCGGCGGACAAGGTCAGGACTTCACCTTCAACTGGTTCACCCAACTCGGCGTCCGACGCGAGATCGCCAAAGACCTCTCGCTGCTCGCCGGAGCCTACTTTGTCCACCACTCCAACGGCGGACAAACCAAGCCCAACCCCGGAATCGACGCCCTTGGCTTCACCCTCGGGCTTGGCTGGCAGTTCTGATTCGAGTTCCTGAACGCGGGCGGTGATACGTTCGGCATCACGGCCCGGCGGGAAGGTTTTGCTGGCCTAGCCGCGCATCAGACGTATCTCTTTCCGCCATGTCGGACGCGCCTTTTGAAGCCCCATCGATTGAATCGATTGCAGCTCTCTTCCCGGCGTTCGAGTTCGACCACCTGATCGCCCAAGGCGGCATGGGTGCCGTCTATCTCGCACGCCAGCGCTCGCTGGACCGGGACGTCGCCATCAAGATCCTCCCGCGCGAACTCGGCCAGGATCCGCTTTTCAGAAAGTCCTTCGTTGCCGAGGCCAAAGCGATGGCCACCGTCGTTCACCCGAATCTCATCACCGTCCATGACTCCGGCGATGTCGATGGCCTGCTTTACATCATCATGGAGTATGTTTCGGGAAAATCCCTGCACCGCTCCGCCCACCAGAAAGCCGTCGATCCCCAGCAATCGGTCGAAATCATTCTGGGTATCTGTCGGGGACTCGCCGAGGCCCACCATCACGGCATCGTCCACCGCGACATCAAACCGGGCAACATCCTCTTAACCCAGAAGCGCCAACCCAAGATCGGTGACTTCGGACTCGCCCGTCCTGCTGGTCACGACATCGAAGGCCTCGCCATGGGAACCCCCGGCTACTCCGCTCCCGAGGTCGCCCGGCACCCGGAATTGGCCGATCATCGCTCGGACATTTTTGCCGTCGGCGTGATGCTCCGCGAGCTGCTCACCGGCCGCCCGCCTGAAAATGACCCCCAGCCGGAACGCGGAATCCGGGACAGAAAGTTGTTAGAGATATGTCGGAAAGCGACGGCGAAAGATCCCTCCCAGCGCTATCAGAAGGCGGAGGCGATGATCGCGGACCTCAAGAGCTGGCTTCACCAGCCCGACGAGCCGCTCGCCCCACCCGCCGAAGCTGCGCCTGCCAAGCGCACGCCCATCGTCGATCGCTCCGCAAGCAGCGCACTGGGTCGAAACATCGCGCTCATCATCGTCCTGCTCGCCGCCATTTACGGCACCTGGACCCTTTTGCAGAAGAAAAAGGCCGTGACTGCAGCGATGGTCGAAAAATCGGCCCCAGCAAAACCCCGCCCTCCACAACCCGTTCAACAAGAACCCGCGGCAACGGTCTGGCCGGAGCCGATTCGTCCCGCGGTCTCCGACGTCCCGGAGCCATTGCCCGCCGCAGAGGACCGCGTTTCCACCGGGGAGCCCCCCGAAGCCGCCACGGAAACGCCCGCTCAATCGCTCATCCGCCTCCGCGCGGCTCTGACTGCCGGTGAATTCAGCGAGCTGCCGATTGGCACGCTGACCCATGGGAGTTCCCACTACTTCTTCGTCCCACGCGCCGCCAGCTGGCGTCAGGCCAGCCTCATGGCGCGCAGCTTCGGTGGCCACCTTGCCATCCTGAGCGACGAAGTCCTTCGCACCTGGCTCGCGAGTGCCATCCCGGAAGATAGGACCCATGATCCCGCCAAACAGGCGATCTGGATTGGCGCCACCCGCACATCCCCCGAACTTTGGCAATTGGTCAACGCCGTGCCATGGCCGCTCGACACCGTGCCCGCAGGCGATGGAGACTTCGCCGCCCTGCAGCGCGACGCCCTCGTCATGGCGGAATCGGAATCCGCAACCCATCCCTTTTTCATCCAGTGGCATCGCGATGGATCCAAACCGACCTCCATCGAACAAATTCTCACCCGCTGCAAGCAATCCCAGGAAAGCGACCAGCCCTTCTTTCCGCCCGGCATCGAAAAGCTTGGCGAGCGGAGCTTTCTGGTCGTTCGCGAAGCATTCAACTACGACGAAGCTAGTAGATTGGCGGAGATCGGCGGGGGCCATCTCATGACCGTCGCCACCCAGGAAGAGGCGGACTTTCTCGACAAGCTAGCCGGCAACACCAACGCAGCAAACGGCCTCTGGCTCGGCGCCACCCTTCGGGACGGCTTCTGGACGTGGGACAGCCGTGAGCCATGGACTTTTGCCCGCTGGGCTCCCAGTTCGCAGCCCAAAACCGGGGAGGCCCTCATTTTCCAACCGCGGGCTGGTTGGGCCGAAGCGGATCCCGGGCAGGAAGCCTCCGGCTTCATCATCGAGTGGAGCCATGACCATCAGAATGCCGAAACCCCACCGACGCGGCCGAAGCTCCTCGCCGATATGGATGCCAAAGCGAAAAATGTCCTGGCTGGGCTCGATACCCGTCGACAGGACGCCCTCAACGAGAACTCCGACGAATATCTTTGGAAGCTCGACATCTGGCTTCGCCGGCGCGGCAACAACCACGAAATCCAAACCTGGACCCCCCACGTCAAGACCGTCAAGGCGACCGTCAAGGGGGGGCGCCTGCCCGCCGATATCCCTCGCACCCCAGGCGGCATCTACGCCGCCCCACTCCTCGAAATCGCCCGGCACTACTTTATCAAACAGCAGGCAATCGACCACGAATTCACCACCAAAGCCACCGGCATTCGCGACGCCTACGTCGCCCGTCTCAGCGAGGAAGCCCGCGAAGCCGAGCAACTCGGTCAGCGCGAAAATGCGCTCCTGATCACCGAGAAAGCCACCGAAGCCGCCGACATCAAGACCTGGATCGAGTCCTTCGGCTTCATCAACCACTGATTCCACCACTCTTTTCTCTGGCATCTGACCTCCAGTCTCTGGTCTCTTCCGCGCATGTCCGACGCCGAAGCGACACCGCAAGCACCCCAATCCACCGAAGCCGAACTCATCGCCGTTCGCCGCGGCAAACTCGCGAAACTCCGCGAGCTCGGTGTTGACCCCTTCGGTCAGGCCTTCGAAACAACCCACACCCCCGCCGATCTGCGCGCCAATTTCGAGGAAGGCCTGCAGGTGAAAGTCGCCGGCCGCATCACCGGTCTGCGCAACATGGGCAAGTCCTGCTTCTTCCACATCGCCGACGTGCTCGGCAACATTCAGGGCTTCATCGGCGTCAAAAAACTCCCCGAAGAACAACTCGCGATCTTCGAATGCCTCGACCGCGGCGACTGGCTCGGCATCGAAGGCGAAACCTTCATGACCCGCACCGGCGAGCCCACCGTCAAGGTCGAGAAATTCACCATCCTTTCCAAAGCCCTCCGCCCGATGCCCGACAAGTGGCACGGCGTCGCTGACCGCGAACTGAAATACCGCAAGCGCCACCTCGACCTGATGTCGAACGAGGAAAGCGCCGCGATCTTCGTCACACGTTCGCAAATGGTCGCCTCCATCCGCGACTTCTTCCACGAGCGCGGCTACCTCGAGGTCGAAACACCGATGCTTCAAAGCGTCGCCGGTGGTGCCGCCGCGCGTCCTTTCGAAACGCACCACAATGCGCTCGGCATGCCGCTGACCATGCGCATTGCCCCAGAACTCTTCCTCAAGCGCCTGCTCGTCGGTGGTTTCACCAAGCTCTTCGAACTCAACCGCAACTTCCGCAACGAAGGCATCTCGCGCCGCCACAATCCGGAGTTCACCATGCTCGAAGCCTATCAGGCCTTCGCCGACTTCGAGATCATGGCCGAGCTGGTCGAGGAAATGACCTGCTTCCTCGCCGAGAAATTCTGCGGCGGCCTGAAGATCGAGCACAAGGACGAGAACGGCGAAGTCTACCGCACCATCAATCTCGAACGCCCATGGAAGCGCGCCAACTACCACGACCTCGTCAAGGGCGTCGCCGGTGACGACTTCTTCGACATCACCCCCGAGCAACGCCGCGCCAAGTGCGACGAACTGGGCGTGCAGCTTTCCGACAACATGGAGGACTACGAAGTCATCCAGCAGGTCTTTGAAAAGAAGGTCGAGGAGCACACCTTCGACCCCTGCTTCGTCACCCGCGTCCCCAGCGAGCTCATCCCTCTCGCCAAGGTCACGCCCGGCGGCAAAACGGTCGAAGTCTACGAACTCATCATCAACGGCCAGGAGATCTCCCCGGGCTACTCCGAGCTCAACGACCCCGACGTCCAGAAAGCCCGTCTTGAGCATCAGGCGGGCGGCGAAGAGGAACAGCTCGTCGACTACGACTTCATCGAGACCCTCGAACACGGCATGCCTCCGGCAGGCGGCATCGGCATCGGCATCGACCGCCTGATCATGATGCTCACCGGCGCCCCGACCATCCGCGACGTCGTCTTGTTCCCGCTTCTGAAGAAGAAGGAGTAGAGAGGGCGCTTTCGCCCTGTCGAGTCACCCGAGAGCAGCTGCTTCTCTATCACATCGATAGGCCGGGATGAGCCGCGCCTCATCGTCCAAACTTTCACCGCCCTTCCCTTCCTTCGGCAGGGTGAAAACATCCCTGCTCCCTTTTGCCTCTGACCCCCTCACTCAAGGATTCGATGTTCGGATCTTGCATCTCGATCCCGGCAGGGATCATCGCTTGTAGCCCCGGGTCGAGGAGCCTTGGCGACGACCACCCGGGGACCCGCGTAGAGGAATCAATTCGACCCTGGTAGCGGGTCGCAGCGGGCGCGGATGAAGTGTTAGTAATATAATTGGAAGCTCTGATGTTAGATCATCAAGGCGATATCCGTGACATTTTCCTACTGGAGTAGCCGGCGGGAAGCCTGATAGTGACTTTTCTCGTCACTCAAATGCATTCGCTGGTTTCCCTCAATATCCTGCTTGCCACGGCTTTTGCCAGTGCCGTCCTGGCCAATGAAGACGCGCTCGCACCTCGTTGGATTTCAGGCGTTCCGTCCGGCGGCACCATCCAGATCATCGGTGATCATTTCCAGTATCAGCCCAGCGGACACAGCGACGGAAACGCGCTCAAGTTCTGGGACATCGCCTCCGGCTTCGATGGCACTCCGCTTGTCTTTCAAAAAGAGAGTTCGGTCAATTTCGTCTCTATTACCACCCAGACCTCGGAGCTACTGCATGAAGAGCGCGATCTCCCGCTTAAACCCCGTCGCATATTTTCTCCTTCGACCGGGATCACCACCGAACTTTCCGACATCTCCGCGTTTTTTCCTTTTGAATTCTCCTACGCCTACCTCACGACTCCCCGCTCACTCTGGGCACGAAGAAACGAAGGCGACGAAGCTCCTGGACTCGCCACCACAAGTGTTCTCTATCGCTTAGATCGGGCGACCAAGCAGACCGAAAGCTGGGAACTGCCTTTCAACATCGCCTACGGAAACGCCTCGGTGGATCTCGAGGAAAAGCATCTGGCCACGACATTCAGTGAGTCGTCAGTCGAATTCGGCACTCAGCAGATTCTCGCCGTCGCCGATCTCGAAACCAGAGAGCAGGTCAAACGGATAAGCTTCAGCGAGGGCTACGGTTCCTACCAGGCCCTGGTTAGAAACGGGGTCGTCGCCATTCTTCCAAATCTTCTCGATGTCTACAACCCTCAGGAATCCGCCGAGCTTCTGATCTATCAGGTTGATGGCGAAAGCAGCACCACGATCCCCTTCCTCGACCCCTGGGAAGCTGAAGCGCGGGTGACCTTTGTTCCCACGAACGATGGCTTCTGGTTCGTGCGCTCAAAGGATTCCGGGCTGGAGGCGAGACACGTCACACTTGGCGGTGAGCAGTTATGCGAAATCGACTTCTACGGTGAGAGCTCCGTCGGAAACAGGGTGATCTCCGGCGTATCCGACCGCTATCTCGCCATCCGGGAAAACTTCAGCGGATCGATCGGCATTTTCGACCGTCATGCGACAGCGCAATTCTTCATCAATCCTTCCGAAGCTCAAGAGTCTTCAGGCTTCATGGATGTGGTGGTTCAACTCCCGGAACCCCTCAACTTTCCGGCCAGCTGCCGTCTCGTTTCGAACTCCGGAACTGCCGAAGAAGGCGTGGACTTCCTACCTGTGGACGAAGTCCTGAGTTTTCCACCAGGCACGACCGAACAAACAGCGCGAATCAGCATCCTCGACGACACGGCCTCCGAGCTGCATGAAACCATCCAGCTGCGTCTTCTCGACTGCGAGGGCGCGAGTTGGGACGGGCCGCCAGCGGCGGCCATCATTCGCGCCAGCGGAGTGCTCTACAAACCAAGGGTCGAACAGCAGCAATTGCCCGTCTATCAAGGAACCTTGGATCGCTACAAGGATCTCCCTCCGCCGGTTTATGCCGGGGTCGACTTCCACATCATGGACACTGGCAACGCTTCGATCGGCCAGACCGAATTGGCCGTCTTTGACGCCGGCGACAATCTTTTCCTATTTTTCCTCGAAGCTCCTGCAAATGGATTCGAAGCCAGCCTCTGGTGGTCGGACGACCGACAAATTTCGGGAGTCTCAACCGAGGGACGATACCATTCGTGGAGCCGCAGCTCGGGGGAACTTCTCGAGGATATTCCGTGGCCGGGTCTACCTACAGGAGATTCAGATGTTCCCAACACCCTCGCGCCCGCAGGTTTGCCCGGCCTCTTTCTACTGGGTAACTCCAACGAGGGCATTTTCGAATGGAATGCCGTCCATGGCGCTCGCCGAGTGATCGCCTCCAGCGATGAGTTTGCGGACTTCTCCGGCCAGTGGCTCCCCTCCAACAGCAAGCCGTCGTTTATCGGTTATACCGAAGAAACCTACTGGCTCCTGGGCTGGATGAATCCGGATGCAAACGTCGGCGTGGCTCAGTCCGAGTTGCAGCTTCGCAGCTACGACCGGTCGACACTCCAGCTTCTCGGGAAACAGACTTTGCAGACCTTCGTTTATGGCTCCAATCGCTCGTCCATTTCGGTCTACGGATGCGGCACCCACGTGATCGTCGGAGACGTCTGCTACGATACCACCACTTTCGAAGCCGTCTGGACGACCTCCGATCTGCGTGAGAAAATGTCACGCAAGGCAGGACACAATGTCGGATTCCTCACGTTCCGAGCCTTGGGGAATTTCATCATCGCCAAAGGATCAACCTCCCATCCGAATCCCCGGCTGCCAGCCCAACTCATCGATCCCGCCACGCTGACGCTTCTCGAGGACCTTGATCCGCGGCTTGATGTTTCCGAAGCGTCGTGGGGAAACTTCCCCGGTCCCTCGTCGTCCGAAACCGAACTCACCTACAGCGTCAGCGTCCAGCCCGATCCCGGGGAGCGGTCATGGACGGAGATCTATCAGCTCTCCATTGACCGCCGGATCCCTGCCGTCGATGTCAAAGCAACACCGACGATCACCCCGTATGGTCTCACTCTCGAGTGGAGCGTGACCGAAGCCTATGACGACCCAATCGAGCTGACTTGGAAGGTCCTGGAAAGCGAGCATCGTGACTTCAACGGAACCTACAGCACCAGCCTTCCTCAGGTTCCTGACTTTTTTACGATTCCCCAAGGTTCGTCACCCATCTCCGGATACTCAGGCACGGTCGATCTGGTCATGCAGCCAAGCAGCTGGAATTGGCCGGATGATTTCGCCATCGAGATCCAGGCGGGCCTACGTTCTGAAATCCAGCGAAGTCGCCCCGACACCCTAACAAGTCCCCTGGTGGAAGCCGGCGGAGGTCCGCCTCAGATCACCTATGAGGATCCTCTGGTGGACCCCGCTCATCTGGCAATCGACGCCATCGAAATAGGCGATCGGTGGCTCGCCTGCCTGCTCCCATCGGCATCCACCGACGGCCAGAAGTCGGGACGCGTCGATATTTTCGATCGTCAAAGCGGCCGCTTCGTCCGCGCCCTTTCGCGTCCCGCCTCCTCGAAATGGAATACCTTCGGGGAGATCGCGCGGATCCATGGCGACCGCATTCTGGTCGGATCGCCGAGCTGGGGAGACTCCGGCAGCCCCGAGCCCAACTCCGGCGAAGTCTTCCTTTTTGACATCCCCTCAGGTCAGCTCCTCCACACTTTCCCGAGCAGCCTTTCCCTCATCGGCTTCGGTTATGCGCTGGCGATCAACGACCAGTACATCGCCATCGGGGCCATGGGAGAAGACCCGGACATCAGCCGAACCAACCCGCTTGAACGGGGCGGCTTCGAAGTATTTCATGCCACGACCTTCCAGTCCGTTTGGAAACAGAAAACCGATGGCGAGCAACTGGGTGCCTCACTCGTCCTGCGGGGCGACCAAATCTTCTCCGGCGCGCCCTATGCATCCCCGGTCTATGAAGGACAGAAGCTCCACTTCATCGGTGCGGTCCACCAGTTCGACATCCCCACGAAGAGGCGGGTCGAAACCTTCTTCTCGCCGGTTCCCGCACCATTGTCAGGTTTCGGAGAAAACCTCCAGGTATCCGATGGCTATCTTGCCGTCGAGCCGCGCTACCTCTATCAATTTTCAGATCAGACTTGGTACCAATTCGAAAGCGAAAGCGATCGGGTTCCCCTTTTCGGTGGCCAACCCACCTTGAGTGGAAATCATCTGGCTTCGGTCGCCTCCGGCAAACTCGAAGTTCTCAATCTCGATACGGGTCGGATTCATATCGGCGGACCCGGAGAATCATTTTCCCATGTCACATTGAGCGAGGATGGATGGGTCTACTGGACTGAGCGGGGCACCGCCTACGGCATGGAAATCTCGCTTATCGAGGGCTTCGTCTCCTGGTCCGAAGCCGATGGCAAAACCGTCGCGGACTTCGATGAGTATCTTGAAAAAGTCGGTGCCTCCTACTCGCTGCGGATCGATCCCGATCAATCCGATCCCACTCTCACCGATCTTCTTCCCGACTTGCAGCTTCCCGTGGATGCGGAAGCGGTCATTGAAAAAAGCAACGACCTTCGATCATGGTCGCCAGCCTTCCGTCGCGGGGTGACGGGCGAGTGGACTCCCGTCTCCGGTCATGCCAACGGCTCGGACTGCGAGTTCTACCGTTTGAACATCGGGCTCAACCCGCTCTTCGCACCGCCCGAAGCACCATAGCCGGATACTCCCCGAGCAACATGGGCTTCAGTCTTCTCCACGGAACCTGATGAAGACTGGATCGGCATCGGCTTCCTTCCTTCGTACGTGCACCTCTTCCCATTGATCATTCAGTGGCCGTACTTCAAGTTCGAGCCCGGCGGTATCCGTGAGCGGCATCCAATCCACAAGATCGCGACTGACCTCGGCCTCGACCGTCCGGACCCCGCGCAGGCGCTTGAAACAGAGAGCCTTCGAGCCACCCTCACCTGTCGCCTTGAGATTCCCGAGGCTTCCCCCTTCCTCCCAGAGTGGCATTTCCATGCGTTGCCACATGGTGAAACCCTGTTCATCGACCGCCGTGCCTTCCATCCATGGATCGGATGACTTTGCTTTGTCATAGGCCTTGAACGGCCACCCCTCAATCGTCTCGGAAATGCCGAGAGCGGAATGTGGAAGATAGCGGATCCTGGCCTCGGATGCCGAAGTGGCGAGCGAAACCAGCCCTGCCCACTCCTCATACCGGTCTGCCCAGAGCCACGGTCCCAGCCCTTCCCGATAGCTCACCGCCCCCCACGTTCCATCGGCTTGTCTCAGCTCCACCACGACGACTACATCCGGCGGTGGCGGCGCCCCTTCTCGAAACATCCACCCGAAGCCCTCAATCCTCTGCACCTTGACCGGAGGGTTCAGAGGATCGATCCGCAGGAAAACATACTCCTCGAAGTCGTCGGTGCCGCTCCCATCCACATCACCCCCGACCGGCAAGCTGGCAGCTCCCGGCTCCAACAGCGAGCGATAGCCACGGAAGTCACCGAGATCACTCAAGTGCATCGAGCGAAGCTTCCCCTGATGGGTGAAAATCAGCTGATCGTCCTCAACCTGCCCCCAGAAGGCTTCCGCATAGTTCTGCGGGTTCGTCGCAAAGAGCGTGGTGGAAAGAATCTCGGGGCTCGACTCACGCCAGAGCATCAACTCGCGCCCATCGTCCCAATTGACCATGCCTCCTCCCGCTGTCAGGCCTTCTTCATAAAGAGCGATCGGTGGTTTCATCGTCCAGGCAATGCTCATGTCCGAACGCCGGTAGGCCGTCAGCGAGCCATAACTCTGAGCGGAAAAGATGTAGTCCCCTCCCTCTGCGAGCCGGCCACTCTGCCTGCCCCCGTTCGCCGGATCGGGGTAAACGGGCTGTGGCGAATTCCCGGTGGGAAACCGATACCCGATGATCTGCCCATGCCCGTCATATCTCTTTCCTCCAATGGTCACATCGGCAGAGTTGGCGACCGCATAAAGGTCACTCCCGTTCCACGCCAGGGACTTGCCCAATTCACTGTTCTGACCTTTGAATTTCCGGTAGGCCCGGCTCAAATCCGTCCAGCGATACAGCTCGACATAGGATGTCGCAGGAGATCCAAAACTCACGCCGGGCGTTCCAAGAACCAGATAGTCATCCGAAGCCGCCATCGCTTCGGCGAAATGATAGGTCCCGGTCGTATCCGCAATCGATCCCCGGTAGGCGCCGCTCTCGAGATCGAAAACCAGCACTTCCGACTCACCCGTCGAATAGTTGAAAAAGGTTGCCGCGAGATGGTTCCCATGAACCACAAAGTTATCCGCAAACCTGCCCTGACTGCTGGAAAGCGGATTCCGGAACCTACGGATGATTTCGCCATCCGGCCGGCTGATCACCAGCAGCTCAAAATCCGGAGCGGGGTCATCCAGCGCATTTCTAACAACAAATCGGTCTTCCTGAATGGCGCACTCACCATACAGAGCGAGATCGGCGGAATCGGCCACCAACTCCTGGAAGCGATGCGGCACGAATCGAGCCAGCCCATCCATGCCGGCCAGCCTGCATACCGACAACTCTGACCCGCTATCGCCCGAAATCTCCAGAATCAGTCTGAACCCGCTGGAATTCCACGGATGGTAGTCAAACTCGGGGCTAAGTTTGTAGGGCACCTCCACGAACGAACGATCGCCCGGGATCCGGTGTTTCGTCCCATCCAGTTCAAGTGGCGCACTGGAAGCCCCTCTCAGATCCAAATCCACCTGGAATTCGAAGTCTCCCAAAAAGCTCTCCTTCGAACGGAAAACCATCTTTGATCCTCTACGATTGGCCAGCAACGATCCCCCCAGCCACTCAAGCGACGGTCTGCTGCGCTCCGCAACCAACTCGAAGAGCTGACTCTCTGAACTGGTCGAGGAACTTCCAGCCTCCAAGGGAAGATAACGGCTCCCCAGAAGCGCGCCGGTGCCATGCGACTCCGTCAATCCGATCAAATCGGTTTCCACCGGGAAGGAAGGGTGGCCAGAATCCTTTTTGAATTCCTCGACCGGAACCCCGGTTTCCACTTCCCAAACCAAGGAAGCCGCACCCGTTCCGCTGAAGCTCCTGCTCGTGACGAAGTGCCTGTTCCCGACGGCCGTCACAACGGTCGCGACGCCACTGTTGATGGGGGGCAGTGCGGACTCCCACGCCAATTCGCCCGTCTGCAAGTCGATCCCCGCGACCTGCTCGCTACTACGCCCCCAACAGACCAGCATGCCACCACCCGACCCGATTCCGTAGTAGGGAGCTGATCTCCCTTCTCGCCGCTCCCACAACAGCGAGTGATCCTCATTGGAAAAACACCGGAGGACCGCCTCGTCGGAAGAATAGAATCCGCGATCGATATCAAGCTCGACGACGTAGCGATCCTCGGCCGCCTCGACAAGCAGGTGACGCAAGCTCCCCTCAAGTCCCGACATCAAGTCGATATCACGATCCTCCGTCGGATCAACCGACACCACCTCGGCGCCGAGATAGGGAGTCCCACTGAATCGGTAGGTCAGAACGCTTCCAGGACCAATGATCTCGGAACCGGAATATCGGAATTCCGGATCAACCTGCCGAAAACGAAGCTTGGCACCGGTGGCGGCATCGAACTCGACAATTCGCAATCCCGACATGGGATCGCGGACCGCCGTCGTAATGACCCCGCCATCCCGCCTCCATTTCCACTCCAGGTGGAAGCCTTCCTTCGTCGGCATTGAGTCGATATCCAGTCGCTTGATCAACTGGCCGGTTTCCCGATCGAAGAGCCCCACGATCTTCGTATTACTCCAGTTGTTTCCTTCGTAGAAAAAACCGACCATTCGATCGTCAAATACCCAAGGTTCCCACGGGCTAAGCCTGAGCCCCGACTCATCAAAGAAGACAATGGGATTCGCCTGCAGCCCGCTGCCCTCGATCACAACCGATCCCGTGACATGGGCGGGAACCGTTAGGTTCACCCCTTCCGAGAACTCCACGATCACCGACTCATTGGACTCAAGCAGCTGATCCTCAAGAATCGGAATACTCAGTTCGATCTCCTGGGAACCTGCCGGAATCACGACGTGCTTGTCGAAACCGAGATAATCTTTCCCATCTTCAGCCGAGCCATCCCGCGTCCTCACCCGCAGTCCGACCTTCTGCTCAGCCACACGATCCAGTCGCAGTCGAACCATGGCCTCACGATCCATTTCGGTGACCACCACTCGGGACGGACGTTCCAGAACCGGGCGGGCATAAGCCGGATCGAAAATCTCCAGTCGCCCTGAGTAATAAACACACGCCCGGCCTTCCGCCGCGAGGATCTGGCCGGAATACCAGCTATTGCCCAACTGCCCTCGGAAACCCACCCGCAGACCACCCTCATCATCGATTTCCCAGCGTTCCAGCCTGTCGGATCCACCGAAGGCACCCCAGCATCCATCGCCGTCGGCCCCTAGTGCTGAAACCTCTATGAGTGGATAGGAGCGAAGCTCGCCACTCTCGAGATCGACCATTTCCACCCGATTCCCGGAGCTAATCCACACCCTTCCGCCGTCCTCATCGGCGATGGAGCTCGATCCTCCATTTGAAATCTGAACCGCCGGCCTGACAAGGGTGCCTTCCCGGTCGGTCACCACGACCCAGCGTTGGTTGGATTGACTATCCCACTGAATGAAAACGAAATCCTTCCTCCAGAAGCCGCAGAAAGTGCTGATCGAATACCCGCTTCCCAGGGGGGCAATCGAAATCGATCCGCTCTCACCGGTATCCAGGAGCAACCACAAATGTTCCTGATTGGCATACTCCGACCACAAGACCGCCAGCCCGTCCTCCACCACAAGGCTGCGCCCGTACTGTTCTCCGAAACTCAAGCTCGGAAAGCGGCTGACTTCCTCTTGTGACTTGGTATCGAAAAAGATGTAGTCGGCCCGATTGTTAGGATAACTCGCCTCGGATTCGAGTGCACCGGTTACCTGATCATCGCCGGCCAGGACCTGAAGCCCCTCGCGAAACTGCCTGGTGGTAAGCGAAGGCCTAAACGCCTCCTCGCTGAACTCGAGCAGCTCGACCGGGGCATCGCTATACGTGCCTCTCAGCACGGCACCGCTTCCTGAAAAATGAAGCAGTTCACGAGTCGTCTGCTCATACTGGTGGATGGCTCGATTCCGCGGCTCTTCATCTGACGCCCGCAAAACTCGACCGAGAAACAACCCGCAAAGGACGATCATCCACACGGAAAAACATCGAGAACCCATAATTGTAGGAATTAGCACGCTTGCTGAATAAGAACTTCGAGAGATAGGCAGGCCGCACTCCCCTCCAGTCGAGCATCCTCGTCACGGACGCCGCGCCCCGGCAGACGACCCGATCACTCCGGCCGCCACTCTTCCGGCTCGCTGCCGATCAGCTTGATTCCATCCTTGCCGATCGTGATCCGCTTTCGTCGGTAAAGTGCGCCGGTCGCCTGCTTGAAAGCCTTCTTGCTCACCCCGAGCGCCTTGTTGATTTCCTCCGGCGAACTCGAATCACACAAGTCCCAGAAACCCCCGCGCTTGATCAACTCATCTTCAATCTGCGCCTCGAGATCATCGATCCTCGCGCGTCCCGGAGGATAGAGCGAGAGGTCGATCTTCCCGTCTTTTCTCACCTGCACGATGTAGCCCTTCGTCTCCTCACCCGCACGCAGTCGACGATGCACTTCGTTTTCAAACAACACGCCGGAGTGCTTTGCGTTGATGATCGCCTTGTAACCGAGATCGGTTTTCCCGAACAAAATCAAATCCACTTCTTCGCCTTCCGCATAGTTCGGTGGCTCCTGGCTCAGGTAGCGGT
The DNA here is from genome assembly GCF_042664875.1 of Haloferula chungangensis. Taxonomy (NCBI): domain Bacteria; kingdom Pseudomonadati; phylum Verrucomicrobiota; class Verrucomicrobiia; order Verrucomicrobiales; family Verrucomicrobiaceae; genus Haloferula; species Haloferula chungangensis. Next base: position 12,789 of record NZ_JBHTBS010000005.1, on the reverse strand, counting down.
TCAGTCGACGACTCGCCACCACCCGATCACTCTCCGGATCGACGTAGACGTGCACCACATACGATTTCCCCACTTCCATCCGCTCCTTCTGCTCACGAAAGGGCACCAGCAGATCTTTCTGCAATCCCCAGTTCACAAACGCGCCGACACCCGAAGTCGCCACACATTCCAAATAGGCAAAGTCTCCCGGCATCGCCTTCGGCCGCTTGCAGGTCGCGATCGGCCGGTCCTCGGAGTCGGTGTAAAGAAACACCCGCACCTGTCCGCCGATTTCCCATACCGGCGGAAACTCGCGTCTCGGAAGCAACACTTCGCCAAGCTCCTCGCCCCCATCGAGAAACACTCCCGGAGGAGCCTCCCGCAGCACCGTCAGAGCCACCCGTTCACCGATCTTCGCCATGGCCGCACTGTGCTGCGCTCGGCACCTCCCATTCAAGAACCATCGTTGACCTCGTTGTAGGCCTCCGTTCCAAAGGTCTTCTTCAGGCTCCTCCGCCGCATCTCATTCTCGATGGATAGACCCATGAAGTGAGCCTCGGTGTCTCTTCTAAAACGCTGCTCAAGGATCAGGCCGAGCCACACCACTCCGCCAACACAGCCCGACAACATGACGATCGAGGCCAGCAGAGCCCAATCGAATTCACTGACTGCCAACACAATCAAAAGGGCCCCGGTTCCAAGAAACACTAGAAGCTCTCGAAACATCCCGCCCTGATTCGTGAACACCCGGAAGGCGAGGGCTAAAACCAGAGGAATATACAGCACACCCCATCCGCTGACGAAGGGTGCAAGAAAAAGAAACCAGAAGTAAGGGAGCCACTCAAAGACATCGCCGAGATCCAGATCGACGATTGCCTCACCCATCCCCAGCGCCACCGAGGCCAGAAGCGACGCAACCACAAGGCATCCAGAAAAGCTCAGCACCCGCCGACCCACGTCGACCACCGCGACACCAAAAATTTCCTCGGGATCCAGCTCCAGGCCCATCGTCCAGAATTACAGCATCCCCACCGGCCATGGCGAGCCTCATTCCGACTCAGATCATTCAAATGCACATTTTAAATATTTATTCGAAACATTTCCCACCGGGCGGCGTTACTCTCGGCATGCCCGCTCCCTCCACCAAATCCCGCCTGCTCACGGCAGCAGTCGGAATCTTTGCCGAAAAGGGCTATCGGGATGCCACGGTCGCCGAGGTCTGCGAAGCCGCCGGAGCCAACATTGCCTCCGTCAACTACCACTTCGGCTCCAAGGAAAACCTCTTTCGCCATGTCCTGCGCAAGGCCTTCAAGCGCTCCGAAGAAGAATTTCCGCTCGATGGCGGCCTGAGCTCGGATGCCCCGGGCGAGCGCCGCCTCCACGCCTTCATGTCCGGCATGATCCGCAGGAACTTCGACCCCGGACCGGCCGGCGACTTCAACCGCATCATGATCCATCAAGGCACCCGCGAATTCGCACCGGACGAACTTGTGGTGGCCGAAGTCGGTGAACTCCAAGGCGTGATCCTTGGTTCCATCCTTCACCAGCTTCTCGGGAAAATCCCCAAGGCCATCCTCGCCCAGGCCAAGCTCAACATCGTCGCCCTCTGCGTTTTTCCCAGCCTCGCCCATCGGGTCCGCGCCCACATCTTCCCCACCGAAATGTCGCCTGAAAAGCTCAGCGAGTTCATCGACCGCCAGCACGCCTTCGCGCTCGCCGGCATCGCCACCTTTGCCTCCGCCAACCCATGAGAGCTTCCCTCCTCCTTTGTGCTGCGATCCTCGCCTCCTGTGCCGCACCCGGTCCCCTCGCGCCCGGTGCCGCCTCATCGCTGGAAATCCCGGCGCGCTTCGATGCCACACCCGCTCCCGTCCCTCAGGTCGCCGATTCGCTGCTCGGATTGTTCAATGACTCGCGCATGCGTCGCGCGGTCAATCAGGCGCTATCTAACAACCCCGACCTGAAGGGCAGTCTGGCGCGAATGGAGGAAGCCGGATTCAACACCCGAAAAACCGCCTCCGAACTCTATCCCGCGCTGGATGGCAATGCCAGTGCCGGTCGATCAAGGCTTCCCAGTGTTGGTGAATCCTCCGACTTCCGGCTCTCTCTCGACGCCCGCTGGGAGCTCGATGTCTGGGGCCGCATCCGAGCCGGCGTCACCGCCAGCACCGCCGATCAGGCTGCCGCAGCCGCCGACTACGCAAGCGCCCGTCAATCGCTCGCCGCCCAAAGCATGCAATCCTGGTTCGACCTCGTCGCCGCGGAAAAACGACTCGCCCTCGGAAACCGTCGCGTCACCAGCTTCGAGGACACCAACCGACTCGTCGCCCGACGCTTCGAACTCGGCACCGCCAGCCTCGCCGACCTCGAACTCACCCGCACCGACCTTGAAAACGCCCGCGCCGACATCGAACAGCTCAAGGACAACCGCGACCGCGCCGCCCGCACGCTCAATCTTCTAACAGGGGCATACCCCGACGCCGGCATCTCCGCTTCCTCATGGCCTTCGCTGAATCGCTCCGTACCATCCGGCGTCCCCTCCGACCTGTTGCTGAAGCGCCCGGACGTCGATGCCGCCTACCAACGGCTCCGCGCCGCCGACTCGCGGGTCAAGGTCGCTCACGCCGACCTCTTCCCTTCTTTTCCTCTAACAGGTTCTGTCGGCAACAGCAGTTCGTTGCTTTCCAACCTCGCCAACTCAAGCTTCGACACCTGGTCCGTCGTTGCCGGCCTCTCCGCGCCGATCTTCGACGCCGGCCTGCGCCAGGCCGAGCTCGGTGCCGCCGGCAAACGCGCCGAACAAGCCCTCGCCGCCTGGCAGTCGACCGTCCTTTCCGCCTTCAAGGAAGTCGAAGACGCCCTCGGCAGCGAACGACTCCTCCTCCAGCAGGAAAAATCGCGACTGCAGGCCCTCGACGCCGCCCGCAGCGCCGAAACCCGCACCCGCCGCGACTACGAGGCCGGCATCTCCGACCTGCTCTCGCTCTTCGAAGCCCAACGCCGCGTCTTCTCCACCGAGGACGACACCATCAACCTTCACGCCGCCCGCCTCCAGAACCGCGTGGCCCTCGCGCTCGCCCTCGGAAAAGGCGTCTGACCCATCACCTCCATGACCACAGGAAACAAGATCATCAACCTGCTCTTCGCGCCCCTCATCATCGCAGTGGCCGCCTTCGGCATCTACAAACTGGTCTCTTCCCGCAAGGAACCGCCGCCACGCAAACCACAGGTCGCCATCTCGCGCGTCAGCGTGATCGAGTCGAACCCGGCCGACGCCAGGCCGACGATATCGACCTACGGCAATGTCCGTACTTACTACGCCACCCAGGTCGCGGGTCAGGTCGGAGGACGGATCGAAAGCATCGCCGCGGAATTCGACGCCGGCCGCGCCGTCAGGACCGGCGACCTGCTCGCCAAGATCGAGGACGCCGACTACCGCAGCGCCCTGGCTGAACGCGAGTCCGCCGTCGCCGCCGCCCGCCAGACCCTCGCCGAGGAAAAAACCCGCTCGCAGATCGCCGGCGAAGACTGGCTCGCCTCCGGCCGCAAGCTTGCCGACGCCCCGGACTACACCTTGCGCAAACCCCAGCTCGCCGCCGCCGAAGCTGCTCTGGAAGCCGCCGAAGCCGCCACCGACCAAGCCCAGCTCAACCTCCAGCGCACCGAAATCCGCGCGCCATTCGATGCCATCGTCCAGAGCCGCGAGGCCAGCCCCGGCAACGTCGTCGCCGCCGGCACCTCGCTCGGCTCGCTGATCTCACGCGACAAGGTCGAGGTGCGCCTCCCGCTCACCCCGGCCCAAGTCGTTCGACTCGACCTCCCACTCGCTTTCGTCCCCGGCTCGAATCCCGCGCTTGAGGCCACCCTCCACAGCCCCTCCCTGCCCGGCTCCGAATGGCAGGCTCGGATCACCCGCACCGAGGCTGCCATCGACCCCCAGAACCAGACGATCTATGTGATCGCCGAAGTCTCCGACCCCTTCGAAAACGGCGACGCCGTCCTCCCCGTCGGGACCTTCGTCACCGCGAAGATCAACGGAGCCACCCTCCCCGCCGTCCACGAACTCCCGGATGCCTCGCTCGTCGAAGACAGCTACGTCTGGGTCGTCGATCCCGAAAACAAACTCCGCCGCCAAGCGCTTGAGCGTCTTTTCAACGAGGACGGCAAGTTCCTCGCACGCATCGCCGAGCCCGTTGCCGAAATGCCCCTCAAAGTCGTCACCCGACCACTCGCCAGCTTCCGCGATGGCGCCGCCGTCGTCATCGAGAACCCGAGCTCTAACAACGACCAGCCATGAGCGACCGCGACGATCCCATCGCCAAGCATCCGTTCATCGCCTGGTTCGCCTCGAACCCGGTGGTCGCCAACGTGATCCTGCTGACCGTCCTCTGCGCCGGCATCTACACCGCCTTCACCGTGCGCAAGGAGGCCTTCCCCTCCTTCGACTCCCAGAGCGTCTCGATCGTCGTGCCCTTTCTCGGCGGCACGCCCGAAGACGTCGAGCGCGGCGTCGCCATCAAGGTCGAGGAAGCCCTTCAGGGCATCCAGGGCATCGACCACATCCGCAGCACCTCCACCGACAGCGGCGCGACGATCACTGTCGAATCGATCGAGGACTACCCGATCCAGAAACTGCTCGATGACGTCAAAATCAAGGTCGACGCCATCCCGAGCTTTCCCGAGCAGGTCGAAAACCCGATCATCAGTGAAAACAAACGCAGCAACCAGGTGCTGTGGGTCGAAGTCCACGGCTCGGCCTCCGAGGCCACCCTCAAGGAAACCGCCCGCCACCTCCGCGACGAACTACTAAAACTCCCGGAGATCAGCCTCGTCGACACCTTCAGCGCGCGGGACTACGAAATCTCCATCGAGGTCTCCGAGGACAAGCTCCGCGCCTATGGCCTGACCTTCAGCGAGGTCGCCGACGCCGTTTCCAACAACTCCATCGACCTTTCCGGCGGGGTCGTGCGTGGAAAAGGCGGCGAGATCACCCTGCGCTCGCGCGACCAGGCCTACGACGCCAGCGAGTTCGGAGCCATCCCGCTGCGGACCTCCGACGACGGCACCCGGATCTTCGTGCGCGACGTCGCCGACATCCGCGACGCCTTCGTCGATCAGGAAATCCTCGGCCGCTTCGATGGCGAGAACTCGGTTTCGCTCCAGGTCACCACCGAGGGCAATGACGACGTCATCAACGCCAGCAGCGCCGCCCAATCCTATGTCGAAAGCTACGCGACCTTTCACCCCCTGCCCGAAGGCGTGTCCGTCAGCACCTGGAACGACGGCTCCACTCCCATCCGCGGCCGCCTGAAGCTGCTCATCTCGAACGGAGTCACCGGCACCCTGCTGGTCATCGTCACCCTCGCCCTCTTCCTCAACCTGCGGCTCGCCTTCTGGGTCGCCGTCGGCATCCCCTTTTCCGTCGCCGGCGCCATCCTGCTCTTCCCGCTGCCCGGCATCGATCTCTCCATCAACCAGCTCACCTCCTTCGCCTTCATCATCGTCCTCGGCATCCTCGTCGATGACGCCATCGTCATCGGCGAAAGTGTCTTCTCCGCCAAGGAGGAGCAGAAGAATCCCGACGCACCCGATGCCGAACTGCGCGCCACGGTCCGCGGCGTTTCGCGGGTCATCGTGCCCGCCTTCTTCGGCGTCGTCACCACCATCGCCGCCTTCCTCCCCCTCAGCCAGATCTCCGGACGCCTCGGCAATGTGCTCGGCCAGACCGCCATCGTCGTCATCTTCACCCTGATCTTCTCGCTCATCGAATCGAAGCTGATCCTGCCGTCCCACCTCGCCCACATCGACGTCCACCGCCGCGGACGCAACTTCCTCTCGCGCGGACTCTACGCCATCCAGGACCGCGTCGCCGACGCCCTGCAATGGTTCGTCGTGCGCTTCTTCCAGCCCGCGCTGCGCCGCATGATGGACTACCGCTACCTCGTCGCCGGCGCCTTCCTCGCCCTGCTGATCGTCGTCATCGGGCTCATCCCGGCGGGAAAACTCCGCATCGTTTTCTTCCCCGACATCTTCCGCGACGACATCTCCTCGAACGTCGAACTCGAACAAGGCCTGCCCGTCGATTACCTCCACGAAGTCGCCGTGCGCATCGGCGATGGACTCGAGGAAGCCGTCCGCGAACTCGAAGCCGAGTCCGGCGAAAAAATCCTCAAGCACTACCAGATCTCCGCCAACACCAACACCGCCGCCTCGGTCGCCGCCCAACTCACCCCCTCCGAAGAACGCAGCGTCGCCACCGGCGATGTCGTCAAACGCTGGCGCGAAAAAGTCGGCCCCGTCGCCGGTGCCCGCGCCCTTTCCTTCTCGGGCACCACCGGCGGACGCAATCGCGCGGACCTCGATATCCAGCTCGAAAGCACCGACCTCGACGCCCTCAAGGCCGCCGCCGACGTGCTCAAGGAAAAAGTCGCCACCTTCCCCGGAGTCAACGACGTCAAGGACACCTTCGATTCTGGCAAACCCGAAATCAAAATCGCCATCACTCCCGAAGGCGAAGCCGCCGGCTTCACCCGACGCGACCTCGCCAGCAACGTCCGCGACGCCTTCTACGGACGCGAAGCCCAGCGCGTGCAGCGTGGCCGCGACGAAGTCAAAGTCATGGTGAGATACCCCATCGAAGAGCGCAGCTCCCTCGCCACCCTTCGCGACATGCGCATCCGCGCCCAGGACGGCAGCGCCGTGCCCTTCTCCGTCGTCGCCGACACCGAATACGGCTCCGGCCTCGCCTCCATCCAACGCACCGACTCGAGCCGCAACGTCAACGTCCAGGCCAACGTCGATAAAAGCATCACCTCCGGCGAAGAAATCCTCGCCCGCCTCAGCGAGGACTACTTCCCCGACTTCCGCGCCCAGCACCCCGAGGTCGACATCGCCCTCATGGGCGACGCCGAGCAGCGGCAGAAATCCGTCGTCTCGCTCGAAGTCGGCTTCCTCGTCTCACTGCTCTCGATCTACATCCTGCTGGCGATTCCGCTGAAGTCCTACTCCAAGCCGCTCGCGATCATGTCAGTCATTCCCTTCGGCATCATCGGCGCCCTGCTCGGCCACTTCCTCTTCGGCCTGCCCGTCAGCATCCTCTCCGTCTTCGGTGTGCTCGCGCTCAGCGGCATCGTTGTCAACGACTCGCTCGTCTTCGTCCACCGCGTCGATGAACTCCGCGCCGAAGGCCTCGCCCTGCCCGACGCTCTCCACGACGCCGCCGGCCAGCGCTTCCGCGCGATCCTGCTCACCACTCTAACAACCTTCGTCGGCCTCGTCCCGCTCCTCGCCGAACCCGCCGTGCAGGCTCAGTTCCTCAAACCGATGGCCGTCTCCGTCGCCTTCGGCGTGCTCTTCGCCACCGTCATCACCCTGATCCTGCTCCCCATGCTGATCCTCATCTCCCACGACTTCCGCAGCCGCTTCGGCCGCTCCATCGCCACCTGGAAAGCCCTTCCATCGCGGAGTTCGTAGATTGGCCGCGGAGAAAGTGATGCCCCACGAATCAGCTGAAGAGCGTTGATAGCAGCCAGACAAAGCTCGGCCAAATCACCTCTCTCAAAAACCGCCGACATCGCCACACAAAACAGAATAATCCCTTGAAACACAAGGAATCGCCACCCTAGTCTTTCAACGGCAACACCCCGAATATCAAGATCGAGGTGATACGAATAAACATTGTTGGGCAAGAAACACATGAGCGCAGTCGTTGACGAAATAGAGCCTCAATTACACGACTCCATATGCTCAGAGGCGGAGTTTCTGGACCTAGCGAACAGTCTTGGCAGACCAATCCCGCTGCCTGACGGTTCCACAATCAAGCAGCTTCGTGTCTCTTCTTCAGATAGGGCGAGACCAAACTCGTTAAGTGAAAGGTTTGGAACGGGCACTTTCCCCTTTCATACCGACACAGCATTCTGGCCCCGGCCCGCTCGTCTAGTATTACTGAGAGCAGTCAGCGGTAATCTAAGTCGGCCAACAGTGCTAGCCCCATTCGCCTCGATGGTAGGCGAGTTCTCTTCAGGACGACTGCGACAGGGAGCTTGGCTTTGCGATACCGGGCGACGCAAGGTGTATACGACTATGTATTTTGAGCAGGGTGGGCAGCGTGGGTTACGTTACGATCCGAATTGCATGGCTCCGGCGAATAGGGCCGCGAGAGAGGTCGATGCGCTTCTTCGAGCACGATGCTGCGACATCAAGGGCGAATTGATAGATTGGCTGCCCAATCGTGTTGCGATCATCCCTAATTGGCGATATTTACACGCCCGCGGGGATTCTGACTGCGACGACTTCGATCGACTAATTCAACGAATTTACATTTACTGACTATGGCATGGGATCGTGATTCACTCTGGGCAAAAGCTTCAGTATACATGGAGAGAGCATTTAATGAGTCCAAGGATGATCCATTGTTTGGACTCTGGGCGGCGTTGGGTCTAGAATTGTTGGCTCGTTCTGCAGTCTCTCATGTGAGTCCAACGCTCCTAGCTGAGCCTGACCGCGAACACAAACATCTGCTCCACGCTCTTGGAAGAGGTTCGGAGCGCGTTCCAAAGAGATCCTTGGGTTCGGCGCAAGTGCTTCAATTGTGTTCAAACCTTTTCGACCAATTCACCGACGAACATCAGAAAGTTTCGACGGCCATCATCAACCGAAGAAATGAAGAGTTGCATTCGGGCAGTTCAGCTTTCGACGAGTATCCTAGTTCGCAATGGCTCAGTGGGTTTTGCCATTCGTGCAAGGCGTTATGTGAGTGCCAGGGAAAAGATCTAGCTGAGCTCTTTGGTGATGAAGAAGCCACGAACGCTGAAGAGTTGTTGACACAAGAGCGTTCTGGAGTCGAAGGTCAGGTCAAGTCGTCTATCGCTGCGCACAAGAAGGTTTTCGATGAGAAGACTCCAGAAGATCAAGCTGCAGCCAGAGCTGCGGCGGATCAACAGGCCAAGCAGCTCTCGTGGCAGGGGCACCACAGAGTGGTTTGCCCAGCGTGCGGTTCCCCTGCTAGTGTTTCGGGCGTATTGTACGGTCAGGAGCAAGTCTCTCATGATGACGGAGAAGTCGTAGTTAGGCAGCCCGTCAGTCCGCGTGAGTTTGAATGCTCCGCGTGTGGCCTGAAACTGAGCGGCTACGCGAAACTAGAAGTAACAGGCATGGGTGGCAGACATACTCGAACTAGCCGATATACACCCGAGGACTATTTTGGTTTGGTGGATCCTGAGAACTTCGCACCAGACCTTGAATACGACAATGAATAAGCCCAATCGGGTAGGCAGGGGATTCTAACCCCCGCCCCCCACACCACCGGCCATACGGATCCGTAGCACGGCGGTTCCAACACGCCACCAACACGGAAATGGGGTCAGTCAAAACTTTTTGACATTCACTCCCCCACTGTGTTCCGTTGAAGAGAGCCACGACAGAAGAGAATCGAGTATCCCGGTGCGCTCTATCACGTGATGGCTCGCGGCAATCGGCGAGAGGACATCGTGTTGGACGATGAAGATCGGAGGAGGTTCGTGAAAACCCTCGCCGAGCTTGTCGACCGGAGCGGCTGGCGGCTCTACGCGTGGGTGCTGATGGACAACCACTACCACCTACTAGTCCGCACTCCGGAGGCGAATCTCGTGGATGGCATGCGCTGGTTTCAGAACACCTGGACGCGCCGATTCAATGCCCGTCACCGACTCTGGGGACACCTTTTCGGAGGCCGCTACAAGGCGATTCCGGCGGCTGGCGATGGCTACTTCAGCCGACTGGTTCACTACATCCACCTCAATCCGGTGCGAGCCGGGCTCGTGAAGAAGAAGGATGGAATCGCAGAAAAGGTGTCACGCAGAAAAGGTGTCAGGTGATAAATCTTGCATTCCACCTTGCCCCTGGTTACGGCTTTCAGTATGGGGAGAGGGCCGCGAATTGAGTTTCCCGGGGCGATCTACCACGTCTTGGCACGCGGGAATCGCAGGGAAGCCATTGTCCTTGGCGACGATGATCGCTGGATGTTTCTAAGAACGCTGGGAGAGATGGCGAAGAGGACGGGGATTCGGATTCATGCCTATGCCTTGATGGACAATCACTACCATCTCGTTCTCGAAACGCCGAAGGCGAATCTGGTGGCGGGAATGCAATGGTTCCAGACGACGTATACCCGACGATTCAACGTGAAGAATGCCAAGCAGAAAAGGTGTCAGGTGATAAATCTTGCATTCCACCTTGCCCCTGGTTACGGCTTTCAGTATGGGGAGAGGGCCGCGAATTGAGTTTCCCGGGGCGATCTACCACGTCTTGGCACGCGGGAATCGCAGGGAAGCCATTGTCCTTGGCGACGATGATCGCTGGATGTTTCTAAGAACGCTGGGAGAGATGGCGAAGAGGACGGGGATTCGGATTCATGCCTATGCCTTGATGGACAATCACTACCATCTCGTTCTCGAAACGCCGAAGGCGAATCTGGTGGCGGGAATGCAATGGTTCCAGACGACGTATACCCGACGATTCAACGTGAAGAATGCCAAGTGGGGCCACCTTTTCGGCGGACGCTACAAGTCGATCGTGGTGCAGGGTGGGAGGGGCAACTATTTCAAGCAGTTGCTGGACTACGTGCATTTGAATCCGGTGCGGGCCGGCATGATCCAGAAGGGCGATGGCTTTGACGGGGCGGAGTGGACGAGTCTGCGGGAGTATCGCAAGCCCCCAAGCAAGCGCTTCGAATGGATGGAGACGGCAAAAGGCTTCGAATGTAGCGAACTGAAGGATACGGCGGCGGGGCGGCGGAAGTTCATCGAGCGTCTTGAGCGGCTGGTGGATTGGAGCGAAGCGAATCAGGCAGGACGGGTGCTGTGGGAAGGCCAGAGCCTCCAGTCGACCTTGCGACGAGGGTGGTATTTCGGAGGCCAGGCGTTTCGGGAGAAACTACTCAAGATGGCGGGAATGGATGGAGAGAAGCCCGTGAAGAAGGATCGGAAGCGCTATACAAGTGCGGAGCTGAAGGATCTCGATCTAAAGGTCGCGGGGAGAATTGTGAAAGAGGGTCTCAGAATCCTGAAGGTAGATAGGGAGGCATTGCCGGAACTGCCGAAGAATGATCCGAGGAAAGCCCTTCTTGCCCACCTTCTGATGGAACGCACCAGCGTCAGGCTGAAGTGGATCGCCGAGGAATTGACGATGGGAACCGCGCCGTACGTCAGTCGGATGGCGAGGGAAGTTCGGGAAAAGCTGGAGAAAGGCGACAAGAAGACCGCGAAACTCAAGGATGAGATTGCAAGAGTTATCACCTGACACCTTTTTTGGTAGTCCGGCGTCCTCACACCACGCCTGGATCAGGCTCACTCCCTTGGAAAGCGAGGCGTTGGCTTCGAGGATCTGGGCGAGCCAGGCCCAGAAGACCGTGACGTTGCAATACTGCCTGATCCGCCGGGAAACCGACAGGCCGTGAAGGAAGTCGGCCGGCAGGACATGGGAGAACTGCATCGCGTAAGTCGCGATGGAGGAGTCGGCCAGGGCACGGCGTGTGGCGGCGATAATATCTTGCAGGCGGCGCTTGGCGGAGCCACAAAGCTGCGTCGGGAATCCGCTGAGTAACGGTTGGTTTTTGGTCACACAGGATCTAACAGGACCAGCGGATTCTCGGCCACTCTTTATCCCGAGGTCCGGCTTAAAACAGCGCCATTCTCACCTGACACCTTTTGACATGCCTTTTGACATGTAGTTCAGATAGTTCATCCATAAAATAGATCAGCAGGAGTTTTACCAAAATTATCCAGTACATCCTGACTACCCCCTTGAGACACGAGGTATTTATATATTAAAGTAAATTTATAATCAGCAGCACAATGAAGAGGAGTGTATCCAAGGTCTCCTTGAGCATTTACATTAAGTCCATTTTCGCATAATTCCTTGACCAATTCAATGTCACCACGCGTAACAGCTGCGTGCAAAAGAGAATCTCCAGAAGCAGATCTAACTACTTTTAAGTCAATATCTTTAAAGTTTGAATTTTTAAGCGAAAACGCGTCCTGACAATCATTTAAAAAATCTAATAATTTAAAAGTCATATTTGTCGCAACAACATTTATTATTTTTAACGTCTTCTTTTAATTTATCAACGGTAGAATTCCATTGATCAATCTGACCTCCATGATCTTGCGGGTCATTATCCATAGGATACCTTTTCATCCTATCATCCCGCATAGATTTTACGTCTTCAGCTCTTTTAAGTCTCCAGCAAATTGACTTACATGGGTCTTCGTCGTTTTTATAGGGATCAGGCTCATATTGGCGTGTTCTGATTTTTCTTGTTAATTCACGAACTGCCTTCTCCTGTGCTCGTCTTGCTTTCTTGAGTGCTTTCTCAGCTTCAGGGCTCGGAGGATATTCTTCATATCCTCCATCCACAACATCTGCAATAGCTTCACCAACTTGCCAACTAGCGGCAAATGCGGCGGCAGCCGCAACAACGGCATCACCAACAGGAAGCGGACCATCTGCCGCTGCAGCTGGTGCGGCTTTTGCCGCGCTCTTCGCCGCCTCAGAAAGCGCCTTTTCAAGGACACCGCTTGGCCCGGGTGAAAAGAGACCAAGATTATCCCAGTCATTCAGCCCATCATTTCCAACAAACCCATACAGGTTCACCCCGCCCCTCTCCCCGATCGGATCCCTACTTGGCCACCTCCCCGTCACCGGATCGTAGTACCGAAAGCCGTATTTGGTTATCCTGGAAGTTTCCGAAATATTCCGTAAGTAATACATAAGCAGATGGTTACACCGAAGCTAGGGATTCCCGACTAGGTTCTCTTAATCTGGGCGTTTCTG
>NZ_JBHTBS010000004.1:0-499106 GCF_042664875.1 Haloferula chungangensis | reverse complement strand
CTGCTGCCCTCCGTCTGGATCGAATCCCAGCAGCCTGATCAAAGCCCCTCGGTCGCCCGAGTTGCATAGAAGCCGGAGCCCCCAGAATTATCGCACCTATGCGAGAGGTGCTCTGTTGGGCGCTTACTCATGGACTCCATAGCCATCTCCTTTGGGCTCAATCCATTTACATTCCGAAGCACATCAATCACAAGCTCCCGATCATTTCGCTTCACGACCAATCGACCCACCACGGGGCCTCTTGGTCCCGAAAGGAAGCACTCCCCACCGAACTTTTCCTTCAAAGCCCCTAACAGATACGAATCGCCATAGAGATCAAGATCCTTACTCGTCAAAGGCAACCACTCTTCAATCTCCGATCCAATTCGATCTTGGAATACCTGGGCCCACAAATTGACAGCATGACCTCCGACCAAGAGAGGCAACTCACCGCCTACGTTTGCGCTCAGGAACTCCTTGAAATCACGCAACTGGGTCAGCTCTCCAATGGAGTCATCAGACTCACTCATTTTGGAAGATATGTTCGCGTCACATAGCCAACCAAATCATGTATCCGCATCTTGGCATCCTTCGAGAAAATCGAATTCTCTTCCTGAAGCTGCTCTGGAGTCACCTCGCCCGCAGCTAGACGGCGCGCATCTTCCTTGCGCATCTCACGTTTCACGCGCTGAAGTTCTTCGAAGCTTACCGTTTCTGGCTCCATACCCGCACACTACTCTATGAGCCGTGCTAGGTCAAGACGGCCAAAACCCACACACTGGGCATTTGCGCTTGGACCCGACTCGCGGACTGAAGAGGGCCTTAACCGCAGATGAACGAGATGGACGCAGATAAGAGAACGGGATTTTTGGTCTCCAGAGAGTTTCTCCCAACTCAGATGACTGAGACAACATCTTCATCTTTCCAATCTGCGTTAATCCCGTCCCTCTGCGGTTGAAAAACTGCAAAAGTAGTTATCCCGAATCTCCACACCGATCACCTGCCACCATCCAGTTCGCCCACCAGCTCCACCGGTCAATCGACGGTGGCCTCGCTCTTCTTATTCTCTTCCTTCCATCCGGAGATGAAGAGAATCACCGCCGCCACGCAGATGCAGGAGTCGGCGACGTTGAAGACCGGCCACGGGTAGTTGATGATCGGAATCGTGACGTCGATGAAGTCGACCACATAACCCGCCTTGAATTTTTCCCACGCGCTCGCGCCTTCCATACGCTCGAGCAAGCGCCCCTGAATCAGGCGGTCTGTTAGATTGCCAACGATCCCGCAGACCAGCAGCGAAACCGCCAACAATCCGAGCTTTCCGACGAAGAACTTCTTCTTCAAGCCAAGCGCGATCAGAACGAAGGCGATCGTCGAAACGACCGGAAACACCAGCGGCGCCCAGTCGGTCCCATTCCCCATCCCGAAGGCCACGCCCTGATTGTGGACGCGCGTCAGCCGGAAGAAGCCTTCGATCACCTGGATCGGCTCATCCGAAGTTCCGAAGTAGTAAGTCCCCGGAACTTCTGGATTCGGAAGCGGCTCGGAGAATCGCCCAATCGTCCAAAACTTCGTTACCTGATCCAGAATGTAAAGCGGCAGGGTCACCCCCAACAGCCATGGAACGATTGATCCCTTTTTCATCAAACCGGTCGCAGACCGCACCTCCGTTTTAACATTGGAAAATTGAGCATTGGAAATTGCCGCCGCCTCGCACGTCAGGCACGCGAAACCGTCTGAAGCACTTCTTCGCAGCGCTTGCAAAGGTCATTCGCCGTCGGCGGCTCATAGCGACGGCAGCGGGGACACATCGGATGATCCGACTTTGTCACCGTCACCGATGGTTTCGACCCGGCCGAGACATCGAAGTCCGACACGATGAAGAATTCGCAGGCAAACTCGCGATCACTGAGCAGCGAATAGACGGGCTCACCCTCCTTCACCACCAGCTTCACCGCTGCCTCGTTGTTCTTCTTGAAGGCCTTCGCCTGCACCTGGCTTTCAATCGCCGTCTGCACGTCGCGGCGAATCTCCATCAGGCGATCGACCTTCGTCGTCGCCTCGCCGCTGGCGAAGTTCGGATCCGGCTCGGGGAAGTCCTGCTCGTGAACGCTGCCTTCCGTAAACGGCGCATACTCCCAGGCCTCATCCGCCGTGAAAGCGAGAATCGGTGCAAGCAGGCGGCACAAACTACTAAAGACATCGTACATCGCCGTCTGGCTGGCCCGGCGGCGCACCGAGTTCTTCGCATCGCAGTACATCCGGTCCTTGGTGGCGTCGATGTAAACGGCGGAAAGCTCCGCGGCACAGAACTGATTCAGCTCGTTGAAGACCTTGCGGAATTCGTAGCGGTCATAGGCTTTCGTGCACTCGCTGACCACATTGTTGAGCCTTTCGAGAATCCACTGATCGAGCAACGGCATGTGGCTCGCCGCGACGCGATCCATTTCCGGATCAAAGCCATCGAGGTTCCCCAACAGGATCCGCAGCGTGTTGCGCAGGCGACGGTAGGGTTCGGCGACCTGTTTGAAGAGATCTTCCCCGAATGGCACTTCCGTCTGCCAGTCCACCGAGCTCACCCAAAGGCGCACGATGTCCGAGCCATACTTGCCGTAGAAATAGGAGGCATCGGTCGGCTTGCCGGACTTCGCGGCGTCGGACTTGGAGATCTTCTTCTTGTCCTTGTCGACCACGAATCCGTGAGTCATCACCGACTTGTAAGGTGCCACACCCCGGTATCCCACGCTCATCATCAGCGAGCTCTGGAACCAACCGCGATGCTGGTCCGTCGCTTCAAGATACAAATCCGCCGGCACCTGAAGCTCGGGATGTTTCTCCATCACCGCGACGTGCGAGCAACCGGAATCGATCCACACATCGAGCGTGTCGCGACAACGAGTCAGACCCTTTTCGAGGCCAAGGCGTTCGCACAACTCCTCGTCGGAAAGCTCGAACCAAATGTTGGTGCCTTCGCTTTCCACCAGATCGGCGACCTTGCGGGCCGTCTCGGCGCAGAGCACGGCCTTGCCGTCCTTGAAAAACACGGGGAGCGGCACGCCCCAGGTCCGCTGGCGCGAGATGCACCAGTCGGGACGGGATTCCACCGTCCCATAAATGCGGTTGCGGCCCCAGGCCGGCAGCCACTCGACCTTGTCGATCTCTGTTAGAGCCTTCTCCCGAAGTCCGTCGAGCGAGATGAAAAACTGCTCAACCGCACGGAAAATGATCGGAGTCTTCGATCGCCAGCAATGCGGGTAGCTGTGCTCGTAGGTCTCCTGTGCCAGCAGCATGCCCTTGGTTTCGAGCAGCTCGATGATGGGCTCGTTGCTCTTGAAGACATGCTGCCCGACGAGCTCAGGCAGGCCACACTCTTCGGTGAATTGACCATTGTCATCGACCGGTGAAAGCACCGCGAGTCCATACTGCTGGCCGACGGAGTAGTCGTCCGCTCCGTGACCCGGCGCGATGTGCACCGAGCCGGTGCCGGTTTCGGTCGTGACGAACTGGCCGAGGATGATCAGCGAGTTGCGATCGAGGAAAGGATGCTTGGCCTCAAGCTTCTCCAGCTCGCGGCCTTTGATCTCCTTCAGCACCTTGACGATGCGCATGCCGGTCTTCTCGGAAAGCGCTTCCACCAACTCGCGGACGACCACCAGGATCTCCTTGCGGCCATTTCCGCTGAATTCGGCGACGACATAGGTAAAATCCGGGTGCACCGCGATGCCGAGGTTGGCAGGAAGCGTCCAGGGAGTCGTCGTCCAGATCGCCATCGATGCGTTACCGATGCCGAGCTTCGCCGCACCGCTAGGCGTCAGCGGGAATTTCACGAAAATCGCCGGGCTCGTCTTATCCTTGTACTCGACCTCCGCCTCGGCCAGCGCGGTGTGCGCCCCGTACGACCACTGGACCGGCTTCTTCGACTGATAGACCACGCCATTTTCGATCAGCTTCGAGAAAGTCCGCACGATGTCGGCTTCATAGCTCGGAGCCATCGTCAGGTATGGGTTTTCCCAATCGCCAAAAACGCCGAGGCGCTTGAAGGAGGCGCGCTGGATATCGATGAATTTTGATGCAAACTCGGTGCATCGACGACGAATCTCGGCTGGTTCGAGGCCTTGGGCCTGCTTCACCACCTTGAATTCGATCGGCAAGCCGTGGCAGTCCCAGCCGGGAATGAAGGGTGCTTCGAAGCCCGCCATGGTCTTCGATTTCACCACCAGATCCTTGAGCACCTTGTTCAGGGCGGTGCCCATATGGACGTCGCCATTCGCAAACGGAGGACCATCATGAAGAATGAACTTCTTGGCGTTCTGCGACTTGCGACGAGCAATAATTCGCTCATAGAGACCTAAGGACTCCCATCGGGCGAGCCGCTCCGGCTCCCGCTTCACCAAATCACCCCGCATGGGGAAATCGGTCTGCGGCAGCAGAATCGTGTCTTTGTATGCTCCGTCGGTGCTCATTTTGGAAAGGGCGCGGACGCTAGCAACCCGTCCCCACGGGGTCAACCACCGGGAACACCCGTGATTCTGGGTGCGAAAAGCACTTTGGACTGCGGTGGCAGAGCGAAGCGGCGACACCGCTTGGCGAGCCACCCTTCCATCCCTTCCCTAAAACCCACTCCCGCCTGACGAAGAGCCTCATCCCACCAGTCTGCCCCCTCACGCCCGCCACCAAAGCCTGCGGCCCATTTCCTTTCCATCGCCCGGATTCTTCCCCCTCCCGCTACCAGGACTGTCAAACCCGGATCGAAGGGGAGCCCCACCCGTAGGAGTAGTACTTATCGTTTGAGCGCGCCCACCCTCGACCATCCGGAGACGCTGGAACCTGCGCAAAGCCAGCGAGGCTTCAGAAACAATTCAACAGGGAAACCAACCTACTTAATGGCTAAAGACGTCAATCTTCGCCAGAGTAACGAGGCATAAAAAACTACCTGACCTATATGAAACGACTAGTGAGCACACTTGCCGCGACTGGCGGCCTCATCGCATTGATTTCCTCCGCGCAAGCGGCAGCCATTTCGTGGACCCTCAGCGACATTACCAACACGACCACCAGCACCGCCAACGATACCTTGGGGACAGGGTTTCTCAATAATTCAGGAATCCTCATTCATGCAGAGAATTTTGGTGGAGGAGCATTGACCCACGACGGGATCAACTTTTCAGCCGGAGACTTCTCATTTGCCTATAGTGCCGATGGAGTTGCAGGGACCAATGCCACGGTTTTCCACAACAGCACACTTAGCCCACTTTCTGCATCGGGTACCTTCGGCGGAAACTCCGTTGTGACAAGGACGCTTACTCTCGGCGGAACGACCACCATCAGGGGGACCGGTCCCGCTGGAACCGACGTTCCTACCCTCGGAACCGGAGCCCTCGAGATCGGACAGATGTACCGCATTCAGCTGATCGTCATGGATGGACGAAATGGCCAAAGCGGTCGGTCCTACATTGTCGATGGAATCGATACAGACCACGCCCGTGGAAGCGTGGGAGACTGGGGTCCTACCCTTCTTGCGACCGGCACCTTTGTTGCGGACGCCACAACGCAAACCTTCGAGACCCAACTCGGCGCCAGAACTGATACTCAAATCAATGCGTTGACGCTTCATCAAATTCCCGAGCCATCGGTCGCTCTTCTCGGAGGACTTGGAGTCATTGGCCTGCTTCGCCGCCGTCGCACCGCCTGATTCATCGTCTTGTTGAGATGTTTCAAGCCGCCCCGTCACCGACGGAGCGGCTTTCTTTTTTGTGATGACAAGGGATCAGGATGTCGAGGTTTCCTAGGCGGCTGAGCTAGAGGCTAAGAATCGACACCCCCAACGGTCCTGCTTCTCTGATTGGCTACAATCCCATCGATTGCTCCATTCCAACATTCCATCAACGCCAATCTCCTCGCTGCCCCGGATGCCGCTTGCAGGAAAGCCTCACCGCTGCTTGAGTTCAAACTGATGACTCCGCCGCAAGAAGGAGAAAATATCCACGATCTGACTGAAGGACGTCTCGACCTCGCCCTTCGCGCATCGAACGAGGGCATCTGGGACTGGTGGACCGATAAGAATGAGATCTACTACTCACGACGCATTCTTGAATTCCTCGAATGCGGCGACAAACGGGCTCCGAACTTCTTTACCCCGCCGCACAAGACCGTCCACAAGGATGACCGGGATCGTTTCATGGCCGCGCTGGCAAACGCTCTCGATCCGGGAGGGCCCGAGCTCTTCTCCATCGACTGCCGCGTCCATACCGGCAGCGACGGCTGGCGCTGGTTGCGGATCCGCGGCACGGTGGTCCGCAACCGCTTAGGGCAGGCGACCCGCATCGCCGGCTCGATGATCGACATCTCCCGCCGGAAGTCCGCGGAAGCGCAGATCGATGAAGAGCGCCACCAACTCCGCTTGCTCATCGACCACGTCCCTTTGCAGGTCTATTTCAAGGACACCAAATCCCGCTTCGTTCTCGCCAACAAGCGCATGGCCGAATGGAACAACGTCGCCAATGTCGATGAAATCACCGGCAAGCATGACCGTGATTTCTTCGCTTCGGAACACTGGGAAGCCGCTGCCCGGGATGAACAGGAAATCATGGCGACCGGAAATTCCATCACCGGCAAACTCGAACATGAGGTCCGGGAAGGCCGCAGCAGCACCTGGGTGCTGACCTCGAAGTTTCCCTGGTTCGATCGCAAAGGAAAAATCAAAGGCACCTTTGGTGTCTCCAGCGACGTCACCGAGCTCGTCGAAGCCCAACACAAGGCCGCCAACCTTGCCTCTGAACTCGCCGAGCGGAATCAGGTTTACGAAGAGGAAGTTCAGCTCGCCCGCGAGATCCAGCAGGCCCTCGCCCGCTCCCACTTCCCGAGCATCTTCACCAGTGATCAACAGCTCCAGTTCGGAGCACGCTACCAACCGACCTCTGGGCTTGCGGGAGACTTCTTTGAGATCGTTCGCATCTCCGACGAGGTCTGCGGTCTGCTCATCTGCGATGTCATGGGTCACGGCGTTCGCTCCGCTCTCGTGGTCGCCATGCTCCGCGGCCTGATGGAGAAACAGCGGCGTAGCGCCTCAGACCCCAGCGCCTATCTCAGCGGACTGAACAATGGCCTTTCCTCGATCCTGGAGCGCGCTGAGGCCACGATGTTCGCCACCGCTTTCTACGCCGTCGTCGATCTCAATGAAGGCACGATTCACTATGCCTGCGCCGGTCATCCAGGAGCCATTGTCTCCGGCAGCAAGGGTGTCTATCAGATCGCAGCGCGGAAAGATGAGCGCGGCCCCGGACTCGGACTGATCCCCAAGGCAGGATTTCCCGCCCAAGAGATCCCGCTCGATCAAGTCAAGCGCCTGCTCCTTTTCACCGACGGCCTCATCGAAGCCGAAAACGAAGCCGGCGACGAATTCCTCGAATCCGGCCTGATCAAGGCCATCGAAGACCGTACGGGAGAACCGCTCGAGGAGATGCTCGATGGCGTCATCACCACCGTGCTTGCCCACGCCGAAGGTCACCACTTCGGCGATGACGTCTGCCTGTTAGGCATGGAAGTCGGGAAAGCCTGAGGAGTCCCTCCTCCGCGGGGTGAAAACTCCGACACTCCTCAGGATGGGGCATTTCCTCATGCTCTAAGCCACTTGACCCACTGCCGTTCGTAAGAGGCAGCAAAAGGACCATCAGCCCCTCAAGCTGTGGCCACTGCCTCCAGCACATCCGGCACCTCGGCCATCCGCCCGATGCCTTCATAGCCACAAGCGAGATCCCCCGACGCCGGCCCCACGAATTCACAGCCGTCCTCCTTCAACCGGGCCACGTTCCGCTGGGTCGCCGGATGCTCCCACATCTTCCCATTCATCGCCGGAGCCAGCAGCACCCTGGTCATCCGCGGCAGCGCCAGATAGATCGATGACAGGGGATCCGGCGCCAGACCGTTCGCAAAATTCCCCAGTGTGTCCGCACTCAGCGGCGCGACCAGAAACAGATCCGCATGGTCCGCCAGCTCAATGTGACCCGGCTTCCAGCTTTGCTTTTCATCCTCCAGGGTCACCAAGACCGGCTGCCGCGTCAAAACCTGCAAGGTCAGCGGCGTGATGAACTCCGTTGCCGCGCGGGTCATCACCGCATGCACCTCGTGACCCTGCTTCATCAGTTGTGACGCAAGCTCCGCCGCCTTGTAGGCCGCGATTGATCCGGTGATGCCCAGCACGATGTTCATGATTCTCCAAGACGTGAAACTCTCATCCGCTCACCGATCAACAATGACTTGAAACGCGTGTAGTCCTCCTCGCGCGTCGCCGATACCAGACGGTAACGGTACTTCGGCCAGTGGGACATTTCCTCAATCGCATTCTTCAGGCGCAGGGCAATCACCTCTTCGCTGTCCGTGCCGCGACCTGTTAGGCGGGCCGCCAACTCCATCTCGCTTGGAGGCATCACAAATAGATCCACCAGCGACTTCTGAATCACCCCATCCTCGCAGGCCCTCACCTGGGCTGCACCCTGGACGTCGATGTCCATCACCACATCGATCCCTTTCGCCAATCGCTCGACGACTTCACTTCTCAGAGTGCCATAGTAATTCCCATGCACCTCGGCATGTTCGATGAAATCTCCGGCCGCCACCCGTTCGAGAAAGTCCTCCTTGCTGAGAAAGTAGTAGTCGCGTTCGTGAAGCTCTCCTTCACGCGGCGCACGCGTCGTGCAGGAAACGGAAAAGGATGCCTCCCGCTCATCCTCCAAGCGACGGCATAGCGTCGACTTCCCCGAGCCTGATGGACCGGAGACCAGTAGTAGTATTCCTGTTCGCATCGTCTTAGGCGGCAGCAGTCTGCGTCAGTCCGGCTCGGACAAGCAAGGGCTCCAACTCGGGATCACGTCCCATGAAACGGCGGAACGACTCGTCCACCGGCATGGAGTTCCCTTTCGAAAGGATGCACTCGCGGAACTCGCGACCCACTTCCTCCGAGATCACGCCGTGCTTCTGAAAACGCGTGAAGGCATCGGCATCGAGAACCTCCGCCCATTTGTAGGAGTAGTAGCCCGCAGCATAGCCCGTCGGGCTGCTGAACAGGTGATTGAACCTGCGAACCATGCTCGGCGCCTCGGTTTTCAGCTTCACCTTGTAGTCGGCGAGAATCTCGCGATCGACCTCATCGAGGTCCCTCCCCTTGTAGCGATCCAGATGGCTATGCAATTCCAGATCCAGCTTCCCGAGCGAGAGCTGCCTCATGAACGCCGAGGCACTCATGTAATTCCTCGCCGCGATCATCTTGTCGAAGAGGTCATCTGGGATGGCTTCGCCCGTCTCATGATGCCGCGCAAAAAGGTCCAGCGACTGACGGTCCCAGCAGAAGTTTTCCATGATCTGCGAGGGCAGCTCGACGAAGTCCCAGGGCACATTCGTGCCCGCCAGCGACTTCACCGATACATCGCTCAGCAAGCCGTGCAGCAGGTGCCCGAATTCATGGAAAATCGTCTCCACCTCGCGGTGCGTCAGCAAGGCTGGCTTGCCGTCCACCGGAGGACTCATATTGCCAAGGATCAAACCAAGGTGGGGTTTGCGTTCTTCCCCATTCAACGCCGGCAGACCCGTCTCCAGGCAGTTCATCCATGCCCCACCACGCTTCGTCTCGCGTGGATGCCAGTCGGCATAGAATGATCCCAGACGGTCGCCCGATTCCGAATCCAGCAGATCGTAGAACTTCACCTCCTCGTGCCAGACCTCCGGCTTGTCCGACTCCTGAGAGCTACCAGGTTCATAGTAGACCGACTCCCGCTCGACCATCGTGATCCCGAAGATCTTTGAGCACAGCTCGAACATCCCGCTCATCACACGATCCACCGGAAAATACGGGCGCAATGCCTCGTCATCGAGATCATACTGCTCTTTGCGGCGTTTCTCCGACCAGTAGGCCACTTCCCAAGGTTCCAGCAAGTCCACTTCTCCTCCCAACTTCGACGCCTTGTATTCGCAGAGTTCGCGATACTCCTGCTGGTAAGTTTCCGCAATCCGGTCGTGCAGATCTTCCGTGAACCCAAGAGCTGTCTTCGCATCCTTCGCCATCCGCCGCTGCAAGGTCAGATCTGCAAAATTCTCGTGCCCGAGAATCTCCGCCTTCTCATCACGCAGTGCCAGGATCTTCCAGATCAACTCGGTGTTGTCGTAGTCACCCTCGGACGCCACTTTCGAGGAAGCCTCCCAAACTTGTTTCCGGATGCCATCGTCATCAAGAAACTGCAAGATCGGATACATCGAGGGGAACTGCAGCGTGAAGCGCCAGGCTGGTTTCTCATCCGTTGCCACGCCCTTGGCCTTCGCATTCGCCAAAGCGGCGGCCTTCGCCGAATCGGGCAATCCCGCCAGCTTTGCCTCATCCTCGATCACCAATTCCCAGGCATTCGTCGAATCGAGCACATGCTCGCCATAGGCCTTGGTCAGCTTCGACAATTCTGCCTGGATCTCCGCCACGCGCTCCTTCTCGTTGGTCGGAAGATTCGCACCGCTCTGAATGAAATCCTGCATCGTCTCCTCGACGAAACGTTTCTGCACCGGATCAAGCTCGTCGGTCATCGCCGAGGTGCCGAAGGCACGCAGCATCGACCAGAGCCGCTGGTTCAGCGGAATCGAAGCATAGAAGTTCGAAACCTCCGGCAACATCTTGTTCAAGGCCTCGCGCTGGGCCGGGTTGTCATTGACCGAATCCAGATGCTGCAAGCGACCCCACCCGCGATCCAGCGCCTCAGAAGCTTTTTCCAACGCGGCAAAGGTCGACTCATAGGTCGCCGTGGCCGCATCCTGCGCACAGATCGCCTCAATGTTTTCCTTCGCCACTTCGAGTCCATGCCGGATGTCGCTCTCAATCGCCTCCGGCACCAATGTCGACCACTTCACGTGAAAATCCTCAGCCAAAAACGGGTGCATGCGCCTATCTAGCTCATCCCCCCGGAAATTAAACCGAAATTCCCGACACGATTGCCTCCGCCCCGACAATTCACCACCATCCCCCCATGGAAACCGACCTCCTCGCCCTCAGCCGTGAAATCAAAGGCATCGCCGAATGCGGCCTCCACTACGGGGACTGCGAATTCGACAGGGAGCGCTACCGCCGACTCCATGAAATCGCCGCCGAGCTCCTTCACGCCAGGCTCCCCGATTTCCAATGGCCGGTCGAAGTCGGCTACCTCACCCCGAAACTCGACACCCGGGGCATCGTCATCCGCGATGGCAAGGTCCTGCTCGTTCGCGAGGCCAGCATCGGCAAGTGGACCTTTCCCGGCGGCTGGGCCGACGTGAATCTAACACCTTCTGAAAACGTCATCCGCGAAGTCCGTGAGGAAAGCGGCTACGAAGTCAAAGCCACCAAGTTGCTCGCCTTCTGGGACAAGCAGAAACAAGGCCACCCACTTCAGCTCGAATACATCTACAAAGCCTCCTTCGCCTGCACGATCGTCGGCGGTGAAGCGAAAACCTCCCATGAAACCGACGCCGTTGAGTGGTTCGACGTTGGCGATCTCCCCGACATGTGCCCCCACCGTGGAGCCCCTCACTACGTCGCTCTGGCGCTCCGCCATCTGGAGAATCCATCGCTTCCCACTGAGTTCGATTGACCTCGGGAAAGCGCAATTATCGAGCGAGGAACTTGGTCAGCTCTTTCGCATATTTGGCGAACTCCTCGACCTGCGGCAAGTGCCCGACGTCTTTGAATTCCACCAGTTTGGAGCCAGGGATCGTCACCGCTGTCTTCTGGCCAAGCTGGGCGTAGAGGCCCATTTTCTCAGCGACTTTCGGCTCCGCACGGTTCTTTCCGATTGCCGTGCGGTCGCGGTTTCCAATGATCAGCAGGGTCGGAACCTTGAGGCTGCTGAATTCATAAAGCACCGGCTGGGTGAAAACCATGTCGCTCGTCAGCGCGCCCACCATCGCCATTTTCTCCTTGGCCGGCCCCTGCGCCCAGCCCGCTTGAATGGCTAACAGATCATCCCAAGCCGCATCCCACTTGCCATCGAAGTACGCCTTGCTCATGTACTCCTTCACTGATTCCGGAGTCTTCTTCAGCTCCGCTTCGTATGCCTCGTCAATCGGCTGATAGGGCACCATTTTCTTCCAGTCCTCGAGGCCGATCGGATTCACCAGCACCAGCTTTCCCGTCCGATCCGGGAACATCAGCGCAAAGCGCGTGGCCAGCATGCCGCCCATTGAGTGCCCCACGACCATCACGCTCGGAATCTCCAAGTGATCCAGCAGGCCCTTGGTGTGCACCGCAAGCGCCTGAAAGCTGTACTGCAGATCCGTCGGCTTGCTCGATTTTCCAAAACCGATCTGATCGGGAATCACCACCCGGTATCCCTGACCACGCAGCAAATCCGCTGTGCCCTTCCAGTAGGCTCCTGAAAAATTCTTACCGTGCATCAGCAGCACCGTCTGCCCGTTTGGCGTCTCGGGCGTGACGTCCATGTAAGCCATTTCCACCGGCTGCCCCTGTGCCTCGAACTTGTGAAGCGAGACCTCGTATGGATATTCGTAATTGCTCAGCCGCTCGTCCAGGGCCGGAAATTCCGCCAGACACTGCAGCGCCAGGCCGATCAGGATAATGAAAGCTCTCATGCTCCGACGAGCATCGCGCATTCATCCGTCCAGTCAACCGATCAGAAGTCTCATTACCGCTTCTTAGGGCTTTGCTTCGCAGCCCTCTCCGCGCTTCCTTCTCCCCGTTGCCCAAGATCATCCACATCGACATGGACTGCTTCTATGCCGCCATCGAGGAGCGCGAAGCTCCCGAGTTGCGGGGCAAACCGATCGGCGTTGGCGGCAGCTCACGGCGTGGCGTGCTCACCACCGCCAACTACGAAGCCCGCAAATTCGGCTGTCGCTCGGCCATGCCGGTCTTCAAGGCACTCGAACTCTGCCCCCACCTGATCCTCGTCCCGGTCCGCTTCGATCTCTACAAATCCGAGTCCGCCCGGATCCGCGCGATCTTCGGCCGCTTCACAGAGAAGATCGAACCGCTCTCGCTCGATGAGGCATACCTCGACGTCTCCCACCTCCGTTCCTCACCCGAAGCCATCGCCCGCGAAATCCGTGCCCAGATCAAAGAGGAAACCGGCCTCACCGCCTCCGCCGGCATCTCCCACAACAAACTCATCGCCAAGATCGCCAGCGATTGGAACAAACCCGATGGACAACATTACGTCGGGCCCGAGCAGGTCGACCGCTTCATGCGCGAACTCCCCGTCGGCCGACTCTGGGGGATCGGCCCGAAAATGCGCGCCAAGCTGGCAGCCTTGAACATCCATACATGTGGTGACCTTCAGAAGCTCGACATGCTCGAGCTCGCGCGCCGCTTCGGGAACTGGGGTGTGGAACTCCACGAACTCTCGCGCGGCATCGACACCCGCGAAGTCCGCACCCACCGCATCCGCAAATCGATCTCCAGCGAGAACACCTTCTCCGAGAACATTCTTACCCTGCCCGCCCTCACACCCATCATGCGCGGCATGCTGGAAGGCATCCGCGAGGATCTCGCCCGCAAGCATTCGGACCGCATCATCCGCTCGCTCGTCGTCAAGCTGAAGTTCAGCGACTTCACCCGCACCACCGCCGAGCGCGCCAACCCTTCCATCGAGCCCGCCATCTACGAAGAGCTCCTGGCAGAAGCCTGGAAACGCGGTCAGAACAAGCCTGTCCGCCTGTTAGGAGTCGGTGTTCGTTTCCGGGACCCCGAAGCCGAAGACCACCAGCTTGACCTCTGGTAACCACAAAAATCCGTGACCAGCGCAAAGCCGGTCACGGATAAAAATCTGGAGCGCGGTTGCATTTCCCGCACGTTTTCAAGCTGGCATCAAGCCCGCTCACTCATCTTCCATGAACTCCTCGTGGCCCTTCTTCTTGGAATCCTTCAGAGCCCCAACCAGCTCCTGAACCTTGTCGAAATCCTTCGCCAGGAAGGCGGCTTCCACATCGCAGAAAATGATGAAGAGCTGAGCCATCTGCTTCTTGTATTCCACAGTCCCCGCCTCCTTACCGGCGGCATGACCACCCGCTTCGATGAACTCGGGCGTCATCGTGATGGCTTTCAGCACACCGGCCTGCGCCGCACGTGCAAGCTTCGCTCCTTCGGCCGCGTCATCCGTCCGGCGTAACGCCTTGTAGGCATCATCGATGACCTCCATCTCCTTCGCCACCGGAGAATCGTCAGCACGCACGGACATCACAGGCATCAGCGCCCCCAACAGCATCGGAATGAGAAACTTTTTCATACGCCGGAAATACATGACATCAGGGCCGATTCTGTCAACCAAGCGAACGGACCGCATCGATGCAGAGCCATTTCCCTCTGCCAGCCATGGGGGTCAGGGATCCCGGGTTCAGAGGCTGAAAGGCAAAGTTGAAGGGGCGCGACCGTGGCCGCTGCCTTTCCGCCCCCTTGCCCTCTGATTCCTTCACCCCAAAGCCCGCCCCTCCCCAGCACTCCTCTTCTCAAAAACACTTCTCACCCGCCCGCTTCACTCCCATCCTCCCCCCGATGTCAGGCCCCAAGCTCACCCCGATGATGGCGCAGTACCAGAAGATGCGCCGATCCCTCCCGGATGACGTCCTGCTCATGTACCGGCTCGGCGACTTCTACGAGATGTTCTTCGAGGACGCCCAGAACGCCGCGCCGATCCTCAATGTCGCCCTCACCCGCCGCAACTCGATCCCAATGTGCGGCGTCCCCTACCACGCCGCCGACGCCTACATCGCCAAACTCGTCAAAGCCGGCAAGCGCGTCGCCATCGCCGAGCAAACCTCCGAGCCGAGCCCCGGCAAGATCGTCGAACGCGAAATCGCCCGCATCATTTCCGCCGGTTCCATCATCGAGGCCCACCTGCTCGACGACGCCCGCCCGAACTACCTCGCCGCCGTCTATCAGATGGGCAAGAAGTGGGGCCTCGCCTGCGTCGATCACACCACCGGCGAGTTCACCGTCGCCGAGTTCACCGAGCGCGGGCCGCTCGACGACGAACTCGCCCGACTCACCCCCAGCGAGCTCCTTTACTCCGACGAACAGATCCCCGCCTTCGGCGCCCTCCCCGCCGCCCAGGCCTACGATGCCTTCGCCTTCCTCCCCGATCCCGCCGGCCAGCTCCTCAAGGACCACTTCGCCGTCCAGTCGCTGCACGGTTTCGGCTGCGCCGAAATGCACGCCGCCACCGGTGCCGCCGGCGCCATCCTCCACTACCTCATCCACCAGCTGCGCCGTCCCTGCGAGCACCTCCGCTCGCTAAAAGTCCGCGAAGACTCCCACCTCGTCCTCATCGACGCCGCCTCCCAGGCCAACCTCGACCTCATCGACTCCCGTTCCGGGAAAAAGCACACACTGCTGGGTGTCCTCGACCGCACCAAGACCCCGATGGGTGCCCGCCTCCTGCGCGACTGGATCCTTCACCCCCTGCGTGACCTCGCTCAGTTGTTAGAGCGACAGAACTTCATCGCCGACCTGCTAGAGCAGCCCTTCATCCTCAGCAAACTCCGCGAATCCCTCCAGGGCATCCGCGATGTCGAGCGGACCACCGCCCGTCTCTCCCAAGGCGCCGGCAACGCAAGAGACCTCCAGGCCCTCGCCGTCTCCCTAAGCCACATCCCCGAACTCAAGGAGGATCTCGCGACTCTAACAAGGAGTGGGGATTTGCAATCCCCAGCACAACCCCGGCCGGAGCAATCGTCCACAGAGAATCCAGCCACGGCTCACGGCTCACTGCTCACCGATCACTCATCCAACCTCAACGACCACACCGACCTCACCGCCCAACTCACCACCGCTCTCGCCGAAGAACCCCCGGCGACGTTAAAAGACGGCGGCCTCATCGCCGACGGCCACAACCCCGAACTCGACGAACTCCGGTCCGCCACCCGCGACGGCAAGCAGTGGATCTCCGACCTTCAGGCACAGGAGCGCCAGCGCACCGGCATCGACACCCTCAAAATCAAGTTCAACAACGTCTTCGGCTACTTCATCGAGATCTCCACCGCCAAGCTCGCCACCGCCACCCTGCCCGACGACTACACCCGCAAGCAGACCATGGCCAACGCCGAGCGCTTCATCACCCCTGCGCTCAAGGAGATGGAAGCCAAGGTCCTCGGCTCCGAAGAGCGTGCCAAAAAGCTCGAATACGAGCTCTTCCTTGAGCTCCGCCAGCAGGTCTGCGAGCACCTCGACTCCCTCCAACAAACCGCCGCCGCCATCGCCCGACTTGACGCCCTCGGTTCCCTGGCCGAAACCGCCCAAACCCACCGCCACTGCCGGCCGAAACTCGAGGCTTCACGCGCCATCGAAATCGTCAACGGCCGTCACCCCGTCCTCGAGCAAACCCTCGTCGACGAGAAGTTTGTCCCGAACGACACCGCTTTCGACCCCGAAGACAATCTTCTCCAAATCCTCACCGGACCGAACATGGCCGGAAAATCGACTTACATCCGGCAGGTCGCCCTCATCACCTTGATGGCCCAGATCGGTGCTTACGTCCCCGCCGAAAGTGCTACGATAGGTCTAGTAGATCGCATCTTCTGCCGCGTCGGTGCCAGCGATGATCTCTCGCGCGGGCAATCGACCTTCATGGTCGAAATGAACGAGACCGCCCTGATTCTCAATCACGCCACCGAGCACAGCCTCGTCATCCTCGACGAGATCGGCCGCGGCACCGCCACCTTCGATGGCCTTTCCATCGCCTGGGCCGTCGCCGAGCACCTGCACGACGAGATCAAGTGCCGGACCTTGTTCGCCACCCACTATCACGAGCTCACCGACTTGTCGAACACCCGCCCGGCCGTCACCAATTACAACGTCGCCGTGCGCGAGTGGAACGAAGAGATCATCTTCCTCCGCAAGATCCTCCCCGGCGCTGCCGACAAATCCTACGGCATCCAGGTCGCCCGCCTCGCCGGCCTTCCCAAGCCGATCATCGAGCGCGCCAAATCCATCCTGAGCCACCTCGAGCTCAACTCGACCAAACCCGACGCCAAGAAGCGCGGTCCCAAGGCCAAGAACACGCGTCAGAACGACATGCCCGAGTCCAACGCCCCGCAGCTCGACTTGTTCGACTAGGACTGAGGTTAGACAGCGCAGCACCGCAGCGCCACGTCAGCCCCAGCTCCATCATTAAATTTCGGGAATCAGAATTTCGGAACTCACAGGCTGACCTTTTCAGCGGAAGTTCCACCTCCTGACCCATTGGTCCAGAGGGTCGATTGATCAGGTATTCTCCCGCCCTGAACGGTCTGCCATGCCATCGTTCAACCGGCTACCCATGCGTTCGACTCATGGTTTCCTCGATCACGAATGAAGCCGACATTGGTAAGGGAAAACCCATCGCCGGGACATGGCGTGGAAGATGCTCGCGCATCTCGATCATTCGTAGGTTTGGAATCAAACCCACCGGATATACCTCAAACACCTCCCAGAAATTACAATGAAATTGAACTTCGCACTCCTGACGACATTCCTCACATCCCAAACCGCCTTTTCCGCACTTTCAGTCGGATCCATCGGATTTGTTGGTTTCAATGTCGATGGCGACGACGACTTCGCATTTGTCGCCCTCACTGCAATCCCAGCAAACGAATCAATCTTCTTCACCGATGATGAATGGAACGGATCGTCATTCATCAGGGGAGAAGGCGCCCTTGAATGGATTGCCCCGGCGAGCGGTGTCACCGTCGGACAGGTCGTCACCATCAAGGGAGGACCTGCCACGGTAGATATCGGCAGCGTCTCGGATAGCTATGGAACCTTCGCTCTCAGCACTTCCGGAGACGAAATTTTCGCCTATCAGGCAGCCTCATACGATGACACTCCGACAGCCTTCCTCTCCGCATTCACCAACAACGGAAGCGGTGGCAGCCTCAATCTGGACAACACCGGTTTGACGGTCGGCACCAGCGCCGTCGACTTTGCGGCTGAGTATGGTGACGGTGACGATGGCGGCTATTACCTCGGCGATCGAACTTCTGAGGCCAGTTTTTCGGCCTATGCCGCGCTGATTAACAATCCTGCGAACTGGGGAGTCGAAACTTCGACTGGAGTTAATGCCGTCCCCTTCTTTGCTGGCGATTTTTCAGTTGTTCCCGAGCCTTCTGTCGCCCTTCTCGGCGGTCTCGGTTTCCTAAGCATCTTGCGCCGTCGCCGACAACCTTTGCCGCTCTCCTAACGACCACCTTCATTCATCAAAGGGGCGCCTGACGGGCGCCCCCGTTGGGGTCGGCACCGGTTGGGCCCCGGCGCACCAGTGCAGGGCCATCAAGCTAAAGAAGGACGGGGAACAGGTTGAGATAGATCAGATGAAGGCAACGGAATCTAACAATCCTGATGATCATCATCACGGTTGAACCGTCATTGAGTTCAAAATCCTATCCATCCTGGTCCAAACAAACTGAGATCGAACCGATTATCTATCTAGATTGGATCACCCTGTGCACTCCTGTCCAAACAGGGGTTTGAACCCGCCACATGCGACGCTCGCCTACGGACTAAGAAGCTTTTCCCACTCACTGCTCCAATAGTCATAGGTGCCACTTTCCGGCATCTCGAGTTGCCGAGCCCGCCAGAATTGTTCAACCGCCTTTCTTGCGGAAGAGAGGGCATCGTCGTCCGCACTGCTTTGAACCGCGGCGATCAGGTCGACGGCTTCATGAGGAGAGAATGGCGCGAAAATCAGCAGCATCCGCAGGCTATCAACCGCATGCTCCAGGTTTCCCTCTTCGATCGCCGCGAGCCCTCGTGAGCGATGCATTCCAAGCAGAGCTTCCCGATCTGTTCCCGAGCTCAGAATGATAAAGCGTTGGAACGGGACAAGCGCTTCGCGATGGCGACCCGCCGCAGCAAGAAGTTCGCCGGCCCGTCGGCTGCGGTCGATATCCGCATAGCCAGTGCTGGTGATCGAGGCATCGTCGGCAACGCTCGCCGCCAGCGCTGGCGGGACCTTGAAGGCGTCCAAGGCGACGAGCAGGGTTTCCGGACCACGCGTGTCGAAACCCGAAGAAAAGCTGTAGCCCTTGCGTCGCTTGACGAATCTCCATTCGACCTCCGACATCAAGCGATCATCGAGTAGCACGCGAATCATGATGTCCCGCAAGAGATCGCGGGCTGCCACTTCGTCGTCGTCCGCCAGTTCCGCAACCTGTGAGATGCCGTCGATGATCTCGAAGTTTTTCGCCTTGGGATCGGACTCGGTGCCGACCGATGGTTTGCAGGAAAAGCTGATCTGCAGGGGTCCGTTCTCCGGCGCGAACGACGAGTGACTCTGCCAACGGTATCCCGCGAGCCACGTTTCCAGAGCCTGTCGCTCGGATTCGCCAGCTTCGTGACGCTCTAACAAATCACGAGCCCGCTTGCCCAGAGATGGAGGAATTTCCCCACTTCGGCCTCGATCGATCAGAGGGACAAAGAGCGCGCTGAGCAGATCTTCCTGCGATAGAAGTTCGGCGTGCTTGCCAATCAATTCGATGCTATCGGCGGCCCGCATATCGACATCGCGCTGCGAGAGGATGGCGGCCAGAGCGGTGACGCGCCCGGCGACATCCCGCTCCGGCCATTCCACTTCGGCCAGACGGAGAAAAACGGCGAGACCGCTCACGAATGCCCGACCATCACCACCCCAGAAGGATTGTTGCCACATCTCGAAGTCGCGGGGCAGTTCGCCCGCGGCGAGATGAGGCTGTAGTATTTCAAAAGCGAGGTCACCCCGGCCCAGCCGAAGCAGAGCGGCCGCTGCCATAATCTTGTGCTTCACCCGATTCTTCGCTTCACCGATCTTATCGCAGTGATCACTTCTGCCGATCTCAGTTAGTAGCAAAACGGTTGCTTGGGGATTGGACAGCAAGTCGAGATCTTCGACGTATGCCCAAAGGGACCTGGAGCTCACCGGACGACCCGCCGCGAGAGCGTCGATCAGTTCCTTTTCCAAACCAGCCGCAAGTTGGGGATGCCCGGCCATGGCAGCGAGCTCTTCCGGACTTTCCGCCGTCCCGAGAACAAGCTTCGCCTCGGAATACCGGTCGACCCCCACCCGACCGAGCAAGGCGGATTCGCCGGACAGGGCGGCGAGCACCGCGCGGCGAAGATCACGACGACTTTCCGGCTTCAGCCCATAGATGCTGCGCTCCGCAGCGACCCAATCGCGATTCTCCAAAGCGAGCGCCAAGCGAAGCGATGGATCGCCGTGGTTTCCGATCACCTGCTGGGCTTCCTCGGTTCTTCCCAAATTTCTCAGCAGCCATGCTTTCTTAGTTCGATAATCCTCTTCCGAGATGAAGGTCTTCGCGTCTTCCAGAGCTTCGAGGGCCTCGTCACTTCGTGCCAGAAGACCGATCAACGCGGCATGACGACCGTCCTCCCGAAACTCCGGATCCTTTCCTCCGATCAAGGCGGCAATCAGGAAGTCCCCCGCAACCCGCTCGCCATCGCCATCGGCACGGAGCCATGACTCCAATATCATGGCGTCGGCATCGGTCGAAGTGAAGTGCAACTTCGTGTCGACGACACCATGCTTTTCACGCAGCAACTTCGCCACAACGAGCGCACCTTTCGTCCTGCCGATCGAGTTCGTTCCGGCTTCGGTCAGCCTTCGGAACATTTTCTCAAACATCTCCTTCGTAAAGCGATCGTCATTCAGAATCGTCTCTGAATTCAACTCGGGGGCACTGCCTAACAGGTCCGTAAGAACGAACAAAGCCAAGTCCGAGCGCTTTCTGGCATCCTGCGAAGGAAGCTCGTTTTCCGGGGCGGGAAAAATCCAGCTCAGCAGCATTGCCGAGGCCGCATTTGAATCTCCTTGCCGCCAGATTCCAATGGCACGCAGCAACGGTTCAGCACTCATCGACCCCTCCGCCACCAGATCGGGATGAAGCTCAGTCCAGGTCTCTGCCAGGTCCGCGATTTCCAGAGTTGAGAAAGGCGAATAGGGACAAGCTTCCAATGCCCCGACGAGGATCGGCCGAAGGGTCTGAGGATCACAGATTTCAGCGGGCAGGGCATCTCTGAGAGGTGGTCTGAGAGCGATCAAGGCTCCGAGAATCATGAGAGGATCACGGTTGGTGGCATTTTCATGCCGGAGCATCAGTTCGCGCCACTGCCCGCGTCGGATCATCGTTAGTTGATAGAGCGGCACCGGACCTTCCAGCCATGCCGCCTCCAACCACTCCGGCGATCGAGCCCAGCCATCGAAGACCGCGACCTTGTCGTCGACATCGCCAAATCCCGGGCGCGGACGATCCATGGAGAAGAAGCCTTTCAGGAAAGCCGCCATCATCCGCTCGGACCGCGGTTCCGGGACCACGGGAAGACCTGCATCGAGTCGTTCGGGCTCGTCTTCGAGTGCCTTGCCGAGACGTCGCAGCCAATCCATCACCGCTCGGTTCTCGGGATCCGCAGAACAAGCCAGTCGCAGGGCCTCGGCAAGCTCGCCCGCTTTCTCAAGACGCAGGACCTCGAGCATACGAAGCTCCTCGGGGAGTCGTTTCGAAAGACCGGGAAAGCGCTTCACCAGATCCTCGTAAATTTGGAAGGCGCGATGTGAGCCGCGAGACCCATTGAAGACGAGCACACAGCCCAAGGCGGCATCTTCATCCAGATCCTTGGGCACGGGAAGCTCGCGTTCCATCGTCCTCTCCATTTCCGAGATGACGCGCGCGCGAATCACAGGGTCCACGATCCGCGCGATCCAGTGGAACCAGGGAAGCGTGTCATCGGCATCTCCCAGATATTCGAACTCCAACGCCAAATCCCGGCTGAAAAGATGGTCCCGGATGGCCGGCTTCAGTTTTCGCCACCGCGCGTAGAGCGCAGCCTTCGGCTGCGACTGGCGGTCCACCACCGAGGAAATGAGCGCGGCCAAGGTCCTCGGGTGCAGGCTGCCGGGATCAAGTAAGAAGACCTGCTCCGTTCGGAATGAGACTGCTGATGTTAGAGCGCTTAGCAAATCCGCCGGCAAGGGTTCCTCTTGCGGCTGGTGCTCGATGAGTTCAATCACGACTTCCAGATTTCCCTCGCCTTCCTGACTCAGCGTTTTCAGCAACCCGGCACGCCTCTCGGGTTCCAGGTGCTTGAAGTCCGCCAGTTTCTTCTGGGTTTCCAGGGGAAGACCGGGATCGATGCCGATTCTTTCTAACAACAACCGTGACGCGCGCATGGCCAGCCATGGATCCTCATGTTTCTGCAGAGCCTCGAGCCACTCTACAGCTTGGTCACCAGCCTCAAGAATTTCCACCTCAGCCTGCCGTCTGAGCTCAGGATCATCGCTGGCAAGCTTGCTGGCCAGGTCAGCACGCTCGAGTTCGACCGCGCCAAGTGAACCCATCGACACCACTGAAATCGCGAAGAGAGCACCTCGATGGAATTTAAAACTCATGGTATTTCATTGGGTTAAGCAGGATCTCAAGCTTCGACACCTGAGGGTGCCGATTCATTGCTCTCCAATTATGCGCTTGTGACAAAAATTTTCAGCCATATTTCCCAGCGCCGTCGCAAAGGCCGTCGAGGCAAGTGCGGAATACCGACCAGCACCCGCTACGGAGCCGAGGTTCCTCGGCTACGAACAGCTCGAAGACCCGCTCGTGGTCCCCAATTCGCCCGCCATGATTACATCATCATCCGCTGTGACGAGCGCGGTCTTCCGGAGATTCTTCGGTCTGCTCAATTTTTGAAGCCACAGGCATTTAACAGGTCAAAAACCAGCAAATCAGTTTAAGATTTGCGATCGCGCATAATAATTACCCGCCAATTTGCCAACCCATTCTGAAGTCTGATGAATGACTTTGAGATTCCAATTGACTTTAGGTGCGCAATCGCACCTATTTTGACGGCCGATCAAATTGGCCTTCCCCCTCTACCCCCATGAGTTCCCCCATCCTTCCACTCGTTGCCCTTTTGTCCATTTCCACCACTGAGGCGGCGATCATTTCCGTTCCTCCTGTTGACCCTTCTCCTTTTGGAATAAGCAGTGGGGATGTGAGTGTTGCCCCGCCTGCTTCGCTTGGGGTTGAAATAGTTATCGACGGCGCAGCTTATAGCACCACCGAGACGAACTGGGGGACGTCTGCAGGTGGCACCATAGGGATTGGCGCAACGGTCCAGACTACAGAATTCGGAATTCCATCGACGGCTACTATACAGGCCCAAATCAACGCTCGGACTAGTATTTCCAGCAGCCCTTCGGATACCGCGGTGAAATTTGAATCCATCACATCTGTAACCGCGGGCGCGGGGATTCAAGTATCGGTTGGTGCTGGGATAGCACAGTCTCAGTCTTGGACGGCTTCGGTCAATTTGGGAACCTCGGGATTCGAAGCGGATACCACCTATCGGTTGAGTTTTGATTTCACAAGATTCGATTCTGGCTTGATCAATTTACTCTCCCCAACGACTTTTGATATCATGATTGGCTCAACAGGAGTGGGAGCCTTCTCCACGTCGCTAACGAGTACCGGAGGGGTTGATGGGATATTCGATCTTCTAACTTTCGATTCAAACTCAGGCGTCGTATCAATGCTTTTCACGACCGGTTCAGTAGCTCCGGAGGAGAATGTGAATTTGACCTTTGCAGCCTCCGCACTTCTATCCCTGCCGGTTACCACAGAATTTCTGAATGGGTCGACGGTCGCCTACGAGATGAAAGGGTTTCAAATTTCGGAAGTTCCCGAAGCAGGAAACTTCGTGACCACTGGCCTGTTGCTGGCAGGTGCTCTGTGCGGAGTTCGTCGACGCGTCTGAGCGGAAAATCTCCGAGACGATCCTTGAGCTTGCGTCCTCGATCATTTCCGCGCCTGCGGCCATGAGACGTTCGGAAGATCGGCGATCTCCCGCGATCGATCGGCAACTCACTCGATTTCTCCGTCAAACCTGCAGTAGCTTATCTTGGCCCTTGGCGCATCGTCACTTGAAGTCCTTCCAGAAGGCGCACCGATCGACTCAATCCCAAAACGAAACCACCGGCCGTTTGGTTTCGGAAACTCGTTGAAAGCCTCTTTCGACGAGTCGTGCTTCGAGATCAGGAAGATGCGCGGCACCCCAGGGAACATAGACTTCGGAGAAGTCCGGCAGCATCCTATCGAAGTGCTGCATGAGGACCTGGTTGCGGGCGACGATCAACCCGTTCTTAAAGAGATCTTCGAGGTCTTCACCCGTGGCATCACCCACATCCGCAATGAGCATTTGTTGAAAGTTCCCGCCGCTCAGAATGCCGAGTAAGGCTAACAACAAGGTCTGGTGTCGATCCTCAAGCTCGGAGATGTCGATATCGGCATTCTGCCAGACGATGCTTCTCGGGCCTGCGTCGATGAATCCCGCATCCTGCCCGAGTGCTTGAGGGTCGAAGGTTGTAGGAGCTGCCGACCCCGGGGATGACTCGAGCGATTTTTGAGCCTCGAGCCCGAACGCTTCAGCGAGTTTGGCGTAGGTGGTCCCATTGGCAAAATCCCTGGGAAGAAGCTTGTGCTTGTCAGATACCCCTTCTGTTAGAACGAGTCGGTTCTCGCCGGCGGGCAATTCGGCGTTCATGCGTTCTTTGAGATCGCGGTAATAGGATCCATCGCCGATGTGCATCATGCCCACGAGATGAACCCGTTGTCCGTCTTTCTCAAAAACGCGTTCCCTGAGGTCGATCCCGTGCAGGGAAAGCTCGGTGTAATCGCCCAGGAGACCACGAGCACCGTAACCCGCCCCGACAACCAGCACCGGAATGGCGAGGAGCCCCGTGAGAATCCAGACGGGGAGGACGACGAGCGTGTGCTTGAGCTTCACCCACGGCCGCGAATCCGTGCGGATCATTTTCTTCAATGAGACGAATAGATAGACTACCGAGAGAAGCAGCATGAGAACGCTGGTGAGTCTCGCGGCGGCACTGCTATCCATCACCAGGCTGAACGGAAAGCCGTAGGAAAGACGGCAAAGCAGCAACAGATTCATCCCTACAATCATCCGCTTGGGAAAGATCGCAACCACGAGGGTCACGACGAAGAGCAGGGAAAACACGAGGAATGAAACAAGAAAGCTGGCAGATGTCTGAAAGAGCAGGTCGCCGGTATAGGAAAGATCGGCGACCACCATCCACAGGGAGAGCAAGCACAGGGCGATGGCAGCTCCAAGATTCAAGCCGGTCTTCGTCCGGTCAGGGTAGCGGAGTGGTGGTGGGGTCGACATCATATCAGAAGCATTTCAATCAAAGCCGGGGAACGATTACCATACGATCCTCGGATTTCAGAAAATTCATCCAGATTCTCGCTTCCTCAGACAAAGACCAGCGCCACCGAGGCACAGAGGCAGGCCGCGCCAAACAGACGAGATCGGAACACGCCGCCGCCCTGGGAGCGCTCCGTATTTCCGAAAAGGTGTCCGAGCCACCAGACCGCCAGCACACTCCAGAGACCGCGGGTGCTGTAGATCACGTTGATCGCGGTCGCGTCCCCGTAGATCGCCATCGACGACACGAGGATCAGCGCTTGGAGAGACATGAAGACCGCGCCGAAAAACAAAGGTCGCTGATCCCTCCAGGCACGACTTGCCTTTCCTTTCCGCGCGAGCGGCAGAAAGCCAAAGGAGAGCAGTCCGCTCGCCAGCATGACCAGCGGCAGGAAACGCCCGGTCCCCCAGTTGGGTGCCCAACTCATGACCAGCACATCGAAGAGCGCGTAGGCCGACACGGCGGCGAGGGAAAGCCACACCGTGCGCAGGACATTCGCATGGCGAGTCTCGCCCTTACCGTTGAGCGAAGCGATTCCCAGCGTACTCAGCAGGGCGGCCGCCCAGAGCGCCAGGGGCACGGTTCCCGCACCGAGCAGGGTGGTGAAAACCGCCACCAGCACGACTTTCGAACCCATCACCGGAGTCGCCACGGAGACGTCTCCCGTCTTGAGGGCGAGAAAGGTCATCAGCTGCGCCACGATGAACAAGAGCGCCACCAGCAGGGGCTGCCAAAGGAGTTCGATCACCACCGGCTTCCCGCCCAGCGGCCAGAGGCACAGGAAGAGCAACGCGGTCATGGCGTTGCAAACAAAGGCGGTGCGCCAAATATCCACCCCGCGCGATGCCGATTGTTTCAGGAACAACGCGGCGACGACATAGAGGATGCTGCTCGCCAACGGGAAGAACAAATGCACCTCGCGAAATTATGTGATCTCTCTCGGATGGCGAGTCCGACTTCTCAGACCTTCGCATCCAGCCATTTCCCGCCGAAATGCAGACGGCTGAAAATGAAGGCCTGCGTGACGATATCCAACGACAGAATGATCCAGACCCAGATCAAGGTGATGTCCCCAAAGTGGGAGAATGCCGCCAGCACGATGATCCGGAAAAAGATCATGCTGCCGAAAGCATAACGGATCACCAGCGGCGTGGCACCGGCGCCTCTCATTGAGGTCTTGAGCACGATACACGTCGCAAAAAACGGCTGGCTCAGCGCGCAGACCACCAGCAAGGGCCCCGCGAGCTCGACATGCATCGCACTATCCGGCGCAAGTACGCTCACCAACTGCTTTCCGCCGAACGCAAAGAGGAGCCCCATCGAACCCATCACCACCACCGCCACCTTCCAACAAAGCCGCACCGCCTTCACCGCCGTGTCCCGCGAACCTGCTCCGAGGTACTGCCCGGCCAGCGCCGCAGCCGCCGTGGCGATGGCGAAGCCGGGAAGGAACGACATCGACTCCACCCGCACCGCAAGGATGTGCGCCCCAAGCGCCCCCTCGACCGGCAAACGCGAAATCACCCGGATCCCGTAGGCATGAATGCCCCACATGCCGGCGATCTCCAGCGACTGCGGCGCGCCGACCCGAAGGATTCGAAGCATCGTTTCCCGGCAGAACTTCAGGCCTGCGCGTGTCCAGGCGAGACCGTCTCCGCCTTTTCCCAACATCGCCACTACCACTGCCAGACCGGCGATCCAGCCGAGCACGGTACCCAGAGCGATGCCTTCCACACCGCGACCACCCCAAGGGGCTGGCGCAAAGACCAGCACCCAACTCATCAGCATGTTCACCCCATTCACCACCACCATCCCGACGAAGGGCGTGCGCGTATCGCCCGAGCCACGCAGCGCCGCATTGATCGCAAAAAGCATCCCGCTGAATGGCCCGGAAAAAGCAAACACCCGCAGGTAGCGCAGCGCCTCCGCCGAAGCGGCGTCACTCAAGCCAATCCATCGGATCAGCAGGTGAGCCGCCGCCTGCAGGATAAAGAACGAAATCATTCCCGCTGCCAGACCGAGCCATAGACCTTGTCCGAGCCCGCGACGCGCCAAGGCCTGCTCGCCCGCACCGGTGGCCCGCGAGACCAAGGCCATCACCCCGGTGGCGACGGCCGCCTGCAGGATGTTCAGGAACCACGCGACATAGCCACCCAGCCCCATCGCATCCAGCACCGCAACCCGAGCCTCCCCCTCAGCCATCCGCCCGGCGATGAGTAGGTCGGTCATGCCGACGCAAAAGGCGAGCACCTGCTCCAGCAGCGGCCAGACCGCCAGCACCGCGACCTGGCGCGGCAGCGAGAGTCCCGCAAGCCGCCCCTTGAGCAAAGCCTTCTCTGGCTCGGCGCGCTGGCTCGCTTCGGCTGTGACTCCCGGTTTCGACATACAAGATGCCCTGCCCTAATCGCAGGAGCTCCACATTACAACTGCAAGCAACGCCGGGGCCTCCATGCCCCGACACCAGAGCGGACACTCCGTCCCGCAGACCGACGGAACCGCTGAGACGGCGGATCCAACACTAGGGCTCAATCATCAGGACGGGGTCGAGGCTCAGATCGCTGCTGGATTTGCTCACGTTGTGGCCCTCCAGCGCGATGACATTTTTA
The DNA here is from genome assembly GCF_042664875.1 of Haloferula chungangensis. NCBI lineage: Bacteria > Pseudomonadati > Verrucomicrobiota > Verrucomicrobiia > Verrucomicrobiales > Verrucomicrobiaceae > Haloferula > Haloferula chungangensis. Next base: position 471,319 of record NZ_JBHTBS010000004.1, on the reverse strand, counting down.
CCGACCCGGAAAGCGTCGGAGAATTCTGTTAGAGGAAAATAGTCGGCGCCACTTGCCTCGTGATTCGCCACCTTGCCTCCCTTTCCTCTTGTCACGCCTTTCGACAGAAGTTCGCGGCCGTTGACGTGCAGCACAAAGCCATCGTCGTAATTGATAAGCAGGCCGAGCTTCTTGGGATCGCTTCCCTGGGGGATCACGAATTCCCGGCGGATGAAGATCACGCTGTACTGGTTCCTCATGTCTTTGAGAACCGTTTGGTCATCGCCATCGCCGTAGCCGAAGCCCGCCTTCCCGGACTTCCATTCTTCCTCCCGAGCATCAAATCCGAGCTGGGTCCACATTTCGGTCTCAGGGCCATCTCCTCCAGCCAGGTAGTCCCACACCGCGCCTGCCGGAATGATGGGTTTGCTTCCTTCCGGCATCAATTTCCCGATGTTCTTCATGCCGGCTTTGCGGGCTTCTTTTGCCGCCGCAATGGTCTTGGGTGAACCCAGAACCCCCGCGCCTGTGCGCTCCTGGGTCTTCTCCGTCGGTGTCCAGGGATCCGTCATCACCTGATGATTCACCACGCCTTCTTTCACGATCGAAAACCGGTCCCGCTCCTTCCCCTTGAGGTCCAACATGGTTCCCACAAGGGTATCCCCGTCCACATCCAGAATCGTCGAACCATGATCTAACACAATGCTGCGCATGATCGGAGAAATCCCCTTCGCGTTGCGGCCAAGCGCTCCCCCATGACCTGTCACCACCGCCACCGTTCCATTGTGCGGTGTCACGACGCCGCTTTTTCGATAGGGTCCATCGCCATCAGGATCTCCATCCCGATCATCCAGGATGACGCCCTCCGCGCTGGTCGGCGTCGCATAGGCCCCGTCGATCAGCATGGAGCGTTCGTAAATATGGGAATGACCGCAAAGCACCAAATCCACCCCACCCGCTTCAAGGATCGGCATGATGTATTTCCGCATCTCGATCAACTCCACCTCCTTATCGCTGTCGTGCGTGCCCTTGGTGTAGGGCGGGTGATGCCAGAAGCCGATGATCCAGCGTGCCTGGGTCGCCGCCAGATCGCGCACCAGCCACTGCGCCATCTCGCCCTGAGGCGAGCGATCGATGTCGTAGGAATTGAGGCAGATCAGATGAATGTCGCCGTAGTCGAATGAATAAAAGGACTCCTGCCCCGAAGGCACGCCACCCGCTTCTCCCGCCGTCGGGCAGACATAGGCGTCGAAGAACGGCCCGATCCCCGTGCCACCATTTGATGTCTTTCCTTCGTGATTGCCCAGTGAACCCCAGCACACCGTATTGCGAAGCGTCTCTTCGTAGGGCTCGAAGAATTTCTTCTGGAATTGATCGTCGGTCCCTTGGCCATAAGCCATGTCTCCGACATGAAGGTAGAAGTCCAGCGGTCGGCTGCTGTTTTCGGTGTAGGAGAGCATGGCCTTGTTGACCATCCGCTGGTGCAGTTCTCCCGTGCCGGAATCTCCCACCACCCAGATCCGCGCGGGCGTCACGACGCCAATCCGCGGGTGAGTCCTGAAGCGAAACTCCAAGCCGCCTTCCGTCAGCGCATCCGCCCCATCATAAAGCACGTATCGGTAGGTTGTTAGAGGCTTCAGGCCGTCCAGTTTGGCCTCATACTGCACCGATCCCTTCGGGGCGCTGTGCAGGTTGGATTCACCCTCCATACTGCGACGCAGGATCGCGTCACCAGAACACGTCAAAATCCCATCCTTCCCGGCCTCCTGAAACAACACCTTTGGCTGTTTGAGAGCTTGGTCGGTCCGCCACACAATCGTCACGCCCCGCTCATGAGCCAGCTGCAGGTAGGGTCCGCGCGTCACTTCAATCGCATGAGCGGCACTCGATAGCAGCATCAGAAATGTCAAAGCTCGGAAAGTCATCCTCCCCCTTACGCCCCCGCCATTCCCGATCCTATCAACGACACGCCGTCCGACGCGCTGTCGGCTTTATCAACGAAGTCTCAATCAAAGCTTTCAAGAAATAGCCGATTGAATACTAAAACTCATGCGCGCTGCTAAAAAAGCATCCTTCTTCTATGCGACAATCGTCGCCATGGGTGGCCTCCTCTTCGGAATTGATGCCGCGCTGATCTCCGGTGCGATCGACCTGATTGCCGTGGACTTCGGGCTGACGGCCGCACAGAAAGGAACCGCAGTGAGTGCGCCGGCCCTCGGCGTGCTGCTCGCGCTGCCCTTCGCCAGCTTTGTGAGTGACCGCTTCGGACGGAAAAAGGCCATTCTCTCGGTCGCGGTCCTCTACATCATTTCGGCCTTCGCCTCCGCCTTCGCCACGAGTTACACGATGCTCGTCACTGCCCGTTTCCTCGGCGGCCTCGCCTTCACCTCGATCTCGCTGGCCTCGATGTACATCGGTGAAATCGCTCCTTCCAAATGGCGCGGCAAGCTCGTCTCGATGACCCAGATCAATATCGTGGTCGGACTGTCCGCCGCCTATTTCATCAACTACCTCATCCATCACTGGGCGAACTCGGATGCGGAGTGGGTCACGGCCGCGAAGATCGACACCCACACCTGGCAGTGGATGCTCGGTTCCGAAATCCCCTTCGCGATCCTCTGGTTCGTCCTGCTGCTCTTCATCCCTGAAAGCCCGCCATGGCTCGTCTATCGCGGCCGCGTGGAAGACGCGAAACTCCGACTGAAGAAGCTCCAGTCCGAAGAAAGTATCGACGCCCACGTTGCCGAAATTCAGGAAAGCCTCGCCAAATCCTCCAGTGATCACTCGATCCTTTCCCAGATGAAGGAGGTCTTCGGCAAGCGGATGCGGCTGACCATGATCATCGCCATGACGATCGCCATCGCCCAGCAAACGACCGGCATCAACGCGATCCTCTTTTACGCCCAGACCGTCTTCAAGCAGCTCGGAGTTGGTGAAGACGCGGCCTTTTCCCAAGCCATCTGGATCGGGCTCGTCGGGCTCGCCTTCACCGTCCTCGGACTTCTGTTAGTTGATAAACTCGGACGCCGCCCGCTGATCATCTGGGGCATGGTCTGGATCATCGCCAGCCTCGGACTCTGCGCCTTCGCCTTCAAGCAAGCGCGCTACACCCTGCCCGCCGAGACGATCAGCGAGCTCGTGGAAATCGAGGACGCGGAACGACTTCAGCCACTCGTCGGCGTGGAGTTCGCCAACGACATTGCCTTCAAGACGGCCGTCAAGGAAGCCATCGGTGAAGCCGATGCCCTGAGCCAGCTGAACTTCCTCGTCGAGAAATCGATCAAGATGAATGCCATGCTGGTGCTCATCGGCATCCTGAGCTTCGTCGCCGCCTTCCACTTCTCCGTCGGCCCCGTGATGTGGGTGCTGTTTTCCGAAATTTTCCCGGTCTCGGTCCGCGGTGCAGCGATTCCTTTCTTCACCATTGTCACCAGCCTCACCAGCTGGCTCGTCCAGATGTTCTTCCCCTGGCAGCTCGAGCACATGGGCATGACCTCGATTTTCCTCTTCTACGCCGGCACCGTCGCCGCCGGTCTGCTGATCCTCTTCTTCACCCTGCGGGAAACAAAGAACATGAGCATCGAGGAGATTCAGGACGCCCTGGCCAGCAAGTAAGAAGGTCGATGCCTCTCTCGTAGGTTGGCAAGCGCACGCCGCTTTGCCAGCCTCACGATCATGAATACCGCATCCTTGTCCTTCAGCACCCTCCTGCTTCTCGGTTCCGCCACCTTTGCGGAAAGCATCGACTTCTACATCGGCAGCACCGGCAAAGGCAAAGATGGCGGCATCTACCTTTCCTCGCTCGATGAGGACAGCGGCAAGATCAGCCCGCCCAAGCAAATCGTCGAGCTCGCGGGCACCGGCTTCCAGGCCCTGAGTCCCGACGGCAAGTCGCTGCTTTCGACCAGCCAGAAAAAGGGAGCCGGAACCCTCAGCCTGTTCTCCATTGGCGAGGATCGCTCACTCACCCTGACGGGCGAAACCTCCGCCCAAGGCAAGGGTGCCTGCCATGTCAGCTTCGATCACACCGGCAAGGTCGCCATGTTCGCCGACTACGGCGGCGGCTCAGTCGGCAGCACGTCCATTGGCAGCGACGGCTCGCTCGCGCCACTCGTCTCGTTCTTCAAACACGAAGGCAGCAGCGCCAACCCGCAGCGCCAGAAGGAACCCCACGCCCACTCGATTTTCGCCGATCCCGACAACCAGTACGCCTACGCCCCCGATCTCGGCACCGACAAGATCGAGATCTACAAGATCGACACCACCAGTGGAGCTCTCGAAAAAGCCGGTCACGCCGAAGTCCCGCCCGGCTCCGGCCCGCGCCACTTGAAGTTCAGCAAGGACGGAAAACGCATCTACGTCCTCAACGAACTCAACACCAGCGTCTCGGTCTTCAAGCGCCTAACAGACGGCCAGCTGGAACGCGTTCAGGACCTCTCGACCCTGCCCGCGGATTCGAAGCTCGAAGGCATGTCCTGCTCCGAAATCCGCGTCCATCCGAACGGCAAATTCGTCTACACCGCCAACCGCGACACCAGGAACAAGGGCAACGACTCGATTACGGTTTTCGAAGTGGAGGAAGACGGCTCACTGAATCGTCTCTCGTCCGTCCCCGCCACCGTCTCCATCCCGCGGAACATCAATCTTTCCCCCAGCGGCAAGTGGCTCATCACCGGCGGACAGAACTCGAATGACATCGCGATCTTCTCCATCGATGCCGAGACCGGAGCACTGAAAAAGGCAGGAGACAACATCCCCTGCCCTTCTCCGATGTGCTACGTCTTCCTGAAGGAAGATTGAAGCGAGCTTCGCGACTGGAGCCGCGAGCTTTTCCTCACTTCTTGGGAAATGGATGCTCCTTGAGAAGTTCTTCCGGGGTGTAAAACATCTTCCGGTCCTTGGTCGCCGAGCGGATCGCCTTCACTTCTTCCTCACTCACGTCCGACGCATCGTTGCCCCAACTGCTGCGCACGTATGTCAGCACGGCGGCGACTTCCTTGTCATTGAACATGGCGCCCACCGCCGTCATCGGCGGCACGCCTTTCTCAGGATCGTAGACTTTTCCGTTCACTTCGATCTTCCCCCAGATGCCGTGCAGCACGAGCTTGATCAGGCGGTCCTTGTCACCCGTCACCCACTCGCCACTGGAAATCGGTGGATAGATCTCTTTCAGACCATCGCCGCTTTCCTGGTGGCAGGTCACGCAGGAGCCTTCCTTATTGAAGATCGTTCTGCCCAGTTCGTAGGTCTTCGCGAAGGACTTGTCGGATCTTGCACGGCGACGCTTCGATCGAGTCATGAAATTCTCCTCGACCTCGGCCCCCTTGAGTTCTCCGGCCAGCAGGAGATCCAGGCTCGGGATGGTGTTGCGATCGAATCCTCCGTTGTTGAGAAGTTTCTCGACCTCCGGTTTGAGCAACAGCATCGCCGAGTTCAGCGAGTTGTTGATCCACTTTTCTCGAGGTTGGGCCGCCACGGTTAGAAGAACCTCCGCGCCCTTCGCACCCCCCAGCCAACTCGCAGCGGAAAGCGCTTCAATCCGCACCCGTGGATGTTCGTCTGCGGCAGCCAGCAACAGGTATTTCTCCGGCTCGTCGAGCAGGTGAAGACTGTGTCGCACTACCCGTGCAGCAGCACTACGCACCCGATGATCCTTCGCTTTAAAGCAGGCGTCGAGAAGCTCGGTCGACGTCTGATTCTGGCCCCAAGTGGCCCACAAGGCCTCGAGCACCAGCCTTTCGTCCGCAGCATTGTCCTTCGCAAACTTCAGTGCAGCGGGAATCACTTCCTCACTTTTCCGCCCACGGAGTTCGAGATGCGAGCGCTTGCGTGCCTGCAATTCCGGAAGCTTCATATTCTCAAAGAGCACGTCGATCGATGCTCCGTGAATTTCCGGAATTCTGGCGAAAGGGCGCGAGGGATAGGTGATCCTGTAGATTCTTCCATACTCCGAAGAGCGATTCGGATCACGACCCGAATGCTGCATGTGCCCGATCAGCGCGTTGTGCCAGTCGAGGAAATAGAGCGAGCCATCGAAGGCAAACTCAAGGTCCGCCGGGCGGAAATTTCCGTCGCTCGAACTGATCAAATCCTGACGATGCCTGCCCTTGATCTCAGGACCATCCTCCTCGACCTGGAACTGCTTGATCCCGAGGAATCCGATCGTGTTGCCATAGATGTAGTCCCCTTGGACGTCGTCGGGAAAATGGCTCGAGTAGATGAATTCGCTGCCCGACGTCGGCCGTGCATGATGTTCATAGTTGAACTTCTCCACCCTGGGAATTTCGGCTCCATGAGGCATCTTGACGCTGTATCCGCCCACCCAGAGTTGCACGCCGCCCGAGGCATCATTGAGAATATTCTGCCCATACTCATCATGCGCCATGCCCCACGGATTGCTCACATCGGTCTGGACCACTCGCTCCACCTTCCATGAATGCGGATCGAAGCGCCAGGCACCGCCATCCGTCATCCGCTGGGGCCCGTAAGGAGTTTCCACCTGCGAGTGGAGGAAGCGTCCTTCCAGCATGAAAATGCCGCCCCCGTTGTCGACATCGAAGGCCGAGAACGAGTGATGCGAGTCATGCGGATCGAAACCATCGAGCAGGAAATCCTTTTGATCAGCCCGGTCATCACCGTCGGTATCCTGGAGCAGCACGAGATGCGCACCATCGGTCAGATACACCCCTTCAGGTGCAAACGAAAAGCCGATCGGAATGCTCAGCCCATCCGCCCACACCGTCTCCTTGTCGGCACGGCCGTCGCCATCGGTGTCTTCATAAATCAGGATCTTGTCATTCGGCTTTGGATCACCCGGACGGTACTGCGGATAGCTTGGCATCGTCGACACCCACAAGCGACCCTTGTTGTCGAAGCGCATCTGCATTGGGTTGGCGAGATTGGGAAACATCGCTTCCGTCGCGAAGGTCGAAACCTCGTAGCCATCGGGCAATGTGAACTTCTTCATTGCCTCGGCTTCTTCAAGGTAGTCCAGCACCCCGTTCTTCGAACTCGGTGCGTAGTTGGTTTCGACCTTCGATAGCGGACGGGTCAGCGCGTCATCCGGCTTGATGTCCTTCCCCTGTGCCGCAGCCCAGATCTCCTGGTCACGAAGCACCGTCATCTGGCGGACTTTCTCAATCTCCTCGGGATAGTTGAAGTTACCATAAGGCGCCCAGCGTCCTCCGTAGACGTGCACGCCATTGATCACCCGGTAGTCGTTTTTCCAGAACCAGTTCTTGTCCTTGATCGCCTGCTTCAGTGCCTCACTGGGCCGTGGGACCTCCTTCTTTCCGAAGACAGCCTCCATGAGGATCGGCGACAGCTTTGCGTAGCCCTCCTCATTGAGATGCACGCCATTGATCGTGAAGTTGGTCCACTTGCTCGAGGGCTCGAAGAGCTCGACGAAGCCGACATTCTTTTCCTCAGCCACTTCCCTGACAACCTTCGCATAGGCTGCGAGCACCTCGTTGCGTGCGGAGGCATCCGGCAACGAATACTGCGTCAGGTCCTCTGTCGCCGTCGGGGTCGCCAACACCAGCTTCGGGGCCTTTTTGTAGTTGTAGCCCTGCTTCAGCGTGTGGTCGACAAAGCCCGCAAGCTCATTGCGGAAATTTCCCAGACCCTCCATTCCTGCGAAGGACTCATTGAAGCCAAAGAAGGCGATGATCGTGTCCGCGCTGAGGATGGTCAGCCATTCATCCGGATGCGGATAGTGACCGTTGCCGAAATGCTTGTGAATGTCCGGACGGAACTTATTAGCGCCGGGAAACGCCCAGGGATTATCGTTTCCCGCTTCCGGACGGAATCCCGGGGTGTGCCCTGGAAACCCCATGTTGCGGAAGGTGATGTCCCTGCCTGGGAAACTCGCGTGCACAGCCCCTTCGAAATGGTCGAAATGATTCATTCGCTCAGCCAGCGAGTTTCCTAACAGCACCACGGTCTCGCCCTTTTCCGGAGTGAGCGGCAGCTCGACCGGCTCGGCAGCGCCACCGTCCAGCTTCTTCGGCTGATAGTACTTCGGTCGCCGGCCTTTCTCCTGCTGGAGTTTGGTTGGGGTGATGGTGGAAATGATCTTCGGCCCTGGGATATCGGCAAACTTCGGCTCATCGCCATCCCCCTCATCGACCTTGCCGGTCTCACGAGGAACCTTGACCAAAGTCGAGATTGGGTTGCCGGTTGTTGGTGACTTGCCGTATCCGAAGTCCGCTGGCTTCAAGCCGAGCTTCTTGAAGTAGCCCTTCTCGCGCATGAACTGGAAGCGGCTTGGCTCAAATGGATCGACGATGGTGACGTCCGCTTTGACCGGCACTTCCACTCCCGTCAGGTAGAAGGCGGTATTGACGAAGAGTCGCCGCAGACCCTCGTTGTCGAGGTCGCTCGATGCCCCCATCGTGCTGCAAACCGCTTTTCCTTTCCCGCCCTGCGGCGTTTGATACTGGCGGATCCATAGGGATGGCTGAGGTTCCTTGCCCGTGACCTGGTAAGAATCCGGAAGCAGATTCGCGGTTACCACCCCATGCATGAGGATCGTCGCGTTCTCTTCCGTCACGCGTTTGACACCGTAGACATCGCTTTCCACGAAAACATCCTGGACCCCATGGAGGATCGGGTGGCCAAGGTAACCGGCATTGGGTACTCCCCGCGCACCTTCCACGGCATGCTTTCCATAATGGCCCGCCCATCCTTCGCCGAGGATTTCGGGGCCGAAATTGTTCCAGTCGATCCCTCCAAGCTTGCTCTTCGTCTTGAAGGCATGGGTCGAAGTGCGGAATCCAAAGATCGGCTTGCCGGCATTCAAGTAGTCGGCCAAGGGCTGCAGTTGTGCATCGGGGAGATCACGGAAACGCAGCCCGGTAATCACCAGATCGGCGGAATCGATCGCCTTCGTCCCCGGAATGTTGCTTGAGCTGTTAGGATCGATGTTTCCGTCCGCATCCTGCGAAAATAGGACGGTGGTGTCGAAGCCGTGGTGCGTCGAAAGAATCTTCGCCAGCATCGGACAGGCCTCCTCGGAGCGGTATTCCTCGTCGCCTGCCAGCAGGACAATGTGCTTGCCATTGCCCGGCTTGTCCGGAGCTCCTTTGAGCTGAAGTGACTCAGCGTCAACAAGTGAAGTGCTCAGCAAAACGGCGAGCAAAGGAAAAATAGGGCGCTTGATCATGGGTAAGGGTGAGAATTCCTGCAGTTGTGAGCGTCACCTACGCGCCGCATCTCACGCATCTTGCTCCAGCTCAAAAAAAGTTGTCCTACAAATCATCGTCGGGTCCAGCCCGGCGAATCATCTCAGCAGCCGACGGAGCATCATTTCCACGCCCTCACCAGCCTCCCGGGCATTCGCCAGCCATTCCCTGGCGAAGCCGCGGAAACTCATGTCGTCCGATGCCAGACACATCAGCGCTACCAGAATCAAGAGGTTGGCCAGATAGATGATCGTCAGGGATAAGAAGGTGCCGTTTTCCCGCAAGTCCGGCTGGTCACGTGGGATCATCCACAGGGTCCAGAGCAGGTGAAAGGCCCAGAAAAAACCCAGTAATCCGAACAGCGACTTCATCGCCGCGCCGGGCAACTCGATGAAATAGCCGACTGCCGCAAATCCCGCGACCACCAGGGCTGCCCACAGCGGCACGAAATACGGCGCCAGCGCGATCACGATGTTCGACTTGTCCGTGGTCACGTAGCCGCCATCCACGCTCACCCCCCAGTCGCTCACCGTGCCACGGAACATCCAGATGAAAACGATATGCGTGAGCTCATGACCCAGCACGTAGAGGTAGAGGAAAAAGTCACCCAGCAAGCCCGTCGCAAACCACCCGGTCATCAGCAAGCCACCAGTCGCAAAGTACCAGAAAGCGGTCGTTTGCCAGAATTCGTGCCTCAGGGTGACATCGGAAAAAAGACTGAAAAAGGTCCAGCTCGTGACCCCGCAGAAAGGCAACAGCATTAAGCCGAGAAGCCAGCGGCCCATCCGCAAGGCCATGCCCGGTGATTCCTCAATCTCAATGGTCCCCGCGATCGCGGCACGCACCGACTTCAAGGCGCGACGGTTACTCGGACGATTCACCGAGGCACGCGCCCGCGCGTCGGCGAGCTTCAGGACCTCCGAAAACGGCGGTCGGCTGCGACGGCGGTGGTTGCCCGTCTTCGATCCCAGTTTGATCTGTTTCTTCTTCGCCGCCATGCGCGAGAAGAGAAATACTTAGGGATCCTTAAGGAATCAAGGTCGAAGAGCGGGGTGACACTGTCTATTTGACCACCTTGTTTCCGGCTTTTTTCCAAGCCTTGATGCCTCCATCGAGGTCGTAGATGACTTTAAAGCCCAGCTTGTCCATCGCTTCGGTGGCACGTCCGCTCCTTCCACCGCTGTTGCAGTAGATCAGCACCGGCTTCTTCGGATCCAGCGTCTTGAGCACTTTTTCCCCAAAGTTCTTCTCATTGAAATCCACTCGCACGGCCCCATCGAGGTGGCCTTCATCCCACTCTTCCTGAGTACGCACGTCGAGCACCTGCGCCTTATCCGTCACCAGCTTTTCTGCCTCCTCGACCTCGACTTTCTTGGTCTCCGCAAAAACCGCCAAACTCATCGCCAACCAAAGCCAGAGGACCTTCTTCAAAGTTTTCATACGTTCGAAAATACATCGAACCCCGCCGATGGCAATGTTCTCGAGCGCAAAGTACATCCGGGCAGCGGAAGTGGCCGCTGCCGGAGACTTTCATCACGCTACTCGGGGCGCAGTGTGTGGATGACAAAGTCGACGAATAGGCTGCTCGGAAGGTTCCCGACCGGGGTGAGCTTCACCTTTTCATAGTCGGATCCCAGATCGCTTCCGACAGAACCGGGCAGCGCATGGAAATACCTGGTGTAGGGATGCCAGCTCTCGAGATCTTCGGAGAAACGGACCTCGACGCCCAATCCCGCCTCACGATAGCGATGGTAGAAAAAGGAGACATCCTCGGGATCGCTGAAATCGAATCCGTAGGGTCTGCTCTGCTCCACGCCACTGACATCGTTTCCCAGCGCTTGTTCGACAAGGTTGCTTCGTCCGTCCTTGTCGGCATCGCCATCGCCGGATTCAGAGAGGTCCCCGAAGTGGGACAACTCGTAATCGTCCAACAGCAAGTCGTTGTCCTCGTCGACGTCTGCGTGGGAAGCGGTTCGGAAGTTGAGTAGAAGCTGGAAGGCTTCGTTCTGATCAGGTGTGGCGGGATCATCGTCTTTTGAAAAAGCGGATCCGCCATTGAATGGAGCCGCAAAGGCGAGACGCCAGCCGTGATTGGGTGTGTTGCCCGACAACCAATTGGTAACCATGGGGGTGACGTCAAAGCCGGCGTCGCTTCCCGGCGTGCCGGGAGTTCCGCTGAAGAAGCCCGAGGCATCGATGGCCGTTCCGAAGTCGCGATTGTTGCCAATCGTGGTGGCATCCTTGACGGGAGTGCTGCTGAAAAGCGGATAGCTGCCGGGGGTGTCGCTCCATGCCTGATCCACGACGGCGAGCTCGATGTCCTCCCAGTTGACTTCATTGAGACGGTTGAATTGGTGAAGGCGGAGACTGGCGCTCTCCAGCGATCCGGGAACCGTCGACAGATCAAACTTGAAGAACATCCGGGTCCGCCATTGAGGGTTGCTGCCTTCTCGTTCACGGATCGTGAGGGGACTGAGATCAAAATTGTCGGGCTGGTAGGAAGGATCAGTGGCATTGCCGTTGAGACCGGCAAGCACGAGCTCCGAGGGACTCAGTGCGATGGAGATGAGATCGCTTCCGTCACCGGGAACGCTGTCGGCATTAAGCGGGTTGGTGAAGACCTGGAGTTCAAAGTCGTCATTGGCACCGTCGCTATCGGTATCACTGAGAAGAGGATCGGTCCCCCAGCGGAAGACCTCGTCGCCATCAGGAAGAGAGTCCCCATCGGAGTGAGGATTGAGCGGCAGGGTTCCGAAAGTCACCGCTTCCTCGAAATCGCTCAGCCGGTCTCCGTCGGTATCCGGGTCCATGGGACTGGTTCCCAGAGCGAACTCCTCCAGATTGCTCAAGCCGTCGGGCTCCTCATCGACATCCGCATCGTCCGGGTCGTCGCGATCGAGGACCATCGGATAGAGGTTTTCATAGTAGTTCGCCAGGCCATCGCCATCACTATCGAGAGGGGGAACCTTCGAGTCGCCGTCCGTGCCCAGGGTGGTATTACCGCGGATCTCATTGAGCAGGGCATAGAGCTCGGCCTCCTTGTCCAGGGCTGCCTGCGTGGGACTGAGGAGCAGGTTGGATGTCTCCCCCGGATCGGTGAGAAGATTGAAAAGTTGTCGTGGCGTCCCCCGAATGCTGCCGCCGGTGTTGGATTGAAGGATGTTGTCGGTGTCGTAGGTGGCGGTGTACCCACCGCTGCCGGTGCCATCGAGGAGCTTGTATTCACCATTGGAATCCACGATCGCGAACTGCCCGTTGATCGAGTGCTGGACGGTCCCCGGTCGCCGCGCTGCAGGCATGCTTTGGTCCTTCAGAATGGGCAGGAAACTCTCCGCATCCGGGGCCTCGTCGGGCGCGAAATCGTAACGCAGGAAATCGGCCATCGAGGCGAAGAAGTCGCCTTGCCAACAAGCGAAATTGGTGACGCCGGGGCTCACCACTCCGGGCCAGCGGACAAGGAAGGGGACGCGGGTTCCGCCCTCCCAGTTGTCGCGTTTCACCCCGCGGAAGATCCCGTTGCCGTCGTAGCCGTTCGGCACGCTTTCCTCCATCGAGAATCGCTCCGGGCCATTGTCACTGGAAATGAAGACCACGGTGTTTCCCGCCAGACTGTCGTCGGTTTCAGGATCGCCGTCGGGGTCTTCCAGGGCGTCGAGGATCATGCCGGTGTAGTGATCGGTCTGACGCAAGTACCTGCCGTAGTTGAACGCGGCGGAGTCGAGGAACTGATCCTGGATCGACCACGGGCTGTGGGGGGCCGGCATCGGGATGTAGATGTAGAAAGGCTGGCTGTCATCGGCGCGCTCGGCGAGGATCTGCGCCACCTTGGCCGCTTGCACCTGCAGGTAGTCATTGACGATGAAGTCAGGATCGTAGGCACCGTTGCGGAGGGTCTTGGTCGTGTTTCCGGTGGTGGGCGGTCTGCCTTCAGCAAGGGCGGCGTTGGTCGCCGGGACGGCCTGTGAGAAATCGACGCTGCCATTGACCACCATGCCACCCTTGACCAGTGCCTGGTCGTTTTCAATCCACAGGTAGGGTGGCATGTCGAGCGAGGCGGGGGTGCCGAAGTAGTAGCTGAAACCGCAGTGAAAGGGGGTGTCCTCAAGCGGACGTGAGAAATCGATCAGGTTGTTCGCGAGGGCGGTGGTGTTGTTGCCAAGGTCGCCGATGGGATTGCCTTGCGGGTCGAAGAACTGCATGCCGACATGCCATTTGCCGACCATCGAAGTGTGGTAACCCAACGATTGGAACATCTTGGGAAAGGTGAAGCGGTCATCTTCAATCAGGGTCGGAGTGTAACCGCCATTGACGCCGGTCTTCAGCGTGGTCCTCCAGGCATAGCGCCCCGTGACGTGCGCATAGCGGGACGGCGTGCAAACGGCATCGGCGGAATGCCCGGCAGTGAAGCGCAGGGCCTCGGATGCGAAGGAATCCAGATTCGGAGTAAGCGACGGACTGGACTGGTCCGCGCGGTAAATCCCCATGTCGGAATAACCCATGTCATCGTAGTAGATGAAAATGACGTTGGGTTTGGCGGGGTCGAGATTGCGGGCAGCGGCCGGGACCAGCGCGAGGAATCCGCAAGCGATAAGGATGGAGTGTGGGGTTTTCATGGTTTGGCGACTTCTTTCATTCGTTTCATTGCCTTGCGTCCGGGATCCGGGAGTCGCTGATCAATCGGAGTTTGCCTGCGTGACTAGCGCAGTTGAGATTCATCAAGAAACCAAGCCGTTGAGAAAAAAGGCACCCGCCCTGCCATGGCTGGTGGGGCGAGTGCTGTTAGTGAATCCGTTGGCCGGATGCCGTGACATGCCTAGCGGCTGCGGCGCCTTCTCAGCGTTCCCAGCAGGGCAAGGGAGGCCATCGCCAGAGTGGTCGGTTCAGGAACCGCGATCACGTCGAACTCCTTCCAGATCGTATGTTCCTGTTGGGTCGAGCTGGCCAAATTGATGGCCTGAGTGTCCCACATCAGATATTGATAGGACGCGTTGATATCGGTAATGCTGGAACCTCCCCAGCCGTTCGCAGGGTTGTTGTCCAGATCGACACTCGCGATGGCTGTCCAAATTGGATTTGTTGGATCAAAATCCGTCGCTGCTGCGGGATCGGAACTCCCATAGAGGGTGAAATCCTGCTCTGCACGAGTCGGGTTTCCCCAAGAGTAGGAATTCACACTCGATATCAGGATCGAACTGCCGAGGTCGATCTTGTATCGAACATCCACGGTGTTGTTACTTGCGTTGACACCAAATCCGGTCGGGACGATGTCACCATCCGTGAGGGACTCGCCGGTGATGTTGCCTGTCGTGTGGAATCTCGAAATACCCGAGCCGAAACCCAGGCCATTCGCCAGGTCGTCTAGAGCCGGATTGGCTATAGTCGAAAACGTGCCGGCGGCGCTGAATTCAGTCGTGACTGTCGCAGCATGCGCGCTTTCATCCATGACCAGCAACGAAATCGCTAATGCGGGGACGATAGGCAGGATGGATTTTCTTCGATTGATGATCATTTTTATATATCGGGTTTAGTTCAGGTTTTCAGGGAGCGGGATCGCCGGTTGGGACGAGGATGTAAAAGGCTTTGGGCAAGCTGATCGCGGTGCCATCGATGTAGCTTCCGGGGGGCACATCGCTGTCGATCGGGCTGTCGCCAAAATCTAACAGGTCCGTCGAACGGTAGACATCGACATTCCCGGCGCTGGAGGTGAACTCAATGGAAACCACTCCAGTCGGTGCGCGGCTGATCGACGTGATTTCCGGAGCTGGCGTACCGACCGAGACGGTGACGTTATCAAAAGCGAAAACATCGCCATTGGTGGCGCCCATGACCCCGATCCTCCAGACATAGTTATCGTATCCCGCACCGACATCGGCCGAGCCGAGCGCAAGCGTCTGCCATGAGGCATCGGCCGCGGATGAGGCCAGCACTTGCCTGTTGAGGAGGGTGACGGCCTCGCCGAGGTCGGTCAGGTTGTAAGTGGCAACGTTGGCAGTCGGGCCGCCCCAACTGAGTCGCGGTTCGATTTCCTCGTCGTTCCATGCATAAATTTCCACCAGGAACTTGAGGTCGTTCTCCGGGGAGTTGTCGTCGAGGAACACGTCCATGCCGAAATCAAGCAGACCGGTGGACTCCTTGTTATCGTCGGCAAAATAAAAGACCGCGCGGGGTCTTGCGTTGTAGCTTCCACTTCCGATCATGGCGCCATCTCCCATCCCTGCCGAACCGCTGTCCGCACCAAAGACGAAGCCACTGGAGGCGGTGGGGAGCACCCACTGATTCGCTCGGACGCTGTCTCCCCCCACTTCCGACTGAACGATGTTGGTGGTCGGATCGAGGTAGTAGGGCGTGTTTCCCGAAGTGGTTCCGGGAATCGCCGGCACGGGGTTGTTCAGGTTTCCATTGATGAAATTCGTCAGGGCGGAATCGGCAGGGTTGTTGACGACGGCCAGGGTGTTCGACTCCAGATTGCCGAGTCCATCGTCGAGATCCGTGACGGAGTCAGCGGGCAGAGTCACTTCAATACTGCCTGTGGAGTCAGCGGTAATTTTGATCGAGTAGGTGGCACCTGTTCCCATCAGATCCGAAGCGTAGCCGTTGGTGACCACGAAGTCCGCATCCTCCAGACCGGCTACTGCCTCGTCGAAAACGACATTGACGGTGAACTGATCAAAGAGCCCGGCTGGAGTGGACAAGGTGACACTCGGAGGAGCTGGAGGATCATAGAGGGTAATCAAGGTGTTCGACACCACGTTGCCTGATCCGCCGACTGTGGCGTTGACCGCATCCGCCGGAAGGGTGATCTCGACGTTCCCTGCGGTGGTGGGAGAGATCGTGAGCGTGTAGTTTGCTCCCGACCCGACAAGTGTAGACGCGCTGCCATTGATCACGGTGAAATCATCGGATTCCAGTCCGCTAACGTCTTCGCTGAAGTCAACGTACACCGTGTAGTCTGTGGTCACGCTCGAAAAGTCGGTGGAAAGCGTCGGGACCGGGGTGTCAGCAGCGATGACGTTGAGCTTCAGGCTGGAGGGATCGATTCCGATGCCCTGGTTGAAGGAGACCGAATCGCCGAGTTCCAGATGGAGGCCATGGTTCGGATCGCCATCCTGCCAGTTTCTGACGATGTTTGTCACATCCACCGAGTAGACCGTGGTGTTGCGAAAGGTTCCCGGTGTGAATCCACCTCCCGTATAAAGATCGGTTCCCGTTCCGCTGGTGACACCTCCACCGCTGACGGTTTCGTAGAGCACGGGATCGAAGACCGGATTGAGGGTGCCCTCGTCCCCGCTGGGCGACCAGTCGCCGGCGAGCTGAGAGACGAACAGCTCTGGGCTGTTCACCGCTGCGGTGAGATCGTTCAGGGAGTAGGCGCTGAAGTCCAAGGTGGCTCGGGCGATCGTGTCCTGGCCCAGGCCGCTCAGGTCGAACTGAAGATAGAGCTGGGCTCTTCGTGGCACAAATGCGGCGTTACTGTTGACCGATGATCGGACATAGGCCGTGGTGTCGAAGGGTGCCGCCGTGGCGGAAGTGGTGCCCGTTGAGTCGAAGACATCAATATTGTTCGAGCCGTTGGCGGGGAAGAGGTTGTTGAAGTCGACGGTCTGAAACTCGACGAGGTCGAAAGTTTCAGCTTGGGCGAATGGAAATAGACCGGGAAAACTGCAGGCGAGGGCCGCAAAAATGGGTGCGGCCAGCCGATTTCTGAAGGTTTTCATGTTAGGGTTTTGGTGGGTTTGTCAGTTTTGGTTTCAATCAATAGGCGATGCGGAGATTGTCGAAAGCGAAGCGGTCTTTGGTGGTGGCGGACACCACGCCAATTCGCCACGCGTAGAAGTCGTAGCCGTCCGCCAGATCCACGGTGCCGAGATCGATGGTCTCCCACGCGTTGTCGGCAATGCTCACAGCAGGGATCTCGGTGTGCAGGAGGGCTGTCGCGTCGTTCAGCCGCGTGACATGGTAAGTCGGTTCATTGGCATGGGGCCCGCCCATGCTGAGCTCCGGCCCGGTTTGGTCCGAGTTCCAAGCCAGGAGTTCGACCAGTAAGGTCAGCCTGCCGGCACGGCTGTTGTCATCGAGAAGGACTTCCATGCGAAGGGTGCGGGAGCCTTGGGTTGCCTTGAGGTCCTTGGAAAATTGAGCAACGGCACGCGGTCTCATGTAGCCGAGGAGGTGGCTTGGAGCGCCCTCAATAAAGGCCCCGCTGTCGCCACTCGTGCCACCGTTTTCACTGTATTGGAATCCCCGCGTGAGGCTGCTCCATAGCCATTCATTGGACTGAATTTCGGTATCCTCGCCATTTGCGAGAACCCGGAGAGTCGTGGGGTCGAGGCGGAACACGGTGTCTCCCGAGTTGTCCTCGTACTGGTCAACAGGCACATTCAGGTTGCCATTTGAAATCAGTCGTGACGGACGCTGAGGCAGGGCATCCATGAATCGTTCCGCTCGAACGGGAATCTCGATCAGAGCTCCCCCGGGCCCCGATAGCCTCGCCTCGCCGGCAATCAGTTCCACCGGCCCGTGAGTCGCATCCCTTTGAAGCACCCTCACGCGGCCAGTCATGACATGGACTTCATTGTCTCCTTTGGCAGGAGCTGAAACTCCGAACTCGGTGCCGAGATCTGTCACGGTCAGGTGGGGAAGTTCGACAGTGAAGCCAACCCCCTGCGGCGGGACATGAAACCAGGCGACTCCTTCAGGGATGGAGACCCGGTCATCAGCGAGGACCGCCAGTTCGCAAGGAGCCTTGATCACGCACTTCACTCCCGACTTGAAGCTCGCTTCCAACACTCCTTCCGTCAGCTGCAGTCGGGATCCCGTGTCCAGCACGTGACCCTCAGGTGCCTCTTCTCCTTCGGCATGGCTCAAAACATAAGCAGACTCCGCAGCCAACCGGAAACTCGCTACCGGCGCGGAAGCGGGAACCAATTTGACCCACAGGACCACCGCCGAAAGGAGCAGCACGGCAGCCGTCGCCAGCAGCGCCTTTGAAAGGATCCGGCGCCGTTGGCTCTCAAGAAGCCGCTCAACGGGAACCACGGGCACCCGCCCGGTGCTCGAGCGAGCGCTTTCCTGTTCCTCAAGCGCGCTGTGAAGCGTCGACAACTGAATATAAAGCCTGCGGGATTCGCCATTCGTCCGCAATTCCTTGTCGAGCAGGCGCGCGCTCTCTTCGTCCAATTCGCCATCTAGCAATTGGAGAATCTGGTTTTGCGTGGCGAGCTGTTCGGGCGTCATGTCGGGCGCTGGAGGAGGGACTGTTCGACGCAGAGCCTGAGGACCGTGCGAATTCGTAGCAGGGCGACGCGTAACGCCGAGGCCTTGCGCCCGGTCTGAACGGCGAGTTGCTCGAGTGAGCGCCCCGGTTGGTAGCGGACTTCAATCAACTCGCGTTGCTTCTTCGAGAGCTTGGATTTGCACTGATCCAATGCATGGAGATAAGCCTCGTAATCTTCGGCGCCGGGCATTTCCTCGGCAATCAGGTCCAACAACTGCTCGGAAAGGAGGATGCGGCCATGGCGCTTCGAGCGCCCCCTTTGATGGAGCACCTCCAAGCGGGCAACTTTGAACGCCCAAGCAAGGAAGTTCGTTCCCGGCTTGAATCGCTCGCGGCTTTTCCACAGCACCAGATTGGTTTCCTGGAGGACATCTCCAATGTCAGGACTTCCTGGCATCAGTGACACGATGAAAGCGCGGATCCGGCCTTGGTTCTTCGTCAATTGGGTGACGAATTCCTGCAGCTGGTTCGCATCGGATTCGTCCGATGCGGCAGGCATGGTTGGGTTGCTGTTCGACAATTGGGGCATTCGTTCCATCTAGGAAAGCATCGCAAACCCCGAAACGTTACAGAATGATTTTTGTTATTCAGACATGCTGCACCAATCGATAGGCGAAAGACTCCGAGCGAAGGGGGAGATGGAGATCCCTGGCGGTGCGCAACGGCCTTCGACGTAGGGCCTGACATCCCGACCTTGGTCCGCTAGCGCCACTCGCCGCGCTGCTCGCGCTCCCACTCGATGCGGTCGTTGAGATTTCGCGCCTTGATACGGGTGTTGCGCTTCGCCCGCCGTTCGGTGGTCATCTGGCGCTTCTTGGCGCGACGCTTCAGCTCCTCGATTTCGTCATCGAGTTTGAGGAAGCTCTCCAATCGTTCCACGTCCAGTTCGCCTGACTCGACCGCCGCCCGAATCGCACAGCCCTTGTCGGTACCGTGCTTGCAGTCGTGGAACTTGCACTGGCTGGCGATCTGCTCGACGTCGGAAAAACTGTCGCGCAGCGTTTTTTCATCGGTCCACATCTGGATCTCCCGCATGCCGGGATTGTCGATGAGCATGCCCCCTCCCGAGAGCGGCACCAGCTCGCGCGTTGTCGTCGTGTGCCTGCCCTTGCCGGTCACATCGTTGACCTCACTCACCCACTGCCAGTCGTCGCCGTAGAGCTGGTTGACCAAGGTCGATTTCCCCACACCGCTCGAACCTACGATGCACATCGTAATTCCCGGTTTCAGGTAGGATTCGAGCACCTTCAATCCGTCGCCCTTCAAGGCACTGGTGATGTGAATGTCCGCTTCAGGGCAAAGTTCCCGAAGATCGCTTGCGGCCTCCTCGCACTGCTCTTTTGGGAAAGCATCGCTCTTGTTGATCAGCACCACTGGCTTCGCGCCGCTGCGACCGATCAGGGTAAAATAGCGCTCCATCCGCCGTGGATTGTGGTCGGGACCCGGGTCAGTCACGACGGTGACCACGTCCACATTCGTGCCGATCACCTGCTCCTCGGTCGTTTTCCCCGGCATCTTCCGGGAAAAACAGGATCGCCTCGAAAGCCGCGCACGGATCACGTGGTCGACATCTTCGTTGCCATACTCGATCGCCACCCAGTCGCCGACCGCCGGCAGCTCGGCGTCATTCGTCGCGTCATGCCACACCTTGCCACCAAGCACCAGATCGAGTTCCTCGAGTTCTCCCTCATCATCGATGATGAAGGCGCTGTAATTGATCGGGGTCTCGCGGATCAGACGCCCCGGCACCCAGCCGCGCGCCCGATGCGGAGCAAATTCCCGCTCGAAATCTTCACTCCATCCGAGCTCAGCCAAAGTCATTCGGCCCGGATGCTAGGACCTTTCCGGCGACCTGTCCACCCAGCGCTTTTGACCCCGCCCTACTTTCTCCCCGCTTCGCCTCGCGCACGGCTGTCACGACGCTGCTTGATCTTGAAGCCACGGATGTATTGCCAGTTGTAGGTCTTATACTGATGGGTCAGGCCCCACTCGAGCGCGGCCAATGGTGCCTTTTCGCTGTCGAGCGTGCGATTGATCCCGATGGCGTGAGGGGCCCCCGGCACGACGCCGCGGATCTCGAAATTGATGCCGTCGGGTGCCCATTGCACGGTGTTCTTCTCCGGACCATCGGTGGTGATGAGTGAGGCGATGCCGCCATCGTAAGGCCACACGCAGATCTCGTGACCGCTATTACTGATCGGGTTGTAAGGAGACTTCACATAGGGGCCTTCCGGCTTGTCGGCGATGGCGACGCCATGGCGGATTTGGCGTCCGCCGAAAGTGATCTCTTCCCCCATCTGCTCGCCCTTGTAGTAGAGGTAGAACTTTCCCTTGTAGGGGATGATGCAGGGATCGTGGGTCTTGTGGCTGTCGAAGTCGCCCTTCTTCTCGACAAGGAAGCGGTTCATTTCCTCGCCTTTCCACACGCCATTTGTCGCCGGGCTGAGAATGGGCTCCGAGCTCTTCGTCCATGGCCCGTCCGGCGAATCCGCCCAGGCAAGCGCCACCTTTTCCTGCACGCGGATGTTGTACGGCGATTTCACCACCTGATAGCAGAGGTAGTATTTCCCCTCCCAGACCATAATCTCCGTGGTGAAAACCGAGCGGTCATCGTAGGCGCCCGGCTCGCCGCGTCCGACCGCCATGCCCTGCTCCTTCCAGGTCAGCCCATCCTCGGATGTCGCATACCAGATGTCGCAGCGGTCCCAGGGAAAGACCTTCTCCTTTTCCACATCGCCCCCGAATCCCTGCGTCTCGCCGGTGCTGCGGGTGTACCAGCAGTAATATTTCCCCTCATGCTTGATGATCGCGCTCGGATCGCGGCGCACCACGCCTTCTTCGTAGGCGAAATCGCCCTTCAAATCGTAGACCTCATACTCGAAGAACCACTCATTGCCCACATCCGGCCATTGCAAGGCCCGCTTCGACGCCGCACTGAGCTTGTCCGGATTGGTAATGCCCAAATGATCGATCTGCTCCTGAGTCGGAACGATTTCCTCGGCTCCTGCCTCAAAACAGGCAATTGCACCCAGGCTGGCGGTAATGAAGAGAGATTTGAATTTCATGAATACTGTCGACAATTGCAGGCTATACGAGGAAGGGAACCGAAATCTTCGTCTGAATTTGCAGATGTCGCGATTTTCTGGAGCGGATTTGGGTGCCATCCCCCCTTCTCCCGGGCTTGCCGAGGGCAGCAAGCATCGCTAAACGTCCCGCCGACATGGCCTCGATCAACGCAAACTTCCTCAAACTCAAAGCCGGCTACCTTTTTCCTGAAATCGGTCGCCGGGTGAAAGCCTTCACCGATTCCAATCCTGAAGGTGCTGCAAAGCTGATACGCTGCGGTATCGGTGACGTCACCGAGCCCCTGCCCGAAGCCGTGCGCAAGGCGATGCATGAAGGCGTCGATGAACAAGGCGACGCTGCCACCTTCAAGGGCTATGGTCCGGAGCAGGGCTACGAGTTTCTCCGCCAGGCGATCGTCGACAACCAATTCGCCGATCTCGGCATTTCCGCCGACGAGGTTTTCATTTCCGATGGCTCGAAGTGCGACACCGGCAACATCCTCGATATTTTCGGCGCTGGCAACACCATCGCCGTGACCGACCCCGTCTACCCCGTCTACGTGGACACCAACGTCATGGCCGGCAACACCGGTGAAGGCGACGCCAACGGCGCTTACGAAGGTCTCGTCTATCTCCCCTGCACCGCCGAGAACGGCTTCGTCGCCGATCTTCCCAAGGAAAAGGTCGACCTCATCTACCTCTGCTTCCCGAACAACCCGACCGGCACCGTCGCCACCCGCGAACAGCTCAAGGCCTGGGTCGACTACGCCAAGGCCAACGACTCGATCATCCTCTTCGACGCCGCCTACGAAGCCTTCATCCAGGACCCGGAAATCCCGCGCTCCATTTTCGAAATCGAGGGTGCCAAGGACTGCTGCCTCGAGTTCCGTTCCTTCTCGAAGAACGGTGGCTTCACCGGCGTGCGCTGCGCCTACACCGTGATCCCGAAAAGCGTCACCGGCAGCACGCCCGACGGCACCCGCATCCCGCTCCACCAGCTCTGGAGCCGCCGCCACTCGACCAAGTTCAACGGCGCTTCCTACCCCGTGCAAAAGGGAGCCGCCGCCGTCTTTTCTGCCGAAGGGAAAGCGCAAGTCAGCGCCCTCATCGAAGGCTACATGACCAACGCCAAGCTGCTCCGTGAAGCCTGCCAGACCGCCGGGCTCACCGTCTTTGGCGGCGAGAACGCCCCCTACGTCTGGGTCGCCTGCCCGGAAGGGGTCAGCTCGTGGGACATGTTCGACAAGATGCTCAACGAAGCGAACGTCGTCATCACTCCCGGCGCCGGCTTCGGCTCCGCCGGCGAAGGCTACTTCCGCATCTCCGCCTTCAACTCGCGCAAGAACGTCGAAGAAGTCTGCAAACGGATCGCCGCGGCATTTGCCTGAAGGCCTTCTCCGCCACCAGGGAGCGGAAACTGGAACCTTCTGCTCCTTGGGCGGCGGCCCCTACTCGGCCGCCCTCACTCCTTGAATGATCACCTGCAGGCTCGTTCTGCCACGGAAGTGGTTGCGATCAATGGTGAACGCAATGTCCCAAGGCGGATCCGGCAGGTTGACTTCACCGCCACCGAAGAAAACCGCATCCTGCTCGTGATACCCCTGCCGTAAATGCAGGCGCAGATGCTGGTTCTTCATGTGCACGGGAGGACGGCTCAAATTCACTCCGCAGGACATGAAAATCGGCTGCGGGTTGCTGTTTCCAAAAGGCTGCAGCAATTCGTAATCCTTCAGGAATTCCAACGACAGATCCGAGAACGGAATCTCGGCATCGACGTAAAGCCTCGGCTGCCTCTGTTCCTCATTGGTGCCCTTCAGAACGAACTCTCCGAACTCCTTGCGGAAGGCATCCAGATTATCTTCGTGAACGGAGATTCCCGCCGCCATGTCGTGGCCACCACCCGCAACCAGATGATGCCGGGTCGCGTTGATTGCCTCGACCAGGGAAACGCCCTCGATGCTCCGACCACTCCCCTTGCCCACTCCATTTTCATCGATCGCGATGATGAAAGTCGGCTTGTGGAACTGACGCATCAAGCGCGAGGCCACGATGCCGACCACCCCCGGATGCCAGCTCCGCGATCCCAGCACGATCACCGCATCGCGTTCGGGATCAAAAGTTTCCTTGAGCATCGCCATCGCCTCCTGGCGGATCTGCACCTCGTGCGCCTGGCGCCGCCGGTTGTACTGCTCCAGCTTCTCCGCCAGATTCTGCGCCTTGCGACGGCAGTCTGTTAGAAGCGTGGCCAGCGCATCCTCGGGGACATCCATTCGACCGGCCGCATTCAAGCGTGGTCCCAGACGAAAGCCCACGTCCATCGATGTCGCCCGACCGTTCATGCCGGCGACCTCCTGCAGCGCCTTGAGCCCCGGATTCAGTGTGTTGGGCAGGCGCTTCAAACCGTGCCTCACCAGCAAACGATTCTCCCCGATCATCGGCACGATGTCGGCAATCGTCGCCACCGATACCAGCTCGAGCAGCTCCTTGAGATCAAAATCCTTAACCGGCCGCGTCTTCAGCAAGGCGTGGCCCAGCTTGAAACAAACGCCCGCCGCACAAAGATACGCCGGGCCTCCGCCACACTTCGGATTCACCAGCGCCACCACGTCCGGACGCCCGTTCGGTCCGGGTTCGTGGTGATCGACGACGATGACATCCACTCCATTCGCCTTCAGTTCCGCAATCTCATCGACCGAAACCGTCCCGCAATCGACGCTGATCAGCAGATCCGGCTTGTCGCCCTCGCTCATCATCCGCGCGATCGCTGCCTTGCTCAGACCATAGCCTTCCGAGCTGCGCTTCGGGATAAAGGCTCGGGGCTCGAGGCCGTAGGCACGCAGCACCTTGCGGGTTACCGCAATCGAGCTCACACCATCGACATCGTAGTCGCCGTAAATCACCACCTTTTCCTTCCGATCAGCCGCCAGCAGGATCCTATCGACCGCTTCCTTCATCTCGCCGATCTCGAAAGGATCGCTGAGATCGCGCAAACGTGGACGCAGAAAAGTTTCAAGTTCGTCACCAGCCGGCAATCCACGCTGAGCCACCAAATGCCTCAGGATCGCGGGGAATTCATGCCCGTCGTCGTGCCCATCCGATTGGAATGGCACGCCGCGGAGAATCCAATGAGTGGGCTGGGGTCGCATGAACAGCGACACCCTAGACGTGCTGCTCACCCCGACAAGCCCGCATCATGCGGCCCCTTGTTCCGTAGTCTCTAAGCTCCAAAATTTCTCCGTTGAGCATTTTCGTCTCCCGCGTGATCCTCCATGGATGCCTGACCTCGTCCGAGTCGAACCGATTGCCCTGCTGCCCACTCCTGCTGGTTGCGCCGTTTTTCTTGGCGATGGTAAAAAAGCGATCGTCTTCTACATCGACATCGCCATCGGTGCCTCGATCAATGCCGCGATGGCCGGCCAGACCCCACCGCGGCCCCTCACCCACGACCTCTTCCTCAACGCCATGGAAGGATTCGGCGCCAAGATTTCGCGAGCTGTCATCATCGCCGTGGAAGAAGAAGTCTACTTCGCCCGCCTGATCCTCGAGGCCGAAAACGAGATCATGGAGCGCAAGATCGTCGAGATCGACGCCCGGCCATCGGACTGCATCGCGCTGGCGGTGCGCTCCGATTGTCCGATCTACGTTCTGAAAGACCTCTGGGAAGGTCTTCAGGACATGTCCTCCGCGCTTGAGGAAATGCGCTCGAAAGGCATGGACCTCGGCGGGGAGTGATCCCACGCCCACGGCATCGCCCCCCTTTACAAAAACTCCCCTTGCGCCCCTAGGGCTCCTTCCTACTCTCAAGCATCCTCATCGCCATGCCGACATCCCATCTTCCCCATTATTTGTCCGAAGAAATCCTTCTTCACCCGGAAAACCGCGATTTCCCTCCTTTCGATCCCGTCCGTCTGCTTGGCACCGTCTTCGAGCCCACCAAGGGCTGCAGCGTTTGCATCCTCACCGACTTCGATGAACCCGCCGAGCTCATCAAGGACTTCAACTACCTCTCGCACGAGGGATTCCCGGTTCAGAAGAAAGCCCACGAAGCCTTCTACCTCGCGCTCAAGAACGGTGCTCTGGAAGCCCTCGGCATGAGCGGCGGCGAGATGTTCGCCTACAAGTGCACCAACGGCTCGAACCTCGATCTCGCTGACGAAGTCTGGGACACCGCTGGCAACAAGCTCTCTCTCGATGCCGACATTTACCCGAAATACGACATCATCCTCTGCCTCTCGACCTTCTCCGCCACCGCGCCTCTAACAGCCAAGTGCAAGGAGTTCGGTTTCCGTGGCGCGACCATGCACGGCGTCAATGACGTGATCCTCAACTCCGGCTTGACCGTAGACTACAACGAAGTCTCCGCCGACGCCGAGCGGATCCGCCTCGCCATGAACAAGGCCGATGAAGTGGAAATCGATTTTGCCCTAGAGGACGGCCGCATCCTCACCGCCTGGCTCGGCCTCGATGGCCAGGAAGCCCAGAAATCCCACGGTCTCTGCAAAGGCGAGAAGCCCGACGTCGCCAACCTCCCTGCCGGCGAAGTCTACTTCGTCCCCACCGATGCCCGTGGCCACTTCCCGATGAAGTACGAGGACGGCACCCTCGGCGTGCTCACCGTTGAAAACCGCAACATCATCAAATCCGAACTCATCGAAGGTGATCAGGCCACCATTGATGCCCACAACGCCCGCCTCCAGGACGACCCGATGACCGGCACTCTCGGCGAACTCGGCTTCGGCACCCAGGTGCTTCCCGTATCCTACTCCGACATCCAGGATGAAAAGGTCCTCGGCACCTGCCACCTCGCCACCGGTCGCGATGACCATCTCGGCGGCGACATCGTTCCCGAGATGTTCAAGAAGCACGAGAACTCGACCCACGACGATATTCTTTTCGCCCCGCACAAAACTCCGAACTTCAAGATCAAGCAGGTCCGGATGAAGCGCGGAGATCAGCAGGAGATCATCATCGAGGACTTCCGACCGTCCCGCTACATCATGGACGCCCTCGCCTCCGCCCGCGATTGAGCGAAACGAAGAGCCTCACCGCTTTCCCTCAGGCTAAACCCGATCAACTCCTTGATCGGGTTTCCTATTTCACCGCGTAATAGCCATTCATGAAACGTTACCATCACGTCGATTTCACCGATCTCCCACCGATCGAATGCTGCTGCGGAACCACCCGCCGCGCCTTCGTCGATCAGCCCGACGCCCCCGCATCCGCCCACTACCTCGAAGTGCGCGATGAACCGACGACTCACTACCACAAGAAAACCACCGAGATCTATCTGGTGCTCGAAGGCGAAGGTCACCTCGAACTCGATGGCGAACTCATCCCCGTAAAACCCCTCAGCGCCGTCATGATCAAGCCCGGCTGCCGTCACCGCGCCATCGGCAAGCTCAAGGTCATCAATCTCCCAATCCCCAAACACGACGACGACGATTTTTTCTACGACGAAGCGGATGTCCGCGACGGTGAATCCCCGGTCCACTGAGTTTCCCATGTCCGCCAACCCCTACGAGACCGACAAACTCGTCTCCGAGTACCTGCTCTTCCACTATGGGAGCGCCGAAGAGATCCTCCCTGCTTCCGCGCCGCCCGGCATGCGCGACGCTCTCGACTTCGCCGTCCGCACCCAGGCGCATTTTTCCGAATGCAAGGAAGGCCGAGCCCTCGATCTCGGATGCGCCGTCGGACGCTCCAGCTACGAGATGTCCCGTAGGTTCCCGAAAGTGGTCGGCATCGACTTCTCCCACGCCTTTATCAAGGCGGCCGCCGCCATCGCCGAGGGACCACTCGTCTACACCCGTCTCGACGAAGCCCACCTCAGCACTACCCTGACGGCGAAGCTTCCCGATGGCATTGATCCCTCCGGCGTCCGCTTTGAGCAAGGCGACGCCATGAATCTCCGCGCCGACCTCGGCACCTTCGACCGCGTCCACGCCGCCAACCTGCTCTGCCGTCTTCCCAAACCGGAAAAGCTCCTCAAGCGCCTTCCCGAACTCGTCGCCCCCGGTGGCGAACTCATCCTCGCCACCCCCTGCACCTGGCTCGGCGAATTCACCCCGCCCGAGAACTGGCCCCCGGGCCGCACCATCGATTGGCTCCAAACGCATCTCGCCGGCGCCTTCGAGCTCCTTCTTACCAAAGACGAAACTTTTCTCATTCGCGAGACTGGGAGAAAGTTCCAGTGGACCTCTTCCCAACTCAGTATATGGAAGCGGCTATGAAAATCGCTCTTTTCCTCGCCTCGGTCACCCTCGCCACGGCCAAGCCTGCCCTCATCAACGATGCCGCCCTCATCACCGCCTTCGAAGAAGGCATCGGCGCCTACCATGACGAGGAGGAATCCTACTCCGCCGAAAAGCTCACCAAACAAACCAAATCCGCTCCCCCCACGGTCGCCGGCCTCTCGCTTTCGACGATCAGTCCGGAGTCGTCGGACTCCGCCACCTATCTCGTCGGAGCCGTCTACAACTGCGGGAAGTGCGATGACTGGCACGCCGCCGGCATTGCCTCTGCCTGGGCTCTCACATCAGACGGAGTGATGCTTACCAATTACCACGTTTTTGAGAAAGCCAAAGGCACCGTGATGGGCGTGAGCGACATGAAAGGAAACGCCTACCCGGTCACCAAGGTTCTCGCCGCCAGCAAGCTGAACGACATCGTCATTTTCCAGACCGGCGCCAAGGACATCCCGGCATTCCCGCTTGGTGCAGCCGCTGAAGTTGGCTCGTTCGTCGAGGTCATCGGTCACCCGAAGAAGCGTTTCTACACCCACACCACCGGCACCGTCTCCCGCTACCATCTGCGCCCCAACCGAGGCAACGCCAAGCCCACGATCTGGATGTCCATCACCGCCGACTACGCCGTCGGTTCCTCCGGCGGACCGGTCCTGGACGACAAGAACCGCATCGTCGGCATGGTCTCGAACACCCAGTCGATCTACTACAATTCCGACATCGGAAAAGAACCGAAAGGTCCCTTGCAAATGGTGATCAAGAACTGCGTGCCCGTCTCTTCCATCAAGGCCATGGTTCAGAAGAAAAAGCCATCTGAGAAGCAAACCACTTCGCCGAAACCTATCGAGGCACCTGCAAAAAGTTAGACCGATCACGATTGCCCCAAACTCCCTGCTCCACCTGAATTCCGAAGTTGCACCCGGAAGAGAAACGTAAATAGTCCCTTAGATCCTAAACATCACCTTGATGAAGAAACCACTTCGCCTACTCGCCACCATCGCTCTCGGCAGCGCCGCCCTTTTCCTCAGCTCATGCAGCAATGTGAGCAGCGGGGGAGCTTCCGGCACCGCCTTCTCCTTCGACCCGCCGGTTAAGAAGCCCAGCAATCCATCAGCCGTAAAAGTCCACATCAGCACCGGTGCCGGACGTCTCTACGTCACTGAAGGCAATGAAGTGCTTCTCGCCACGCCTTGCGGCGTCGGCACCAGCGCCACGCCAACACCTGCAGGCAACCACCGCATCACTTCCAAAACCCGCCACCGTCGTCGCCAGAGCAACCCTGGCGCCGGCTATCCGATGACCTACTGGCAGTCCTTCTTCAGCCCCGCCTACGGCATGCACTGGGGATTCGTGAAGCCTTACCCGTCCACCCATGGCTGCGTCCGCCTGCCGCTTAACTCGGCTCGCAAGATTTTCGATCTGACCCGCGTGGGCACCCCAGTGAACGTCGCCAAGTCCCAGCCATGGGACTCCACCATCGGCGCCAAGCTGCCGCAACTCGACGACGGCCCCCTTCCCAACCCACCAGACTCCTACATGAAGAGCAGCAAGGTCTTCGCCGATCAGGAGCAGGGCAAGATGTGGAACTTCAACTAACTCGAAGTCGCGCCTTGTAAGCGACCATCATCTCAACAGCCGGGCCGTGTGGTCCGGCTGTTTTGTTCTCATCGTCAACGAATCCTGCGACAATCCCACCGTCTTCCGTCCAGACCCTCGATCGCCCATCATGAGTCCATTGCTCAAAGCATCCCTCGCCGTCCTGCTCGTCCACCTGAATTCATGGCTTTCCTGCCCCGCAGAAACCTTGGATTCGATTCAGTTCGGCGAACCCGAGATGGAGGCCAGCCACGGACTGATGGAGCAGAACAGCAAACTCATCACCGGAGCGATCGAACTGCCCGCCCGCCAATTGCTCCCGGCGACCCCGGAACACTGGCGCGGAGGCAGCCTCACTTTCACCATGAAGGTGGACCCGGCAAAACAGAACTACTTCACCTGCATTTTCTGGGGCGGCGACCTCACAGGCGAGCACAGCCGACTGATGCTTTTTATCGACGGCAAACAAGTCGGCCAGCGGCATCTCGGCGAAGTGGACATGCTCGACATCATGTACAACTACCCGCGCTACCCGGGAAACTTCTACTACAAGACCACGCCGCTGCCGGAAAACATCACGAAGGGCAGGGAATCGGTGGAGCTGAGGATCGAGGCGCAGGGACCGATCTGGGGATACGGCGATACCTTCGAGCGATTTCAGCGAGTGATGAGCAAGCCATCGCGCGGAATCTACGGAGGCTTCACCCACAATGATCCCTACTTCTCCGCACCCGCCGGAGACCCGAAAGCGGTGGCCGTGGCGGAGTATCCCGTACGCCGGGAACCCGGCCCCGAAGCCCTCGGCGAGATCAAGGAAAGGATCAATACCGAGATCGGCAAGATGCTCAAATCGAAGCGCGATCTCAACCAGGAGGCCATCCGCTTTCTCGCCAAAGCCTGCCTGGAACCCTGGTGCGACGCCTATCACAACAAAACCGCGCTCGAAGTCGTCGTTGCCGGCATCGACCGCCACTACCTGCTGTTCAAGGAGGACCCGCAGGTCGTCGAAAAGGAGTGGCACGGCTTCGGTCAGCTCGGTGATGCCGTCCGACTTCTCGAAAACCCCCTCAGACTCTACATCGACCAGAAAGTCGAAGGCAGTGCCGAAACCCGGCGTGAAGCATGGACGAAGATGTTCGCGACCTCGCGCGACAGAAAGGTCACGCAGCGCCGGTCGTACACCAACCAATCGATGATCGTGGACATGAACATCTACACCTGCAACCGGGCGGTCCGCGCGCTTTCGCCAACGGAAGCATGGCCGGAACCGAAAGCCGTCTCCCTGCTCCACGAGTCCGCCGGCATCGAGCCATGGAGCGGCAGTTGGGACGAACGCGGGAACCCATCCTGGTCGCTCGGGAAAAGCCACATGCTTCTAACAGACCAGGGACTGACCAAGGAGCTCGGCTACGTCGGGCACTATGGCGAAATCGTGATTGGCATGATGCTCGAAGCCTACGAGTCGACCCGCCCCACCATGACCAGCGAAGGCGACCCGCGCCTCAAGGAACAGCTGATCAAGATGAGCAAGGCCCGCGGGGTGTTCCGCTACCCGCTGCCCGACGGTGATGGCTACCGCAGCATGCACATCGAGACCGTCATCGGCTGGCGTGACTGGTATTTCCCCGGCGGCACGACCTACGAGCAGATGTGGACGGAAGCCCCGATGGAAGTGGCCGCCGCCACGCTCGATCCCGTCCTGATTGGCTACGGTCAGCAGATGCTAGAAGACAACCAGTACTTCGCATCCTTGAAAAAGCGCTCGGAACTCAGAGGTGTCGCCCCTTTGACCCGACTGCTGAGCGCCCCCGGCACTTACCAAAAGATCATGGAACAGCCGAAGTCCAAAACGAGGCTCCCCATGGCACCCGGTCAGCCGAGCTTCGTTTTCTCCGACCCCGAGATCGGCGTGCTAGCGCTGAAAAATGGGGACGACCTCCTCTACGTCTCACTCTACTGGCGGGCCCGCTACGCGATCAACAAGCTCGCCCGGATTCATCACCTCACGCCGAACGTCGAGCGCGACGTCACGATGAAAATCGAAACCCGCTTCGAAGAAAGCGGAGATTTTTTCGAGCTCCCCGATCAGACCAACGAGCCCTTCAGCCGACGACACGAGCGGGCTTACAAGGACGAAGGCATGGAGTTGGCCGTCGCCGGCGAGAAGCAGCCGATTGCCAAAGTTCCACCCGACCAAACCGACTACAAGCCCGGCAAAGAGAACCCCTACGCCGGCAAGGGCGACTTCTATCTCGCCCACTACGGCCCCTACCTGATCG
Organism: Haloferula chungangensis; assembly: GCF_042664875.1. Taxonomy (NCBI): domain Bacteria; kingdom Pseudomonadati; phylum Verrucomicrobiota; class Verrucomicrobiia; order Verrucomicrobiales; family Verrucomicrobiaceae; genus Haloferula; species Haloferula chungangensis. The sequence goes on along the minus strand of NZ_JBHTBS010000004.1, from coordinate 439,702 downwards.
CCATGAACTGCACCAAGCAGCAGACCTTCCAGCTTGAGGTGCCTGAAGAGTTCAAGGGCTCGAAAGACCTCGTATCGGGCCGGACGGTCAGCGCGAGCAGCCTGACCCTCAAACCCTGGCAGACCCTGGTGCTCTTTCGCTGATGGCGCGTGCGACTTTCTCTCCGATCGCTGAAATATCCGTCCGAGAGATCTTCGTCGACACGGATGAATCTCTCCAGGTCCCAGCGATGGGACTCCCCAATCGGCGTAAAGCTGTCACAGGCGACGAATCGCCAAGCCAAAAAAAGGCTCCCGTCTGCACGAGAGCCTTTTCAACAGTCCTTGTTGGCGGTCTTGCCGCTTCGTTAAAAAGCCATTTGAGGTTCAAACTTACCGCCTGCGGCGAAGGAGACCGAGAGCACCCAGCCCCAGCAGCAGTGCACTCGATGGCTCGGGCACGAAGGTAATCGACACCCCATTGATTGCATTGTAGCGGTTGTCGGCACCTCCACCCACGTTGTCGGAATTAAGTTGAATCGTGTCTACTCCGGCAACTTTGACAAAAGTGAACTGCTCGTAGGCTCCGTCAAGATACGCTTGGTTCACCGCGTCCCATGAATTGTCAGGAACAGTTTCTCCCACGATTGTGTTAATCCCATTGTAGTCATAGGAGATCTCCCCCTCCTGGTTTGATTGGTCTCCGACTCCGAAGACGGTGACCGTCACTACTTCACCGGCTGGAATTTCGTTCAGTCCATCGATCGTCACATTCACTGGAATATGGCTTCCAGAAAGATAGCCATCGAGGATAGGCACACCATCTCTTTGCCCCCCGGAACTCTGGCTATAGGTACCCACATTCACGGTCACAGTGGCACTCACACCTTGGCCGACGACAGCTACCGAAGCCGGAAAGGGCGCTGCCAAATTGACGGACGCAACCGGTGCAGTCAGAGAGACCGCTGAGTGAACCTTAGCGAAATCTGCTGCGGTGGAGGAAACGTATCCCCCATTCTGATTTCCATAGAAGTCGACCAAGAGAGTCGCTCCATGGACTTGAGCTGCACAGGCAAGGAGAGGAATCAAACTTGCCGAGATGAATTTGGCGGAATGTGATAGGGGCATTTTCATGGGTTACACGAAGAAAGTTAGTTTCCGGACTCGCTGCTTCAATAAAATAGTCAGGCATTATGGACTTCTTTGAATCCGATCATTGCTGGCAGTCCCAGCAATCCTGAAATGGCGTGCGTGATGCATCCGTCCATTGGGCTGGAGCGAAGGCCGCGCTTTTCCGTTCTACAGCAAGGGTATCGCGCGATTCCCATGTCACCTGACTGAGCGGCCATGAACCCCAAAACTGACATCACCCCGGAGAACTCGAGCAAGCCTTCGCCACCTCTTCTCCGATCGCTGCAATCCCTTCCTTCACCGTGCGCTCGTCCATGGTGAAAGTCATGCGCAGGCATTCGTGACGATGCGGCCAGCTCTCGTCTTCGAGACCGAAGAAAAAGTAGTGCCCGGAAATGATCAGCACACCACGCCTCTTCAAACGTTCGTAGAGTTCTCTCGAAGTAATCGGCAAACCCGGAAACCATAACCAGAGGAACAAAGCGCCTTCACTACGGTGAATGTAGTAGTTGAATCGATCCCCAAAGCTCTCCTTCACCCATTCCTGGGCAAGGCGTGATTTCTCGACGTAAAACGGCTGCACCACTTCGTTCGCCAAGCGCAGGATCTCGCCACTCTTGATCAAGGGTTTGGCAATCGCCTGACCAATATTCGGGTTCGACAATCCGACCACCGAACTCATCTCCGCCACCGCCTTGGCAATCGTCGGATGCGCGACGACTATGCCCGTGCGCGTTCCCGGCAGACCGATCTTCGAAAGGCTCAGTGTTAGAATGATGTGATCATCCCACACGGGCGTCGCCTCGGTGAAGATGATGTTCGGAAAGGGCGCGCCGTAGGCGTTGTCGATGATCAGCGGGATGCCGTGCTTCTTCGCCAACTTGGAGAGCTTATCGATCTCGCCATCCGTCAGCACATTGCCGGTCGGATTTGTCGGACGCGAAACGCAGATCGCGGCGATGTCGTCGGTGACTTCCAACTGATCGAAGTCGACCCGGTACTTGAATTCATGCTCGCCGGTTTTCTCGATCTTCGGAGGCACCGCACGGAACAAATCGCCGCAGGTTCCCTGATTCGCATAGCCGATGTATTCCGGCACCAGCGGCAGCAGGATTTTTTTCCTCCGTCCGTCCGGCATGTCGCCGGCCAGCAGATTGAAGAGGAAAAAGAAGGCCGTCTGGCCACCGGAGCTGACCGCAAAGTGCTGATCCGTCACCTTCCAGCCGAATTGCTCGCGAAACAATTCCGCCAGCGCCTTGATAAACTCGGGATTCCCCTGCGGTGGATCGTAATTCGACAGAACCCTTTCCAGCGAACCGGGTTCCTCGAGAATTTCCTCCATGCGTCGGCGCCACAGGGCGTTGACCTCCGGAATGTGCGCCGGCTGGCCGCCTCCGAGCATGCGGATTTCATCGCCTCCGCTCGCCAGCGCGTTGCCGAGGTCCTCCATCAGTTCACCGATGCCACTGCCGACGGCCAATTCGTGGCCGAGTTTTGAAAATTCGAAGTCCATGATCACAAGGTGCCGTTGACCTCCCGGGTCAGATGCCTATGTTGACTGCCGAATCCCCAACCACGACCTCAAAAAATATCATGGCTATCAATATCGGCGACAAAGCACCTGACTTCACCCTCGTTTCCAAAGGCGCAGAAGGCCCCGAACTCGTGAAACTCTCCGAGCTTGTCGGCAAGTCCAATCTTGTCCTGCTCTTCGTGCCGATGGCCTTCACCGGCGGCTGCACCACCGAATTCTGCGACATTTCGAAAGGCATCTCCGCCTACGACGAGCTCGATGCCAAAGTGATCGGCATCTCCGGCGACAACCCCTTCGCGCAAGCGGAATGGGCTGAAAAGGAAGGCATCACCATCCAGCTTCTCAGCGACTACGAGCACGAGGTTACCAAAGCCTACGGAATCGCTTACGAGCAGTTTCTCCCCGAAGCCAACCTGATCATGGGTGGGGTTTCGAAGCGCTCGGCCTTCGTCATCGATAAGGAAGGAATCGTCCGATATGCTGAAGTGCTCGAAAGCCCGAAGGACATGCCCGACTTTGACAAGGTGAAGGAGACCCTCAAGGGTCTCGCTTGATTCGACTCAACAAAAATGCCTCGCGGAATGGCGAGGCATCTCGAGATCGCACGCCATTCGGCGTGCGATTTCTTTTGGGAGAGGCGGACTACTCAGCCGCAGCGTCTTTCACCGCGTCTTCTGCCGATTCTACAGACTCTTCCTTCACCCCATCCACGCTGGGCACTTCTGGAATGACTGGCGGCTCGGCTCCCAGACCGGGCGTTGGCGCGTCATCCGGTAAGGCAGGAATCTCCGGCATGACCGGCTCCGGAGCGTCCGGATCGATCTCGGTCGGAATGATCGGCGCAGCACCCGCAGTCGGGTCGGCGATCGTCGCGCCGCCCACAGGTGGCCAGACCTGCACGGCATTGGGATCAATGATCTCCGAGCCGGCACCACTGATATCTCCATTATGATCGATGACCTGCACCGAGAGCACGTATCCGACTTCACCGCTATCGAGCTCGCCTTTCACGTAGCTACCTTCGACGGCGATCACTTTCATCGGCGTGTTTGCCGGAAGAACTTTGTCGGCCGAGGCATTGCCATCAGGCTTGTTCCTGAAGAACGCCGCATTGTTCATCGAGGTTTTGACAAATGCGCCCGGGCGGATGCCAGTGTCGGCCACACCCACCTGGGTGCCCATGCCACCGGCTGCATCGAGTGGATCGTAACCACCGCCGTTAAAGGATCCACCACCTCCGCAAGAAGCGAGGACGAGGGCAGCGGCTGGAAGAATGAGAAAATGCCTGTTCATGGAAACGCTAGCAAGCTGCCACGCCGGCCCGTGGGGGTCAACGGCTTATCAGTTGCTCAATCACATGCTCCCGGATTGCGACTTTCCAGTCGCGGGGAGGCTCTCCAAGCAGGGCGCTGAGACGAGGCGTCGCCATCGCCGTGTGGCGCGGACGCTTGGCACGAAATGCCCGCATTTCCGCAAGCAACTGCCTTTCAATCACCGGCAGCTCTTTCAGGGCTCCTCTTTCCATCATGAGTGCGACGATGACCTCTGCCATCCCGTGCCAGCTGACCGGCTCACCGCCATTACAGGCATGGATCACTTCATTGGGAAAACCTGCTGCCATGAGTTTCTCCACCCACACGGCCAGGTCAGCGGTAGAGGTCGGCAAGGACGTCTTGTCCGCCACCGCTGCCAGACTTTCCCCAGCCAGTGCGCGCTCGATGACTTGGTCAGGAAATGCCTTCCGCTCAGGACCGAAGACCCACGAGACCCGGACCACGCATCCGCCCTGATCCAGAACCAGTTGCTCGCCCGCCAACTTCGTCCGCGCGTAAACCGAGCACGGCTCCACCGCCGCCTCCTCAACATGCAGGCCGGGCACCTCACCCGCGAGCACGTAGTCGGTGCTGAAATGCATGATTCGCCGCCCTGATTCGCGACACATCGCGGCGAGCTCACCCGGAACCTCCGCATTCACCCGCCGCGCCAACCCGGGATCATCCTCACAGGCTTCCAGCGAGGTGATTGCCGCCGGATTCAACAGCGCATCAAAGTCGATCTCTCCCACCCGGGAAATCAAATCCGGATCGGCGAAATCGAAGACCGTCCGATCCAGCTCGATAACCTCATGTTTTGGCGCAAAATAATCGGCCAAGGCACGGCCGACCCGACCGCTTGTTCCGCTGATGGCGAGCTTCACACCACGCCCGCTTCGCGCAGTTCATCATCCACATAGCCACCGCCGACTGAGCGGCGGATGCCATCGAGACGGCGCTGCGCACCCCGTCGGGTTTGCGGGCCGTTGACCTTGTTGACGATGCCGCCGACGGTGAGTGGAACCAGCGCTGCCACGCCAAGCGCCGCCAAGCCGATCGCAATGCCACGGCGGGCACCCGAGTGCATGACCTCGCCCAAAATCAGACCCGCAGCGGCACCGAGCAACGCCGGAGCAGCCAGCGCCGTGTTCTCTGTCCAATCGCGGTCGTCTTCCTCAATCGTCTCTCTCATGCGCGCAGCTTAGCGATCGACTCCCATTCTTCAATCACGGAAACGTACGGAAACAGGCTCCGGAACCCACGATCCGATGAGCCTCTTCTGACTTCAGACTTTCCGCTCACTGATCCTCCGCTACATTCCCGCCAACTTCCCTCCGAAGATTCATGCCATCCACCTACGCACTCATTCTCGCCGGCGGTTCCGGCACCCGTTTCTGGCCACTCAGCCGAAATTCCCGCCCCAAGCAACTTCTCAACCTTTTCGGTGACGACACCCTTCTCCAACAGACTATCGACCGTCTCGACGGCCTCGTCCCCAAGGAAAACATCCTGATCCTCACTAACAGCCAGCAGGAAGCCGCCGTCCGCGAAGTCGCTTCCATGCTCCCCGCTGAGAATATTTTTGCCGAACCCGCCAAACGCGACACCGCACCCGCCGTCGCCCTCGGCATCGGCCTCGTCGCCACTCGCGATCCGGATGCCACCATGCTCGTGCTGCCCGCCGATCAGCTCATCAAGGACACCGAGGCCTACCACTCGGTCATGCGCGATGCCATCACCACCGCGGAAAAGGCCGATGGCCTTGTCACCATCGGTATCAAACCCACCTGGCCCTGCTCGTCCTACGGCTACATCGAACGCGGCAGCCGCGCGTCGATCCCCGGTCTGGCTGTTGAAAACCCAGCCGCAGAAGTGAAGCGCTTCCGCGAAAAACCCAGCACCGACCTCGCCGAGACCTTCCTCGCCCGAGGCGGCTTCTGCTGGAATGCCGGCATGTTCGTCTGGTCGCTCCCCACCGTCATTCGCGAACTTTCCACCCACGCCCCGGAGCTCGCCCACTTCGTATCCGAAATCCGCCGTTCAAAGGACATCGTCGCCACGGTCAACGCCCAGTTCCCGAAACTCACCCCCATCTCCATCGACTACGCGCTCATGGAACAAGCCAGCCGCGTGCTCAACATCGAAGCCACTTTCGATTGGGACGATGTCGGCTCGTGGCTCTCGGTCGCCAAGTACCTCGACACCGTCGGGGACAACAACCAGGTCAACACACCCGTGACCGAGATCGACTCGGAAAACAACATCGTCTTCAGTGCCAGCAAGGGCTCCCACATCTCGCTGTTAGGCGTGGATGACCTGATCGTCGTCCAGACCGATGACGCCATCCTGATCGCCAACCGTCATCAGGCCGACGCCATCAAAAAGCTCAGCAACAAGCTCCCACCCGAGCTGCTCTAACAAACAGGGGTCTGCAGCGCTGAGGATTCGAGTTTGGAATTCAAAACTTCCATGCACCCCGCACTTGGCATTGATCACGGCGACGCCCGTATCGGCATCGCCGCCACCGACCCCGTCGGCATCATGGCGCATCCCGTCGAGACGATCGACGTTCGAAAAACCGATCCCATCGAGCGGATCGCCGCCATTTGCCAGGACCGTCAGATCAAAACCCTCGTCGTTGGCATTCCCTTCCGACTCGACGGCTCGGAAGGCACCGCCGCCGAGAAAGTCCGACGCTTTGCAAAGAAGCTCTCGGCCCGTCTGCCACATCTCCCCCTCGAGTACATCGACGAATCGTACACCACCATGGACGCCGCCGAAAAACTTCACCAGGCCGGCCGCAACGCCAAAAAACAGAAAGCGGTCATCGACCAGGCTGCTGCCGTCGAGATCCTCAGTCACTGGCTTGATCTTCAGAACTGACGCCCGAGCCTCGAGCTCATCGTCAGTCCTTTTCTCCCTCAGTGGCCAACGCTCCAAAGGCTTCTGGACGGGATCACCTTCCCGCTTCGGCATCGAAGCCTTGATCGCCCATCACACTTCGCTGCCACGCAGCTAACAGGTCAGTGTTTGCTGATTTTCAAAATGGCGGAAGGCTCTTCACTTTTCGCCATCATCCTTCAAACCATACTGCTTGACCAAGGTCTCGTGGGAATGATTCACGAACACCGAACTTTTTTCGAACGGGTGGTCGCCGACGATTTTCTTCACCCCTCGGGTGACGGCATTCACCACCTTCGCACCCGCTTCAGCCGCCACGATCATCGTCGAAGGATTGCTCTGCGAAAGGAAGGCTGCTTCATGCTCCACCGACGACTCTTCCCTCTCGATGTGTCTCATCAGCGTCTCGATTTTCGCCATCCGGGATTCATACGCTCCTTTGCCCTCACGCACTTCGGCCAGGTTCCGCTTCAGCGCGCGCTCCTCGACTTTGAGAGCCTCCAGTCGACGTTTCAGCTCACTGGCAGCCGGTTGCCCGATCGCATCAATCTCCACCTCCAATTTTTCGATCCGGGCTTCCGCCTCCGCGATCTTGGTTGCCAGCAGTTCGTTTGCTCGATCATCGTTCATATTCATACCACTCTGCATCATAGGCAGAAATCCGGTTTTCGCCATCCATTTCTTCGAACCCATCAATAACCCTAGCGCCCTGCCTCCCCCGCTGCTATCTCCACGCACGATGTTTGAAGTCAGGGAAAAACCGGATATGGTCGAGCGCGCACTGCTGGTGCGGCTCTACTTTGATCCCCGCGAAGCCGACGAATCCGAGGCTCTCCTCGACGAGCTCGAAGAACTCGTCAAAACCCTCGGCATCGGCATCGTCGAAAAGGTCCTCGCCAAATCCCGCGCCATGCACCGCAAGCTCCTCTGCGGCACCGGCAAGGCCGACGAGATCGTCGATCTCGCCAGAGCCCATGACTGCGACTGCATCGTCATCGACAACCAACTCGCCCCCTCCCAGCAGCGCGAGTGGGAAAAACTCAGCAACCTCTGCGTGATCGATCGCGAGGAAGTCATTCTCGACATCTTCGCCCAGCGCGCGAAAACCCGCGAAGCCCGCCTCCAGGTCGAGCTCGCCCGCATGCAGTACGCGCTCCCACGCCTCGCCCGCATGTGGGGCCACCTCGACCGCGAAGGCGGCGGTGGTTCCGGCGGATCCGCCGCCGCCCGCGGCATGGGTGAAAAGCAAATCGAAGTCGACCGCCGCATGGCTCACGTCCGCATCGACCGCGCCAAACGCGAACTCGAAGACGTCCGCAAGCAGCGCGCCACCCAGCGCCACGCCCGCGAAAAGCAGGAAGCGCCCCATGCCGCCATCGTCGGCTACACCAACGCCGGCAAATCCACCCTGCTCAACCAACTCTCCGGCGCCGACATCCTCGCCAAGGACATGCTCTTCGCCACCCTCGACACCACCACCCGCGCCATCGAGCTGCCCGACGGACAACCGCTGCTCATCACCGACACAGTCGGCTTTGTTAGAAACCTTCCCCACCGCCTCGTCGAAGCCTTCAAGGCCACCCTTGAGGAAGCCGTACTCGCCGACTTCTGCATCCACGTCCTCGATGCCTCGTCACCCGAGGTCGAGCGCTTCCACGACACCACCCTCGAGGTCCTTGAGGAACTCGGCGCCGGTGACAAAAAGATCATCACCTTCCTCAACAAGATCGATCAAGTCACCGACCCCGATCAGCTCGCCTTCCTCAACCGCACCTACCCCGACGCCCTGCGTGGCTCCGCGCTGAAGAACATCGGCATCGAAGAACTCCTCCAGGCCTGTTCGCGCGTCCTCGCCGACCGCGTCCGCCGTCAGCACTACCGCATCCCGCAAGCCCGCGCCGACCTTATCGGCCTGCTCCACCGCGACGCCAAAATCCTTTCCACCGACTACGAAGGCAACGACATCCTCGTCCACGCCGTCGTCCCCGCCGCCATCTCCGGAAAGCTGGAGCAATATCTCCAGGAGACCCCCGCCTGATACGCCAAAGACTTCGACGTGCGGTAGCTTGCCAGCGCTTTGCGAGCCGCGCGGGCGCTTCACACCAGGAAGAGACAACTCGACTTCACCTTTCCCGAAGAAAGGATTGGCGCTTTCCCTTTCAGCCACAAACATGGGCCCGCCTTCATGAAGGAAAACCTCGCCGAGCTCGAACGCTGGGGCGCCGATGTCATTTTCGGCCGCGCCAAAGGCTTCCGTGCCGGCATGACCCGACTCGCCATGAGCGCACTGTCGGTCCTCTTCCTTCAGATCGTCCGCGCCCGTCTGCTCGTCTTCCGGAAACGCTGGAAACAGCAGTCGCACCTCGGCACCCAGGTCATCTCGATCGGCAACATCACCGTCGGCGGCACCGGCAAAACTCCAGTCACCGAAATGCTCGCCCGCACGCTGCGCGACCGCGGCCGCAACGTCGCCATCCTCAGCCGCGGTTATAAAAGCCGCCGACTCAAGCAGCCGCAAAAGTGGAAGAGCCGCGACGGCAACCCGGTCGACCCCGACCACATGCCCAAGGTCGTCTCCGATGGAAAGGCCGTCCATCTCGACTCCAAGTTCGCCGGCGACGAACCCTTCATGCTCGCGCAAAACCTCAGCGGAGTCTCCGTAGTCGTCGACAAGGACCGCATCAAGGGTGGCCGCTTCGCCGTCCGCCACCTCGCCGCCGACACCCTTGTCCTCGATGACGGTCTGCAGTACCTGCGGCTCGCCCACGGCACCGATATCGTGCTCGTCGACCGCACCGCCCCCTACGGCACCGGTCACCTGCTCCCACGCGGCACCCTGCGCGAACCACCGGCCCATCTACGGCGGGCATCGTACATCCTCATCACCAAGTGCGATGGTTCGCCGAACGACGCCCTCATCGAACAACTCCGCCGCCACAACCCCTACGCGCCGATCATCGAATGCGCCCACGGCCCGCGCTACCTTGAGGAGCTCTTCACCGGCGAACGCAAACCCCTTTCCTACCTTCAGGACAAATGGGTCGCCGCCATTTCCGGCATCGCCGTGCCGGAAAGCTTCGAAAAGTCGCTCGAAAACCTCGGGGCGCGTGTCGAGATCCGGCGCCATTTCCCCGACCACTACCGCTTCAACAGCCGCGAGATCAATTCCTTCATGGAACGCTGCATCGAGCGCGACATGCAGCTTGTCGTCACCACCGAAAAGGACGCCGTGCGATTTCCCCGTCCCAAGGAAATCACCGTGCCGATCTGGTTCCTGCGCATCGAAGTCGACATCCTCAAAGGTCACGCCGAGTGGGAAAAAATGATCGACCGCTTCTGTCATCCCCACGCCCCCGGCGATCCGATTCTCCGCTTTCGCGACGCCTTCGTCGTCTGAAGAGGGGCGTCTTCCCTCGGCGGGCCGCCGATCCGCTTGCATTTCCCTCCCGATCTGCCATTTATCCTGTAATCGCCATGGACCAAGTCAATCCTTACGCCAGCAATCCCATCGCCGACTATCCCGTCGACACGCGTTCTGAATTCATTCGGAAAACCTATCTTCACCTTGCTGGAGCCATCGGTGCCTTCGCGGTGCTTGAAGCCCTGATGCTCAAGGCTGGACTCGGCGACACGGCCCTCGCCCTCATCGGCACGAGCAAATATTCGTGGCTCGTGGTTCTCGGTGGGTTCATGATTGTGGGATGGCTCGCCACCCGGCTGGCGACCAGTGCCGCTTCCGTCACCACTCAATACGTCGGCCTCGCGCTCTACACCTTGGCTGAAGCCTTCATCTTCCTTCCCATGATGGCCATCGCCATCAAAATGACGGGCAGCGCCGTGATCATCGGTCAAGCCGGGGTGCTCACTGGCGCCCTGGTGCTCGGCATCACCACGATCGCCTTCACCACCAAGAAGGATTTCACCTTTATGGGAGGTATCCTGAAAATCGGCGGATTCGTTGCCCTCGGACTGATCGTCGCCTCCATCTTCATGGGTTTCTCGCTCGGTCTCTGGTTTTCCGCCGCCATGGTGATCTTCGCCTGCGGAGCGATCCTCTACGATACCAGCAAGATCATGTACCACTACGGTCCCGGTCAGCACGTTGCCGCCTCGCTCTCGCTCTTCGCCAGCGTCGCCCTGCTCTTCTGGTATGTCCTGCGTATCCTCATGTCCCTCTCGGGGCGGGATTGAGCAGGCAAATCCGTGGACTGCGTGCAGCCTGCTGCCGCTGTCCGGCCATGCTGCCCTGCTGCTGCCGCCGCCCAACCTCCATAAACCCAACTAATCCAGGAGTTCTCGCTTCCATGGATACCCTGCCAAGCGCCGAACAATCCGCCAAAGGTACTCGCGATTGGCCACACGCTCCTCCCCACCGGCTCGAAGCCGCTGGCGTCTACATGGTCACCGCTAGGACCAAAGGCGCCGCCCACCTTCTTTCAGACGATTCCGTTAAAGACTGGTTTCAAGAAACCCTCTTCTCCATTGCCGACGGGTTCGCATGGAAAATGGAAGCCTGAGCCATCCTCTCAAACCACTACCATTTCGTCGCACACATAGGCGAAGACGAGGACAACGCCGAATCTCTAACATCAGGCCTCAAGAAGCTCCACAGCCTAGCCACCAAGGAATTCAACCAGCGGAATGGCACACCCGGCCGCACCCGTCTCTGGCAGAACTTTCGCGAAACCCACCTCACCCTTCAGCGAGGCTATCTTGCCCGATTGAACTACGTGCATCGAAACGCCGTGCATCACGGCATCGTCCGCCTCGCCACCGACTACAAATGGTGCAGTGCTCGCAAATTCAAAAATGCCGTGAGTCCGGCGTGGCTCGCCACTATCGCCTCATTCAAATACGACGAAATTGCCGAAAAAGACGGCGAATAGCCCGTGGACCCAGACCGTGGACTGCGTGCAGCCTGCTGCCGCTGTCCGGCCATGCAGCCTGCTGCTGCCAGCGGGCCGTAGACAGCAGGCTGTCTCACGAAACAGCGGCAGCAGGCTGCCGCACTCCACGACCCTCACTTCGGAAGGAAGAACCCACGCTGCTTCTCGGAAATCTCAAGCTCGAGTTTTTCCATCACCGCCAGCATGTCCTCCCAGATCATCCGCTTATCCTTCAACCCGGCATTGCCGTGCAAGAGATACGCCGGATGGTAAGTCACCTTTGTCGGAATCCCCTCAAACTCGTGCCAGGAACCCCGCATCTTCCCTACCGCTCCCGTCAAACCTAACAAGCCCTCCGCCGCCGTCGCCCCGAGCGCCACAATGCACTTCGGCTTCACAATCCGCACCTCTTCCCGCACGAACGACATGCAGCTCGCCATCTCCTCGGGCGTTGGCTTGCGGTTGTTCGTCGTCTGCTTCGGCATCGATGGCCGGAATTTCACGATGTTAGAGATGTAAACCTCTCCTCGGTCCAAGCCCATCGCCTTGAGAATTCCATCGAGCTTCTGACCCGCCGGTCCCACGAATGGCTGCTGCTGCCTTTCCTCCTGATAGCCCGGTGCCTCACCCACCAGCATCAGTTCCGCCTCCGGATTGCCAGTGGAAAACACCATCGTTTCACGCAAGGTGCCCAGAGCCTTCGCAGGAGCCCAGTTCATTGCCTGTTGTTTGAGCGACTCGATCTTCTCCGCCGCCGAGTCTCCGCTGACTGAAATACTGGCCACCGGCTCCACCACCCGGGTCCGCGCGGGCTCTTCCTTCGAAGACATCCTGGCCGCCACCGCAGCAGCAGGTTTCTTCACGGGAGTCTTTTTCTCACGCGCTCGCCGGTGGAACTCGCGCAGCAACTCCTTCGCTTCCTCGTCCAGATACACGCTCTCCCTGCCCTGTGCTTCTTCCGCACGGAGGTAATCCAGCAATGCATCGACCGGTCTGCTCACGCCTGAGACTCAAACCTCGAACCCCAAACTTCAAATCTCAAATTCCTCTCGCTCGTTCACTTGGTGTTTAAATTTGAGAATTAGGGCCTAGACTGTTCTCCATGGACCCCGAGCTCCCAAGTCAATACCAAGCCGAGCGCTGGTATTCAGCGCCCAATCTCTGGGTAAAGCTGCGCCGCACCGCCTCCGTGCTGGGCAAAAAAACCGTCCTCACCACTCTCACCCTTTATCACTGCCTCATGGACCCCGACACTCCCGTCTGGGCCCGTGGCGTCATCGTCGGCGCCCTCGGCTACCTGATCCTCCCCGCCGACCTCGTTCCCGACCTCATCCCCGGAGCCGGCTACGGCGACGACTGGGCCGCGCTCGTCGGAGCCCTCGGCACCGTCGCCGCTTACGTCAAGGACGTCCATAAAGTCAAAGCCGCCGCCCAGACCGAAAAGCTTCTCGGCCGCACCGGGCGCTGATCAGATCAACCTTGCCCGAAGTCGCACGGGGCCCGTCGGACGACCCGGCGTGATCGACAACCGCATGGCGGGGTTGCTTTAGGCTTCCACGGCCGACGAGGCTCTGGGACTTTCGGCAATATTGATGACGAGCGAGGAAGACCGGCGAAAATGCTTGCAGCAACTGGAAGCCTCCTGGCGACGGGAAATCCACGCGCAACGTTCGGCGATCGAAGAACTGTGGCACACACCGCTCGCCGAACGCCTCAAGAATGGCGACGCGATGGAAATCGGCTCGTTTCACCGCCACTCGCCCCAACAACTTATCATCGTCCCCGATGGCGGCGACGCCTGTCGTCTGCGCGAGGGCGACTTCGTCTGTCTCAGCCAGAACTCACCGCTTGCTCCTGTGGGGAAGTTCATCCACCTCGGCGAAGACGAGGATGGCATTCATCTGTGGTGCTGGCGCGGCGAGGTGCCCGAGACCGGATCCAACGACTGGGTGCTCGACCGCGATTTCATCGATCTCAGCGATCGCTTCGCCGAAGCCACCACGGCCCTGGCCGAAACCATCAAAGGCCGCGAGCAGATCCTTCCCTTCCTGTTAGGTGATCAGGGCGGCGAAATGGTCGGCGAGCTTTTCTCGGCCACCATGGACCAGCTCGAAGGTGATGAAACCTCCGATGTCAGTTGGCACGACTCCCAACAGGATGCCATCGCTGCCTGCATCGCCACGCGCGACGGCTACCTGGTGCAGGGCCCGCCGGGCACCGGCAAAACTTTCGTCCTCTCCGAAGTCGTGCGGCGCTTGGTCGAGAACGGCGAGCGCGTGCTGGTCACCGGCCCGACCCACCGCGCCATCCAAAACGCGCTCGAAGGCTGTCGAAAGATCATCCCCGAATCCGTCCGCGTGGTGAAAATAGGACCCACGATGCTGAGTCGGGGACCGATCGAAGCCTTCGAAACCCACGCCGACAGCGGCCTCATCGATGAAGCGGGCGCCCACGTCGTCGGCGCCACACCCTTCGCCCTCTGGTCGAAATTCACCGGGCTGAAAGAGGCGGAGTTCGACACCGTCGTCATCGACGAGGCCTCGCAGATCACCGTGATGGTGGCGGTCATGGCAATGCTGCGCGGCGAGCGCTGGCTGTTCTTTGGCGACGACTGCCAGCTCCCGCCGGTGGTCATCTCCGAAACGGGTGAACGCGCCGCCGAGTCCTCGATCTTCCGTCGACTGAAGAACCGCGGCTTCGACACCATGCTCGAGGAAAGCTGGCGTCTGAACAAACAACTCGCCGCCTGGCCTTCAGCGACTTTCTACGGCGGCCGCCTGACCAGCCGCAACGACCGCCACCTCCATCTCAGCCCGCCATCCTCACATCCGGCACTCGCAGGAGATGGAGCGATCAGCCTGATGATCGTCGAAGGCAAAGCTTCCACTGTGAGATCGGATGCCGAAGCCCAAGCGGTGGTCGACGTGGTACGCGAACTGGTGCTCGGCGGCGTCAGCCCGGAACAGATCGGCGTGATGACGCCCTTCCGCGCCCAGGCCACGAAGGTCCGCAGCCTTCTGCGAATCCACTTCGAAACCGCCGGCCTGCACCGCTTGGTAACGGTCGACACGGTCGAGCGATTCCAAGGACAGGAACGGGATGTGATGCTGGTGACGATGGCCTCGGCGAAACCCGAATGGATCCCGCGGCTCTCGTCATTTCTCTTCCAGAAGGAGCGCTGGAACGTCGCCGTCACCCGCTCGCGCAAGAAATTGATCGTGCTCCTTTCTCACAGTCTCATCAAGGAAGCCGAGCGACTCGCCGACCATGGCGACGAAGGAGCCACCAGCTTTTCATCGTGGTGCCGCGAGCAATCGCGATCAGGAGCCGTCATCGTCACCAAAGAAGCCGAGCCATGGCCATGATGATCCCCGACAAGCCGCCCGCGTCGGCGAAGAAGTCCGTGCAGACGATGTTCCGCCTGCTGCGGAAGCTCGACGACGATTTCCGCGTCTGGCTGCGCATGGAGCCAGGCGAGGGCCCCGGCTTCCTGCTGCTCTGGCGGGAGCGGCACGCCTTTTTGCTCAAAGTCGCCGACACCAGTCAGGAGCTCGCCGAGCGCGCTTTGCAGCCGGACTTCCTCGACGACGACAGAATCACCGCCGAAGGGCTCGAGGAATCGGCCGGATTCCGCGAGTTGTTAGACAAGGGCGACGAGCGGGTCGTCCGCTGTCTGCTGGTGTTTCCCAATGTCGACGAAGGCACCATCGATGAAGTCGAGCGGCTTCGATCGGAAGAGACCGGCGTCGCCTTCCTCGGGCTGAAACAACGCAACGCCGAGCATTTCGGAAAGCACCTCCAGGCGCTCGCCGAGGCCGCGGCACCGGAGGCGGTGCTGCTGCGGCTGCGCGCCCGCTTCACCCCGGAGTCGGTCGTCGGCCACTGCCCGGCGCGCGTCCCGCTGGCCATGCGGGGAGCCGATGCATCCCTGCCGCCCGGCTTTCTCGATGTCACCCAGGAATCGCTCGCCAAGCTGGAGGTCGAGCTGCCCCGCGAGCTCGAAATCGAAGCCCGAAAGTTCGAAACCCGCCTCATCACCGGACCCGCCGGCTGCGGAAAGTCGCTCGTCCTTCTCCATCGCGCGCTGCTCGCCGCCCGTCTGAATCGCGGCGCGCGCCTGCTCGTCCTGACCCACAACCGCCCGATCAATGGCGAACTCGAACGCCGCCTCAAAGCCAAGGCCGGCGAGGGCAGCCGCATTGAATGGCGGACCTTCTTCAGCTGGGCTGGCAGCCATTCGAAGAACTGGCCGAACCGATTCGTCTCGGACTACCAGATGAAAGAACGGGTCGCGAAACTCATGCAGGGCGGCGACTTCGGCAACCTGACAGCGGCCTTCGTCGCCGAGGAAATCGGTTACCTTCGGGACCTCGGCGTGTCGACTTTGGACGAATACCTCGCGCTCGAACGCAGCGGCCGGATGAAAGGTCTGAGCGGCGAGCGACGACGCGCCCTATGGGACCTTCTCGAGCGCCATCGCGACGAGATGAAACGCGCCAATGAAAGCGACTGGCACGAGCAAGCGCTGCGTTTCCGCAAACACGCCCGCTGCCATCCGGAACTACTACGAAAATACGAGTTCATCTTCATCGATGAAGCGCAGTTCTTCGCCAAGGTCTGGTTCGAGCCGGTGCTCGCCTCGCTGGCACCGGGCGGGCAGCTCTTCATGGCCGCCGATCCGACCCAGGGGTTCCTCAAGCGCCGGGAAAGCTGGGCCGCCGCCGGAATCGACGTCCGCGGGCGCTCGAACCGCCTCGGCCGACCCTACCGCTCGACTCGCGGCATTCTTGAGTTTGCCCGCGACATGGTCGAACAGCGCCGCCAGCTCCACCCGGAGGCCACCGACGACCTCGACCCGCCGAGCGACGACGATCTTGAAATGGTTGGCGAAGCCGGCGAAACCCCGCAGATCCTCCATCTTGGCCCGCAGGCCGCGCTGAAACGCCTCGGCGAACTCGTTTCCGAACTCCGCGACGATAGCCCGCAACTCCGCGGCAGCATTCTCGTCCTGCACGCCGACAGCTCCGCAAGCTGGTCCACCGCAAACTTCCTCAGACAGAAGCTTGGCCCGGATGAAATCGCCAATCTCGACGACCGCACGCCCCCACCGACCGATCCCTTCTGCTCGGTCGCCCGCCTGAACTCTGCCACGGGGCTGGAAGCTGCCGTCGTCTTTCTGCTCGGTGTTGACAGACTGTTAGAAGCCGAAGGTGACCCACGTCTCGACCCCGAAGCCCGCGCCGAGCGCGCCGCCGACCACACCCGTCTGCTCTACATGGCCGCCACCCGCGCCGGCCGCCGACTGGTGATCTTTTCGGAACGCTGGGTCTAAATCAATCGGATGACCGCGGTTTTGCCTCAAAGGGATTCTGCTTTCCGATCACGACGAAGTGCCGCGCGTACGCCTCCTCGATCGCCTTCACGCCCGTTTTTGAGAAGCGTAGCACCTGCTTGCCGTGACGATAGGCAGTCATCGACGGCCCCAGATTCAGGTCGTGCGCATGAAAGCGCAGGATCCGAAGGATGCGGCCCGCCTTCGAAAGATTACAGCGGATCACTTTTTCGAGATACGGAACCTGCCCCCGCTGCCACCGCTTCCTATCGTCCGCCATCAAAACACCCATCTCCATCAAGACTTCCACCGGCGAGACATGCCGCTGTTTCGCCAACAAGCGTTTCACCGCCGCCACCACCTTCGGATAGTAGCGATCCTGCCGATAGTTCTCCAAAGTTACCTTCTGCATCGATCCAGCCAACGTCACCGGAATCACATCCCCGGCCACCGTTTCTTTCAAGTTCCGAGACGAGATTCCATCCACACTTGAGAAGCCTCCCTCATTTCCTGACCCGACCCCTGAGATTCACCCTTCCAAACACCAGCCCCACCTTCATCATCCGCCCAGCATGATCTTCGACCTACCTTTCCCCCACGCTCCCGACTTCGAGGAACCGATCATCCCTGAAATTTCCAGCGGTATTCTCGAGGAACTCTTCAACGCCGCTGGAGAGAGCCTCAAGGTCCGCCCATGGAACAAGCTTCACGACACCAACTGGTTCGGAATCGTCGATCCCGACAGCGGGGAAACCCACATCGTCGCCATCATGGGTGCAGGCGGACAGTTCTGTGCCGTTCAAGTTTACCTCCCCGACGAAGGGATCCTTTTCTGGAATGACTTCATCCGCACCGGCATTCCAGACATCAACCTAGGCCAGTACAACCAGCGCATGCTCTCCTGCGAGTTCGTCTCTTGGAACGAAGAGGACCTGGACGAAACCGACATGCTGCGCAACGAACAGCACACCACCGGAGAACTCGTGGTCGACTACCTCGACTCCTTCCTCTTCCGCTCCACTCGTCCAGGACAGGTCAACTGGCACCCCACGGAAGAGGAATCGCTCAAGCTCCTCGACGCCCTCCGTCTCGTCCCCCACTTCCTGAAACAGTGGGATAAGCTTCCCGCAAAATGCTACGGGGCCACTCCCGACAATGACATGCCGTGGATTCCCTCCTTCCAGCTTCCAGAGAAAAAGGACCGCCGCCTCGCCACCGACTGGAAATTGACGACCATCCGCTTTCCCGAAGCCAAGAAGCCTGACACCTATCTGCCTGACGAACTTTTCCCCAGCCGCCTCAGCTCACATCCCATTAAGAAAGGAAAAACCTGGCAGATCGGCAGCGCCTATTTTGAGAAAGCCGTCATCGTCGAAGGTCGCCCAACCTGGCTCCTGCTCACCCTCACCACGACGGAAGATGACGGCTTCGCCCTAGGTAGCCAGCTCCTCCCCTGCACCGAAGCCCCGGAACTCAGCCTGCGCAAGTGCCTGCTGAATGCCGCCATCGAAGTCGGGCATCTGCCGGAAAAACTGAAAGTCCGCTCGCCCCTTGCCAAAAGAGTTTTCAAGGACATCCCGGGAATCACGATCGTCCAACAGGACAAGCTCCCGCTTCTTGATCAAATCACCAGACAGATTATCCAGAATGCCGACATTCCTGGCGAAGACCATCCGCTCGCCAATCTCACAGAAGAAGCCATCGAGCAGATCAATTCCATCATGGCCAGCGCTCCCCCCCTCGATCAAGTCACCCCCGAAATCATGAAGGGCTTGATTGCTCAGGTTTCGGAAATCGAAGGGACCGAGCCCTTCTTGCAATCGCTGTTCAATGACCAGGCTGACCCGCCGTTTCCTCACCTTGGTACTCCCGCTCCTGCTGAAAGGAAACCCGCAACAAGGAACCAAAGCGGGACCAGCGACGAATGCTTTGTATTTCGCATCGACCTCGAAGGACTCCGCCCTCCCATCTGGAGACGTCTCAGCATCAGCACCGACGCCACCTTCGCCGACCTGGACTCCGCCATTCAGTCACTATTCGATTGGGATGGCAGCCATTGCCACGTTTTCGAGAAGCGCCAGGGACGCCGTATCAGCCTCAGTATCGGACCAGATCCCAACTACGCCGATCAGTCCGAAGATGAAACCCGACTCAAGGATGTCTTCAAACGCAAGGGCACGAAACTCCACTACGTCTATGATTTCGGCGACAACTGGACCCACCTCATCAAGCTCGAAGAAAAGGTAAAATCCCAGCCCGAAGAAGACGGCCCCGCCTGCCTCGCCGGACGCGGCATCGCCCCACCGGAAGACTGCGGCGGCCTATGGGGCTTCCTAAATCTCCTCAACCCAGATTCAGGCTACGCCGAAGAAATGGATTGGGGACCCGAGGAGATCCAGCACCTCCGCGATGGTAAATTCGATCCCAAAAGTGTTCGTTTCCTCTGAACGCGGGTAAGCTTTCCAGCCCGCAACTTCCTCAAACAGAAACTCGGCCCCGACGAAGTCGCCAACCTCGACGAGCGGACGCCGCCACCGGCCGATCCCTTCTGCTCGGTCGCCCGCCTGAACTCTGCCACGGGGCTGGAAGCCGCCGTCGTCTTCCTCCTCGGCGTCGATCGCTTGTTAGAAGCCGAAGGCGACCCACGTCTCGACCCCGAAGCCCGCGCCGAGCGCGCCGCCGACCACACCCGCCTGCTCTACATGGCCGCCACCCGCGTCGGCCGCCGGCTGGTGATCTTTTCTGAGCATTGGGATAAGCCTCGAAGCTGAAGGTCTTCTTCACCCCATTCTCACGACCCTGCCACTACCGCCTTACGGGCTTCCAGCGCCCGAAAGAAGCGCAGCTTTCCATAGCTGATTCGGCCACCCAATTGTTCGAAGACCGGCTTGAGCGCGGGATCTTCGTAGTCCTCCATCGCAGCCCGCATTTCATCCTCCTCCGCGACCGAATAGAACCGACGCGGATCAATCTCCTCGCCCGCTTCGACCGCCCGGGCGAGATGGTTTTCAACCGTGCTCGCCGCCAGCCCTCGTTCCTTCGCGATCTCATCGATGCTCTTTCCGCTCCGCCAGAGATCGAGACTGAGCACCGTCGTATCATTCTTCGTCACCGGCACCGGCGGCACCGCCGGCAGCTCCGGCGCAAGCGGTGAGAATTCGACACGCGGATGACTTTCGACCCATTTCCTGATCTCATCCATGAAGCCCTCGCCGTAGTCCCCCAGCTTCTTTTCACCGACCCCCGGGATCTTGAGAAAAACCGCGTCGTCCGCCGGATAATCGCGCGCCATGTGCCGCAGCGTCACATCTGAGAATACCACATAAGGCGGCACCCCCGCTTCGTCCGCCAGGCGCTTTCGATAGTCCCGCAGCTCTTCGAACAAACCCATGTCGCACTCGATCTCACCGGCACGCCGCCCCACCGCCTTGTCCACCGCCATCAGCCGGCTGAGCGAAACCGGCCGCCGCTCGCGCAGCAACTCGCCGCCCTCACGCGTCACCGTCACCGTCGGAAACCTCCCCTTGTCCTGCGCGAACCACCCTTTTCTCACCAGCTGCCGACCGATCTCCGCCCACTTCGCCGCCGAGTGCTCCTTGCCGATGCCGTAGGTGCTCAGCTGGTCATGCCCGCGCGCTAGAATCTTCTCCGCTTGCGAGCCCGCCAGGATGTCGGCGAGGTGCCGCAGCCCCACCGAATGGCCACCCGCCTGTTTCACCCGCAGCGCGCAGCTCAGGAGCTTCTGGGTTTCCAAAGTTGCATCCCAGGTTTCGCGCGGCGTCAGGCAGTTGTCGCATCCGCCGCAGCTTTCCTCCTCACGCCTTTCCCCGAAATACCCTAACAACTCCACCCGTCGACACGAGTCACACTCGGCGAAGTCCGCCATGCTTTCCAGCTGGGCGCGCGCCGCATCCCGCGCCTCCTGATCCGGAATCTCGTCGAGAAAGCGCAAGTACTTCGCCACGTCGCCGCGCGAGAAATACAGCAGGCAGTCCGCCGGCAGGCCATCGCGACCCGCCCGGCCCGTCTCCTGGTAGTAGCTCTCGATGTTTTTCGGCAGATCCGCATGGATGACGAAGCGCACGTCCGGTTTGTTGATCCCCATGCCGAAGGCCACCGTCGCGCACACCACCCGCACCTCATCGCGCAGAAAGGCCTCCTGATTCCGCGCCCGCTCATTCGGCTCCAGTCCGGCGTGGTAGCACAGCGCCGGAATCCCCGCCCGCCGCAAGCACGCCGCCAACTCCTCGGTCCGTTTCCGCGACTGCGCATAAACGATCCCCGAATCCTTCCCGCGACCGAGAATGTGTGCGATCATCCGATTCGTCGCATCGCGCTTCGGCTCGACCAGATAATTCAGGTTCGGCCGATTGAAGCTCGCCAGAAACACCGCCGGATCCCGCAGCTCCAACTGCTTCAGGATGTCCTCCTGCACCCGGGGCGTCGCCGTCGCCGTCAGCGCGATCGCCGGCACTCCCGGCAGCGCCGCCCGCAGCTCGCGCAAGCGCCGATACTCCGGGCGGAAATCATGACCCCATTCGCTAATGCAGTGCGCCTCATCGACCGCCAGCGCCGTCACCTTCCAATTCCGCAGTTCCGACAGGAAATCCCCGCTCATCAGCCGCTCGGGTGCCAGATAGACCAACTTGCATTCCCCGGAGCGGATCTCCAGCACGCGCTCCCGCATCTCATCCGGCGCGAGCGTCGAATTCAGGAAAGTCGCCGCCACCCCGCTCGCCGTCAGTTGATCGACCTGATCCTTCATCAGCGCGATCAAGGGCGAAACCACCAGCGTCACCCCCTCGCGCGCCAGCGCCGGCAGCTGATAACACAGGCTTTTCCCCGCCCCCGTCGGCAAGATCGCCAGCACATCGCGCCCGTCCAGCGCCGCCTCCATGATCTCCCGCTGCAAGGGCCGAAAGCCCTCATACCCGAAATGCGCCTTCAATAATCCCGACAGATCCGCCTTCATCGTAGCGATTAAAAAGCGTTCACCTGAACACTTCAAGCTCATTTTCAAATCCTCCGAAATCCGGACACCAGCGCCACCTTGCGACGACTCCCGACAGAGGATCGTCGGTTCACTGACTTTGAGAGTTGAAGTTTCAGTCCCATCGTTTCCTCTCTCCGCGTGCTCCCCGCTCTCACAGGCTATTCGAAGAACGCCCTCGCCGCCCTGATGGCCGAGTGGGGCGAGCCGAAATTTCGCGCCACCCAGCTCCTCGATTGGATCTGGAAAAAGAAGGCAGCGTCCTTCGAGGACATGAGCAACCTCCCTGCGGCGCTGCGCGAAAAGCTCGCCACGACCCATCGGCTTCACGCGCTGGAGTCCTCACAAGTCCAGGGAAGCGCCGATACCACCCGCAAGTTTCTCTTCAAACTCGGCGACGGACGCTACGTCGAAAGTGTTTTGATCCCCGCCAACCCCGCACTCTACGGCGAAAGATCCGACCGTCGCACGCTCTGCGTTTCCTCGCAGGTCGGCTGCGCCTACGGCTGCAAATTCTGCGCCTCCGGACTCGCTGGCTTTTCGCGCAACCTCGAGCCCGCCGAAATCGCCGGCCAGGTCCTCATGGCCGAGCGTCTTTCCGGCGAACGCGTCGACAACCTCGTCTTCATGGGCATGGGCGAACCCTTCGCCAACTTCGACAGGCTGATGGCCGCCATCGAGATCATCACCTCCGAGTGGGGTCTGCACCTCGGTGCCCGCCACCTGACCATTTCCACCTCCGGCCTCGTCCCGCAGATCAAGAAACTCGCCGACCACCCGCAGCAGATCCGTCTCGCGATCTCGCTCCACGGCGCCACGGATGAAGTGCGCGACAAGATCATGCCGGTGAACAAAAAGTGGAAAACCGCCGATCTCTTCGAAGCGCTCGACTACTGGAACGCCCATAAAAAGCAGCACCTCACCCTCGAATACATCCTCATCCAGGACATCAACGACGACCTCGAACAGGCACGCATCCTCGCCGCCCACGCCAAGCGCCTGACCGCCAAGGTCAACCTGATCCCCTACAACACCGTCGAGGGCCTCGAGTGGGTCCGTCCCTCCGAGACCCGTTGCAAAGCCTTCCGCGACATCCTCAAAAACGCCGGCGTCTCCGCCACCCTGCGGCTCGAAAAGGGCCACGACATCGATGCCGCCTGCGGCCAACTCCGCCTCAAACAAGAGACCGAGGAAGGCATCATCGAGGCTCCGGTGAAGTAGGGCTGTATTTCCGCGTCCATACCATCAGTTTGAGAGCCTTAGGGATCTTTGAACCGCGGATGAACAAGATTCACGCAGATCCAGAACACAGATGGAGACCGGGGTTGTCCTTTTATCCAACCGGGTTCATCGGTGCGTGATTTGCTTCGATGCCCGTTCCGCCGGGACCTCCTCAAGATTCCAGCGCTCCTCCTATCCAGGATCAATTGCCGCTTTGCGTTTCGCGAATTTTTCGGCATCTTCCATTCATGGCACAAGCCGTTCCAGCCCTCCTCAGTCCCGAGGAATACCTCCGATTTGAGCAAGATTCGTCCATCAAACACGAATACCTCGGTGGCGTCGTCCACGCCATGTCCGGTGGCACCAATCAACATGCCCGGATCTCCGGAAACGTCCACGGTTCCCTCTACTCGCAACTCCGTGGCAAGCCCTGCTTTCCGATCAATTCCGACGTCAAGATCCGTATCCAGTATGCGGACCACACCCGCTTCTACTATCCGGATGCCGGAGTCGTCTGCGAATCCAATCCACCCAGCGACCACTTCCAGGACAAACCCGTCGTGCTCGTCGAAGTGCTCTCTCCCTCTTCAAAGCGCACCGACATGACCGAAAAGCGCGATGCCTATCTCTCGATCGAGACACTCGCCGCCTACCTCATCATCGATCCCGACAAGCCGGAGGTTACCGTCCATCGCAATGCCCCCGGCGGACTTTCATCCATGACCTACGACGAACTCAGCGACACCATCCAGCTTCCGGAAATCGATGCGGAACTGAGCCTCGCCGAAGTCTACGAACGGGTCGAATTCGAGCAGTAGGGCGTTTATCCGACCAACCCGCGCAGCACCGAAGTCACCTCTTCCCGCGACAACTGCCCCGCCGCCACGGCGAGGGTAAGGGATTCCCAGTCGTCGCCATCGGGCTTTGGCTTACAACCGTTCAATTTCAAGAACACCAGGCACGCACCTAGCGCGACCCGCTTGTTTCCATCGATAAATGGATGGTTACTACACAGATAGTAGAGATAGGCCGCAGCGACATCGACCGTGTCTACAAACGGAGAAACACCGCCGAACACGGCTTGCGGTGCAGCGACTGCCGACTCCAACAAGGTCCTATCCCGCAATCCGTCCGATCCCCCGAAACGAGTAATCGCGGCCCGATGAATTTCCAAGGCGATATCCACGGTTAAATGGACGCATTCACTCGCGTCACCACTCATGCCAATCGCTTCATGGTTTCAGCATAGTCGCTCATCGTCTCCTCAATGAGATTGCTTACCTTTTCAGGATCCGGTGCAGGCTTCGTCGGAACAATCGTGATCGTCCCCCCCGCGTGAATTTCCAGATTCACCTCATCTCCAACCTTCAGCCGCGCCAATTGAAGCAAGGCCGAATCGAAGATGATTCCCTGCGAGTTGCCGATTTTGGTGATGGTCTTGATCATGAGTAAAACAATGTATTCCAGACGTCGATTCGTCAAGCTAGGAACTTGAAGCTCGTTTATCACCAATCAGTTACCCTCCGAATCTGACTTGAAAGCACTACCTCCGCTCAGCTGCGGCTGGCCGCCAAAAACAACAACCTTCCCAATGAGTCTCACATTCCCTGTAATGTCGGCCGTCTTTCCCGTCAGGAAATCGTGTGAGTGAATCCAACTGCCCTTCCTGCCACCAGCCCTTGCCTGCCGATGCCCCGGCGGGACTTTGCCCCACCTGTGTGCTCGCCGCCGCGCTTGAGTCCGCACCCGTGATCGACGGCCCTTCGCTCGAGGAACTGAGCGCCGCCTTTCCCCAGCTCGAGATCCTCGAGTACATCGGCCGAGGCGCCATGGGCATCGTCTACAAGGCCCGCCAACCGCACCTCGATCGACTCGTCGCGCTGAAAATCCTCGCACCCGATCTGAGCAGCGACCCCGCTTTTGAAGAACGCTTCTCGCGCGAAGCCAAGACCCTCGCCAAGCTCAGCCACCCGAACATCGTCGGCATCCACGACTTCGGCGAAAGCGGCGGCTTCTTCTACCTGCTGATGGAATTCGTCGATGGCGTGAACCTGCGCCAGGCGATGCGCGCCTCACGCTTCACCGCTGCCCAGGCCCTGACACTCGTGCCGAAACTCTGCTCGGCGATCCAGTTCGCCCACGACCACGGCATCCTTCACCGCGACATCAAACCCGAGAACATCCTGCTCGATACCGCCGGACGGGTGAAAATCGCCGACTTCGGCATCGCCCGGCTCATCGGCGACGAACCCGCCCTCCAGCTCACCGCCACCGGATCCGCGCTCGGCTCCGCCGCCTACATGGCTCCCGAGCAAATCGAAGACCCCCGCAACGTCGACCACCGTGCCGACATCTACAGCCTCGGTGTCGTCTTCTACGAAATGCTCACCGGCGGCCTCCCTCTCGGCCGCTTCCCCGCCCCCAGTGAATCCGGCGACAGCGACCCCGGCATCGATGCCATCGTCATGCGCGCCCTGGAAAAGCATCGCGAACGCCGTTACCAGCGCGCCGACGAAATCGAAACGGATCTCGGCCAAGGAGCACAGGCGTCCCGCCTGTGTCGCCCCACCGACCGACCTTCTCACGCCAGCACCACCTCCAACAGCGTTTTCCGCTGGTCCCTCGGCTTGCTCTTCGGCGGCCTTATCACCGGCACCATCGGCCAACTAACAAGCCCCGTCATCCTCGGCCTTGGAGTCATCGCCTTCATCTTCGGCCAGATCGGCTGCTGGTGGATGCTGATTCGGATGAAGCAGGGGAAGTTCCCTTCGGACCGGCGAAAGCTCCTGTTGATCGTCTCTTTCCTACCGGCACTGATCGCTGTGGTGTGGCTCGTTGTGATTGCACCCCTTTGCGTGGATCCCACCGACCTTCACTTCGACGACTCGGGGTTCGAGAATATCATCTACTCGGAGCAGATCATGCCGCTGCTGTGGGTCATCGCCCCCTTCATCCTTGCCGTTCTTGCAGGACGCTTCTTGTGGAAGCTCGTCGCCTTGCCTCCCACGACAGAACCCACTCCAGGCTTCCTTCGTTTTCAACAGGCCGCAGCATTCCTCGCGCCCTTGCTTTTGATCGGGAGTTTGGTCGCCGCCAAACATTTGAAAGAGCAGCTCCATCTCTTCAACAAATACGCCGCGACATCTTTCACTATCCGAAACGCAGGCACCTACACGGTTCTTAACGACGAAGACGCAAGCTTCGTCAAACAAGCCGCACTGGAAGCAGCAGGAGACCATATGGATTTCTACCGCATCGAATTCCCGCCAGCTTTCCAACAGGAGAAGCCTGATTCGATGCAACTCCCCTCCAATCAGCTCCACCCCGGCACCATGGGAGTCGATTTCATCTGTGATGTCCTTTGGAAGGACGATCGTGCCAAGGAACACTTCGATGCCTACCATCAGCGCCTCCGCGCATTACTCCCGGACCGCTTCATGATCGGAACCGGACATCCCGGCATCCATCGTCGTGAAATCGAGCACGACTCCAGAATGACTCGCGGCATTTTTGGTATGCTTTTCACCATCACCCTTGGTGCCAGTGCCTTCCTCGTCGTCTTCGCCAGCAACCGGGCCTTCGTGGTATGCCTCGCCACCGGTCTCGTCGCCACCGTCGTCCTCAGCAATCTTTCCAACTGGCCAGCCCCAGCCGTCCTTCCCCCTGCCAAACCCTATCGCGATCCGCTTCCCGAACTTGCCCCGATCATCGACCGCTCCACTCCGCGGGCTACGATCGAGTCCTTGATCCGCGCCGCCCGTCGGGAGGATATCGAGGCCTTCTCCAACTGCTTCAGCACTTCCCGCTCTAACTTCGTCCCGAATCTCATCGACCCGAATGCTCTTAAGATCAACGCTTCCATTGAAATTCTCAAGGTGAAGCAAGTCGACCCGTTCAACGCAACCGTTGCCGCGAGAGCCAAAACCCCAAAAGGATTGGAAACAGTCACGATCCACTTGCAACTTGAGAATGAAGATTGGCTCATTGTCGCACTAGATTCCTCGCACTGAGCACCCTTCCCAATGCCTCACGCCTTCCACGCCACCCGCTGGACCCTGGTCACCCGAGCCACGGGAAGGGATGAGTCGGCCCGCACCGCGCTCTCCGAGCTTTGCGAAATCTACTACGAACCCGTACTTCATTTCATCGAAGTCCGAAGCCGTGATGCCGACCGCGCCCGCGAGCTCACTCACGGCTTTTTCGAAGAGCTTCTGTCGCGCGAGAATATCGGCTCGCCCGACCCCTCACGCGGACGCTTCCGCAGTTACCTGCTCGGTGCGGTGAAACACTTCCTCGCCAAGCATCACCAATCCCAGCTCACCCAAAAACGCGGCGGCGAACTTGAGCAGGTGCCGCTCGACGAGCATATCCCCGACGCCGCTGACGACGCCACCCGCTTCGACCGCGACTGGGCCTTCGCCCTCATCCGCCGCGCCCACCAGGCCCTCGAAGCCGAAATGACCGCCAGCGGCAAAGGCGAGCTCTTCCAAACCCTCAAGCCCTGGCTCGACGGCGGCCCGACCGCCTCACGCGAAGCGGCCTGCCGCGAACTCGGCCTCGAAGCCAACGCCCTCAACGTCGCCATCCACCGCCTCCGCGAACGCTTCCGGGCTCAGGTCCGTTCCGAAGTCGAATCCACTGTCGCCGACCCCACCGAAGTCCGGGCCGAGTTCCGATATCTCGTCGATGTCCTCGCCGAGCATCGATGAAGTCGGCCACGTCGCTCACGAACCTACCAGCGCCTCGAAGCCCCCATAGGCCATGCGGCTGCAGTCGAAGGGCGGCTCGTCCTTTCCGCCGGGACACATTTCCTTGATCCGCGGATCCGCCATCACCTTGGCATTCACCTCATCGCGATCTTTGCGGGAGTTGTAGGTGATCCAGGCAAAGACGACGGTCTCGCCCTCCTTCGCTCCGGCGAGCTGCGGAAACGAAACCATGTTTTCCGCACGCAGGTCTTCGGCGATCCACTCGCGATAATCCAGCGCACCGTATTCAAGCCAAACCTCGCAGGCCAGCTCGGCACTTTTCTTGTATTCCTCGATCTTGTCCTTAGCGATCGGGATGACGAATCCATCAGTGTATTTGCTCATGTTTGTATTTATTTCGAAGTTTCAGTGAAAGCATCGTTCAGTGTCTTCAGATCGATGCGGTGCATTTTCCAGATCGCTTCCGCGAAGCTCCGGATCTGTTCCGGGCTGCCCGTTTCGAACATCATGCGGATTTCAGCAGTCGCGATCTGCCAGGTGACTCCATACTTGTCCTTGATCCATCCGCACTGCTCGAACTCCGGATCTGCGGAGAGTTTGTCGTAATAATGATCAACCTCTTCCTGGTTCTCGCAGTGGATCATCAGGCTCACGGACTCGTTGAAAGCGGGCGGGTCATTCGTCCCGAGGGCCATGAAGGGCTGGCCGGAAAGTTGGAAGAGCACGACATCACAATCACCACCCGGTGTGTCCTTCAGGGTGGTGGTGCCGGTGACTTCCGAGTCCGGAAAGACCGTGCAGTAAAATCGCGCGGCCTCGATGGCATTTTTCCCAAACCACAGGTGGGGAACGATGTTCTGACTTTTGAGTTTCATGATGACTGCAGTTCAACCGTTCTCGGTGGGGACATTGACCATCCAGCCAACTCCGAACTTGTCTGTGCACATGCCGTAGCAGGGCGACCAGAAGGTTTTTCCCAATGGCATTTCCACTCTGCCACCTTCGGAGAGGGCGTCGAAGAACTTCTTCGCTTCGGCCTCGCTCTCGGTCCCGATGGAGAGTCGGAAGCCATCGAAGGCTCCATCATCTTCACCGCAACCGTCGGACATCATCACCATGGTCTCGCCGATCCAGATGCTGGCGTGCATGACTTTCTTGCCCCAGCCCTCCGCCAGCATGCCTTCGGGCGGTTGCTCGGGTGCCTCCTCGAAACGCATCAACATCACGCGCTTCGCGCCGAGGGATTTTTCATAGAACTCCACAGCCTCTTCGCATCGGCCACGGAAAAACAAGTAGGGTTCAATCACGGTTTTCATAGTTTTTCGAAATTAAGTTTGGATCATAGATGACTGTTAGGAATGCGGATCGAAGCCGAACTCGCGAAGCTCCTGGTCGCAACGACAGGCTGTGGCGATTCGCGACGCCCATGCGAGCGCCTCTTCGCGAGTGGGCAGTTCCAGCACGGTGAAGCCTCCGTTGAGCGGCGGAGCCCAGGGGTAGCCTCCCTCCGCGACCCCGCCGTCCGCGGAAACCAGGACTGGCGGCACGTCCTCGTTGATGCCGCCTCCGAAGACGTAAACTCCGGCAGCCTTGGCTTCCTCGATCACGGCGTGTGAATCCCGGACTACCGCATCGAACTCATCGTCGGGCACGTCCATGGCGGCAGCGGGAAAGGATATCAGGTATTTGGCCATCGTCTTATCGGGTCAGGAGTCGGCCTGGCATTGGCTTCCCATCGCATCGAGCACGGCGCTGCGCTCCATGCTGTAGCTGTCCGGCTGGAAGGCTGCGGCGACCAGCACGATCGCCACAAGGGCGGCGAAAGTTGCGAGAACAAGGATGACGATTTTTTTCAGCATGGGGTCATTGCATGGAATGAAGGCCGATCATGTTTCCCTCCGTATCGTACACCAGAGAGATGAAACCATACTCCCCAATGGACATTTTCTCCAACTGCATCCTGCCTCCGGCGGCAAGGGCGGCCTTGGCGGTTTCCCCGCAGTCCTCGCAGGAAAAATAGACGATGGTGCCACCCCCGCCGGAGTCCTTGCCCTCCATTTTCGCGAGCGCTCCGGTGGCCCCGCCGCCATCGCACTCTCCGGGAAATGCCCACATTTCGATGCCGGGGCTGGGAATCTCCTCGAGGGTCTGGTTGAAGGTTTTTTCGTAGAATGCTTTGGCACGACCCATGTCCTGGACATAGATCTCGAACCACCCGACTGGATTGCGTTTCGTGTTCATGATGTTGATGTGATGAGAGCTTCGAGCTGGTCGGTGGCGGTGCCCCAACCGCTTTGGAATCCCATCTTTTCGTGGGCTTCCAGATCCGCCTTTGTCCAGTGGCGGATGATGGCGGTGTATTTCGTTTTTCCGCCGAGGTCTTCGAAATGGAGGTCGATGGTGGCGAAAGGTTTCGGCGACGGCTTCCAGGCCTCGGTGTAGGCGTCGGTGATGACGAGTCGCTTGTTAGGAATGACTTCAAGATAGACGCCGGGGTTGGGCATTTCGGCGCCGTCCGGGCCTTGCATCGTGATGAAGGATCTGCCGCCAGGGCGGACGTCGAGTTCGGCAGAAATGGTTTTCCAAGGAGGCGGAGTGAACCATTTCACGATCATTTCGGGATCGGTCCAGCCTTGGTAGACTTTCTCGGCAGGGGCGTCGATGATGCGACGGAAGACCAAATCGAGTTCGCCGGGAGCCATGACTGCGAGCTCGAGAGCGAGGCGGTCGAGGAGTTGCTCGTTGCAGGCGGGGATGAAGGAGCTGACGCGTTCGAACTCTTCCAGGTCATTGAAGGTCTGATTCCAGGTAAGCTGTGTTTTCCCGTCGACCTCATCTAATAAGACCTCAGCCCTGAAGGAATGGGGATCTGCGTTGAGGAGAAAGACGATGCGCTCCGGCTCGATCGACTCGAAGTGGTAGGTATTCGGGTAGATCGTTCCGTCAGGCTCGTGCATCTCCATTCTCAGGATTCCGCCGGGCTTGAAATCGAGTTCGTGGATGGCGCTGCTGAAACCCTCCGGTCCCCACCAGTTCGCGAGGACTTCCCTTTCCTGAAACGCCTTGTGAACCTGCTCCGGAGTGGCGGCGAGGGTGCGCGTGTTGGTGAATGTCAACGGCTTGCTCATCAGGCTTTCGCGATCTCGGGTTTCTCCGCCATCTGGCTGGCACCACAGCGTTCCATGAGTTTGCGGACCTCAACGGTCGCGCCGTATGGAAGCCCAGGACAGAGCTTTCCGATCTCGATGGCCTCCGATTCAGTGTCGACGAGCAGCTTGAAATATCCGGCGACGGATTCCTTGGACTCGGCATAAGGGCCATCGGTCACGCTGCGCTCGGCTCCACGAATCACGTAACCATCCTGCTCGAGGGATTGCCCACCGAGGCAACGTCCGTCGGCGACCAGTCCATCGAACCAAGCCATCCAGTCCGTCATGACCTTTTGGATTTCATCGGGAGAAAGATCGCGGAACCACTCGTTGTTTCGGAACAGCAGGAGAAATTCAGATTTTTGATGGGATTCACTCATGATGGATCATCGGTTTTCTAATGATGGATGGTTGCTGAAGCAAAACGGAACTTGGTGATACTTTCGTTTCCCTTCGACATGAGATGAACGAACGAGCTTTCGGATTCAGGACAGCATTTTGGAAATTTCTGCAAAATTTTCATCCACCCCCATCGCTCGATGTCCTTGGAGAGCGTTGACATTCGTTCTATCGATGAACCCGAAGTCATGAGTCACACGCCCGAATCCCCGCGACCTGCCGCTCACCAGTTGGCCGACCATCTTTTCCGCCATGAATCGGGAAAGATGATCTCGATCCTCGTCGGCAGCTTCGGTGCCCGCCACCTCCAGCTTGCGGAAGACGTGGTTCAGGAGTCGCTCATCCGTGCCCTACGAAGCTGGCCGGTCCATGGGATCCCCGAGAAGCCCCAAGCATGGCTTCTCAAAACCGCCAGAAACCTTGCGATCGACCAGTTACGTCGCGAGAAGCGCTTCTTGGAAAAACAACTGGAGCTGCTTGCTGAGCTGGAACGGGCCGATCACTGCGATGAGGTCACCGACGAGGCGATCGACCCGCAACTGAGCATGATCTTTGTCTGCTGCCATCCACTGATACCGCCGGAATCTCAGGCTGCGCTCGCGCTGAAGACCCTCTGCGGTTTCAGCCCCGCCGAGATCGCCAACGCGTTTCTGGTTTCCGAGGACGCCGTGACCAAACGCCTTACTCGCGCGCGCCAGCGGATCCGTGAAAGCGGGCTAGCCTTCCAAATGCCAGCCGTACCGGAATGGCCGGAGCGACTCGATGGGGTTCTCAAAGTTATCTACCTCCTCTTCAACGAAGGCCACAAAGCTTCTCAGGGCGACGAAATCGTGCGGGCCGAACTCTGCAGCGAAGCCCTGCGACTCGCCCATTTGCTCACCAGACATCCGGCAGGAAATCAGCCACAAACACACGCCCTGATCGCACTCATGGCATTCACCGCAGCCCGGTTTCCGGCACGAGTCGATGAAAGCGGAAAGCTCCTGCGTCTCGAAGACCAGAATCGCGGACTTTGGGATCAAAATCTGATTCATACCGGCGTCACCCATCTCGCCTTGGCCTCGGTCGGAAGCGAGCTCAGTGACTACCACCTCCAAGCCGGAATCGCCGCCTGCCACACCCTCGCCCGGAGCGATGCCACCACCGACTGGCAACGCATCCTCATCTCCTATGACCTCCTGCTCGAGCGCCAAGCCTCTCCCATCGTCGCCCTCAATCGAGCCGTTGCCATTTCAAAAGTCGACGGGCCCGACGCCGCCCTCCAAGCCATCGATCATTCCGGCATTCGCCAGCGACTCGGGAACTACCACCTGTTTCACGCCGTCCTCGGCGAACTCGAAGTCGCCCGTGGCTGTCCCAGCGCGGCAGCTCAACACTTTCGGGAGGCGCTCTCCTCCGTCGAGACCACACCGGAACGCGCCCACCTCGAAGCACGCCTGAAAAGCTGCATCGAGTGATCGCCGCTCCTCCCAAATTCCCTTTGCCCTTCTCCACTTCAGAGAGTTCAATTCCCCACCCAAGATGCGCGCGTTACTCCTTCTTCTTCCCGTTCTCCTCTTCGCTTCCTGTGCGTCCCCGACCTGCTGGTCTGGAGGCATCGACCTGCGTCCTTCGGAGACCGATTCGCTCGCCGGCGTCACCTACGACATCGGCACCCCAAACAACGTCAAAGTCTACAAAGGCCTCGCGCACCCGACTGGCGACACCGCGAAATACAAGAAGCAGGTCGCTGCCGGCGGCTGGATCGAAATCCACGACTTCAAATTCTTCAAGGAGCCGCTCGATATCTCCGACGACACCATCAACAAGGTCCTCGACCTCTACCGCGACAAGAAATCTCATCAAGCCTGGGGACCGAAGGACAAGTGCGACGGCTTCCACCCCGACTACGTCCTCGTCTGGGACGGCCACGACGGACAACGCGCGATCCAGCTCTGCTACGGATGTCACGAATGGAAATTCTTCGGCCCCGGCGGCGTGTTCCTTTCCGACATCTCGGAGAAAGCCTACTTCGGCCCGCTCACCCGCAGATGGTTGAAGAAGGATAAAGGCTGATTTTTTCTTCG
Source organism: Haloferula chungangensis (assembly GCF_042664875.1). Taxonomy (NCBI): domain Bacteria; kingdom Pseudomonadati; phylum Verrucomicrobiota; class Verrucomicrobiia; order Verrucomicrobiales; family Verrucomicrobiaceae; genus Haloferula; species Haloferula chungangensis. Next base: position 406,093 of record NZ_JBHTBS010000004.1, on the reverse strand, counting down.
GCGACGCTCCTCCGGCGGAATACCACCATGCCAAGCTCTCCACCACGCGCCTGGGCCGAGATCGATCTCGCCGCCCTCCGCCACAATCTCGAAGTCTCCCGTGCATCGACCCACTGCTCCGTCATGGCCGTGGTCAAGGCCGGCGCCTACGGTCACGGACTCGAGGAAATCACCCAGGCCCTCGCCTCTAACAAGGTCGCATTTTTCGGTGTCGCCAATGTCGGTGAGGCCCGGCGCATCGCCAACGCCGGCGTCACCACGCCCATCTACCTCCTCGGGGCCACCTGGACGGAAGAACGCGCCGAAATCGTCGACCGCGATTGGACGCCCTGTCTTTCCACCCTCGACGAAGCCCGCCACTTTTCCGAGCTCGCCCTTGCCGCAGGCAAACGACTCAAGGTCCACATCTCGATCGATACCGGCATGGGCCGCGGTGGGTTCATCCCGGTCGGATTGCCGGAGATCCTCACCCAACTCGAGGCGCTCCCCGGCATCGAGGTCGATGGCATCGGCTCCCACCTTCCCTCCGCCGACGAGGACGAAGCGTTCACCCGCTCGCAGTTCGCGAGCTTCCGGGAAACCCTCGACTCCCTCGGTGGTCCGTCGCGCTTCAAGTGGATCCACCTGTCTAACAGCGCGGGTCTCCTCGGCTACGAAAACGATCCCTGCAACCTCGTCCGTCCCGGCCTGATGCTCTACGGCATCTCCCCGATCCCCGGACACCAGGAAAAGCTTAGGAACGTGATGACGCTCAAATCCCGCGTCACTCTCCTCCGCACCCTTCCCAAAGGCCACGGCATTTCCTACGGACGCGCCTTCGTCACCGAAAGGGAAACCCGCGTCGCCACCGTGGGCATCGGCTACGGCGACGGCTACCCACGCCACCTCTCCGGGAAAGGTGCCGAAGTCATCATCCGCGACCAGCGTTTCCCCATCCTCGGTCGCGTCACCATGGACCAGATCATGATCGACGTCACCGACTCGGATGTCACCGCCGGGGATGAAGTCGAGCTCTTCGGTCCCCGCATCCGCGTCGATGAAGTCGCGAAAAAGGCAGACACCATCGCTTGGGAAATCCTCACCGGCATTACCCCACGGGTCGTCCGCATCCATCAATAACTCAAAAAACTTGGCGCACTTGGCGTCATGGCGTTTCAATTTTCTAACAAGCCATGGACAAACCCGTTCCCGCCATCGACGCCTCCGGCAAATCAAAGACCGAGCACGTCGTTGTCGAGGAACCCCTTCAGATCACCCTCGACGGGCATCCGATTTCCGTCGTCATGCGCACCCCTGGCCACGACGAGGACCTCGTCCGCGGCTTTCTCATCAGCGAAGGCATTCTCCCCTCGCTCGAGGCCATCCGTCGCATCGATCTGGATTCAAAAGCCAATCACGCCCTCGTTTTCCTAACAGACGACATCCAAGTCGACCTCGCCAAGCTCACCCGTCACGTCTTCAGCGCCTCCTCCTGCGGGATTTGCGGAAAAGCCAGCATCGACGCCATCACCGGCAACTTCCCCCCGCTTGAGAACCCGTTGCGTTTTCCAAAAGAAGCCCTCCTAACAGCTCCCGACACCCTCCGCGCCGCCCAGGAAACCTTCGACACCACTGGCGGCCTCCACGCCGCCGCCCTCTTCGATGCCAGCGGCAAAATGCTCGCAGTTAGAGAAGACATTGGCCGCCACAACGCCGTCGACAAGCTCATCGGCCACGCCCTCTCAAACCGCATCGACCCCGCCGCCACCATGCTGCTCGTCTCCGGTCGTGTCTCCTTCGAGATCATGCAGAAATCCCTCGCTGCGAGAATCCCCCTGGTCGCTGCCATCAGTGCCCCCTCATCCCTCGCCGTCGACTTCGCCGAGAAAGCCAACCAGACCCTCGTCGCCTTCCTCCGTCCGCCGAAGTTCAATGTCTACGCGGGAAGACTCGCATGACCTCTCCTCCGGTGCTTTGAAACTTGGCTCCGGAAGGAGGCAGCGGTAGAACCCTCATCAGGAATGTCGGGGAGAGGCCTGCCACAAGCTGATGGGATGCCATGCATGCCATCTCTCCGGGGCTACCCCGGGGCATCGCCAAACCGAAGCATGACGAAACGAGGGCGTCCTCACGCTTACGCGTGAAAAGGCCCACGCCTGACCAGATACGTTGTCGCACGGCAGCTCCCGGCATTCCAGTCTCATCCATCCTCATCGATGCCCGGCCAAGCCCATCACATCAAGCTGCTCGCCTCCGCACTTGCCGCCGGGTCGCTGAATGATGCTCAGGCCATGTTTGCGCGCACCCGGCCACTCGTCGGAGACCTCCGCAAAGCGCCTTGGCTGAAGCCCCTCACTCGGGCTCTTGCCGGAGAGTTCGGCAGCTCACCCCGACCTCCCAAGCAACAAGTCGCAGACTACATCCGCGCCTATCCGGCCTATTGCAGGGCTTGGGCTTCAGGCCGAGGACGGATGGCCACCGCGTTTGTCGAGACACAGATGGCCCCCGCTGCGGGAGCGCCAGAGGGCTGGAAGGTCCCGGAAATCACCACCCTTCGCCAATTAGCCCATTGTCTCCGACTCCATCCCGACGATCTTCAGTGGCTGACAGCCCACGCATCCACCGATCACTATCATCGCAGTTGGCATGCTAAACCCGGCTCGGGAAACCTCCGCTTGATTGAGGCCCCCAAAACCCTTCTCCGTTTTGCTCAAAGGAAAATCCTCCAGCAAATTCTTGAAGCCATCCCACCACACGAAGCCGCCACAGGTTTCAGCAAGGGCAAGTCGGTGCGCGACCATGTGCACCCTCATACGGAGAAAGCCTTCGTGCTGCGCATGGATCTGGAAGACTTCTTCCCCTCCATCGCGGCGGCTCGCGTGATGAAGGTTTTCCTCACCGCCGGATATCCTGATGAAATCAGTCGCACCCTGACCCGCCTCACCACCTGCGCCACATCCCCAACCGTGCTCACCGGGCGTTCCCTTCGCCACAGCGTACGCCAGCGCTTTTCACATGCTCACCTGCCACAGGGGGCACCAAGTTCTCCTGCTCTCGCGAACCTGTCCGCCTTCCGTCTCGACTGCCGCCTTGCTGGTCTTGCTCGCACGGCAGGTGCTGTCTATTCCCGCTATGCAGATGACCTGCTCTTCTCCGGAGACTTAAGCTTTTCACGCCAGGCCACGTCCTTTCAAGCCACCGTCGGCGCCATCGTCATTGAGGAAGGCTTCATCCCTAACCATCGCAAGACCCGCGGGATGCCATCAAGCCAGAGGCAGAAAGCAGCGGGACTGGTCCTGAATTCCAAACCGAACATCGACCGTCGCGACTACGACCGGCTCAAGGCAATCCTCAATAATTGCGCGCGACACGGACCAGCCTCACAGAATCGCGATGCACTCCCGGATTTTTCCGCCCACTTGCGCGGACGTATTGAGTGGGTACGCTCCGTCAACTCCAGCCGCGGTGAAAAGCTCCAGCAAATCTTCGACCGCATCGATTGGCCAGAATGATGATCCGACCTCCCTCGTGCTGCGGACGGAACTCAAAGGAAGGTCACTTCGACGATCCCGACAACCTCACGCTGATCTCCACGCTCTTGCTGGTGGGCGTATGGCTGCCTTTCGCGTAGCTGCCGACGGGGACCAATGAATTCGCCTCCGGAAAATACGCCGCAGCCATGCCGCGTGGCATGTCATACGGGATCGCCAGGAAGTTTTCGGCCACTCGCTCACCATCGTCCCAATGACTTGTTAGATCGACCGCCCTCAGCGGGCCAATTCCCAGATCATCCAAATCCTGCGGGTTCATGAATACGATCCGTCGCCCGTTTGAAATCCCCCGGTAGCGATCGTGCGGACCGTAGACGGTGGTATTGAACTGGTCGTGGCTGCGCAGGGTTTGCAGAATGAAACGCCCTTCCTTCACCTTGAAGGCATCAAGTTCATCGGAGGAAAAATTCGCCATCCCGCTTTCGGTATGCCACACCCGCTCCTTCGCAGCGTTCGGCAGATAAAAGCCGCCGGGCTTCTTGCTTCGCTCGTTGTAGCTCTCGAATCCCGGCACCACCGCTTCGATCCAGTCGCGGATGCGATCATAGTCTTCCGCCAGCCAGCGCCAGCGGATATTCCCTACATCTCCCAGAACCGCCTCCCCGAGGCGCGCGATGATTTCTGGCTCCGAAAGCATCTGATCCGAGATCGGCTTCAAGCGACCCCGCGAAGCCTGCACCACTCCCATCGAGTTTTCACAAGTCACCGAACGTCCCTGATCGTCGTCGCTGCGGCCGAGGCAGGGCAAAATGAGTGCCCTTTTGCCGGTGACCAGATGGCTGCGATTCAGCTTGGTGGAAACGTGGCAGGTCAATCGGCACTTCCGCAAGGCCGCTGCTGTTAGATCCGTATCCGGCGTGGCTTGAACAAAGTTTCCGCCAAGCCCGAAGAACACCTTACCCTCGCCACGCTGCATCGCGAGAATCGAGGCCACCGTGTCCCAGCCGTGCTTGCGCGGTGAAGTGATGCCCGCCTGCTTGTCGAGCGCCGCGAGGAAGCTTTCCGGCATCATTTCCCAGATTCCCACCGTGCGGTCACCCTGCACATTGCTGTGACCACGCACCGGACAAAGCCCCGCGCCGGGCCGGCCAATCGCTCCGAGCATCAGGTGCACGTTCACCACCTCGCGAATCGTCGCCACGGCATTGCGGTGCTGCGTCAGCCCCATCGCCCAGCAGGTGATCAGGCGCCTTTTTCCCGATGAAACCAGCGTCGCGAGCTCCTCGATCTCTCCTCGCGAAATCCCTGAGAACTCTTCAATCTCCTGCCAGCTCGTCCGCTCGAGCAAAGTACGATAAGCCTCGTAGCCGAGCGTGTGTTGCGATACGAAATCCCCGTCTGCCTCGAGACACTTCGCGATCCCGCGAAAGAGCGCCATGTCTCCATTCAGCTTCACCTGCAGGTAGGAGGATGCCAGCGGGCTCGGCCTCCCGAGAACTCCCATGACTTTCTGCGGATGCGAGAAGGCAATCAAACCGGCTTCCTTGAGTGGGTTCACCGCAACCACCCTGGCCCCACGGTTGACCGCCTCCTCCAGGGTGGAAAGCATCCGCGGATGGTTCGTCCCGGGGTTCTGGCCGGCGCAGATGATTACGTCCGCCTCGAGAAAGTCATCGAGCGTCACCGTCCCTTTCCCGACGCCCACGGATTCGCGCATCGCCGTGCCGCTGGACTCGTGGCACATGTTCGAACAGTCCGGCAGGTTGTTCGTGCCATAAGCCCGGACAAACAATTGGTAGAGAAAAGCCGCTTCGTTACTCGCCCGCCCCGAGGTGTAAAAAATCGCCTCATCGGGCGAATCGAGCCCTTTCAATTCCTCCGCCAGAATCGCGAAGGCCTCGTCCCAGCTGACCGGCTCGTAGTGAGTCGCCCCCTCCTTCAGCAGCATCGGCTCCGCCAGGCGCCCCTGGAGGTCGTGCCAGCCGTCGTCCTTCGCCATCAGATCCTCCACTGAGTGTTGGGCAAAAAACTCACGTCCGATGGCTTTGCGCATTGCCTCGGAGGCCACCGCCTTGGCCCCGTTCTCACAGAATTCCGCAGGTGCCCGCTCATGATCGGGATCCGGCCAGGCACAGCTCGGGCAATCAAAGCCACCCACTTGGTTGAGCTTGAGAAGCGCCTTGCCGCCGCGTGCCACCCCATCGCGATGGATCACATGTCTCAGCGAGGATGCCACTGCCGGAATGCCGGCGGCGTATTCCTTGGGCGAAACAAATTCAATGGGCTGCGAAGATCGATCGGACACTTCCATGATTCTACCTCCTCATCCGCACGAGGCCAAACACCGAGTTCCTCATTTGTCGGTCGCCTCTTTAATGCCCGCCTCGCGTCTTTGGCATCGACGCCTCGGCACCGATTGGCAAGGTCTCCGCAAATGAAACGCGCCCTCTCCAGAATGCTCCTCTGCATGCCTCTCACCTGCCTGGCCAACCCCAGCTATCCCGAAACGCCACGCATCGAATTGAAGGAAACCCTTCACGGAGTCGAGGTCTCCGATCCCTATCGCTGGCTTGAAGACGACCACTCGGAGGAAACCAAAAAGTGGGTCGCCGAACAGAACCGCTTTACTCAGGACTATCTCTCCGGAATTCCTCAGCGAGGGGCCATTCACGACCGCCTCAAGGAGTTGTGGAACTTCGAGCGGATCGGAATTCCGACGGAGTTTGGTGGCCGCTGGTTTTTTCAGCATAACACGGGGCTCCAGAACCAGTCCGTTCTGAAAGTGGCCGACAAACTGGATGGCGAAGCGCGCGTTCTACTCGATCCCAATTCCCTAACAGAAGATGGCACCGCCTCCCTCGCCGACTGGCGACCCAGTGAGGATGGCAGCAAACTCGCCTGGTCGATCTCGAAAGGAGGTAGCGATTGGAACGAGGTATTCGTTCGTGACGTGGCGAGCGGGAAGGATCTCGACGATCACCTCAAGTGGGTGAAATTCAGCCACCTTTCCTGGGCCAAGGATGGTAGTGGGTTTTACTACAGCCGCTATGACGCCCCCGAGGAAGACGCCGCCCTGACCGGCAAGAATGAGTTCCAGAAACTCTACTTCCACAAGATCGGCACGCCGCAATCCGAAGACGAACTGATCTATCAGAGACCCAATGATCCCGAATGGGGCCTGCGGGGATCGGTCAGCGAGGATGGCAAATACCTGCTCATCCACATCTTTCAGGGCACTTCACCGAAGAACCGCATTTTCTACCGCGAGATCGACAGCCAGGAAGTCATCGAGCTCCTTCCCGACAACGACGCCAGCTACGGCTTCCTCGGCAACGTGGGCCCGCATTTCTACTTCCGCACCAATCTTGAAGCACCGCGCTACCGCATCATCATGATCGACATCCGGCAACCGGAGCGCTCGAATTGGAAGGAAATCATCCCTGAAGACGAGGCCATCCTTTCCCAAGCCAGCATGATCGGCGACCAGATCATCTGCAGCTACCTCGCTCACGCCAGCAGTGATATCCGATCTTTCGACCAGGAGGGCAAAGCGATCCGCAACATCAATCTTCCGGGCATCGGCACCGCAGGCGGTTTCCGCGGCCGGAGTGACGCCACCTCCTGCTTCTATTCCTTCACCAGCTTCACCAATCCCGGAGCGATTTACCGCTACGATCTGGAAAGCGGAACGAGCCGCGAATGGCGCAGACCCGAGGTCGACTTCGATTCCGAGGACTTCGTGGTCAAACAGGTATTCGTTCCCAGCAAGGACGGCACCAAAGTCCCGGTATTCCTCGTTCACAAAAAGGACCTCCAGCTCGACGGGTCGAACCGCACGCTACTTTACGGCTACGGTGGCTTCAACGTCAGTCAGACGCCGGGATTTTCCGTGGCACGCGCCGTCTGGCTGGAAAGAGGCGGCGTACTTGCCATCGCCAACCTGCGCGGTGGAGGAGAATACGGATCCAAGTGGCACGAATCCGGCACCAAGCTTCAGAAACAGAACGTCTTCGATGACTTCATCGCGGCCGGTGAGTGGCTGATCAAAAACAACTATACTTCTAGTAGCAAACTCGCCATTCAAGGTGGCAGCAATGGCGGACTGCTTGTCGGCGCATGCATGACCCAGCGCCCCGACCTCTTTGGTGCCTGCCTTCCCGCCGTCGGCGTGATGGATATGCTGCGCTTCCACAAGTTCACCATCGGCTGGGCATGGACAAAGGAATACGGAAGCCCGGACGACGTCACCCAGTTCGGCAATCTGCTACGATACTCACCGTACCACAACCTCAAGCCCGGCACCCGCTACCCGGCGACCATGGTCACCACCGCCGACCACGACGACCGCGTGGTCCCCGCCCATAGCTTCAAATTTGCCGCGAGGCTTCAGGAATGCCAGGCAAAGGACGGCCCACCCGTGCTGATCCGGATCGATACCAGCGCCGGCCACGGTGCCGGCACCGCGCTGGACAAGGTCATCGAGCGGGTCGCCGATCAGTGGTCCTTTCTCGAAGAGAATCTCAATTAGCCGCTTTCCCCTTTTCAGCAAGTGATCGTTGGCTAAACCTACCTTCATGGAATTCCTCACGGTCGCAGGACTCAAACAGAATGCGGGCGAGGAGGCTCAGCGATACGCGGTCGACGCCGAGCTCCAGAGCCGCAGCGAACGCCAGACCAAGACAGGCAAACCCTATCTTGTCTTGTCTTTCGCGGATGCGACCGGCGGCTTCAACCTGAATGCCTGGTCGGACGCTCCGCTCTTCGATGCCGCCTCGCGCTTCAAGGATGGCACAGTGCTGCGACTCGATGCCGACTGGACGCAAAACCAGTATGGCCTCAATGCCGGAAACCTCGCTTGGGAACGACTCAATGGTGATGCGCTCGAAACCTTCTACGCCGGCGATGCGGAGACGGCGGAACGCCAGCGGAGAGCATGGAAAACCATCAGCGATTTCTGTGCTTCCATCAATGACCCACGTCTCGCCGCCATCACCGACCACTTCCTCACCGAGTACGGGGCGCGATTCCGCCGGGCGGCCGCTGCACGAAAAAACCACCACGCCCGACGCGGTGGCCTCGCTGAACACGTCGCTCAGATGATGCGCGCCGCCGATGCCATCTGCGCTGCCTACCCGGATCTCAACCGCGATCTGATGCTTGCCGGCGTGCTTTTCCACGACTGCGGGAAGCTCTGGGAAAACCAATATGCCGAGAAAGGTTTCACTCAGGGCCACTCGATCTACGGTGAAATGCTCGGCCACATCCCGCTCGGCATCGAGCTGACGAACAAGCTTTGGCACGATGTCGCCGAGAGCCCCGCCGCCAAAGGCTGGCTCACCGAGGAACCACCGAGCGAACAGGTGCGCCTCCATCTGCTGCACCTGATCGCCTCCCACCACGGCCTCTATGAATTCGGCTCGCCGACCCTGCCCCGCACCCCTGAAGCCGTCGCCCTGCATCACATCGACAACATCGACGCCAAACTCGAAATGATGAAGGACGCCTATCAGGAGTCCGCCGAGATTGTGGAAGGCATTTACGAAAAGCGCTTCCCGCTACCCGCCAATCTCGTCGCGCCCTTGCCCGTCCATGAAGGTCGAGCGCCAACCACGGACCAGCAATCCAGCGCAGCGAGCAGCGAACTCTTCTGATCATATGGAACGCTCGGCAGCCATCCTGACGCGGCTGACAAAGCTCACCGACACCAGCCTGATCGTCCATTGGTTCACCGCCGATGCCGGCTTGATCAAGACCGTGGCCAAAGGAGCGCGAAGCCCGAAAAGCGCGTTCGCCGGCAAGCTCGACCTGTTTTTTTCCGCTGAGATCAACTGGGCCCGCTCCCGCTCCAGCGAACTCCACTCGCTCCGCGAAGTCGCGCCGGACAACTACCGTCCCGGCATCCGCCGCGACTACGATTGCACCCTGCTCGCCGCCTACTTCTGCCGGCTGCTGGAAAACGCCGTCGAACGTGAACACCCCGAGCCCGGCCTTCACGATCTGCTCGGTCGCGCGCTCGACCACGTCGACCAGGAAGGCGCTTCCACCCGTGCCCTCCGCCACTTCGAACACGAGCTCGCCCATCGTCTCGGACTCGCGCATGAAAGGCGTCATGCCGCGCCCGCACTGCGCGAAGCCCTCGGCGGTCTCCCGCCCTTGAGAGGGCAACTTTTCGATCGCCTTGAGGTTGGTAAGAATTTCCGCTTTCCTCAAAGCGATTCCGGGGCTTAAGTATATACAAATCATGGACTCCTCCACCGTCACCCTCATCCAGATTCTTCGTAAGCGTGTCGACGACTTTGTCGCTCAAGGCAACTACGACGAAGCTGTCCACGCCGCCAATGCAGCCGTCGAGAAGACCCAGCAGGCGCTTTCGGCCGATCTTGATAGCATCGACGAGTTCGCCGACGCCTTGGAACTGCGAGGCGAGCTCTTCCGTTCGCTCGGTCGCTACGAGGAGGCTCGGGAGGACTACAAGCAAGCGCTCGATCAGCTTGAAAACCGCCCGGATCGCATCATGCAGATTGGCCGCCTGTGCGCCGATCAGGGAGCGGTTCACGATGCGCTCGATCACAGCGAACGCGCGGTTGAATACTGGGAAAGGGCACTCGCGATTTTTCAGGATGCCGAGCCTCCCGCGCTGCTGGACGTCGCAGCGCTGTCCAACAACCTCGCCTACATGAAGAAGGCCGCCGGCGACATCGATGCCGCTGAGACCCACTTCCTCAAAGCTCTCGAAATTCTTCACAACGAGCTCGGCGAGGAGCACGAAGAGACCGCGATCGTTTCCAACAACCTCGGCGCGCTCTACCTCGCTTCCGGATTCTACGAGCAAGCGCGGGAGATGCACATGATGTCGCTGGAAGCCCGCCGCAAGAACTTCGGAGATGACCATCCGGACACCGCCCAATCGCACAACAACCTCGCCCTTGCGCTGCTGAAAACCGGCGACCGTGCGTGGGCCCGACGTCATTTCGAGAAAGCGCTCCATGCCTTCGAGACTCTGGGAAGCGAGTTCCAGGAAGATCTCGAAGCCGTCGCCTCGAACTACTGCGATTTCCTCCGCGAAGAAGGGGAAACGGTGCTCGCCGAGCGCATTGAGGCCAAGCTCAACGAAGCCACCTGAGCCCCCCGAAAGTCGCTGATTTTCAGGAGCTTTTCCGAACCGTGATTTTTTCCCCCGCCAACCAGCGGCGGATGACATCCGGATTATCCGTCAGGGATCCGTGGACCCGGTAATTCGAACGCTTCAGCACCTCTGCCTCCTGCTCGCTTTCATCGACCACGCACCAGGGTCGCGAGCCCGAGGAGTGCACAAAGCGAAAGCCCTCCGGCCCGCTTACTAGAAATCCGACATGGGTATCCAAGCCGACAATCCTCACGCCTGAGCGGTATTTTCGCAGCTCCTCCGCGTAGCCCTCGTAGGAGACTCCCACCCGCCGTTCCAATTCCTTGCGGGGTAAAAATGTCAGCAGGATGTTCTCGGACGCTTCACGCGCCAGCTTGTAGCGGTTCACCTTGAAGCCCGCGTCTCGCAGCACGGTTGCCACAAAGTAACCACAAGCCACCTGGCCCTCACCCGGCTTCTCGGAGGTCCCATTGAAATCCCACGGCGTCCCAAGCCAGCAACTCATCAGGTCCGGCAGCGCGACCTCCAGAAACCCACGTGCTTCCGCGATCACCGCATCCCGATCGGCCTTGCTCTGCGCCGCCCGGTAGCGCTTCGCCAAATCGAGACGCCAGCGTTCGGTCTCGGCTTTCACCACTTCATAGCGCAGCGGATCAGGCTGCGGGACCTTTTTTCCGATCACCAGCAGCGGCTTGCTCATCTTTCCCCAAGCATGCGAAAGATCCGCGCGAAACCACCAGCCGAGCGCGGCCAGACAGGCCACGATCAGCATCAGGGTGAGGAAAAAAATTCGCTTCATTCGCTTGGGTCGGCTGCAAGCACACCTCGAAAGCCATGCGCAGGAAAGCCTTCGACGCCGAAGGTCCCAGAAAAATTCTGTCGAATCGAAGCTTTCACCCTCAGTTCTTCTCAAAACGTTCACCAAACCGACCCCCTCCGACCGGCCATCACCTGCCCCACGAAAAAAAGCCGTGACCCTCTCGGATCACGGCTTTGGGAAAGATTTATCTGTTCAGCAGATCTTACCAGCCTTGGTCATCGTAGCCACCGCTACGCTTACCACCGCCGCCGCCGCGACGACTTCCGCCGCCACCGCCACCACGACGCTCGCCGCCGTAGCCACCGCCGCCTCCGCGACGATCACCACCACCGCCGCCGTAGCCGCCGCCACCACCGCCGCCGCCGTAGCCGCCACCGCCGCCTCCGCGACGATCACCACCACCACCGCCGCCGCGACGATCACCGCCGCCACCACCGAAGCCACCGGAACGGGGCTCGCGAGGTTCAGCAGGGTTTACCCGCAAAGCACGACCGCCCATATCCTGGCCGTCGAGTGCTTCCGCAGCTTCCTTAACTCGGTCCTGATCGGCCAGGGTCACGAAGCCAAAGCCCCGAGGGCGTCCGGTTTCGCGATCCGTCACGAGTTTCACTTTCTCCACTGCTCCAAAGGCGGCGAAGAGTTCAGCTACTTCTTCTTCGGTAGCGGTGAAGGGCAAATTGCCCACGTAGATGTCCATTGGTCTGTCAAACAAAGCGCCGTTATTTTCTATAACGCTCTCCAGGGAAATGGCGCCAAGACCCGGTGAAGCGAAACCAATGATTCTCACCAGTTCGTGGTCTCGCTACACCTCAGAACCTCCCCTAGCAAGCACCGAAATCCCGCGACCACGGATATTTTGGTAATCCAAAGCGAGATTTTTAGAATTTCAGACCCCGGAAATGCCATGAATTCGAAACGCCACGGAGCCAAGATCGCCAAGTTTCCCATTCAAAAATGAATGAATCTCAAGCGGCGAGTCGGACCAAAAAACGCATCTCCATCAAGAACTTTGCGCCCTTGGCGTCTTGGCGTTTCATTTTTCCGAGCTCAAACCTCCGGCCGCACCGGGATCCCACGCTCCGCGAAATAGCGCTTCGCCTCACCCACCGTGTGCTTGCCGAAGTGGAAAATGCTCGCCGCCAGCACCGCATCTGCCTTTCCGCGATCCAGCACCTCGACCATGTGGTCGAGATTCCCCGCCCCGCCACTCGCGATCACCGGAATCCCCACGCTTTCAGAAATTGCTGCCGTCAGCTCGCAGTCGTAGCCCGCCTGCGTGCCGTCCGAATCCATGCTCGTCAGCAGAATCTCACCCGCGCCGCGGCGCCAAACTTCTTTCGCCCACTCCACCGCATCCAGACCCACCGGTGTGCGCCCGCCGTGCGTGTAGACGCCCCATTTCCCCGGCCCCTCGCGTTTCGCATCGATCGCCACCACCACACACTGACTCCCGAAAGCCTTCGCCCCCTCGTCGACCAGGCCGGGATTGCTCACTGCCGAAGTGTTCACCCCGACCTTGTCCGCCCCTGCCAGCAGCATTTCCCGCATGTTTTCCACCGAGCGGATCCCACCTCCCACCGTCAGCGGGATAAAGCAGTGCTCCGCCGTGCGCCGCACCACATCCACCATCGTCGCGCGATTGTCGGATGAGGCGGTGATATCGAGGAAGACTAGTTCGTCTGCCTGTTGGAGGTTGTAAGCCATCGCCGACTCCACCGGATCCCCCGCGTCCACGAGGTCCACAAAATTGACGCCCTTGACCACCCGGCCATCGGTCACGTCCAAGCAAGGGATAATGCGTTTCGCCAGCACGCCCGCAGCAAACCCGCCCGGACCCGAAGTGCCAAGCGAGAAGGGCCAAGTTCCAAGAAAAGGCACCCGAACGGAGCGCGAACTTCAGTCCGCTTGGATTCGCCGGGGTTCCGGGGCGGACTAAAGTCCGCGCTTCTATCGCCTCTCCGGATGCCACATATCAACATCGAAGCCCTCACCCCAAACCGTATCCGCCCCCGTATCAAAAACCGTCTTCCCACTCCCCACCGGGACCTTCCCATCCGACCTCCGAATCAACGGAGCCTCCACCGAATTATCCGCCCTTAACAGCACCGCCTTCCCACCATAAGGCTCCTCCCAAAACGCCTCCGTCCCGATCCTCATCGGCGCGAGCACCAATGGAATACCCGGCTTGGCCTTCGTATCGAATCCCGCAATATAGCTATATCCCGTCTCCCCCGCCTCGATCGCCTTCCCCGGCGAAATGTCGCCATCAGGCTTCTTGTCCATTTCAGGATGCACGCAGTAGTAGATTGCTTCCGCACCTATCCCAAAAGCCACCAACTGCCGGAACGCCGCGTTCGTCGACCGCCCCGGAAGATCCAGCGGAGTCTTCGTCGACCGCCTCACCAGCTCCGCCGTCTTCTCATTCGGAAAAGCCCCGAACTCCTGTTCGAACTCTAACAAAGCCAGCCCGATCTGCTTGCAGTTCCCAATCGCCCTCGTCCGATCCACCGCCTTTCTCTGCCGCAAAATCATCGGCCACAGCACCAGACCTCCGATCAGTAGAATCACCGCCCCCACCATCGAGACCGTCCAACGGAACGCAGGTGCCTCCCGGGAAACCGGAGCCTCCTCACCCGGATCCAAATCAAGCTCCGATTCTTCCACCTCACTCACCGACAGCAAACTACCACACCCCCTCACGAGCAAAAGCTCTTCCGCGCACCGCGCACCGCACTCCAAGTTCCCCAGCTTGACCACAAGCGCAGCTCCCGACAACCTCCCCCCATGGCAGACGCAACCGTCGGAATCATCATGGGCAGCACTTCGGACTGGCCCACCATGGAACACGCAGCTCGCACGCTCGAAGACTTCGGCGTCGCTTGGGAAGCCGAGGTCGTCAGCGCCCACCGCACGCCCGACAAACTCGTCAGCTACGCCACTTCCGCCCGCAGCCGCGGCCTGAAGGTCATCATCGGCGGTGCCGGCGGCGCCGCCCACCTCCCGGGCATGACCGCCGCCATCACCGACCTCCCCGTGCTCGGCGTCCCCGTGGAATCCCACGCCCTCAAAGGCATGGACTCGCTCCTTTCCATCGTCCAGATGCCCGGCGGCATCCCCACCGCCACCTTCGCCATCGGCAAGCCCGGCGCGATCAATGCCGCCCTCTTCGCCGTCGCCATCCTCGCTGGAAACGACGACGCCCTGCTCGAGAAGCTCCAGGCTTTCCGCAAGAAACAAAGCGACACCGTCAAAGCCGCCGAGCTCCCTCCCCTTTCCTGAAAAACATGTCCGCGATTCTTCCCGGAGCCGTCATCGGCATCATCGGAGGCGGCCAGCTCGGCCGCATGTTCTGCATGGCCGCCCGCCGCATGGGCTACCGCACCCTCGTCTGGACCGGTGGCCTCGAAGCCCCCGCCATGGTCGTGGCCGATGAAGCCATCGACCTGCCCTTTGACTCGAAAGAGGCCCTCGCCGACTTCGTCTCGCGCGCCGATATCGCCACCGTCGAGTTCGAGAACATCCCGCGCGAAACCCTCGAAGCCGTCGGCTCAGAAATCCCGATTCATCCGTCGGCCGACGCCGTCGCGATCAGCCAGAACCGCGAGCGCGAAAAGAATTTCCTCCGCACCAATGGCATTCCCTGCGCCGACTTCGAAGTCGTCTCGAACGCCGAAGAACTCGCCACCGCCATCAAGCACATCGGCACCCCCGCCGTGCTCAAGACCGCTGACTTCGGCTACGATGGAAAAGGCCAGCGCAAGCTCGAAGGCGGCGAAGACCCCGCCGAAGTCTGGACTGCCTTCGAAGGTGGCCGCGCCGTGCTCGAAGCCTTCATTCCCTTTGAACGCGAGCTCTCCGTGATGGTCGCGCGCGATGCCTCCGGGAAAATCGCCACCTACGATCCCGCGGAGAACCGTCACCGCCACCACATCCTCGACGTCTCGATCGTCCCCGCCCGCGTGTCCGACGAAGTCGCCGAGGAAGCCCGCCGCATCGCCAGCGACCTCGCTGAAGCCATCGACTACCGCGGCATCATGGGCGTCGAGTTTTTCCAACTCCCCGACGGCACCCTGCTCGTCAACGAAATGGCCCCGCGCCCGCACAACAGCGGCCACCACACCCTCGACGCCTGCGCCACCTCGCAGTTCGAGCAGCAGGTCCGCGCCGTCTGCGGCCTCCCGCTCGGCTCCACGCGCCTGCTTTCCCCGGTCGTCATGCTCAACCTCTTAGGCGACATGTGGCCCGCCGAAGAAACCGCCCCCGACTGGCTCCCGATCTTCGCCGACCAGGAAAGCTTCCTCCATCTTTACGGCAAACGCCGCGCCATCGGCCGCCGCAAAATGGGCCACGCCAACATCACCGGCAGCAGCATCGAAAACTGCATGGAACGCGCCGAAGCACTGAAAGCAGAGTTGTTAGAGAAGGGGAGGTAGTTCCCTCCGTGATCCCACAGGGACCACTCAAGGCCGATCAGCCCTTCGGACGTCCACGATCTTCACTTCTTAGGCCGCATGGTCTGACCAATAGGTGATTGCGAACTTCTCAATCACCTTGATCTCGATATCCCTACCCTCTCCATCGCTTTCAATCGCCTGCGAGATTCGGATCCTCAGAAAGTGTCGTCACAAACAAGGTGAACGCCCGACGCTCGGGCCCTCGTATCATCCGGAGGAACTCCGCGGCCTCAATCCGAACAAATACACGACAAGGCGACATCATCCCGGGTTCCCGGTGTCTTCCTCAGATTCCAGCTCTTCCCAAAGCACCCAATTTTCCGAATTCCCATCGTTCAAGCGACTCGACACCTCTTCAAGAAGGCCGTCCCTTTTGAGCCTGAGGAAAACGAGAAAAGCCGAAATACGATCCTGCTGCTCCGGGCTAAGGGCGATCAGCTCCTTTTCGATGGTGGCTGCGTTCATTCCTCAAGATTCGCGCCTACGACACCACGGTGCAAGTCGGCAGTTGAGCGCCAACACACTGCCCTGCCATCTACCGCCTCGTCAGCCCAAACTCTGAATGCCGTTTTGAACTTCGCCATTCTCACGGCACCTTGTTCCCCTTTGACCGCTTCCAAATACTCCAGATGACGCCTCCGGAGAAATAGGCCGCACCCATCATCAGTATCCAGTGCGCACTTTGATGGAACACCAGCGCACTGCAGGCGATGGCTCCTAACAGAAACGAACAGGCGACGCATATCGGAACAACCAGTTTCCAGCTCTCGATATGATGACCCCTCAATTTCATCCCGATATGGATGCCGAAGTCGGTGAACAATCCCGTCAAGTGAGTCGTCCGCAGGACCATGCCGCGATAGCGGCTCGCCAGCGCGTTCTGGGAACCACAGACCGCGCTAACGACTACGATTCCCATGATGGGAAATTGGTGCTGCACAAAATGGGCACCTACCAGAAACAGCCCCAGCACCGAAAGTATCCGGCCATACGGTCGAGTAATTTCAAGTGTTGGGTGATGCAGAAGAAAACCTGAAATCGCTGCACCGAAAACGAATCCCAGCGTTGCCGCAACCACGCCCGCCACTCCCGACCCATCCCCTTTCACCGAAGTCCAGAAGCCCGAGCCGATCCTCGAGATATCACCCGTCAAATGACTCACCGAAGTTCCGGTGTTGAGGATGAATCCGGTATTCAGAAACGACGCGCCGAAGGCCAACAAGCACCCTCCGAGAACCAGTTGCTTCGTTGAAAACTGCTGCATCGCTCCTCTCCGCGCTTAAGGTTCGAAAAAGTGCTCCAGCGCCTCCACGCACGCCGCACTGTGCGCTGCCTTGCAGACATAGCCATCCAGCGCCTCGACATGCGCCCGGATCTCGGGCACCGCATTCCCCGGGCAGGCAAAGTGTGCCGCCGCATCCGGACTGAGCATCTCCAGATCATTGAAGCTATCCCCAATCGCGAAGCTTTTTGAAGAATCCAGCCCGAAAGTCTTCGCCACCTGAACCAAACTACTACCTTTCTGGTAGTTCCGGTGGCCGAAGCGCAGGTAGATCGAATTTCGCTGCCAACCAAGCAGTGGCTCACCCGCCGTGAGTTCCCGCACGCGGCCGACGATCCACGCCATTTCCTCCTCGGTCTTCGCGATCAATCCCGCCGGATCTCCCACCTGTTCCACCCAGGTCGCGCCCGTATGTTCCTCTACTTCCTTGCGAATCGCCTTCAGCACCTTGTCCACCTTCTTGAAGAACTTCTTGTGATCCTTCTCGCAGATCTTGTTCCACTTTTCATCGCCAATCCAGCGCCCGAAGTTATTCGGAAACCAGATTTCCCGCTCCCGAGCCACCACCCAGTCCGGCGAGAAGGGAAAGCGACTCTCCACCAATCCCTCGATCACATGGTTCATCGAGCGTCCGGTATTGATTCCCCAGACCGCGGCCTTGTCCTCGCGCAGCTTCCGGATCAGCTCGAAAAAGTGATCACTCACCGGCGGGGTCTCCGCGGGATCATGCAGTGTTCCATCGAAATCGAACGACAAGATGAGCTGCGCTTGCTCCGGCAATTCAAGGGGCCTCACACCCGTCTGTTAGCACGGCATCCGAAAAGTGGCGACTGGTAACAGAGCAAGATCACTCTCCCACAGGAATCGCGCGCGGCGGATCTTCCTCCACAGGCACCGCCTTGGGTGGTTCTTCCTCGACCGGCAGTGCTTTGGGCGCGTTCTCTTGCGTTTCATCCACAGGGACCGCTCGTGGCACCTCCTCCTCGATCGGAACCGCCTTGGGCACCTGCTCTTCCTCGATCATCTGCTCCGCCGGGATCTTGCGCATCGGTTTCACCAGAATTGCCTTCGGTGGCTCGGGCGCAGGCTTGGGAGGCGTTACCGGCTTCGGCGCCTCCTCCACAATCACCGGTTCATCATTCGGCGGCAAGGTGCGGCGCATCTTGATCTCAACCCGACGGTTCGGCGACTGCTCGTCGACCGTCCCTCCCGCCACGATCGCCCGCGTCTTTCCATACCCCCGCGTATGAATCCGGTCCTCAGGCAGCCTCAGCGATTTCGTGAGGTAGTCCTTCACCGAAGCCGCCCGCTTGCGTGAGAGCTCCAGGTTGTAAAGACCACCGCCATACAAATCGCTGTGACCCTCGATCCAACAGTAAAGCCCTGGGTTTCTCTCGATCAGCAGAGCCAGCTTCATCAGACCCACCCGCGCACTTTCACGCAAATCAGCGCTGTCGTATTCGAAAAGCAGATCACTCGGCAGCATCGTTTTCTTCCCGACCAGTACGTTCTCAGGAAGCCCTACCAGATCATCGAGCGTCACCACTCCATCCAGGGTCCCACCTTCTGCCGTCCCGCCCGCGCCCTTGTTCAGGATCTCTTCGGTAAAGCTATCAAGCGATGGATCGTTCACATCGACTTCCCCCGGATCAACGACCACCTGGCCCTCTGCGGCAAGCGGTAAGGGCGCCGCCGTCTTTCCCAACTCGGGGAGCTCCGTATCGAGATCGAAATCCTCCGCCGGATCAAACTCGATTGCCTCAGGCGCGCCATCCGCGAGTGGTTGCTGCGGCTTGATGGCAAACTCCGGATCAACCGTCTCCGGCGTGATGTCCAACTCGGTGTCTTCCGGCAGATTCGCCAGCACGTCGACTTCTTCCAACAAGCTTGCCGTATCGATCGGTGCGCTCTCCTCCGGCGTCGGCTCGATGTCATCCATCGGTGCCGGCATGATCTCGACCTGATCGAGATTGATCGCCGCCGTGCGGATCTCTTCCGCCTCATCGAAACCCAGCGCGATCTTGATCCGCGCGAGCGCAAAGAATGCCGCCACGTGGAGAACGATGGCCACCAGCAACGCCACCCCGATCCACCAGCCAAGATGATCCGGTCCGGGAAGCCGGGACGGACCATCGTTGCGCACGTCACGCCATGTGTATCCTTCTGACACGGCGGCAGTATACGTCCGCTTTTCCCGCTGACAATCACCTGCACCGCATTTCAGTCTTGCCTTGGCATCTCAGTTGCTCCATTGGCCGCCGCCATGCCCGCTAAAAAAGCTGCAAAAAAGGTTTCTAAGAAGGCTCCAGCCAAAAAAGCTGCAGCTAAAAAAGCAACAACCGCCAAGAAGGCTGCCACCAAAAAAGTCGCCAAGCCTGCCGTGAAAACGACAGCGAAGAAGGCCACTACCAAGGTCGCAGCGAAGAAAGTCGCCAAGAAGTCGACGCCTGCGAAGGCCCTCAAGCCCACAAGCATCGAGGAAATCCGCTACGCCGCCTACCTCAACTCCTGCGCACGCATCGCCGCCGGTCATCCACCGGATGAACTTGGCGACTGGCTTGCCGCCGAGCGCGCTCTGGGTGCCTGAGGCACCAAATCCCTCTTTCCCCGCCTGATCGACTCTTTGCACTTTAAGCATCGGGCCAGGCGGGGAAGACTCCGCGCCGTGAACTGCTCTACTCTCGGCATCGGCCTCGCAGGCCTCGGCACCGTCGGCTCCGGCGTGGTCCTCGCTCTCCTCCGCAACGCCTCGCTCATCGCCGACCGCACCGGCGGCATTGTCAATCTCGACATCGCCAAGGTCCTCGTCCGCGATCTCAACAAAAAGCGCCCGGTCGACATCCCGGCCGACAAGCTCACCACCAAATGGCAGGAGGTCATCGATGACCCCGCCGTCGACATCGTCGTCGAACTCATCGGCGGCACCAGCGACGCCTTCGACATCGTCGCCGCCGCACTGCGCGCGAAAAAGCCCGTCGTCACCGGCAACAAAGCCCTGCTCGCCGAACGCGGCCCCGAGCTCTTTGCCCTCTCGAAGGAATTCGATACTCCGATCCACTTCGAAGCCGCCGTCGCCGGAGGCATCCCGATCATCAAGACCGTCCAGGAATCCTTCGTCGGCAACCGCATCCACTCGATGGTCGGCATCATCAACGGCACCTCGAACTACATTCTCGAGCGCATGACCACCGGTGGCCTCGACTTTGAAACCGCCCTCGCCGAGGCCCAGCAGCTCGGCTACGCCGAAGCCGACCCCGCGCTCGACGTCAATGGCTGGGACGCCGCCCACAAGGCCATCCTCCTCGCCACCCTCGCTTACGGCTTCGCCATCGACCCCGAAAAAGTCTACGTCGCCGGCATCGAGCAGGTGCGTCCAATCGACATCGAATTCGCCACTCAGCTCGGCTACGTCGTCAAGCTTCTCGCCGTCATCCGCGAACATGAAAACGGCGTCGAGCTCCGCCTCCAGCCCTCCTTCATCGCGAAAAGCAACATTCTCGCCAACGTCAACGGCGTCTTCAATGCTGTCGCCGTGCATGGCGATGCCGCCGGCGAATCGCTCTTCTACGGTCGTGGTGCCGGCCAGGACCCGACCGCCTCATCCGTCGTCGGCGACCTCGTCGAAGCCGCCCGCTCGCTTCGCCAGCCCACCGGCCACCGCGGCTTCCTTCCTTACACGGAAAAAGGCCGCCTGATGCCCGTCGAGGAAACCGAGACCGCCTACTACGTCCGCTTCGACGTCACCGACCGACCCGGCGTCATTGCTGAAATCGCGCAAGCCCTCGCAGATGCTGGCATTGGTATTTCCGGCACCCACTCGCCCGTGGATCCAGAGACTCCCGACGCTGACTTCGTCGACATGGTTTTCCTCCTCCACACCTGCCCCTTTGGCCTCCTGCAGAAGACCCTGGAAAAAATCCAGCAGCTCGACTGCATCAACAGCGAGCCCGTCGTCTTCCGCATCGAGAAGTTATAAAATGGGCGCTACCACATCTTGAAATTCTTCAAGTCCTTGTGGGAACCATCGCAGCCCGGCATTCGTTTCGACATGCCGCAGATGCAATCGTTCATGCCCTTCCCCGCGAAGATTCTTCGCTTGGAAGCCGCCACTCTTGAGGCCCGCGTCTTCGCCTGCTTCGCCGCCCCAAAGTGCAGCAAGTAGGCGCGCTGCCTTCCCGGAGTCAGAGCCTCGAATGCCTTCTTAAAGTCCGGATCCTCATCGAACTGCATCTGTAGTTCGTCCGGAACCGGCAACTCCGCAGCTTCCTTGAAATCCACCTTCGCCCCCGCCTTTTCCAGCTCGATCGCCTCCCTGATATAAGCTTTCAAGATCGACTCCAACTCATCGATCTCCCCAACACTCGTGAAGCGAAGCACCCGCGCCGCCCGCGTATTCTCGCCCGGCTTATCCAGAATCCCCTCCGGGTCTTTCAGCAGGGCCCCCTTGAAGAAACTGAGCGTGCAGCTTTCTTTGAGCTCGCCCATGATCAGAACGTTGCTTTTCTCAAAGACATAACACGGACTTCCCCACTTCAGCTCCTCGCTCAACTTACAAGCGAGCACAATTTCCCGCAGCCGAACCAACTCCGCCCGCCACCTCCCGGCGGCCTTGAAATACGGATCAACTTCGGGGTTCATGTTTTTGCTGGGTTTGCAGAAGACTCAAAAGAGCCTCCTTGTGCTTCTTGGATACTCGATACGAATGGGTTTCGACACCCCATTTACCGTCCAACTCAAATTTAAAGTACTGTTTCGTGACAGGAACGAAAAGATACCGGGTTGTCTCAGACGCAGCAGAAACAGATCGCATCTGCTGCCATTTATAATACTTCCGGCCGGCCAGTCGTCTAAAAACGATCTGTTCACCTAGTTCGACGTAAAAGACAAGCTGCCACAAAACGACAGCCGCAACGATCGGTCCGATATACGGAAAGAGCTTGGCCAAGAGCCTGGAATCAGCCCCAAAAAGGCTCGGATCGAACAATGAATAGATGCTCAGCGAGAATGCCAGCACGGCAAAAAGCAACGACCCCAGTATCGAATTCCAATCTGTTAGGCGGATCGTCTTCATACTTTCGGTTCGATCAGTAGGCTAGCATCGCGATGATCAGTTGAAGTAAAATCAATTTGTGCAGAGTGTAACCTACCCCTCCAACCACGCCACCACGTTCGCCAGCGCTCTCCCTCGATGGCTCATCCCATTTTTCACCTCCGCCCCCAGCTCCGCGAAACTCTCATCATACCCTTCCGGAGCAAAAAGCGGATCGTAACCAAAGCCGCCAGCACCGCTCGCCTGATCCAGAATCCTCCCCTCCACACTCCCATCAAAATGCGCCAGCAGCTCCCCCGCCTCCGCGAGCACCATCACGCAGCGAAACCTCGCCGTGCGCACTTCCTGCCCGCTCATCTCGCGCATAATCCGCTCGTTGTTCTTCGCATGATTTCCCTCTTCCCCACCAAAGCTCGATGACCACACCCCGGGCCGACCGTCCAAAGCATCGACTTCCAAACCGGAATCATCCGAAAGCACCAAACCCCCGACTTCGCGACTGATCGCCAGAGCCTTGAGCGTCGCATTCTCCAGAAACGTCGTCCCCGTTTCCTCCACCTCCGGCAGATCCGGGAAAGAACTCACATCCTTCACCTCGTATCGATCCCCGAGCATCTCGCGGATTTCCTCGGTTTTGTGGGCGTTGCGCGTCGCGATTACCAAGCTCTTCGGCTGCTCATTCATGCCTACCCGCTACCCCTTTGCGTCATCGGGGCCAAGAAATTTGAAATAATTCCGCCCCGGATTACGCCTATACTCACAATGAAAGCCATTACCCACCTCGCCGCCTTCGCCCTGGCTGGCTCTGCCCTCGTCAGCACCGCCTTCGCCAGCACCCTCGAAGGCTGGTCCACCGACCTCGAACAAGCCTTTGAAGATGCCAAGAAGCAGAACAAGCCCGTGCTTGTCGAATTCACCGGCTCGGACTGGTGCCCGCCATGCAAGATGATGCGGAAAAACGTGTTCTCCAAGAAGGAGTTCGTTTCCGCCGCTTCGAAGGATTTCATCCTCGTTGAGCTCGATTTCCCGAATGGCGACCCAGAGGTGAAAAAGAAGAACGAACCCTACGCCAAGAAATACGACATCGAGGGATTTCCCACCGTGATTCTTTTCGATTCAAAGGGTAAGGAGTTCAACCGCTTCTTCGCCTCCGAATATCCTAACAGCGAAGCTTTTCTCGCCCACCTCAAGAAGTCCCTCGACAAGAAGGACCTCGATTAACTCCATCTAACAAACACACATCACCTCACACCATGACCATGATCTTCAAGACACTCGCCCTTTTCATTGCCACTGCCGCCATTGCCGTAGGTGGCGAATGGGGCACCGATTGGGAAGCCGCCAAGGCCCAGGCCAAAAAGGAGAACAAGCCGATCTTCATCAACTTCACCGGCACCGACTGGTGCGGCTGGTGCATCAAGCTCGAAAAGGAAGTCTTCTCCAAGAAGGCCTTCAAGGACTACGCCAAGGAAAACCTCGTCCTCATGGAGGTCGACTTTCCACGCAAGAAAAAGCTCCCCGCCGATGTCGTCGCTCAAAACAAGAAGCTCGATAAGGAGTATAAGATCGAAGGCTATCCGACGCTCTATCTCCTCGATGCCGAGGGCAAGAAGCTCTCTGAAGATGTCGGCTACCGCGAAGGCGGCCCCGAAGCTTACGTGAAGCACCTCAAGGAACTCCTCGCCAAGGCCAAGACGGACGCCTGAGATTTCCTGATCCACTCTCAACCCGCCCCAGCCCCGTGCTGCGGCGGGTTTTTCGTGTCTCCCGAATGTCTGCGATGAGCCGAGCTGCGAGAGGGCATCACGGGATGCGCATGACCCCAGCAACTGCCGACTTTCCCTTTTCGGCCCCCGAGCTACGATTCTCACTCGTGACTCTCGCATTCGATGTCCTCCGCGCATGTTCCACTATCTGGGGCGTGCACATGGTCTTCATGACACCCCTAGCTGCGGAAACGCAGGCCCTCCCTCTCGAATTCAAAGCGCCTTCCGCCAAGATCGAGACGATCGAAGCTCCCGAAATCGACGCCGCCGCATGGCGGACGGAACACTTCACCCTCCTCTCAGACACGCCCATTCCCGCCACCGTCCTTCAGCGTCTTGCCAACACCATCGAATCCGTCCCCAAGGTCCTGCAGGCTCTCCCTCTTCCCCTGCTCGGCATCAACGATAAAACCCAGGCGAACATTCGATTTTGCCGCGATGAAGAACGTTTCACTCAGTTCGGAGGCCCCGCATCTTCCGCAGGTCTCTATCAGCCCAGGGAGAACCGCATTCTCATCCGCGCCGACCTCCTCCTGAGCCCTCAACAAAGCCGCCGTGTTCGACTCAACGGACAGCTGGAAGAAGGCCTGTTAGTCCATGAACTCTGTCATCTCACCACGGCCCGCACTCTCGGCCTGGCGCCCACCTGGCTTAGCGAGGGCATCGCCGAATACCTATCCATCACCCACCAACAAGGCGGACACTACCGTTTCGACAACTCACCGCAATTCATTCGGCAGCACTTCAAGATGCACCTTGGCACCAAGGACTTCGCTGACCTTGAACTTCCCTCGCTCAGTCAGGTTCTCGCACTCTCTCACCGAAGCTGGGCTCAGGAAATCGCCATTTCGGACCCCGCCGACCGCTATCTTCCCTACGCCACTTCTCTGCTCTTCACCCACTACCTCATCGAAGGGGGTCAGGCCCGACGCCAGGAGCTTTCCAAGTATCTAACAGCCTTAAAGGAGCCACGCTCACGGCGCCAACCAGCTCCCGAGTTCAACATCGGGAATCCGGAGGAAATTGAAGCCCGGCTCGTCAGGTTCTGGTCAACCCGCGGCCTCAAGCTTCGCTTCCGGAAGCCCTGAACCCCGGGGATTGGCAACCAAGCCTGCGATAGGACCCTGCCCCATCGCCTCCGTTCGCGGGTCGCTTCGTCCACTGCTGCGGGGTTTTTCTTTTCAAGCTCAGTCCCTTCCGCCAAGTTCCGCGCCCCCTGCAATCCCTTTGGGCATTTGCCTGCCCTTCGTAGCTCTTAGAGCGAAGTAGGGGAAAATTGAGCATTGGAAATTTTCACCGACATGTCTGACGAACGCCGCAAACCATTCCCCTTCGACGAGTTTGAGCCCAAATGGCAGCAACTCTGGGATGCCGAGAAGACTTTCCGCGCCCCGAACCCCGGCGACGCCGATTTCGATGCCTCCAAGCCGAAGTTCTTCGTCCTCGACATGTTCCCCTATCCCTCGGGCTCGGGCCTGCACGTCGGCCACCCGGAAGGCTACACCGCCACCGACATCATCGGCCGCACCAAGCTGCGCCAGGGCTTCAACGTCCTCCACCCGATGGGCTGGGATTCCTTCGGCCTGCCCGCCGAACAGTACGCGATCAAGACCGGCCAGCACCCGCGCGTCACCACTGAGGCCAACATTGAGACCTTCAAGCGCCAGCTGAAGTCGCTCGGATTCGGCTACGATTGGGACCGCGAAATCGCCACCACCGATCCCGAATACGTGCGCTGGACCCAGTGGATTTTCCTCCAGCTCTACAAATCCTATTTCAACGAGGAGACCCAAAAGGCCGCCCCTGTTTCCGAACTGGAAGCCCAAGGCTGGACGCCCGAACAAATCGACGCCGTCCGCCTCGCTTACATTCACGAAGCCCCCGTCAACTGGTCGCCCGACCTCGGCACCGTCCTCGCCAACGAAGAAGTCGAAGAGTGGAAATCCAAAGGCCACACCGTCGAGCGCCGCCCGCTGCGCCAGTGGATGCTGCGCATCACGAAATACGCCCAGCGCCTGATCGACGAACTCGACCCACTCGACTGGCCCGAAGGCATCAAGCTCCTCCAGAAAAACTGGATCGGCCGCAGCGAAGGCGCCGAGGTGACTTTCGATGTTGAAGGCAACGACGTCACTGTTTTCACCACGAGACCCGATACCCTTTTCGGCGCCACCTACATGGTGCTCGCTCCCGAGCACCCGCTGGTCGCGGAAATCACCACCGCCGAGCAAAAGGACGGCGTCGAAACCTACATCAAGGACTGCGCCAGCAAGTCCGACATGGACCGCGGCGAAGCCAACAAGGACAAGACCGGCATTTTCACCGGCGCCTACGCCATCAACCCCGTCAACAACGAGAAGATCCCCGTCTGGATCGCCGACTACGTCATGATGGGCTACGGCACCGGCGCGATCATGGCCGTGCCCGCGCATGACGAGCGGGATTTTGAGTTTGCCTCAAAATACAGCATCCCGGTCCGCCAAGTGGTAGGGGAGCATGGGCGTCCCGCCCATTTTTACTCATCAACCGCCGACACCCAGAAAACCAAAAACAAGCTCCCCCACTGGCAACAGGGAGAGACCGTTTGCTTCGTCACCTGGCGCACCGCCGACAGCCTCCCGCAGGAAAAAGTCGCCCAACTCAAGACCGAAAAGGAAGCCTTCCTCCAGCACAACCCCGAACCTTGGTCCGAAGAAACCACCGCTGCTTACCACCAGAAGTTCTCCGACCGCATTGAACAATGGCTCGACGCCGGGGCAGGCGAATGCCTTCTCAAGGAGCCTGCACTCCACAACCTGGTGCTCGATGCCATCAAGCACTTTGATGGCGAACGCTACCTCCTCCACGAAGCCGTCGTGATGCCGAATCACGTTCACGTGCTCTTTTCTCCGCTCGGAGATCACAGCCTTTCCGATATCCTTCAGTCCTGGAAAAGCTTTACGGCAAAGGCGATCAATAAGGCGAAGGGTCTCGATGGAACTTTTTGGCAGGGTGATTACTATGATCGTCTGGTTCGCAATCAGAAGCACTTTGATCGAGTGGTGGAATACATTCGGAAAAATCCTGAGCAGGCAGGTTTGCCGGATGGGAGCTTCGCTCTGCATGGCGAAGCGACGGAAGAAGTGGGCGAGACGCCCACGCTCCCCTTCTCCGAATACGGCATCGCCGTGAACTCCGGCTTCCTCGACGGTCTCCCGACCAAAAAGGCGAAAGCCAAGATGATCGATTGGCTCGAGGAAAACGGCAAAGGCGTTCGCAAGATCCAGTTCAAGCTGCGCGACTGGCTTTTCTCCCGTCAGCGTTACTGGGGCGAACCTTTCCCACTCCTCTGGAACAAGGAAACCGGCGAACACTCCGCCATTCCCGAAAGCGAGCTGCCGCTGCTCCAGCCCGAGATGGAAGACTTCAAGCCCACCGGCGACCCACGCGGCCCCTTGGTCAAGGCCACCGATTGGATCAACTACTCCGACAAGCTCGAGCGCGAAACCAACACCATGCCCCAGTGGGCCGGCTCCTGCTGGTACTACCTCCGCTACTGCGATCCTAGTAACAACGAGCGCTTCATCAGCGAAGAAGCGGAAAGCTACTGGTCCGGCCAGAGCGAAAGCATGGTCGACCTCTACGTCGGCGGCACCGAGCACGCCGTGCTCCACCTGCTCTACGCCCGCTTCTGGCACAAGGTCCTCCACGACCTCGGCCACCTCAGCAGCAAGGAGCCCTTCCAAAAGCTCGTCAACCAGGGCCTGATCCTCGGCGAAGACGGACAGAAGATGTCGAAGTCCCGCGGCAACGTCGTCAACCCCGACACCGTCGTCCACGAGTACGGCGCCGATGCCCTGCGCCTCTACGAAATGTTCATGGGCCCGCTCACCGAAGTGAAGCCATGGCAGATGAAAGGCGTCGAAGGCGTCGCACGCTTTCTCGCCCGCATCTGGCGTGTCGCCATGGAGCAGAACCAAGCCGGCGAATGGACCGTTTCTAACAAAATTCAGGATGTCCCCTGCACCGACAAGGCGCTGCTCAAGGTCGTGCACGAAACCGTCAAGAAGGTCAGCGAAGACATCGCCAAGATGTCCTTCAACACCGCGATTTCCCAGATGATGGTCTGCACCAACGCCTTCACCCAGGCGGAAGTCGTGCCGCTGAAGGAGTTCACCCTCCTGCTCAGTGTCCTCAACCCCTTCGCTCCCCACCTTTCCGAGGAACTCAACGCGCTGATCGGTGGCAAGCCATTCGCCCACCAACCGTGGCCGGAGCACGACGAGGAAGCCCTCATTGAAACCGAGATCGAGCTCGTCGTCCAAGTCAACGGCAAGCTCCGCGATCGGATCACCGTTGCCAAGGACGCGCCGAAGGAAGACATCGAAGCCGCCGCTCAGGCCGCCCCGAAAGTTGTCGAGCTGACCGAAGGCAAAACGATCCGCAAGATCATCGTCGTCCCCGGAAGGTTGGTGAACATCGTGGCCAATTGACTCGCTTGTCCTCCGTCGCCTTCTTGAGCGCCGTCAACTTGGCGGACGAGACGGCGAAGGATGATGAACTTCGTGGCGAACTAACAGACCATCAGTTCTCCTCGATCACATAGAATTTCCTGCTGCTGCCTTCCAGCGTCCCGCTATCGACGAAGCTCGTCGTTGCTCCGCCGTTGAGCACTGACGATTGCTCGATCGTCCAGGACGAGAGAGGCGTGCTCAGCCTCGGACTGGAAAGGACTCGATAGCTGCCCGCGCCTCCTTCGGAATTCCAGGTGATCGTCACATCCGACGCCGTCGGGCTGCCGGCTGAGAGCGCGAGGACCTCAATCTTTTCGACCGCAGGGACTTCGATGGTCAGGGTTCCGCTCGCTTTGACAGAGCCCTCCGATGTGAGCGTCACATTCACCGGGTCCTCCAGGATCAGCGCGGCAAAGTCGACCGGCACACTCACCGTCACATCGTAACTAACGTTCGAGCCATTCACGGATGGAGCGGAAATCGTCACGGTGCCGGTCCCCGCCCCAATCGGTCCCTCCAGCGGGGTCTCGGCAAAATTGACGTCTATCGGATCGATGTAGTCGGCGGCAAGCCCAGTCGCCCCTCCCGTGATGGTTCCGCCATAGAGACTCAACTGATGCTCCGAGAGCGGAAAGGTTGTTCCCGTCACGCTGCCGGCACCACTCGGCGTGCTGGGAGTCACCACCAGATTCCTGGAAGCCACTCCTACGGAACCGATTGGGATAAAGATATAAGTTCCGAGGCTCAGATTGAAACTCAGCTCATCATCCAGGATGACCTGACTTTCCATAAACGCAATCGACTGGACCGTTGCGGTCAGAGTGACAGCGTCGATCTCCAGACCGAATTCACAGCGCAGCTCACCACTGACCGTGCTCGCATCGGAGTCAGAGCTATCAATCGTAATATCCTGATTGCCCAAGACCGGGAGATCTGCCTGAACCGTTCCACTGGCATCCACCTCGAAACTCAGGCGATTGGTGCTCGCTCCCGGAGGGTCCAATGGGAGAGTCCCGATCTGAGTGGCAGGGAAGCCCAAGGCAATGCCCGGAAACCCGATGGCTACTGTTAGCAGAACGGAGCGATGAACGCATCCAGAGGGGATGAAAACGGAGGGGAACAGCGGCACGACTCGACGCTAGCATCTGTCCAAATCGCGTCAATCTTCGACAAATTTGCCATGTCTCCCCCTTCCTTCAGCAGCTCGTCCACCGCCCCCCCAAAAAAAAGACCCGCCCGAAGAGGTCTTCGGACGGGTCGGAATAGTTGTTAGTAAGGCCGCATTCGATCAGCGCAGATCGAAACGATCGAGGTTCATCACCTTGTCCCAGGCGGCGACAAAGTCCTGAACGAATTTCGCTTCGCTGTCGGCACAGGCATAAACCTCGGCCACCGCGCGCAGGATCGAGTTCGATCCAAAGACAAGGTCGGCACGAGTGCCGGTCCACTTTGGAGTTCCTGTCTTGCGATCAACTGCCGCGAAGGCGTTGCCGCAAGGCGAGACCTGCTTCCACTCGGTCTCCATGGTCAGCAGGTTGACAAAGAAGTCGTTGCTCAGCGTGCCCACGCGATCGGTAAGGACTCCATAGTCGCTGCCGTCGGCATTCGTTCCGAGCACACGCATGCCACCCAGCAACACCGTCATTTCAGGAGCTGTTAGGGTGAGCAGTTGCGCCTTGTCGATCAGCAGTGCTTCGGCGGGAACGGTGTATTTCCCCTTGAGGTAGTTGCGGAAGCCATCGGCGATGGGCTCCAGCACTTCGAAGGACTCGACATCCGTCTGCTCCTGTGAGGCATCCATGCGGCCCGGTGTGAAGGGAACCTTCACGTCGTGTCCGCCATTCTTCGCGGCCTGCTCAATCGCTGCGCAACCACCAAGCACGATCAGATCGGCGAGCGAGACTTTCTTATTGCCGGCAGCCGCCCCATTGAAATCACTCTGGATGGCTTCGAGCGTTTCGAGCACCTTGGCGAGCTGCGCCGGTTGATTGACTTCCCAGTCCTTCTGCGGAGCCAGACGGACACGAGCACCGTTCGCACCACCACGCATGTCCGAGCCACGGAAGGTGGAAGCGGACGCCCAGGCAGTGGAGACGAGCTGCGAGACGGTGAGCCCGGAGTCGAGGATCTTCGCCTTCAGCGCCGCGACGTCGCTCTCTGAGATCACACGATGATCAAGCGCCGGAATCGGATCCTGCCAGATGAGCTCTTCGGCAGGCACCTCAGGGCCGAGATAACGAGCGCGCGGTCCCATGTCGCGGTGCGTCAGCTTGAACCAGGCACGGGCAAAAGCGTCCGCAAATTCATCCGGGTTCTCGAGGAAGCGCCGCGAGATTTTCTCATAAGTCGGATCAAAGCGCAGCGCGAGGTCCGAGGTAAGCATGGCCGGCGCGATCTTTTTCGAGGAGTCGTGCGCGTGCGGCACCGTGCCGGCACCTGCGCCGTTTTTCGGAGTCCATTGATGCGCTCCGGCCGGGCTCTTGGTCAGTTCCCACTCGAAGCTGAATAGGTTCCAGAAAAAGTTGTTGCTCCACTTGGTGGGAGTCGAGGTCCAGGTGACTTCCAGACCGCTGGTGATCGTGTCGGCGCCCTTGCCGGTGCCGTAGCTGTTCTTCCAGCCCAGACCCTGCTCTTCGAGACCAGCGGCTTCCGGATCGGCGCCGACATTCTCGGCCGGACCCGCCCCGTGCGTTTTCCCGAAGGTATGACCTCCTGCGATGAGCGCCACGGTCTCCTCATCATTCATGCCCATCCGGCCAAAGGTATCGCGGATGTCGCGCGCGGATGCCAGCGGGTCCGGATTGCCATCGGGGCCTTCCGGGTTCACGTAAATCAGGCCCATCTGCACGGCGGCCAGCGGGTTCTCCAGATTGCGCGTGTGGACATCGCCATCGGCATCATCATCGGAAACCAACACGCCACCTTCCTTCTCAACACCTTCCGAGCCATGCGCATAGCGCACGTCGCCACCGAGCCAGGTCGTTTCCCTGCCCCAATAAACATCCTGATCGGGCTCCCAAGTATCCTCGCGGCCTCCACCGAATCCGAAGGTCTTGAAGCCCATGGATTCGAGCGCGACGTTTCCTGTTAGGATCAGCAGGTCGGCCCATGAAATCTTGCGGCCGTATTTCTGCTTGATCGGCCAGAGCAGACGACGCGCCTTGTCGAGACTCACGTTGTCCGGCCATGAGTTGAGGGGTGCGAAGCGCTGCTGGCCACGACCTCCACCTCCACGACCATCACCAGTGCGGTAGGTGCCGGCGCTGTGCCACGCCATCCGGATGAAAAAGGGACCGTAATGTCCGAAGTCAGCCGGCCACCAGTCCTGCGAATCGGTCATCAGATCGGCGAGATCCTTCTTCACGGCCGCGAGAT
The DNA here is from genome assembly GCF_042664875.1 of Haloferula chungangensis. Taxonomy (NCBI): domain Bacteria; kingdom Pseudomonadati; phylum Verrucomicrobiota; class Verrucomicrobiia; order Verrucomicrobiales; family Verrucomicrobiaceae; genus Haloferula; species Haloferula chungangensis. The sequence continues at coordinate 374,257 of NZ_JBHTBS010000004.1, read as the reverse complement.
CGAGGCTCTTGAACTCTTCGGCATAATTGAACTCTCCAGCCATCGGGTTCGACTTGTTGGAATGCTGATGGAGCAGTTCCACTTTCAATCGATTCGGCCACCAGTCCTGGTTGGTCGTGCCGCCGCTACCGGCGTGATTGAACGGACATTTCGATTCTGTTGTTTGGTCTGACATACGACTATTTCTGTGGGGTAAATTAATAATGAAATCCTACGAACCCATCACTTCGCGGCAAGACAATCGGGGCAGGTCCCCCAATAGATGACCTCGGCCTCATCGATCTGAAATCCGTAATCGTTGATCGCGGTGAGACAGGGCGCGTGACCCGTGGCGCAATCGACATCGACCGTCTTTCCGCAGCTGCGACAGATCAAATGGTGGTGATTATCGCCGATCCGATTCTCATAAAGGGTCGGCGAGCCTGCCGGCTGGATGCGCCGAATGAGCCCCTTTTTCACCAGCATCCCGAGCGAGTCGTAGACAGCCTGACGGGAAATCGTGCCGATGCTGCTGCGAACATCCTCCGCAATCGCATCGGCCGTGCCATGAGGCCGCGCCGAAACCGCTCGCAGCACCGCCAAACGCTGGGCAGTCACGGGAATTCGATTCTGACGAAGAAGATCGGCGGGCTCGGTCACGCGGCTAGACTTTATCCAGATCTGGATTCTGTCCAGAAAAATCTCAGCGCCGGCTTTGTCCATGTCACGAGCGTTCGAATCCCTTTTGACGGGTATCGATTCCCTTGCTACTCCCCCGCAGCCAAGCGGCCCCACCTAACAAACCATCGCGGGAAGGCCTGATCCAAATTCATGAACGAGACTCTCGAGCGTATCGCCGAAAGGCCGGCCCTCCTCGAGTGGCTGACATCAAGCCGGTGGGAAGAGCACTTCGATTTCGCCACCCTGACCCGCTCCCAGGATTTCACCAAAGCAGGCTGCGTCTCGAACGTTGAGTGGATCGACCTCGGTGGCAGCGGTGAAATCACGATCACCTCATTTGTCGGCAGCCCCGGCGGCGTGCGCTATCTCACGACGAACATCCTTAGCGAATCGCGCGGGAAATGGATGCTCGAGTCCGACTGCACCTGCCCCGTCAGCCAGGAGTGCAAACACGCCGCCGCCACCTTCCGGGTCATCCAAAACCGACTCTCAGGACAGCCGGCACCGACGCGACTCGTTCAGGACGAGCTTCCATTTTCCAACGCGCCCACAGCCTCGAAAGAGCAGAGCCCGAGGAAATCGACTTTCCTCGCCTACTGCATCGAACGCCCTCAAAGCGCCCTCTCTCCCGGCTTTCAATTCGTCTTGCGCACCGGCAAGCACCTCAGCGATGGCCGCGTGCGCATCATGAGCGGCGTCGCTTCGGTCAGCCCGGACAAACCGACCGAGTGCATGAGCGATGACGACATCGAGTTGGTGCGTGAATTTGAGAAACGCCAGTTCGATCAGCAGACCTTCGGCACCATGCCCCTCGAAGGCGCCGACTGGAGCATCCTCCTCGAGGCCGCCCTAACAACCGGACGACTTTACTTCGGTAAGGAGCCCAACGACCACCGCGGAACCACCGAACACCGCGTCCTCGCTCAGGGCGAACCCGCCACCATTGATGCCGACTGGGAGAGCCTCGCCGATGGCAGTGCCCGACCGGTCACCCGCGCCAGCCGCTCCGGTCTCGAACTTCTCCCTCTTTTTCCGCCCCGTTATCTGGATCCGAAAGCCGGCACCATCGGACTCGTCAAAACCAACGTCCCGCCCGATCTGCTCGCCACCTGGACGCGCGGCCCGGTCGTCAAACCCGACGCCATCCCCGCGCTCGTCGCCCGACTTTCCCGCTACCCGGGGGCGAAACTGCCGGCACCGAAGCAGATCGAATCCATCACCCGCCCCGCAGTCGCCCCCACGCCGGTTCTTTCGATCCGGCGCATCTCCGTCGGCGCTTCCTGGGAACGCAGCCACCGCTTCATCGGTGAGCTTTTCTTCCAGTACGGCGACAGCCCGCGCCTCGCGCCACTCACCAGCAGCGCTCCTCGGCAACACAGCGCAAACGTGGAAGGCAAACGCATCATCTGGCCGCGCGACTTCAAGGCCGAACGCACTGCCGAAGCCGAACTTCTCAAGCTGCCGCTGACCCCATTCGGCAAGGCACCGAATCCCAACGCCCTCGTTCCCTCCCACCAGAAACCAAGCCATGAAATGGCCTGGCTCAAGCTTCTCGACAGCACCGGCTTCAGGCAGCTCCGAGCCGAAGGATGGATCATTGAAATCGACAAGCGTGCCGGCCTAACAGCTCGCAACGCCTCATCCTTCATCCCGGCCATGGAGGCCGATCCCGAGCATGGCATCGACTGGTTCCGCTTCGACATCAGCTACGAGATTGATGGCAAGCGCTTCAGTCTGATTCCCTTCATCGCGCAAGCCATCGAGCAGGATCTGCCACCTGCCGATTCGCCGGACCTGCCCGAGCACATTCTGCTCCCCTGTGAGAATCCTGAAGACGGGTTCATCCGATTCCCCGCACGACAATTGATGGAAACCGTCGATCGTGTGCGCCACCTTTTCGAAGGCAATCTCACCACCAGAATCCTTCGCCTCGATCGCCTAAGTGCCGCCAGCATCGCCGACGAACTGGAAATCGATGACACCGACACCAGCCGCACCCTCGCGCGACTCGGCCAAGGTCTGCGCGACATCCATCAGCTGCCCGCCGTCGAGGTCCCCAACTCCATCGATGCCAAATTGCGAGACTATCAGAAAGAGGGATTCCGCTGGCTCCAGTTCCTCGCGGCGCAGGGACTCCACGGCATTCTGGCCGATGACATGGGGCTCGGCAAAACCCTGCAGACCCTGACCCACCTCACCGCCGAGCAGGCCAAAGGCCCGGGACGCCCCTCCCTCATCGTCGCCCCGACCTCCGTCGTCCCGAACTGGTCGGCCGAAGTCCGGAAGTTCGCGCCCCACCTCAATCTCCTGGTCCTCCACGGCCCGGGCCGACGCCAACTTTTCCGCGACATCCCCGACGCCGACCTCGTTCTAACATCCTTCCCGCTGCTAGGCCGCGACATCGAGGAACTCGCGAGCCACGACTGGCATGTCGTCGTCCTCGATGAAGCTCAGCACATCAAGAACCCGAAATCCATCAATGCGCGCAGCGCCTGCAAACTGAAGGCGACGCAACGTCTCTGCCTTTCCGGCACGCCGATGGAAAACCACCTCGGTGAGTTGTGGAGCCTGATGCGCTTCCTCATGCCCGGCTTCCTCGGTACGGAAAAGGCCTTCAACACGCAATTCCGCAAACCCATCGAAAGCGATCAGTCCAAGGACGTTCAGCTGGCCCTCAACAAACGCGTCGCCTCCCTGATTCTGCGTCGCACCAAAGACCAGGTCGCCAGCGAACTCCCCGAGAAAACCGAGATCATCCACCGCATCGACCTCAACAAGCCCCAGACACAACTTTACGAATCCGTCCGCGCCTCGATGGACAAGCGCGTCCGCGAAGCCATCGATGAGAAAGGTCTGGGCCAGTCTCACATCCTCGCACTCAGCGCACTGATGAAGCTGCGTCAGATCTGCTGCCATCCGCAACTGCTCGAAGGCAGTCCAGAAGGCACCAGTTCCGCCAAACTCGACTTTCTCACCGAAGATCTGCTGCCCACTCTTATCGAAGAAGGTCGCCGTATTCTCATCTTTTCCCAATTCACCTCAATGCTCGCCCTCATCCAGGAGCATCTTGAAGAAGCCACCATCCCCTTCCTCAAACTCACCGGCCAGTCCAAGAACCGTGGGGAACTCGTCGAGAAATTCCAGCTAGGCGAGATCCCGGTCTTCCTCATCTCGCTCAAGGCCGGCGGCACCGGGCTCAACCTAACAGCTGCCGACACGGTCATTCACTACGACCCCTGGTGGAATCCCGCCGCCGAGAATCAGGCGACCGACCGCGCTCACCGCATCGGTCAACGGAAACCCGTTTTCGTCCACAAGCTCATCTGCCAGGGCAGCATCGAGGACCGCATCCTCGACCTCCAGAACCGCAAATCCAATCTCGTCGAAGCCCTCCTTTCCGAGGAGACCACCGGCCTGAACCTCGATCAGGAAACCCTTGGTCATCTGCTCGCCCCGCTTTGAACTACGTGACGATTTGTCACCGAACAAAACGTTGCCTGCCGCTGAGCCCACTCTCATAAGCCCAGAAATGAAACGTTTTCAATATGGGCTCGGTCTCGCATGCTTGCTCGCGCTGGTGAATCTCTCGACAGCCAGTCCCCGGCTGAACGAGGTTCAGGTCATCGGCACCCACAATTCCTATCACCTCGAGCCAGGAAGCGTGGAGACGACCTTGATTCGGAAGGTCAGCGAGAACCAGGCCAAGTCGCTTGCCTATTCTCACCCTCCACTGAGCGAACAACTGGACATGGGCATCCGGCAATTCGAACTCGACCTCTACCCTGACCCCGATGGGGGGCGCTATGCCAAACCGGCCGCCTTTGCCGCCGCCAAACTCGCAGGAATTGGAAAGCCTGAGGAACACGATCCAGAAGGGGCCCTCCTGAAACCGGGGATCAAGGTCCTCCATCACCCGGACTTCGATTTCCGCACCACGGTCCTCACTCTCAAAGCGGCCATCAAGGAAATCGCGAGCTGGTCGGAGGCCCACCCGAACCATCATCCGATCATGGTTCTGCTAGAACTGAAAGGCGGCGAGGATCGCTGGAGCAATGCCGGCATCCATGAGATGGAGGCGGTGATCTTGGAAGCCGTCGACCGCAAACAACTACTGACGCCGGACGATGTGCGCGGCACCAGCGACGACCTCAGAACTGCGCTTATGACAACAGGTTGGCCTGAGCTTGAGCACTGCCAGGGGAAGATCATGCTGGCATTGGATAACGAAGGCAGCATCCGCGATGAATACAGCTCGGCCGATCCGCAGCTTAAGAATCGGCTCATTTTTCCAAGTGCCAAGAACGCTGAAGAGCCCACCGCAGGATGGTTCAAGGTGAACGATGCCAAGAAGGATTTCGATAAAATCCAGAGGCTGGTGAAGGCAGGATTTCTCGTTCGAACCCGCGCAGATATCAGCCTCAAGGAGGGCCGCAACAATGACAGCTCCCGACGGGATCAAGCCTTCGCCTCAGGAGCTCAATTCGTCAGCACCGACTTTCCCGAAGCTCGAAAGGAGATTGGACCGTATCGAGTCCGCTTTTCCGACGATCAATTTGTCCGGGCGAATCCACTGCTGCTCGAGCCGGCACCGACCAGGGATCAGGAGTGAGCGTCCTGTGGCACTGATTCCCTCAGCCCCCCTCGGAACAACTCCAGCCGAACGGAGGACCCATTCACTCGCTGAATATCCCCTCTTTGAATCTCCCCATGCTGTTGCTAGGATCTCGCGCAGCAAAAGCCCGACAAAGTTCATCATGAAACGATCCTACCTAATCATTTTCCCAATCGCCGCCCTCGCCACCACCTCCTGCAGCTCCCTCACCGGGGAAACCGAGACCACGGTGAAAACCGAACACGGTGTTCCAGGCGGCGAAGTCACGGACGTCACCACCTTCAAGGCCACGGTCACCGGAATCGATGCGGCCAAGCGCAAAGTAACCCTCGTTTCGCGGGACGGAAAGAAGCTCAACTTCACCGCGGGTCCTGAAGTCCGGAACTTCGACCAGATCAATGTCGGAGACCAACTCACGGTGTCTCTAACAGAGAAGTTCATCCTCCGCATGGCCAAGCCAGGAGAGAAGGTCGAAGACAAGGCCTACGGCACCGTCGACCTCCCATCTGTCGGCGACAAGCCATCGCTGAGAATGTCGGACACCTACCAGTCCTCGGCGGTCATCTCCGCGATCAATGAAAAGAAGCGTCAAGTCACCCTCAAGTTCGTCGACGGATCGACCGAAAAGTACACGGTTCGCGACGACCTGAATCTGGCCGAGCGCAAGCTCGGAGAGACCGTGGTGATCCGCAGCAACGAAGTCTACGAGATCATCCTGGAGAAGCCCTGAACAACCGACGAGCCTTCACCGACCTTTGAGGCCGAACCGCCGACTTCAGTCGGCACGTGAGTCCCGCGACCGCAGCGAGACCTCACAAACTCCGTTGTCGCCCTTTTCGCAGGAAAACTTCACCGGTAGGAATTCCTCGATCACCGCGATGTTCGTCGGGACGTGACTGTCCGGCGGCATCGTCGTGAAACGACCACCGCCCGCCAGCGCCATCGGCAGTAGCAGCTGATCCGCCAAATGCCGCCCCACCGCCGCGCCGTTGCCGATGAAATCATTCATCATCTTCGCCGCACGACGGCCGACTTTTTCCGAGCTCGTCCCGTGCTCACCAAAAGTGGCGCACAGCTCATTTCCGTGGTCGAAAGAGGCTTCCACAAAGCACGCTACTCCGCGACCCGGCCCCTCGGGCAGGGCCACCACCTTCGCATCCTCACAAGGAAAGGCCGCCAGCGCTGAATCCAGCACACGCCCAGCGATCGACATCGGCAGATCCCTCACCGGCACTCGGATGGATTTTTCCCGCAACTCCCCGCGCTCCATCCATTCGATTCGATGAAGCTTTGCACATGGTTCAACCTCGCACTCGATCACGCCCCCTCCCACCGGAGCGAAGCCCGTTTCAATCAAGCGGAGTTCCGCCGTAGCACCCATCTCGGCCATCGCCGGGAGGAACACTCGTCCAATGAAATCCGCAGGCGGCGCCATCGGGTTATGAGTGCCCCCTTCCAGACGCAGCACGCTCGGCTCCTTCGCCGACCACAGCGCAGGCAGCAAGGTCTGCAAGAGCAGCGACGTGCTCCCCGCCGTACCAATCGCAAACTGGTACGATCCTCCTCGTACTTTCCCAGCCCGGAAGACCAGCTCGGTCGAACCGATCTCCGCACCATCCGCCGTGCCGTTGGAAATCTCGCAAGCCGCCCGCACACAAGTCAGATGCTGGCGCATCAATCCCGGCTTCCGGCGCTGCCCGCGGATATTCGTCATCCGAAACGCCTGCCCCGTCACCATCGCCAGCGACAGCGCCGTGCGCAGCATCTGCCCACCCCCGCTACTTCCGTCTAACTGAATCGTTTTCATCATCTTTCTTCCACTGCTCACTTTTCACTGCTCACTCGGCACTTCCCTAGTCATCAGCCTCCGCCGAATCCTTGATCACAAATCGAGCCTGCAGCTTCGCCACCGTTTGTGCCAGCCCGGCAGCCTCCACGCTATGAAGAACCTCCTGAAAGTTCTTGTAGGCATCCGGCGCTTCATCGATCGGATACTTCCGCCCGTTGAACAGGATGTCCGAAGTATCGAACTCCGCATCGACCGACTTCTGGTCCAAGGTCCGAGCCGCGTGCTTGCGCCCCATCTGACGACCCGCCCCGTGATTCACCGACCAGGCCGTGCGTTCCGCCCCCCCTTGCGCGACCATCACAACCGAGCCATCACGAGGGTTTCCCGGCAGCAGAATCGGATGCCCGCTTTCCGCGAACGGCGTTTCTGCCAGCGAGAAGTGCCCACCCGGAACCGCACGCGTCGCCCCCTTGCGGTGGACCCACGACTTCGTTCCGTTGACGATCTCTTCACGCGCGATGTTGTGCGAAATGAAGTAGACGAGATTCCCCATGGTCCCCGGAAGCACTTCCTGAAAGGCCTCGAGCACCAGCGCATTGATCAGCAGGTGATTGACCGTCGCAAAGTTCGCACCCAGCGACATGTCATCGATGTAGGCATCCGCCTCGGGAGTCCCGAGAGGCGCATAGACCAACTTTTTGTCACCCGCAGGATACGGCGTGCTCCACTTCTCGAACTTGCGCTCAAGATCCTTGAACTGGGCCGTCGCTAACAGGTTCCCGAAGCCACGCGATCCGCAGTGGCTGAGGAAGGAAACATGTCCGTCCTTCAAACCAAAGGTATCCGAAGCCTCACGAGCCGAAGGTCGATCAATCAAGCGCGTGATCTCGCACTCTCCGAAGTGATTACCCCCTCCGTAGGATCCGAGTTGGCCGATCTTGTCGCCAAAGTTTCGAATCCGCTTCTGATCAAGAATCCACTCGAGACGGCTCCCTAGCGCATCGATCGTTCCATCGTGACCAACGTGTGCCGAGTCCTCACAGCGGTCCGCCCACTCCGGAGGAATCCCGAGCGCTTCACAGACACCTGGCGATGCCCCTTCAGTCACCGCGCGGATGCCAAGCTCCTGCCCGACCCGACGCCCCTTCTTCACGCTGCGCTGTCCGCGCCCCGCACCCGTTGGAGTTCGTTCGATGATCGCATTGATCAGTGCACGACGCGTCTTCTTGTCCGCGATGACATCCTCGGGGATATCCATCTGAAGCAGCGACATCGAGCACTTGATGTCCACCCCGACAGGGCCGGGATAGATATGCGTCGGTGAGACCATCACACAGCCGATCGGAGCCCCGTAGCCGGCGTGTCCGTCGGGATTGAGAATCGTATCGGTCACTCCCGGAGCCATCCGGGAGTTGACGATCTGCTGCAGACACATCTCATCGAAGCCGGCACGGATGTGATCGTTCCCGATCACGGTGATGGGCTTTCCTTTGTCTCCAGGAAGTGGAATGAAGCCAATGGCCTCGTCAGTTTTGTGGATGGTGTTCATAATTGATGATTTGAAAAAGTTTCGCGACAAGGAGTTGAGAAGACATTCATGGCTCTACCGCTGAGCTACCCTGTTGCCAGGAGCCGGAGTCGAACCGGCGACAAATGTAGTCCTCTCCGCATTCGCGAAGTTTTATTGTTTGATGAAAGAGTTTCGCGACAAGGATCGGGAAGACGTTTCCACTGCTCTACCAGACTGAGCTACCTCGTTTCCGAGAGTCGGATTCGAACCGACGACCAATGCATTATTAATGTAGTCCTCCCTGCATTCGCGAAGTTGAAAGTGAGTGCCGACAACCGTCGGTGAGACATCACAGGTCTTGCGACCCGGGCGGGAATCGAACCCGCTGGTTACCAATGTAGTCTCACCAGCATTCGGCAAGGTTGGCCAGCACGGCGGCAAGAAATGGAGCATGACATTTGTTCGTTTCAGGAAGTTGTAGTCAGGTTCCGCATCCGCCGCACCGGTCAATAGGGAGAAGGACTTTGCAAGTCCTTTGCGGAGCCACCGCTGCCGGTCCACCGCGCAAGGAGTTAAAAACTCCTTCTCCATATTTCACGCAATCTTGATTCGTTCAGTTAGAGTTTCGTTTTCGATTTCACGGATCCAGTGGTCCGTTCCGTTTCCGTCCTTTGCAAAGGACCCGATGATCCCGAAGACCGCATCGCTGAAGCCTCCGATATTGAGAATGTCGTCCCGGTCCGGCGCCTGGGTCGTGCTGTTGGGCACGATGTCGATGCAAACCAGCTTCGCCCGGGGATTCCGCTGCTTGAGCTTCTCCCACTCGGCCATCACCGCCGTTCCGCGTCCGCCGTGATTTCCATCGACCCACGACTCGTTGTCCGAGACGAAGATGACCAGATCCGGCGCGGCCTTCTCACGATTCAGCATTGCCAATGGTGCCGAACAATTCGTTCCGCCGCCACCGACCTTGGTCAGCTTTTCCGCATTCGTCATGACCGAGTCCCGAGGATTGAGATTGGCATCGACCACATCGACCTCGAAGGGGAGCACGCGTGCCGAACGATTCGTCCGAAGTATCGCCGCAGCCACCAGGCCGGCGACGTCGACACAGCGAACCGCCGAGCTTGCGCCCTTTTGCCATCCGGTGACCGGCCACTGCATCGACCCCGACACGTCCGGGCAGACTACGACCGATCCGTCGATCCGAGGCACATTCTCAAGGGCAACCTCCATCGCATCCTGCAGCGCCTCACGAACCTTCTCCGGAACCTCCTTCGAAGTATTCAGATAGGCGACCAACAGCTGATAAGGAAGCACCCGCGAACGTCGGACCAACTCGGGATGGCTCAAGCGAGCCGCGAGCTTGTCGGCCATTCCGCCGAAACGGAACACGCCATGACGCGAGAAGGCATTCAGGTTCATCCGAGTCGTCTGCCAGCTCGCCCCGCCGGCGATCGCCGCCCATTCACGGGCACCGAGCTCAAGCGCGGTCAGCATCTGGAAAGGAACTTCAGGAACTTCTCCCGAACGATCCAGCTTCCAGGATTCGAACTCGCGCACCAGACGAGGCAAAGCATCGGCATCGTAAGGACGGCCTAACAGCCATCCGTAGAACGCTTCACGCGTGGCATTTTCCGGCCGTGGGTGGACCATCTTGACGACGTCCGCCAAGGAAGGCGAATTCCCGATCGATGCCTGGAGCAGGTTCCGGTCGGTCGCCCGTTCCAACCAACGCCGGACCAGACGCTTCGGTCCCGAGCCAAGGGACTTCCGCCCCGTGACTCCCGATCGCACGATCTGCACAAAATTCCGAAGCATCCGACCATTGTCGATGACCTGCGGGAAGATCTCTTCCAGGCGGTCCATGTCACGAGTTGCCAGCACCGCGCAGAGCAGCGCCGGCATGTCCTTCATGTGACCGCGGCGACGCGCATAAAGCGCCGTCTTCGCCAGGAAATCGACATCCACCCGGGCGGCCAGCTCGAGCACCCGATCGAGCTGGTTCTCCGCCGAAGCGTAGAAAGTAGGCGTCAGGCAACCGGTCGCCGCGATGCGGGCCAGAGCCGCCTTGTCCGACAAACCGTATGCCGGTCCGCCGGCATCGTTTCGAGTCGTCGCCTTGGGAGCGAGCGCCCCACGAAGGGTTCGGAATAAATTCTTGTTTGCCATGGTTTCATCGTCCGCTGGTTTCGTCGGACCAAACCCTATTGGCACTCGCCGTGCCAAGACCCCGGGCTCGATCATGGAATTCCTCCTAATCCACTGGCATTAGGCCGGTTATACACACTAGAAACATGCACCCTCCAGACGTTCTCATCTTAAACAAAGCTCCATTCTTATCTTTTTCGCTAGTCTTTCATCCATCGAAATTGACGTTGCGGGCTGCAGCATTCATCATAGAGCCAATGCAAGCGCCTGCTCCTTCCCTTCGCGTCCTTGGCGTCTTGGCGTTTCAATTTCCGATCCTCCCATGAACCGCGTCGCCATCGGCATCCTCGGCACCCAGCTCGATCGTGGCATCAGCCCCGAGCGCTGGGACAGGTGGCGCCCCAGCATTTCCCTTTTTCAGCACGAGGACCTGCTCCTCGACCGCTTCGAACTTCTCTGCGAGTCGAGCGCGCGCCCGCTCGCCGAGTTGGTCGCCGCCGACATCCGCCTCGTCTCCCCCGAGACCGACGTGCAGATTCACGAGATCAGCTTCGGACGCGATCCCTGGGACCTCGCCGATGTCTACGGCGGTCTCCACGATTGGGCTCGCGACTACCCCTTTGATCGCGATCAGAACGACTACCTGATCCACATCACCACCGGCACCCACATCGCCCAGATCTCGCTCTTCCTGCTCAACGAAGCCGGCTTCCTCCCCGGCCGCCTGATCCAGACGGCACCTCCACGCGGTGGTCGCCGAAAGGAAGCCCACGGGCCCGGTCGCTACTCGCTCATCGACCTCGACCTCTCAAAGTACGACGCCCTTAGTACTCGCTTCGCCCGCGACCTTGAGGAAACCACCGACTTTTTGAAAAGCGGCATCGCCACCCGCTCGGACAACTTCAACCAGCTCATCGAACGCATCGAACAGGTCGCCCTGCGCTCGAAAGCCCCGATTCTCCTGACAGGTCCCACCGGCGCCGGCAAAAGCCACCTCGCCCGGCGGATCTATCAGCTCCGCCACCAACGCGGCGGACTCGATGGCGATTTCGTCGAAGTCAACTGCGCCACTCTATCCGGCGACACTGCCGCCTCCGCTCTTTTCGGGCATCGCCGCGGCGCCTTCACCGGCGCCCAGTCAGACCGACCCGGTCTGCTTCGCCAAGCCCACAAAGGCCTGCTCTTTCTCGATGAAATCGGCGAACTCGGTCTCGACGAACAAGCCAAACTGCTCCACGCCCTCGAAGAAAAAACCTTCCTCCCCGTCGGGGCCGACTCGTCTGTGAGAAGCGACTTCCAACTCATCGCCGGCACCAACCGCGACCTGCGCGAAGCCGTCGCCGAAGGCTGCTTCCGCGAAGACCTGCTCGCACGCATCCACCTCTGGACCTTCTCGCTTCCCGCCCTGCGCGACCGCCACGAGGACATCTCGCCGAACCTCGACTACGAACTCCGTCGCTTCGCCGAGAAGGAAGGCCGTCAGGCCTCCTTCAACAAGGAAGCTCGCGAGGAATTCCTCACATTCGCCCAAGCGCCCGACACCCACTGGCTCGGTAATTTCCGCGACCTCAACGCCGCCATCACCCGCATGGCGACCCTCGCTCCGCGCGGCCGCATCCGCCGCGAGGAAGTCACCGAAGAAATCTCCCGACTGCGTGAAAGCTGGCGGCGCCCAGGCCAAAACGCCGTCTCCGAATCCGCTGATCTCACCAAGATCCTCAGCGCCGGCCAGCTCGCCGAGATCGACCCCTTTGACCAGGTCCAGCTCGCCCACGTCGTTGCCGTTTGTCAGCGTTCCAAGTCCCTTTCCGAAGCCGGCCGCGAACTTTTCGCCGCCACTCGCCAAAAGCGCAAGGTCACCAACGACGCCGACCGTTTGAAAAAATATCTTGCCAGGTGGGATCTGGATTTCGCCCGAGTCAACCAGTGATCAATGAAACGAAGAAGCTCCTCAGACAACCGATCTGTTGCGCATCAAGATTGTTGCCTAGCGCAAGGCTCTACCACAGATTCCCGCAGGATCTTCAATCTGGATCACACGGAATCAAATCCCTGATCTCCAGCCTCGAAAAAGCTCACCAAATCCAACAAGCTCGCTTCGGCACTTGAAAACTCTCCACAACCAGCACACGCTACTGTTCAAAAGACCACATTGAGCGCCACCAAAGTCATTTCAGCTTTAGGCTACCATGATTCCCCGAATTTCGTCACCGAATCGGAGTTCACATGGGGCCGTCTTGGCTCGTTTGCGCACGTTCTCCGCAAAGCCGGCGCGGAGCTTTCACTCTCGGGTGCCTACACTCTCAAAGGTCCTGGACCAGCCATCCCACTGGTTTACGTCTGCCATGTTGACGACGAGAAGAGAGTCTCAGAGATTCACAAATTGGTTTGGAATCAAGACGTCGTTCCCTACCTGATTGTCTCCAGCCCAGCTGGCATCAGAGTGTTTTCTGGATTCGATTATTCGCCCGGTGGCAACAAAGACTCCCATGGAGTTCTCCAACGCCTCGTCAAGCCCGACGATATTGCCTCTCAGCTCTCGTCGTTCTCCGCCAAGTCGATCGATTCAGGAGCAACATGGAACCGATATTCCTCAAAGATCACACCGACAACCCGGCTGAACGCCCGCCTGCTCGACAATCTCAAGAGCCTAGATGCGCACCTTCAGGCTCAGGAACTTCCGCGAGAAAGCTCTCACGCTTTAATCGGAAAGTTCGTCTATCTCCACTATCTAAGAGATCGGGGAATCCTTTCGGATAAAAAACTCGAGCGATGGGGATTGCGAAGTGAGCAGGTTTTCGGGTCCCAAGCAACGCTCAGCGGCTTCCGGGAAGTCTGCGCTAAGCTCGACCAGTGGTTGAATGGTCGGATCTTCCCCATCGATTTTTCTCAAAAGAGCGGGATCAAGAGCCATCACATCAAATGGGTATCTGGAATCTTCGCGGGGGAAGACATCACCTCCGACGGCAGCCGGCAGCTCCACCTCGATTTCCCCGCTTACGATTTCTCGTTCATCCCGGTTGAGACTCTGTCGGTAGTCTACGAACAATTTCTTCACGACGCTCCGGACAAGTCTACGCAAACAAGGGGCTCAGAAACCCGAGCCTACTACACGCCTCTTCCGGTCGTGAACTTGATGCTCTCCCAACTCGACAGCGATCTTCCGCTCAAACGAGGAATGCGCGTTTTCGATCCCACATGCGGTTCGGGTGCCTTTCTCGTGCAGTGCTATCGCAAACTGATTGAGAGAGAATTCCCACCGGGAACGACACCCAAACCCGGACAACTTCGCGAGCTACTTCAGGAATCCATTTTTGGGATCGATCTTGATCCAGATGCCTGCAGCGTCGCCGAACTTAGCCTTATTCTCACCTTACTCGATTACATTAATCCTCCCGACCTCGAGCCTCCTCTTCACAACTTCAAACTCCCGGATCTTCGAGGTCAAAATATTGTCGAAGGCGACTTCTTTTCCTCGCCCGGGCCAAGCCGCGCCAAAGATCAAACTTACGATTGGGTCGTAGGGAACCCACCTTGGAAGAAGATAAGCCTCACCCGTCCCGGAAGGACGTTCGCGGAGGCCGCAAGCTGGATCAAAAAGTACTCGAAGACTCATCCCGTCGGAAACAACGAAGTGGCCCGAGCAATCGCATGGAAAGCTGAAGAGCATCTCGCGCCGACGGGCCGAGCCGCCTTGCTCCTTCCCGCAATGACGCTCTTCGAAACCGCAGCAAAGACGTTTCGGGAAAAATTCATTTCCCACTTCGATGTCAGCACCGTCGCTAATTTTTCCAACCTCGCTGAAGTTCTGGCGGGCGGAAGATTCCGGGTTCCATCCGCTGCCGTATTTTTCAAGCACCGGGTCGAAGGACACCCTCCTGAAAGTGTTCGAGTCTTTTCTCCTCTGGTCGCCAATCAGGAAGTCACCCGACCAAGAAAACCGGGAAGTCGAATCGAGTCATGGGTGCTTACCATCGACTCCAGTGATGTCCGCGAACTTCCGATGGCTTCGGTAGCCAATGGCGAGTCCTTGCCTTGGAAGATCGCCGCTTGGGGTTGCCCAGGAGATGCCGCATTACTCAATCGCTTGAGTTCGAGCTTCCCAAAGCTTGGTGAACTTGAAGGGGAAACATTCCAGATCTCGGAAGGGCTACAGAATCGAACTTGGAGCGACAAAGAACCTCTGGACGAAATCCCTGAAATTGCAGGAGCAAAAACCCTGGATACCAAAAGCTTGGCGAAGTGGCGACGGCTCTTCCGTTTCGAGGACCGCTTTCTAAAGACCATTCCCAAAGAAGAACGTTGGGTTCGGAAGGGCCGCGCCACTCTTCCCCTTTCCGTCTGCCGCCCGCCTCATGTCATCCTGAGTGCCGCCCGGAACTTTGCCGTCTTCAGCAATGAATTTCTCGTCGTCCCTGCACGACAGATCGGCATCGTGTCGCCAACGGACGATACGCTTCTCCTCAAGGCCCTCGCATTATTTCTCAGCTCGGATTTTGCACGATATCACGAATTCCTTTCTTCCTCACAGCTTGGAGTCCAACGCTACGTCTCAACTCTAAACGCGGTCCGAGCCCTTCCAATTCCATTGGTAAAACTGTCCCGGTCCGAACTAAAAATTTGGGCCGACCTTCACGACAAACTGGCGAAGACCCCTCCTGCCCGATTGAATAACACCGAGGACGATCTCGACTTCTCAAACAATTCTTCCAGAGAGCCCGCAGAGCCCCTGCTTGAAGAACTGAATCGACTCACAGCCGAAGCCCTTGGTCTCACCAAGCGCGACCAGAACCTCATTCGAAGTCTTATAGAAACTCGAATCCACCTCAATGATGGGCGCGTAGGTGACGAGGCCGTTAAGGCACCATCGAAAAAGGATCTGAGAGACTATGCCCGAGCCCTGAAAGCCGATCTGGATGAGTTTCTCGGACTATCGTCGGGTTCGGGTCACGAAATCACGATCACACTAACCGACCAAGCCGGCCTACTACGTATTGCACGGGCGACGAGTGAACCCATTAGAGGAGGTATCCAGATTTGCGATTCAGTCGAACCTGAAGACACCGAAGCGGCTGCGACCCTTATCCACCTTCGGAAAATAGAACCTCAGTGGGTCTATTTCCGCCGATCCCTCCGCTACTACCATAAAGATCGCACCTACCTGCTCAAGCCCCTTCAACGTTTCCAATGGACCGTCGCCCAAGCCACCATGGACGCTGCATCGGTCATCGCTGATCACATTACAAAAGGCCCGTAGGGATGATCCTTAACAATAGTGCAAGCGGGCAGCCCGATCCCAGTTCGGAAAAACTCTTCACTGAGGCATTCATCCGCCACGCGCATCGGATTCTCCTCGGTGGATACCGCCGACTCGACGCAGCAAGTTACACTAAAGCTGAAGAAGACGAGATCACAGGGGACCTTGCCGCAGTGATGAACCTGCACATTGAGCGCGACCCAAGCCCACTGGCGAGAATGTTCCAAGTTCACGATCAGCACCCCGTTACCAAGCCCGGCACTCCACAAACATCAAGACGCGTGGGCAAACGACGACTCAAAATCGACCTCCAATTCGTCGCCAATACGGTTTCTGGATTCGTAAGATTCTCGTGGGAAGCCAAGCGTCTCGGACGACAACACCCATTAAGCAGCTACCTCGGCCACGATGGCCTCGGCTGCTTCCTTGACGGCCGCTACGGCTCAGAAGTGCGATTCGGCGGAATGTTAGGCTACGTCCAATCGGACACCCCGGAAATTTGGTGCGACAAATTAAAAGCCAAACTCGACAAAAGTTACTCAAAAGGAAGCGACGCCAGCACATCGGTTTCAGACGAGATTCGCATCACCTCCCGCCACCCCCGAACTAGCGGACAGGACGACATCGAGATCTTCCATTCAGTCCTGAGATTCGACTAGCCCACAATTACCCACTCCCGTTCCAGCGGAAGTTCGATCATTTCTGAATAGAGCTACATCAGTGCTTCCCGCGGGTCATGCACCAATCTCGTTCGCTCACGACCACTTTGTTGATCACAACAAAATGGTGAAACAGACAGACCTCCATAGATCTGAGCTAAGTAAGATCCCGCTCTTCCTTCGCGGCCCTCTCATTCGGCAGCCGACTCTCAGGAATCGCCGACTCCCGATGCTGGTCCGCGATCTTGTCCATCTCTCCGGTGAAGTCGCGGAAAAGCCTCGGCGACCAGACTCTTTCAAGGTCCCAACCCTGACTGCGGTGCATCGTGGTCCGAAAAAGCTCCCAATCAATGGGGTCCGGCGTGTTCCGGTAGCGGTTGAAGTCTGTTAGAATACCGATCGTCACGTCCTCCGGCATCGCCGGATGGGTCAGTGCCACGTCCACCGAGAAGCCATCATTTCCCCAATGCACGGTTGAACCAATCCCGTGCTGGTCACGCAGCCCGGCTCCGAGCGCCGACGCCACCGATGATGGCTGCCGGATCTCAAGCACCTCACATTCCGCCTGCTCGGAAGCGCGTAGATGCTCCAATGTATCGTGGTATCTTTTGTAGAGCGACTCCAACCGTTCCGCGTAGCAGAGGTAGCTGTAAAGGTGAACCCGGCCATTGGGCTTCGCGCCCTGCGCCGCAGCGAGACCGGCCTGATACTCCTCGCGGGGAATCGACGTGAGCACGTGAATCTCCGACCGCGCCCGAGTCACCAGCACATTCAGCCGTCGCTCTCCACCGACTCGTGAGAGGGCGCCGAAGTTCCGTCGGAAGCGACCCGTCTCATCACGACCGAAGGTGGTACTGATGATCATCACATCCCGTTCATCGCCCTGAACATTCTCGAGGTTCTTCACGAACAGCCCTTCAAAGGAATCCGCGCCCTTGCGCCGACGCGCTTGATCGAGTTGCGACGCGAATCTGGAGTCTTCCGCGCATTTGTCGTCGAGCAGTTCGAGGATCAGGTTTCGCTGTTTCAGATTGAACGTCGCCACACCGATGCTTGGCGGTTCGGCATCATCCAATATCTCCGTGATCCGCTCCACCACCGCCAGAGCTTCCGCCGGATTTGTCTGATCCTTGTAGATCCCATCGACGTGTGTGAGCCGGATCGGCGCGGAGAGCGCCTTGTTTTTCGGGTGACCAGGAATCGGCTGCAAACGATGGCCATAGAAGGATTCATTCGAGAACCCGATGAGCGATTCGTTCCTCGATCGGTAGTGCACATCCAGGAAAGCCTCGGAGACATCCAGATTGAGGGCCGCGCCTAACAGATCCTCCATTTCGGACATCTGATGCGCATGCAAATCCTCATCGTCCTCGAAATCACCGTCGCCCGAGTCGACCACGGAACTTTCAAAGAAGCGAGTCGGCGGCAATTGCTTCGGATCACCCGCCACGACCAGGCGTTTCGCCCGCAGCAGCACCGGCAGGGCTTCCTCGAGACGGCACTGGCTTGCCTCGTCGAAAATCGCGATATCGAAGAGACACTCACGCGGAAAGATTTGCGCCACCGTATCCGGACTAGCCATCCACACCGGACAAAGATCGAAAAGCGGATCTCCGCCTTCCACGTCCTTCCCCGCCGCGATCATCTGCCGCAAACGCAGTGCCTTTTTCCCGCGCACATAAAGTCGCTGCCGAAGAGATGACCCCACCGGGCTGAGTCTCGAGCCGGTTCTCGCCAGGGTCTTCATCGTCTGGCGTTCCTGCCAGTATCGAATCAGAACCCGCTGTACGAGTTCCCTCTTTTCCTCCAATCGCTCGCCCAACTCGCCGAAGGCCGCGTCGATTCGAGTGGTATCAATCCGTGCGAGATCAGGGTGATCGGCAATGACTTTCCTGAGGCGGTTCTCGATGCCGGCACGAGTGAGGCAGACCAGAGCATCCGCCGCATCCACCCCCTCAAGCGCAAGTTTGCGGGCGGCGTGACCAAGCGCATCGGGAAGTCGGCTCAAGCAATCCTGAACCCGAAGAACGCCTTCAAGACACTTGCTCGACGATTCGATCTCAATGCCCAGATCCGTTCCCGAAAGTCCGTTCCGCAGCTCTTCACCCCATTCAGCAATTGCTTTCTCGCTCAAAACCGATTGCTCCTTCGCCAAGTTCAGCGCCTTCAACAAGTCGCTTGCTCGCTTGGCCGAAACCGCCAGCCGATCTGCCTCTGCGGAGGCCGTATTTGAACTCAGACTCATCCGAAGGCCTGAAGATTCCAACACCTTGTCGCCTTTCAACAGCGCTACCATTTCAAGCGAAACGCCAATCAAGCGAACCGCCTCATTCAGTCGCGCCTCATCATCGAAGCCATCCGCCTTCTCAGCGCCCATCCGACTGACGAAATCACCCACGACGATCCTTGCCTTGAGGCCTTTGAAAAACGAGATCCCACGATCGATCGAAGCCTCATCCACGCCTTGACCAAGACTCGCCAGGATCGAAGAAGCCGCCTTCTTCTTCCCGAAAGCAAAAAGCTTCGTCCACTTCCGAGAAGCTTCCTCGTATTCCTGAAGCGCCACCAGTGATTGGTTGATCACGCCCAGGGCAGGCTCCGAGCCTTTCACCTGAAGTGCCAACTCTCGATCCAGCGGAGTCTTCAGCAATTCTCGCATCACCGCCGTGTCCTCCCACTCGCGCCGAATCGGCGTCGTATCAGCCGCATCAAGAATCCCCCGCATCAGCGGTCCACCAAGATCGTTCGCACCCTCCTTCACCAACTCCGCAAGTCGTGCACGATTCTTCCCGAGCATCTCAAGATCCCCATTCGGCAGCGGCGGTAATTCCTTATCGTCACCCGACAATCTAAGCGCCTTCGAGAAGTCCCGAAGCTTTTCCTCGAAGGCATCGGGCTTCGCCGAAAGATAGTCGCTTAGTGATATCTCCAAACAATCTAACAACACATTACCCGTAAGCTTCGCGGAAACAGCCCGATCACAGAGCTCGCTGATGTCCGCCCGGTGGCTCTCGACCAAATCCCGCGTCACCTCCTGGGCGACATCAGACACATCCGGTCCCGCTTCATGTTCAAGCCATCGACCCACAAGCGAGTGAAACGACTCGCCCTCCGCATCCTCGGCATGCAGCGAGGCATAGGCCTCCCGCAACTCGCGATGCAGCGAACTGAGCCTCTTGTTTGCCTTCCCAAGCGCCGGCATCGAGTCCGGCGGGAGCCCTTCCTCCACCAGTTCGTCGAGCCTCTGGCGCAAGCCCATGTAGAGTTCCTTCCGATCTCTCTGTGGATCGTGAATCACACCGCAGAGATGCCCGATTCCAAGAGCATCCAGGCGATACTTCACCACGTCGAGGGCCGTGCGTTTGTCGCAGACGAAAAGCACCCGCTCGCCCCGCGCCAAATGGTCGCCGATGATGTTGGCAATCGTCTGGCTCTTCCCCGTTCCCGGAGGGCCATGGACGACCAGCGCCTGTGACCTCGCCGCTTCCTCGACCGCCGCCGCCTGGCAGGGATCCGCCCGCGTGATGAAAAACTCGCTCTCGAAATCCCGTTCAAACTTCGCCTGAGTCGCCACCTCGTGCTCCTCCGCTTCAGGGGGTGCCTGGTCTTCCTCCGGATTGATCGCTTCTTTGACCAAGAATGATCTTACCGGTCCCTCGAGATCCGCCTCGTTGGCCATCATCCATTGCGTGTCCCGAATCAGTCCGGGGTTCGTCATCGGAAACAATCCCAGCACCGCCGATGGCAGCAAACTCGCACTATCCCCCAGCCCATCCGCCCGCGGCACTGGCAACAGTGTTTTCTCGGGTTCGTGGGTGAGACCGTCCAAGCCCACGCCTTTCGCCACAAACGCCAGGATCTCCTTCAGTTCCTGCCAGGGTTCCTCGCCCGAGTCGTCGGCGAACAACTCGTCGGATGAAGCCCCGGTCATCTTCTCGATCCATGCCAGCAGCGCCGGGTTGGGAATCAAGCGATCCGCGCCCTCCGCCACCGCCTTGATCGTCACACCTGCCCTTGCTCCCGTGCGCACTGTTAGAGAAATCGGCACCATTGCCAGTGGCGCGAGAATCCGCGAAGTTCCGAACATCTCGCGATCATCCTTTGGCGGTAGTGAAAGGATCGGAAACCCGACGAAAAGCGCATCCTCCCCATGGTCGTTGTAATACTCCTTCGCATCCGCCGCGATCCCAGCGAGTTTCCGCAGCAGCTTGACCTCCTTTTCCCAGGCATCGCGCTGGCGCTTTTCTTGATCCGACCACTCGGCCTCCGGGTAGGCCGGTTTCTTGAAACGCTCCGCCTTCGCGGAAATCTCCACTTTGCCCTCATCGAGCAGCGTTTTCAGAAACGATGTCTCCGACACATATCCCATGGCCAGCAGCTCCGCCACATCGACCCGCTGGCGGCTGTTATGCGGCCGGACATTAAGGCTCGGCCCTTTGAGCATGCTCTGATAGAGCCGTTGAAGCATGGTTTCCAGAATCATCGTGGCGATTAAGCCCAAGCCTTATCTCCAAGTCGAGAACTCCATCTCACGCGATTACGAGCACTGGAAAGCTGCCGTGAAAGCCCTTGCCTGAAACCGAACCGGACCATAACTCATCGAGCGTGACTGAACGGATCCAGACCCTTCTGCGCGATCTTGAAGCCAAGCACGGCATCGAGATTCTCTATGCCTGTGAATCCGGCAGCCGGGCCTGGGGATTCGCGTCGCCGGATTCGGACTACGACATCCGCTTTCTCTACCGTCGCCCGATGCTCGACGCCTTCACCATCAGCGAGGGCAGCGACACGATCGAAATCCCCATTGAAGACGATCTTGATCCCGGCGGCTGGGACATTCGCAAGGCGCTCGGACTTCTCCAGAAGTCCAACGGCGCGCTCATTGAATGGCTTCACTCGCCGATCGTCTATCACGCCAATCCGGAGTTCCTAACAGACCTTCGAAATCTCGCTGCCGAGCATCTTTCCCGCAAAGGCCTGGCCAACCACTACCGCGGGCTCGCCGGCCAATTCTACCGCAACAAGCTTACGGCTGACATGCCTTCGGCGAAGGGCTATCTCTACTGCCTGCGCGCCCTGCTCGCCGCGCGCTTCGTGCTGGAACATGGAAAGCCGCCGCCGGTTCCCTTTGCTGAACTCATCCCCACCGCGCCCGACGATGTCGCTGAGGCCATCGACGAACTTGTCGCCTGGAAGGCCGATGCCAGCGAGAACCAGTCACCGGGCCGTCAGGTCAAGCTCGACAAGTTCATCGAAGCAAAGCTCCCTGGCATCGGAGCCGAGATGGACGCCTTGCCCGGCGACCCCACTTCACGCGCTCCCTTCAATGAGGTCCTGCATCGTTGGAGCTTGTGGCCGAAATCGACCGACACAAAGCCGGTTTACAAAAGCGAGTTCACCCTCGAGCGCGTCCGCCGATCTGATCGCCTGCTTTTCGAAGCCGTCAGTGGCAGTCGCTCGTTCGGCACTCACCACGAACGCTCCGACTTCGACCTGCGCGGCATCTTCGTTGCCCCGCCGTCTTTCCTCGGTGGTTTGGAAAGCATCGATCAGGTCAGTGATGAAAAGAGCGACGAAGTTTACTATGAAATCGGACGCTTCGTCAGTCTGCTGCTTGCCAACAACCCGAACATCATCGAGCTGCTCTTCACGCCGAAGGACTGCATTCGACACCGCCACGCCGCCTTCGATCTCCTCAAGCCGGAAGACTTCCTCTCCAAGCTTTGCCGCCAGACTTTTGGCAACTATGCCATGTCGCAAATTCGCAAAGCCCGTGGACTGAACAAGAAGATCGTCAACCCCCAGCCCGAACAACGCCACCCGCTGCGCCACTTTTGCCACATCCTCAGGGGTCAGGGGTCCGTGCGTCTCGACGAGTGGCTGGCGACGGAAGGTCTTGATGAAAATCAACTTGGCCTCGTCTCCGCACCCCACGCGACCAACACCTACGCCGTGTTTCACGACAAGGCGATGCCTACGGAAATGCGAGGCATCTTCTCACACAAGGATGAGGGAGCCATTGTCTGCTCATCGGTTGAAAAGGAAGCCGAGCCAATCGCCTGGCTGACCTGCAACCTCGATGCTTTCAAGGCCCACTGCAAGGCGCACCGCGAATACTGGCAATGGGTTGAACTGAGGAATGAAGAACGTTTCGAAACCAACACCGCCCACAACCGCGGATACGATTCGAAGAACTTGATGCACACCCTCCGCCTTCTCGATCAGGCCATCGAGATCGCAAAAGATCACCACATCACCCTTCCACGACCTAACAGCGACTGGCTCAAGCGCATCAAGAGCGGTGAATTCAGCTACGACGAACTGCTACGCATCGCCGAAGAGAAGCATGCCGAGATGGAAGCCGCCTTCGAGGCGTCATCCCTGCCAGATAGCCCCTCCCGCGAACGGGCCACTGAGATCCTGCTGGAGATCCGTCAGCAGTTCCTAACAGCCTGACTCCCATGACCGATCCCTACACCCCGCCCAGGGAGCCATCGGATCAATCGCCAGCTCCGGACACTCATCATGGCAGGCCTTGCCCCGGATGTGGGAGCCGCGATACCGGTCCCGGCATTCTGGAGCGCCGACCACATGACCTCGCCTATCTCCTGCTCCTTGGCTGGTTTTACCTCCCGAAGATCGCCTTTTCCCGCCGCACAGACACCTGTCGCAACTGCGGCGAGACCTTCAGCTACAAATCCATAGGATCATGGGTCGCGTGGGTACTCCTAGTTCTTGGCCTCCTGGTCCTTGTGGATTATTTCCTTTCCCGCTCGCAAGATACTTGAGCCGAATCTTCCCGATGGTATTCTCCCAAACAGCATGAAAAAACTGCTCTTTCTCACTATCCCGGCCCTCGTCCTCGTTTCATGCGCCGGCCTTGGCTCATCGAATACCGAACGCATGCTCGCGGCGTCAGGCTTCCAGCCAAAGACTCCGAAGACCCAGAAGCAGACCGAGATCTACGATGCCATGGAGCCCTACAAGCTCTACCACAAGGAAATCGACGGCGAAATGGTCTATGCCTACAAGGACCCCGAGCAGGGCGTCGTCTATGTCGGCGGTCCGAAAGAAAATGAGCAGTACCAGAAGTACGCCGTCGAACAACAGATCGCTCAAGACCAGCGGGTTGCTGCCGAAATGCAAATGGATGCCGCTTACGCATGGGGATCATGGAGCCCTTATGCCGGCGCCTATCGCCGCCCCTACTATTGACCGTGCAGAAGCGGGGTGCTGCGCATCCCACCTGCATGAGTGAGCGGACGCCTGCACCATGTCTGCCGATCGGCGCGGGGAGCGCTGCGTCATGTCCTCGGGGCGCTCGACATTCAAAAAATGCTCGAAATCTGAAAAAGCACTTCGGATTCGCCGGCATTTCGATTGGAATCCGCCGTCAGGCCACGCCCCCATCCGGGACACCGATGAGTGCGCGGCACTAACACGCGTGTCAACTCTGTGACGGTAAATGGGTCACAACATTTCAGCTAGATTCTATCCCTCCCCATCCTCAGGCATCCAAGCCGACCGGGCCCGCCGTCGGACCCCGCTTGCGTCCTCGTCCATGTCGGGCAAAGCAGTGGTCTTTCCTGCCTGAGCTCAACATCCTCCCGCCAAAGCACTCCCCGAGCACTCCATGAAACTCACCAAAGCGGTCATCACCGCCGCCAGCCCTGACCATCGGTCACTGCCCATCCAGACTCTCGTCGATCGTGATGGCGTCAGCCGTTCCGTTCTCGAAATCCTTCTGCGCGAAATCCACTCCACCGGTATTGAGGACGTCTGCCTGGTCATCCATCCCGGTGACGAAGCCGCCTTCCGCCGGGCAATCGCCGACACCCCGGTCCGCCTCACATTCATCGCGCAGGAAGAGCGGCTTGGCTACGGTCACGCCCTATCCCTGGCCGCCGATTTCATCAAGGGCGAGCCCTTCTTTCACGCCGTCGGCGATCACCTTTTCATCAGCAGCGATGCAAAGCGATCCTGCGCCCAGCAGCTCATCGAACTTGCCACGCTTGAAGACTGTTCGATGTCCGCCGTGCAGTCGACCCGCGAGACCGAGATCCAGCACTACGGCACCATCGCCGGCAGCCTCGAACGCAGCAGCAGTGGCGAAGCCATCTACGCCATCAAGGACGTCATCGAGAAGCCGACGCCCACGGAAGCCGAACAGAAACTCATCGTCCCCGGCCTGCGTGCCGGCCGCTACCTCACCTACTTCGGCATGCACGTGCTCAGCCCCTTGGTCATGGAGATTCTCAAGGAAAGCGTTCGCGATGCCGCTTCCTCCGGCGGAAAAGTCCAGCTGTCCCCCGTGCTTGCGGAGCTTGCCCGGCGCGAGCGCTACACCGCCCTGAAGGTCCAGGGAAGCCGGCAGGACCTGAGCCAGAAATACGGGCTTTTCCACGCTCAACTCGCCCTCGCCCTCGTCGGTTCCGAAAGCACCGCCGTGATGCAGGACATCCTCGAAATCGTCGCCCGCTCCCGCCAGTGAGCGCCTGACCCGACCCCCACCACCAGACGATGCCAGGTAAACTTATCACCCTGATCACCTCGACCGAGGACGCGATCCGAAACCAACCCCTCGATGCTTGTTGCGAAGCGCTCAGCACCGAAGAACTGCTTCAGGAATGTGTTGAACTCGATACCTTTCGCCAGGAATCGGAGAACCTCTACGAATCCGTTCGCGCTCACTTCTTCCTCTCGAACATCCACCGCTTCCACCTGCCCGAGCGCCCGGAAGTCCGCGCCTCTGGCCACGTCCCTTTCGCCGGCTACGTCCATCTGCTGGAGCGACGTTTCCCGGAAGCCATCGAGGCCTTTCTCGACGCCGCCGAAGCCGATGGCTGGAGCAGCACCATCTGCAGTGCCCTTTCCACCGCCTATCACCAACGCGCCTTCCAGGCGCTTGCCGATCAGGTCCGCACCAGCGTTCGATCGGTTCCTGGGAATCAATGGATGTTCCGCCTCGGTCATCCTCAGGATCAGCCACTCCGGATCCGGCCAGAGCTGTTAGATGCCGGCACCGGAACTCACCCCACTTTCCCCGTCCTGCAGGAGAAGACTCCGGTTCGCATGGACCTCACCCACAGCGCGTGGAGTGATATCTTCTTCCTCGGCATGGATTTCCCGGCCGGCGCCCGGGTCATCAACGTCTCCGTGGACCTCGGCATCCGCGGGCGCGAAAGCTCCCCCGAGCCCCCGATCGAGACCTTCCTCCGCGTCATCGATGAACCCGTGATCCGTCTCGTCAGTGTGGATCTCGAGGCAAACAAGGACATCACCGAGCTCGACAAGATCTTCGACTACGCCGCCGACTATCTGGGCCTGCTGAAGGCCGCCCTGGTAGCCTCTGGCTTGGTGCCTCCCGGCCTCGAAGGCTCCGGTCAGAAGCTTGGTGCGCTGCTCGAAAAACTCGTCGGCCCCGGTCGCGGGATCGAACTCGCCAGCTACGTCCGCGGCATTCCGAAGGGCTCGCGTCTTGCCGTCTCCACCAACCTTCTCGCCTCGCTCATCTCGCTGTGCATGCGCGCCACCGGCCAGACCGCCCACCTAACAGGCCCGCTTGATGAAGCAGGCCGACGCCTCGTCGCCGCCCGTGCGATCCTCGGGGAATGGCTCGGAGGTTCCGGCGGTGGCTGGCAGGATTCCGGTGGCATCTGGCCCGGCATCAAGCTCATCGCCGGGCAACCTGCCGGTGAAGGCGACGTCGAATACGGCATAAGCCGCGGCCGCCTGATGCCCGACCACGAAATCCTCGTCCCACCCAAGCTCGATCCCGACATCGCACGAAAGCTTCAGGACAGCCTGGTCGTCGTCCATGGCGGCATGGCCCAGAACGTCGGTCCAATCCTCGAGATGGTCACCGAGAAATACCTGCTCCGCTCCGGCCCCGAATGGGAGGCGCGCAAGCAAGCCATCGAGCTCTTAGGCGAAGTCCTTGAAGGGCTGAAAACCGGAGACATCCGCAAGCTCGGCGAGACCACCACCCGCAACTTCTTTGGCCCGCTGCAAACCATCATCCCCTGGTGCAGCAACCTCTTCACCGAACGCCTCATCAGCGCCAGCCGCGAACGCTGGGGCGACGACTTCTGGGGCTTCTGGATGCTCGGTGGCATGGCTGGCGGCGGCATGGGCTTCATCTTCGACCCCAAGGTCAAAGCAGCCGCCCAAGATTGGCTGTTAGAAGAGATGGTCCGTGCCAAGAACGAGCTCGCCAAGGCGCTGCCCTTCGCGATCGATCCGGTCGTCTACGACTTCACCATCAACCCCGACGGAAGCTCCGCGGAATTGCTGCGAGGCAGCGACGCCCTGCTCAAACACAGCTACTATCAGCTGATGCTCCCGCAGCTCGTCCGCCACGATCCCAAGAAGCTCAGCCGCGCCCGCCACTTCGAGCTGCAGCGCCTCGGTGAAGCCTTCCGCAGCAACGACCGCTTCCGTTCGCTCGTCCCCGAGGTCTTCCGTCGCCTCTTTCCCGAGAGCCAGGAAGAAAAGACCCACAGCGATCTCTTCGGACTCTTGGCAGCCAACGGCTTTGATTCCGATCAGCACGAGCAAATCCGCAACGATCTCCGCTCCGGCCGCATCGGGCTCGCCAAAAACCGTCTGCCCGCCAGCACCCGCATTTCCGACGTCGGTCTGGAAGAAATCAGCGACCTCACATCCAACAGCAAGGTCTCCGAAAAGCGACTCGCCCTCGGCCGCGAAGCCCTCGCCAAAGGTGAAGTCGCCGTCGTCACGCTGGCCGCCGGCGTCGGCAGCCGCTGGACCGAAGGGGCTGGCGTCGTCAAGGCCTTGCACCCCTTCTGCAAGTTCCGTGAACGCCACCGCAGCTTCCTCGAAACCCACCTCGCCAAAAGTCGCCGCATCGGCAGTGAACATGGCAGCTACCCGCCGCACATCTTCACCGCCAGCTACCTGACAGAAGCGCCACTGCGCGACTTCCTCGCCGATCACGAGCAGTTCGACTACCCCGGCGAAGTCCTCGTCTCCGGCGGTCGCTCGATTGGCCTGCGCCTCATTCCCACCGAGCGCGACCTGCGCTTTGCCTGGGAAGAACTCCCGCAGCAGACCCTCGACGAGCAGGCGCAGAAAGTCCGCGAGAGCGCCCACGCCGCACTCATCAACTGGGCCCGCAGCAGCGGCGAAGGCGCGGACTACACCGACAACCTCACCTCCCAGTGCCTGCACCCTGTCGGCCACTGGTATGAGATTCCCAACCTGCTGCTCAACGGCACCCTCGCGGATCTGTTAGAACGACAACCGCAGCTCAAGCACCTCCAACTTCACAACATCGATACGCTCGGTGCCAACCTCGATCCGGCCGTGCTCGGCCACCACATCGACTCCGGCGCCGCACTCAGTTTCGAAGTCATTACCCGCCACATCGACGACCGGGGCGGTGGACTTGCCAAAGTCAACGGCCGCCTCGAACTCGTCGAAGGTCTGGCAATGCCCGACGAGGAAGCCGAGTTCGCGCTCTCCTACTACAACTCGATGACCACGTGGATCCGCATCGACGCCCTGATCGAAGCCTTTGGGCTCAGCCGCGGCGACCTGCGCAATGAGGAGAAAGTCCGCGCAGCCATCCGCCGCATCGCCAAGCGCATGCCGACCTACGTGACCCTGAAGGACGTCAAGAAGCGCTGGGGCAGCGGTCAGGAAGACGTCTTCCCGGTCACCCAGTTTGAAAAGCTCTGGAGCGACATGACCCGCCTCGACGAACTCGACTGCCGTTTTCTGTTAGTCGACCGTCCTCGCGGTCAACAGCTCAAAGCCCAGGCCCAGCTCGACGCCTGGCTCCGCGATGGCTCGGCGGCTTATGTGGATGGTCTTTGTGAGTGGGGCTGAAATCTCAGCGCGACACAAAAGAGCCCGAAGCGGATTTCCGCTTCGGGCTCTGTCGATTAGGCGAGTCGGGTTTTAGCCCTTCTTGAAGTCGAGGCCGGGATCGCCGTCCGGGCTGCCGATCAGGCTGAAGTGCATCTCGCTGTCATCCTCGAACTTCACTTCAGATACCATCTGACTGTCGTTGGAGGTCAGGACGAGGAGGCCCTGATCGTCGAGGCCATAGGTACCATTGAGCTTGCTGTCGGTCTTTCCGTCGGAGTAGTCCCAGGTGTAGTCACCGGTCTCCTTCATGGTGAAGGTGATGGTGCCGCCCGTATCAGACTTGCTGACCCAGGTGCCAACGAGCTTGTCGAGAGGAACCGGAGTTGGAGCCACGGGTGGCATGGCTTCTTTCGCCGCTTCACCGTTGTCGGGGATCGAAGCCGCCGTGAGATCACGGAGCTGGCGGGAGATCGAATCAGCTGGCTGAAGTTCGGACGCTTTCGTGAACTCTTGGTTCGCCTTCTCCATTTCGCCACAGACCATGTAGTGGTAACCGAGGAGGAAGTGCGCATCGGCCTTGTCCGGTGAACCCTTGACGTAGTTCTCCAGATTGCGGAGTTGCTCATCGTAGGTGCTCGATGAGTCGTAGAAACCGATCATGGTGTCCCAGCTCCAACCCGGTCCGGAGGCAAGCACGGCGTTGAGCACCCCGGCGGCATCCGAATACTTGTTGAGGGCAAAGAAGACCAGTGCCCGGAACTCGTGGATCGTCACGTCATCCGGAGTGTAGCCGAGAGCCTCGTCGACGGCTGTGGACGCAGCCACATAGTCACCCTTTCTGAAAGCGACTCGCGAACGATCGAGGGCTTCATCGGACTTCGTGGCAGCCAGGTCGACTTGAGAGTCATCGCCCGGTGGATTCGCTGCGGCGGCAACGGACAAAGGCTCGGTATAGTTGACGTAGGTATTCTGAACCGGGGGCGCAGGGTAGGGGTTCTGATAGGACTTGTAGCCCATGTCGTAGATCATATTTCCCAAACTCCAAACCGCGATGCCCCACATGAAGCCTTCGGCGAAGTCGTTGTCGTGGTAATACCAGTGGTTGTGATAATAGGCACTGTTCCAACCGTAGCCCCAGTGGCCGTGATGCCAGCCGTGGCAGGTATTCGCACCCCACCATGGGCGGCCACCCCAGTAGTTCGGGCGATAGGCGAAGTTGTTGTTATTATAGAAGCGGTTGTTGACGTTGATATTAACGTTGTTGCCGATGTGGACGTTGTTTCCCCAGACGCTGTTCTTCCCTCCCCATTGGTTGTGATTCCAATTCCGGTTGTTGGCGGGAAGGGTGCTGGGACGGTTCAAGCCGTTGTTCCGTCGACCGACATTGACGTTCTTGATGTAGGTGTTGCCTCGGTTGTTGCCGATGTTGGTCCTGTTTCCAATGCTCGTCTTATTACCGATCTTTGGCTTGTTAGGATAGGAGACCATGCCGGGAAGGGTTGCAGGTCGATTGTTTCCCTGGCCGGGGCGCTGGATCCCTCCGCCGCCTTGGCCGGGGCGGTTGATGCCTCCTTGACCGGGACGTTGGACTCCGCCGCCTCCCTGGCCTGGCCGACTGATGCCTCCCTGGCCTGGACGCTCGATGCCCCCCCCTTGACCGGGTCGGTTGTTACCGCTCAGGCTCGGGCGTTCAGTGCCGCCGCCCTGGCCCGGACGAATGCCAGGCAATGTGCTGGGACGGCTAGGCGTGTTGCTTGGCTTTGAAATCGATGGCCGAGTGGCGGGCTTCGTCGTTGGTCTTGAGACCGATGGACGGGTCACGGGCTTCGTCGTTGGTCTTGAGACCGATGGACGGGTCACGGGCTTCGTCGTCGGTCTCGAAACCGATGGGCGAGTTGTCGGCCTCGTGGTGGGCCGGGAAACCGAAGGTCGCGAGACCTGCTTGGGAGCAGGACGCGCCTGAGGTCGCTGGACCCGTGAGTTTGTCATTGGGCTACGCCTTTGCACCGAGTGGCTGGCAGCAGCACCGCCTCGCGCACCACCACCGCCCCGGGCACCACCGCCACCGCCACCACCAAGGGCGTGGCCCCGTGCAAATGTCTCAGGTATGAGGAAAAATACCCCGCAGAGGAGGGCGGCAAGTTTGGTAAAAATTTTCATGGTTCGATTCATTAAGACCTTTAGTCGTTTGCGGGTTCAGGTGGACGGCGGACGAGCCGGATCTTCGTGTCAGGTTGCTTTACTCCATCAATGATCTTGTTGGTGACGGACCAGACGAGAATGTCGTCGTTTTCCGGAACAAGAGTCTGGGAAGAGGTGACGGCCTCTCCCTCGGCGGTGGTCCCTTCGGTGCGGATCAGCCATCCTTCATCGGTGGCGGTCCAAAAGTTCTGCATGCTCCCACCAAGGCTATCGAACATCCATGAGGTGATGGATTTCCGCGCTGCATTCCAACCGATACGAATCGATCCGGTCTGGGGCTCGGAGTCAGGAGCGGTGGTGAGCATTTCGCCGACGAGGAATTTGCCGGTGTCTTCCCACTGAATTGCGAGATCGAAGCGAACATCGCCGACTTGGCAGGTCCAGTCGCCGTTGAGCACTTTGGAAAGGGCAAACAATTCGCCTTCCGCATCAGTGACATCCGACAAGTCGCGGGTGCTGGCGATTTCCCAGACGCCGGAGTCGTTTTTCAGGAGGGTGGCGGTGTACTTGATCGAGCGCGGTGGGGCCCCTTCTTCCAGTGGAGTGATGTGGGCAGTGCCGTCCTCGATCGCCAGATTGGGGGCCACGAGACGGACAGAGTCGACTTCGATCGCGATACCGGGTGAGTTTTCGTTAGAGAAGAGTGCTTCGTATCGTGCCTTGATGGCTTCCCGACCTGAAGTGAGATCCTGACCGGTGAGGTCAGACATCTCGCCATCTTCGGTGAAGAGTTGCGCGATGGCGGAGGCGTCCTTTTCGTTGTAGGCAATCACAAATTGCGATGCCGCTTCGGCGAGGGCGGATATCGAGGGCGTGTCTTCCTCGGCTTTAATGCTGGAAGTCAGCAAGGCCACTGCCAGGAAGGCTTTGATGGGTGTATTCATGGATGGAGAGGAGGAAAGTTCCTACAGATTCAGGCAGTACAGCCTGAATGCGGTCTCATCCGTAGACGAGCTTGATGAGATCCGCAAGGAAGCACATCGTATGCTGGTGATGATTCTCCCGATCCTCAGGTCTCCACTCGACCGGCCTACCGATCCGAGCGATCCATCGGAAGCGACCACTCTAAATTGCTCATTTTTCCCCCTTCCTCATTCCCTTCTGGGCGCGTCACCCAGCTCTTCCGTGGTGGAAACGAAATGACCTCAAGCGCTTCCTACATCACGACGAGAATACACGGGGGCTCCTCAGGGATGCCATTCACGAAGCTGATCGATTTCACAAGGCTATTTATATCCGGAGCACCTGCGTTCCTATCTTTTGGCTCCTCAGCCCTTGATTTTGAGTATACCGCTTGAGGTCGGAAATGACAAAAAAGCCTCTCTCTCGACTCCTGATCCTTTGCCTGATCCTCGCTGAGCTCGTGGTTCCCGCATTTGCCAGCCTCGAATTCACCTTTAACCAAGCGTCTGATGTCGCCATCACGGCACCGAGCTATACCGCAAGTGGAGCCCTCGATCTGACGCTCAACTTTCAGCCCACACCCGGACAGAATCTTACAGTGGTGAAAAATACCGGGGTGCCCTTCCTATCCGGCACCTTTGATGGCGTTCCTCAAGGCGCCACCGTCCCGCTGACATTCAACGGCACCACCTACCACTATATCGCCAACTACTTCGGCGGGAATGGCCGAAGCCTGGTGCTCCAGTGGCCTGATCTGCAGATGGTCGGCTGGGCTTGGGACAACTCACTCGACGAAACCAGCACACCTTCGCAACTGACCCATGAAGGTGAGTTGGCCGGCAAGTCGATACTCTCAGTGGCTCCGGGGGGCGATTACACGCTGGCCCTGACAGCGGACGGAGAAGTGTTTGCGTGGGGCCGCAACACCTATGGCCAACTCGGAAATGGCACGACCGAATCCAGTGATGTCCCGGTCCAAGTGGAGGCCAGCGGAGCCTTGGCAGGAAAGACCGTGGTGGCCATCGCCGCTAGCAGCGTGCACAGCCTCGCCCTCACATCCGACGGCAAGGTCTTCGCCTGGGGTGACAATGGTTCCGGAAGACTGGGCGACGGCACGACAGAAGGCAGCCGAACTCCCGTGGCGGTGGATACCAGCGGTGCCCTGGCGGGTAAAAGTGTCGTGGCCATCGCGGCGGGCCAGTATCACAGCCTGGCGCTTACTTCGGATGGGCTGGTCTTCGCGTGGGGATATGGGTTTCAAGGACAGCTCGGAAATGGGCTGATCGACAACCATCACAGTCCGGTGCCGGTCGACACCTCAGGCGTTTTGGCGGGAAAGACGGTCACCGGCATTTCCGCCGGTTTCACCCACAGCGCGGCCGTCACCTCGGAGGGCAAGGTCATCACCTGGGGATTCAATTCCACTGGCCAACTGGGAAACAATAGCACCAGTCCCAGCCCGGTGCCGGTGCAGGTGGTCGCCACCGGCAGTCTCGCCGGCAAGAGCGTCTCCGCCATCTCCGCCGGTGCCAACTTCAACCTGGCTCTAACAAGCGATGGGCAGGTTCACGCGTGGGGATCGAACGGCAGTGGCCAGCTCGGGATTGGGAGCAGCGCCAGTAGCCTGGTTCCCGCTCTAGCAGGGGGTTCCCTTTCCTCAAAATCGGTGATCTCAATCGCAGCTGGAGACGCCCATTCCACGGCACTCACATCCGATGGCCAGCCGCACGTCTGGGGATCTGACGGCTATGCCCAATTGGGAAATGGGGCAGACCAACAAGGCTCCGCATTGTCCCCGGTGCCAGTGCCGGGTCTTGGTCCATCTTCCGGACGTTGGATTGCGGCCTTTTTCTCAGGAAGAAACCGCTGCTACGCCTTGGCGGACCCCGGCCCGCCACAGATGCGGGTACATCCGCTGAATCTAGCGGCGAACCCCGGCGCGGCGGCCACTTTTAGCGCAGCAGTCGCTCATCCATTCCCAACAACCGTCCAGTGGCAGATCAGCACCACTGGAGCCGGCGGACCTTTCGTCGACATCACCGACGAAGCCTCTGCCAACACCCGGGCTTTGTCGCTCAGCGACACCACCGGCATCGCGGACGGCTCGGCATTCCGCGCCGTTTTTTCCAGCCTCTCCGGCAGCGCGACGAGCCATCCGGCGACCTTTCATGAGGCCTCCTGGCCTGCCTCCTTTTCGGCCTCAGCCGGACCATTGGCGACAGTAAGCTCCGCATCGGTCTCAGGAAACCTATCCCCGATCCTGAGCTTCGAACCAACACCTGGCACCGACCTCACCGTCATCTGGAACACCGGTCCGGCCCCCATCCACGGCCGTTTTTCCGACATCCCTCAAGGCGCCACCGTCCCGCTGACGTTCAACGGCATCACCTACCACTACATCGCGAACTACTACGGCGGCAACGGCCGTAGCTTGGTCCTCCAATGGCCGGCGATGGGTCTCGTAGGATGGGGCAGCAATGGCTCAGGAGTTCTCGGCGACATCGGCACCTCGTCTCAGAACCCCCCGGTCGAGATTCCGCTCGCCGGACCCATGGTCGGCAAAACCGTGTCCGATATCTCCATGTCGGGTGGTCATGCCCTCGCCCTGACATCAGACGGCATGGTCTTCGCATGGGGAAACAACGGCAACGGCCAGCTCGGAAACAACTCCACCACGGGGAGCCATCTCCCCGTGGCCGTGGACACCAGCGGAGCGCTCAATGGCAAAACCGTCGTCGCCATCGCCGCCGGCGCCAGACACAGCCTGGCAATCACCGCAGAAGGCCGCGTCCTGATCTGGGGAAAACTCCGCAGCAGCATTAGCGGAACCGATCACAGCCTAACACCTACCGAACTCAGCCCCGATGGAGCGCTTCATGACAAGATCGTCGTCGCGGTGTCGGCCGGGGGAGACTTCGATCTGGCATTAACCTCCGAAGGGGAGATCTACGGCTGGGGGGCGGGGGACTCCTACCAACTGGGAACGAACGGCCAGTACCATGCCGATCCGGTCCGTATCGATCCGGGCGAGATCGGCACCACGCCCGTGGTCGCCATTGCGGCCGGGAACCGTCACGGCGCAGCGCTGACTCAGGATGGCGTAGTATTTTCCTGGGGCTCGGCATCGGAGGGAGCACTCGGAAATGGTGGCGGACCCCCCTCGTTCGGTTCCCCGCTTCCTACTCCGGTCGACACAAGCGGCGTGCTCGCAGATAAATTCATCACCGCCATCGCCGCAACGGACTCCCGCAGCATGGCCGTGTCATCGGAGGGCGAAGTCTTCGGCTGGGGCCGAAATTGGGCTGGCGAACTGGGAAATGGGACGACCACCCTCAGCTGGGTGCCGGTCGCCGTCGACACCAATGGCGTGCTCGCGGGCAAAGCCGTCGCCTCGCTCAGCCTGAGCGACTCACACACCATGGCGCTGACGACCACTGGTGAACTCTTTGCCTGGGGCGACAATGGATCCCGTGAACTGGGGGACGGCGGATGGACGGATAGCTCGGTCCCTGTTGCCGTCGACACGACAGGCATCATGGCGAATCTCCGCTTCACCCGCGTTGTCGCTGGGTGGAATTCCTCAGTCGCACTTGCCGGGCGTGGTGCCCCCACGGTGATCCGTCAACCGCTGGACCTGATGGTGGCCGCCGGTCAGTCCGCGACCTTCACCGCCGCGGCAGAGGACCCGTTTCCTTTCACGGTGAGGTGGCAGGTCAGCCCTACGGGAATGGCCGGAACCTTTGGCGACCTGCCTGACAACTCGGGCACCTTGACCCTTCCTGAAGTCACGGCGGATCAAGACGGCTGGGCTTACCGCGCGGTCTTCACCAACGCCGCCGGCGAGCGCGCCTCCACTCCCGCTCTGCTGCGAATCGTCGAATGGTCGGCCACACTTTCCTCCGCCTCCCCTGCTCCCTTTGAAGCCCCGCGGATCCATGCCTCCGGCACGCTGGACCTCCAACTTGATTTCGTCCCGCCCGCCGGCACGAACCTCATGCTGGTGGAAAACACCGGACCTTCGTTCATCGATGGTGCCTTCGAAAACATTCCGCAAGGAGGCCTCATCAACCTTACTCACCATGGAGTCACCTATCCCTTCATCGCTAACTATCATGGAGGAAATGGCCGAAGCCTGGTCCTCCACTGGCCCTGGACCTCCGTCGCCGCCTGGGGGTCGAGCATCGCAAACGTTCCTACCTACGTAGCCACGCGCCCGGCACTCGCCGAAAAAACGATCACCGACCTCAAGTCGGGCCGCAGCCATCAGCTCGCCCTAACAACCGAAGGAAAGGTCTTTTCCTGGGGCTCTAACAACCGAGGCCAGCTTGGCAACACCCTCACCACCTCAAACCAAGTCCCCGGCCAAGTGAAGGACGATGGCATCCTTGCGGAGAAGACGGTCGTCACCATCGCTACAGGTGAGTATCACAACCTCGCGCTCTCGGCGAATGGTGAAGTCTTTTCATGGGGTGAAAACTCCCAAGGCCAGCTCGGCAAGGGCAGTTCCTTGGACTACAGCGCCCAGCCGGTTGCCGTCATCGCCGACGGTGCACTGGCCGGGAAAATCGTTACCGCCATCGCCGCCGGTGACAATCACAGTCTCGCGCTCACGGCCGATGGCCTAGTTTTCGCCTGGGGCGACAATGGCCAGGACCAACTGGGCACGATCAATTGGCAAGACAGTCTCGTTCCCGCTGCCGTTGATACCCGCGGCGCACTTCTCGGAAAATCCGTCGTAGCCATCGCCGCCGGCGACAAACACAGCCTCGCTCTCACAAGCGATGGAGAAATCATCGCTTGGGGCGAAAACATTGCCGGTCAACTCGGCGACGGCAGCACCATCGACCCGCGGATTCCGGTGAAGGTCGATATGACTGGCGCGCTCGCCGGAAAACGGGTGGTCGCCATTGCCGCCGGAGAAGGTCACAGCCTTGCCCTGACCGATGACGGTCTGGTCTTCGCCTGGGGAGAAAACTACCACGGCCAACTCGGTGACAACACCGCTCCTACGAACAGCTCGGTGCCTGTTGCCGTCGCCACCGATGGCGCGCTGTCCGGGAAATTCGTCACGGCTATTTCCGCAGGTGGCGATCATTGCATGGCCCAGACTGCGGATGGCGCGATCGTTTCCTGGGGCTTGAATTCCTCGGGTCAGCTCGGCAATGACAGCAGGGTGAATAGTCCGGTGCCGGTAAGCGTCGTCTCCACCGGCATCCTCCAAAGCGCGACGGTGCAGTCGATCGTGTCCGTCGGCATTCGGAGCTTCGCCCTGCTTGGCGTGGCAGCCTCACCCTATGTCACGGTGAACCCGGAGGACCTCTCATTCATCCTTGGTGACGGTGCCGACACCACAGTGGCGACATTCGATGGCGATGCCCTCGACCCGCTACCGATTTCCATCCAGTGGCAGCAGGCCGACCCAGATGAAGAGTTCACCGACATCACGGACAACCCAAGCGCCAGCACCTCAAAACTTCAACTCGGTGGTCTATCTGAATCTCAAGATGGACATCAGTATCGCGCTATTTTCACCAACCTTGGCGGCACGAATGCCACCATGCCCGCGACACTGAATATCATCTCGGCGGAATCGCCCGTGACGTTCCAAAGCCCAGACCAAGTGCCATTCACGGCATCATCGCCAACGCTTGCCGGAACACTGGATCTAAGCCTCGGATTCGCTCCGGTCCCAGGCGTGGAGCTGACGGTCATCCGCAACACCGGTAGCGCGTTCTTCAGTGGGAGTTTCTCGAACCTCGTGCAAGGGGCGACGATTCCACTCAACTTCGACGGCATCAGCCACTCATTCACCGTGGACTATTTCGGTGGAAACGGCCGCAGCCTGGTGCTGCGCTGGACCGACACGCTCCCTATTGCATGGGGTCGTGGTTCGTATGGCCAGGTCGGCGCAGGCACCAACACCACCACCAACAAAACTTCAGTCGCCGTCGACACCAGCGGCGTGATGTCCGGGAAGTCCGTGGTGAAAGTTGCCGCCGGTGCGGACCACAGCCTGGCGCTCACCTCAGACGGTCGGGTTTTCGCATGGGGTTCCAACAGCTCCGGCAAACTTGGAAATGGCACCAGCAGCTCGAGCAGTGTTCCGGTCGAAGTCGATCACAGCGGCGAACTCTCCGGCAAGCGGGTCATCGGCATCGCGGCGGGCAGCAATCACAGCCTCGCTCTAACAAGCGATGGCCACGTTGCCGCATGGGGCTCGAACTTCAACTACACCCTCGGGAATGGCGGGACTGCCAGCAGCGCCACACCCGTCGCCGTTTCCCGTAGCGGGGTACTCGCTGGAAAAACCGTGACCGCCATATCCTCCGGCTCGGTTCACAATGTCGCACTAACTTCCGACGGCAGCTTGATCACCTGGGGATCGAATCAGTACGGCCAACTGGGCACTGGCAGCACCATGGGCTCCCCGACCCCGGTGGAGATTTCCAACAGCGGAGATTTGGCGGGCCGGAGCGTGGTCTCCATCGCCGCCGGAGGCAACCACACCCTCGTTCTCACCGCCGATGGTCGCATCTATAGCTGGGGGGCGAATCAGGACGGGCAGCTCGGAGGTTCGAGTTATTCGTCATCCATCCCGTTGCCCGTCAGCGGTGACGGCCTGATCGATGGAAAGACCGTTGTCGCGATCGCCGCCGGAGCCGCTCACAGTCTGGCCGTGACATCCGATGGCAGGGTCTATGCCTGGGGTGACAATCGATCAGACCAGCTTGGAACCGGCAGCTTCTTCGGCAGCTCCATTCCGACGGCGGTTGGAACCGACGGCCTGCTGGCCGGAAAAACGATCGTCGCCGTTGCCGCCGGGGATGGCCACTCGCTGGCCATCAGCTCGGATGGCCTCGGCTATGCCTGGGGATCGACCCGATATGGCGAACTTGGCGACAACAGCAGCTTCAGGCCCATGAATAGTCCGGTAGCCATAAGTGCCCTTGGAGCCCATGGCAACCGCCCCTTGATAGCCATCGCCGCCGGAGGTTCGCACAGCCTTGCCATTGCTGGCAAAGGCACCGCGCCCACCGTCGCCGAGCAACCGGGATCGCTCAGGGTCAACGCAGGAGATCATGCCACCTTCACCGCCACTGCGGATGGCTATCCCGCGCCGACCGTTCGTTGGCAACGCAGCATCACCGGCCCCGGCGGGGCCTATGCCGACCTCGCGGGCCAAATGACTTCAACATTGGAACTTGATAACATCACCGCCAACCAGAACGGTTATGCCTACCGCGCGGTGTTTACCAATTTGGAAGCCAGCACGAACAGCAGCGATGCGACTCTGGACGTCGATGCGAATTTTGCCTCATTCCTTGCTTCCCGTAGCCTGCCTCCAGAATCGCAACCAATGGACGATCCATTCGAAACGGGCATTCCCCACATCCTGTCCTACGCCTTCGATCTGAATCCAGCGGCTCCCACTCGGTCGAGCCTTCCCTTCGCCACACCTGTCGCCGGCCGCCTTCAGATTTCCTACACTCGCTGGAAAAACGCCCCCGACCTGCAATACACCGTCGAGGCCAGCACCGGACTTGGCACCTGGATTTCAGGCCCTGGCAACACCGAAGTCGTCTCGGTAACCTCACTCGACAGCGCCCGCGAAACCGTCGTCGAACAGGAAATCCTGAACGACCCCAGCCCAGCCCGCTTCCTGCGTGTCCGGGTGGAACAAGTCGATCCCTGAAGGAAACAGGAACAACTCGCGAGCGCCGCAGAACCGCAGGGCGTCAGGAAAGCAGGTCGCGGATCATCGAGTGCCAGTGGTTTCAGTTTAAGCAACAAATCGATGGCTCGCGCAGTGGCTAGGGTCCCATCTTCATCACCCGGTTTCCCTTGCCTTCGTCTTCGACGGGACCATTGGAACGAATGATGCAGTTGCGCACGTTCTTCTTGAGGATGAGCTTGGCGCTGGAGTGGTTCTCGATGGTGGAATCGACCAACTCCTTGTCGCCACCGCAGATCAGATAGTTTGCTTCCTCGGGCAGCGGCCGTTCGGTCCCATCCCGGATGATGAACTTGCAGTTTTTCCCGCAGATTTTTCCCAAGCTGGATCGCGGCGTCGGCTTGGATCCCTCCGGCGGACTGAGCAGCGTGACTTCGTAGCCGGCATTCTCAGGCAAATCGCCGCGGGTAAGATTGAAGAGCGGGTTATAGGCGACATCACCACGGCAGTCCTTCATCACGATGCGGCTTCCGGGGGTGGCCGACACGTCGAAGGAGAAATCACCGCTCTCGAGCACCGTCACATTTTCCAAATAGACATCGCCAGTGCACAGCAACTGGATCGAACCGCGCATCCGCTCGACGGTGGTGTTGATCACCTTGATGTTCTTCACGTCTTCATAGGAGCGGATGCCATCTTCTGTTAGAGGGATCACCTCACCCCGGGGGATGGGCTGCTTTTTCCGATAGAGCATGTAAAAGTCGTTCTCCACGGCGCGGCCGACACGTTCCTTAAAAATATCGTCGGTCGGCCTGAGCACTCCCGTGAAAGCGCAGTCTTGGATCAAGGCGCCGTCCACGGTATGGAAATGCACGCAGTGCCCAAAGGACTGATGATAGACTTTGCAGCGGATCAGCTCGGTTCCGTTGGCATGATCAATCGACATGAAGGCATGCTTGTTGAGGCGTCCGAAACTCCCGCTCCCCTTCCCGTAAAAATCCGTGTAGCCGTAGGGCACCGATCCTTTGATGACGAAGGTGCAGTCGATGAAGCGATTGCCATCGCCGCAGACTTCAAACTCGTTCTCGGTGACCCGGTAAGTTGGATAGGGCATGTCGAGGACGTTGCGAAAATACCCGCCGATGAAGGTGTTTTTCGCTCCATTGATGTGCCAGGAATCCGCGATATGGGTTCTTCCGGTGAGCTTGCTCTGAACCGAAACCGGAGTCTCAATGACCACGCCACGGAGGTCGAAAAAATTGTTCGATCCATTGACCGCGAAAATGTGTTCCTGATAGCCCTCCCTCTGATTGCCTCCGACTCCGATGCTTGCGCGATCCTTCGGCAAGCTCACCGGTGGATCGGCCGATTCGGCGCGATAGATGCCCGGCTTCATGCGGATCTTCTGATTGCTCTTCTTCGTCACTTCGCGGAACTCATCAAGCGTCGTGATCAGGCGATAACCCGAGCGGATTTCAAAATCCTCCGTCGGCTCCGGTGGCGGCGGGGGCATCCGGGCATTCACCACCATCGGCGGGTTCTCGGTATGCTGAAGCCCCGGGTCGAAAACATCATCCTGTGCCAGCAGCGGCGACAGCAGGGAGACGAGCGCCGCTGGCCCTAGCAGGCGGCCGACGATGGCTCGTGCAGAGCGCGCGGTCCGGATTGGTTGCACGTCTTTTCTCGAGGAACTATGGAAATGATAATGCACTCCCTTCCTTTTCCACGAATGCCTAGTGCCGATCAACCCGCCAATGCCCTGGCTTCGATCACCCTGTAAACTCTGCTTCCCGCAGCAGCCACATACCTCCTAATCCTCCGGCGACGGTGTGAAAACCAGGCACTTGAGCGAGCTTTCGGGCCGGATGTCATCGAAACCCGGCGCCCTTGGAAGCCGTTTCGACCACTGGTAATCCGAGAACCATTCCGTGAGAAACGATGCGTCGAGATGGGGCGCATTCAGGCAGGCGAGAATCTTCGAATCCGGATGCGCGAGCTCGGATAGCCGGCGCACCATCTTTGGGTAATCCTTCTCCGCAACAAAGCTGCCCACCTGGTTCGACGGTGGATCGATCACAATCAGATCGTAGGGAGCACCGCGTTTCAGTTTCCCCCATGACTTGAAAAGATCGTGGGCAAGATAGCTCGCACGTCGGCAGGTCTCCTCATCAAAATTGAGCCGATGGTTTTCCCTGCCGGTCGCGAGAGCTCCGCTGGCCATGTCGAGATTGACCACCGATTCCGCGCCACCGGCGATGGCCGCGACCGAGAGCGAGCAGGTGTAGGCAAACAAGTTGAGCACTCGCTTGCCTGCGGCATTCTCCCGGACCCAGTCGCGTCCCGGTTTCATATCGAGAAAGAAGCCGTGGTTCTGATTGCGTTGGAGATTGAGGTGAAAGCGAAGCCCCGATTCCTTGGCGACGGGAGCATCCGGCAGCTGGCCGAAGATCAATCGTTTGGGCGCCCCGCGCAGGTGGCGCTCCTGGACGACGATCCCCTTCACTTCGGGAGACTCCTCGGCGGCATCCATCAACTCCTTCAGGAGGCGGCGCTTGGAATCCTTCTCGGCATAAAAAGTGACAAGCAAGGTCGGTGAAAACCAATCGATGGCGAGGTGTTCGAGTCCCGGGAAGCGCCCGCCTCGACCGTGGAGCAAGCGACAGCTCTCCCGCCCGAGTTGCTGAAGAGAAGGGAGTGGGGCCATGGCTTGCGCTGGGATGCTAGGCCCATGCCCGCCGGAGTCGAGGGCGCAGCGCTGAGCTCGGAAGGAGAAGGAAAAGCATTGGAACAAGCCGAGATGCCCGCTTGTCTCGCACGAAGTAGATGACGAACGCTGAACCCCCGATTCACGAAACCTGCATGGGCTTTTGCCGCACTTGCGGCGTCGTCCACTCCCTACCCGAAGGACGGGCCGCCGATCATGGGCGGGAAATGATGGATCTGTTCTCAAGAATCCGACGCCTCGACTACTTGGCTTCGGACGAGGAAGCGGATCCGCAACTCTCCTTCGACTATCTCTTTCAAGAGGGGCGTGGTCACATGTTCGGAGTTCTCGATTGCCTCGACCCCGAGGGAAATCAGGTCGTCCTGCGGGCCTTCTCGTCGCTACGCGACGGCGTTCGGCACATCGCAGGATGGGTGCCACCGATCCACAGCGACGAGCTGTGGGATGAGGTGGTTCTCCCCGCTCAAGCTGAGATCAAAGCACTGACTCGGAAGATCCATGCCAACGCCCACGACCCCGCCACCGCCGTCGGCATCCGGGAGGAGCGAAAGAGGATCTCCCGCGGACTGGTGGCCACCGTCCAGGACCAGCTGCTTTTCACGAACTTCCGGGGCGAACAACGATTCCTCCGGGACGTTTTTTCTAACAGCGGCGACATTCCCGGTGGCGTTGGTGATTGCTGCGGGCCCAAGCTGCTCAACCACGCCGCCCTCATGCGGCTCAAGCCGATGGGATTGGCGGAATTCTACTGGGGAGCCTCCACCCCAAGCGGATCCAGAGTACAGGGAAGATTTTATCCCTGTTGCCAGGAGAAGTGCCAACCCATACTGGGATTCATGCTTTGCGGAATCGATGAACTCTCCTGACACCCATCTCGAAATCATCCACGAAGATCCCGACTTCGTGGTCGTCAACAAGCAGAGCGGCATGCTCTCCGTTCCCGGAAGAGGTCCGGAGAAAACCGACAGCGTCGCAACCCGGGTAAAACGGCTCTACCCCGGCTGCATCGAGCAACCTGCGGTCCACCGGCTCGACATGGATACCTCCGGCCTGCAGTTGCTCGCGCTCAATGCCGACGCCCACAGGACGCTCAGCCGCCAGTTCGAACAGCGAAAAACCAGCAAGCGCTACATCGCGCTGTTAGATGGAATCCTCGAAGCGAACGCCGGCACCATCGAGCTGCCCTTCCGGCTCGATGTCGACAATCGGCCCATCCAGATCTACGACGAGGTGCACGGAAAGATCGGCATCACTCACTGGGAAAAGATCGGAATAGAAAATGGCCGGACACGGATTTCCTTTGTCCCGATCACCGGGCGAACCCACCAACTGAGGGTTCACTCGGCGCACCCCAAGGGCTTGGGAATCCCGATCGTCGGCGACACCTTTTATGGCGACGGCAAGAAATCGGGAGAACTCCGACTTCATGCCACAGAGCTAGGCTTCGAACATCCCCGAACCGGCGAGACGCTCCGCTTCGAATCAAGTCCCGGCTGGTAGGATGGTCCCTCGGGGACTCACTTCCTCGTTCCCTTGGGATCCTTGTCTTGAACCTTCAGCTCGGTCCGCAGTCTTTTGAGCTCCTTCTCAAGAACTTTCCGGGTCTCGGCGTATTCGGGATTATCGTAGACGCTTTTCATTTCGTGAGGATCCTTTTCAAGATCATATAACTCCCAGTAGTCATAGGGCTTGTAGACATGGACGAGCTTGTAACGGTCCGTGACCACACCGTAATGGCGCGGCACGCTATGAACTCCGGGAAATTCGTAGTAATGATAATAGAAGCTCTCCCTCCAATCCTCTGGCTCATTTCCCTTTAAAAGAGGCACCAGGCTGCGCCCCTGCATTTCAGATGGAATGGCAACACCGGCGGCTTCCAGAAAGGTCTCTGCAAAGTCGAGGTTCGAAACGATCCTCTTGCTCGTGCTGCCAGGCTTGACGACCTCCGGCCAACGGACCAGCAGCGGAGTGCGCAGGGATTCCTCAAAGATCCAGCGCTTGTCGAACCAGCCGTGCTCACCGAGATAGAACCCCTGATCCGAGGAATAGACAACGATCGTGTTTTCATCGAGCCCACTCTCCTTCAGGTAATCGAGGATCTTTCCGACGCCATCATCCACCGAAGAAATGCAGCTCAGGTAATCGTGCATGTAGCGCTGGTACTTCCAGCGGATCAGATCCCGCCCTTCCAGCTTCGCCTTTCGAAAGGCTTCATTCCTCGGCTCATAGTAAGCATTCCATTTCTCACGATGCTCCTTGGGGATCGACGAGGAAGGTTTCAGCTTCATGTCGCCGTCGTGCATCGTCTTGGCAATCGACATATCCTGCTCGCTCACGCCCTTGCCACGGCCGGAGTAATCATCGAAGAGAGTTTCCGGTTCGGGATACTGATGGTTGTTGGAGGGATCAAGTTTCGCGGTATCCGGCGACCAGTTGCGATGCGGCGCCTTGTGGTGGCACATCAGCAAAAAGGGACGGGAGGGATCGCGCTGCTTGAGCCAGTCGATGCTCAGATCGGTGATGATGTTGGTGACATAGCCGTGCTCACGAATCTTCTCCCCGTTCTTGATCATCGGTGGATTATAATACTGACCTTGGCCCGGAAGAATCTGCCAGTGATCGAATCCCGTAGGATCCGAGCCGAGATGCCATTTTCCGATCATCGCCGTCTGATAGTTCGCGGCCTGAAGGAGCTTGGGAAAGGTCGTCTGGCTCCCATCAAAACGGCAGCCACTGTTGTCGATGAAACCGTTGATGTGGTTGTAGGTGCCGGTCATGACCGTCGCGCGGCTCG
The DNA here is from genome assembly GCF_042664875.1 of Haloferula chungangensis. Classification (NCBI taxonomy): domain Bacteria; kingdom Pseudomonadati; phylum Verrucomicrobiota; class Verrucomicrobiia; order Verrucomicrobiales; family Verrucomicrobiaceae; genus Haloferula; species Haloferula chungangensis. Next base: position 329,491 of record NZ_JBHTBS010000004.1, on the reverse strand, counting down.
GACCACAGATCGAGTTCGGCACGAGACAGCGGTCGAAGCGCATGCCTTCATTGGCAAGGCGATCGATATTCGGAGTTTGATTCAAACCCGAGCCATAGGCGCTAACCGCCTGCCAGGCATGGTCATCGGAAAAAATGAATACGATGTTCGGTGGATTTTTCGCCTGCAGTGAAGCACTTGGCAACAGCAAGCCTGCCATGGCGAAAAACAGAGCGTGGGCAATTCGGAAGGCCTTCATGAATGATCAAAGCTGATCGGTTTCCAGCTTCCGTCAAATCCCTGCTCACTCACCCAGTTGACTTTGCCCTGAATGCTCCGGCAAGATTGCCATTCTAAGAGTGCAAAGCTGTGGTTCCTGCGCTTTGTTGGAGGGCAAGCCCCACCAGCCACTCATCCCATTGAAAGCCATCTTCTCCGCGCTCATCCTCAGCATTTCTGTCCTTCACGCCGACGACTTTGCAGACGCGCCTGATTTCGCACATGCCATGCAGATCGAAACGCGCGAGCTTGGGGGATTTCCCGTCGTCTTTCATTACGGCGAGATCCGCCCTGACTTCGAGGACCATTCCGCCAACCCTCATCGCCGCCGCAGCTCACTCGATGGACCATGGCATTTCCGCTTTGACCCCGAAAATATCGGCCTCACCGAAAAGTGGCACAGCTCCTCGGATCTCGATGCCTGGACCAGCGTGAATGTGCCCCACTGCTGGGACATGATGGCTGGCGGTCGCTTTTGGGATTGGTCGGATCGTTCGATGAAAAACCCGCCGATGTACGACGGCGCCGCATGGTACCGTCGCGACTTCGACACCGAGCTTCTCCCTGGAAAAAGTCACCGTCTCGAATTCCTCGGCGTTCCCCATCGGGTCCGCATCTTTCTGAATGGCGAGCTCCTCGCCCGCCACGAAGGCGGCGGCCAACCTTTCTCGCTGAATCTCTCTAACAAAGTTCGCAGCGGCTCCAACACACTTGCCGTGCAGATCATTCGCCTGCCAAATTTCCGCGAGAAAAAGGACGGCAAAGGCTTCGACGAAATCGAATACACCCACACCCGTCACCCGAAGGCTCCCGACAACTGGCCCTACGCCGGCATTCCTCGCTCGGTCAGCCTCATCAGCGAAAACCTCGTCACCATCCGCAAGACCCAGATTCGGACTCTCGATGGCAAGCTCGAAGCCATTCTCTGCCTCAGCAATCACGACACCAAAGCCCACAACGGTCTCGCCAGCATCAGCTCGTCGGCGATTGAAAGCACCGCGGCCCTCCCTTACGAAATCGCTCCCGGTGGCCACCAGCTCCTGCGTTTCAGCGCCCCCTTGAAAAAGGACGCCAGCCTCTGGTCGCCGGACTCGCCGCAGCTCTACCAGCTTGTGGCCAGTTTGTCGGAGGACGATGCTGCCATCGACCAGCTCCAAACCACCTTCGGCATCCGCAGCTTCCGCGTCGATGGCACACGCTTCAGCCTCAACAACGAACCCATCTTTCTCAAAGGCGCCGCATTTTACGAAGAACACCCGACTCGTGGCAACGCCCTAACAGAGAGCGATCACCGCGACTTCTTCAAACTTGCCAAGGATGCGAAGGCCAACTTCGTTCGCCTCCACGTTGCCGAGCGTCATCCTCTCACCTACCAACTCGCCGATCAGCAGGGCGTGTTGCTTTGCGGAGAATGGGGCGGATTCTGGTACAAGGAAAAGTCGATGGACGCGCAGACCAAAGACAGCCAGTCCATCTTCCAATCACTTGGCCGCTGTGCTCTGTGGGATCTCATGAACCACCCGTCGGTCGTGATCTGGGGCATCCACAACGAGTGTCACCAGTTCTGCCCCGAGTACGAACGCTTTGTCAAAATGGGCCACGAACTCGTCGACCAACACGACTGGCAGGAACGCCCGGTTACCTGGGCCGCCTGGCATCCGCACATGGGCCAGCCCCACTTCGAACATGCCGATGCCGTTGGCTTCAACGAATACCGTGGTGCGATGGATCCTTTTGAGAAGCTTGAACCCGACCTCAAACGCACCATCAAGGAGAACCCTGACAAGCCACTGATCATCCTTGAGAACGGTGGCTGGTCGAAACTCGGCGACCGGGGTCCCAAGGAACGCAAGGGCAACGAGAACTGGCAAGCCCACCTGCTTACCCGCCAACACGAGGTGCTCAGCCGATTTTCCCCACCCCTCTCCGGCTACACCTACTGGCTTCTTGTCGATTACCGATCGCGCAAGACCTACACCGGCAACAGGAAATCCGATGGCTGGTCGCGCATGGGCATGTACAACGAATATGGCCAGCCCAAGCTCGTCCGCGATGTCTTCCGTGACCTCAGCTGGCCAGTCCGTTAGACATCGCAAACTTCGAACTCCTGGCTCAACCAACCCATCATCTCATGAAAACCAAGATTGCCCACCTGATGGACAAGCTCCGCTCGACCTTCTGGGTGGTTCCCGCGGTCTTGGTGATGAGTTCGATCATTGCCGCCGTTTCGCTGATCACGCTCGACCACCATGCCAAGCACTGGGTGTTGCGGACAGCGCCCTGGCTTGAGAATATCTCTCCTGAAGGAACGACCACCCTGCTTGGCACGATTGCGAATTCCGTCCTCGCACTTGCCGGGGTCACCTTTTCAGTCGCCTTGGTGGCGCTCACGCTCGCCTCATCCCAGTTTGGGCCGAGACTCCTCCGGAACTTTATCCGTGCGAACACCACCCAGTTCACTCTCGGACTTTTGTTAGCCACCCATGTCTATTGCCTGCTGGTAATCCGGAACGTGCGCAATGGCGGCGATGGCTTCGTGCCCCATCTGGCAACATTCGGAGCCTTCCTTCTGAGTCTCGCCTGCATCGGTCTGTTCATCGCCTTCATCCAGCATGTGGTTTTCTCCATCCAGGCGGATCGCGTGGTCGCCGATGTCTACCGCGAGCTCTGTCGCTCCATCGATGATTTCTTCGGAGAAGAAGGAGTCTCGGACGACGCGGAAGAAGACAGGCGGATGCAGGAAAAGGAGAGCTGGGAGGATTTGAACAGTGAAGACTCCCTCGCTTCCCAGAAAACAGGGTACCTTCAAGCCGTTGACATCGCCGGGATGGTATCGCTCGCCGCAGAACACGATCTTCACTGCCGGGTTCTTGTTAGACCGGGCGACTTCATTGTCAACGGAGGTCATCTGGTGGCATGGAACGCACCCAGCGCTCTCTCTTCCGAAGATCGGACAAGATTTCACAATTGCTTTCTGATTGGCGAGCGGCGGACCGCAGAACAGGATTTCGAGTACTGCGTCCGGCAGTTGGTCGAAGTCGCCTTGCGGGCGCTTTCCCCTGGGATCAACGACCCCTTCACCGCCATCAACTGCATCGACTACCTCGGCGGAGCTCTCGTCCGGGTCGCGGGCAAGCGCTTGCCCAAAGACGAATTCGAGGATGACGATGGCGTTCCCCGGATCAGAACCCGCCCCGAAACCTTCACTTCGTTTCTCGATGCAGCCTGCGACCAGATCCGCCAGGCGTCATTCAACAAACCGGAGGTCTCCATTCGCATGCTCGAAATGCTCAGGGGCGTCGGTCAGCAATGCCGCATTGGAAAGCAACTCGAAGCGGTTCTCAAACAGGGCGAGTTGATCGCCTCGGTGGCTCTCGCGAACGCACCCACCGATTCGGATTCGAAGGAGATCGAAGACCGTCACAGCGCATTGCGCAATTTGATGAAGGATCGATGACGTATCCATTCGGCAGGGATCGAGGATCAGTCCAGGTGGGCCGATACCGACAGCCCCTAACATTCCTCCATTCGGCTTTGACTGCGCCTCGATGGCAACCATGCTTGAACTCGATGCAACTGTTCAACCTCGACGACGAACATAAGGGGAAGGCTTACCAGATTCTGGCCTCATTGGTGGCCCCGCGACCCATCGCCTGGACAGCGACCAGAAGCGCGGAAGGCTCAGTGAATGTGGCTCCCTTTTCATTTTTCAACGTGTTCGGTTCAAGACCGCCCGTGGTGGTCATCGCGCCGGGCGACAAGGAACCTGGAGTCCCGAAGGATACCGCACGCAATATCCGCGAGAGCGGCGAGTTCGTCATTCATTTGTTAGACGAACCCCTGGTCGAGGCCATGAACGCCACCGCCGCCGAGAAGGACTATGGCGACAGCGAGTTGGACGGCCTGGGTCTCACTCTTGCGGACTGCGATCATGTCTCCGTTCCGAGAATCGTCGAGGCTCCCGCGGCACTGGAGTGCCGCGAGCACACGACATTGCGGATCGGAAAGAACCGACTCATCATTGGTCAGGTTCACCGCGTTTGGGCGAGAGAGGGGCTCTTCGATCCCAAGACGCTTCGTTTTGATCAGGAAAAGTACGCCCCGATCGCCCGCATGGGATCGCCGGACTGGTATGCCCGCACCGACGATCTTTTCTCGCTCAAGCGACCCGACTGATCTGGCTCAAGCGATCAGCAGCAGACGTGACGGATCACCGGGCAAGCTGTCCGGCGCGCGATGAATGCAGGGCGGCACCGGGCAGCCCGGATAGTCGACTGCAATCCGCCACAGGTTCCAGACACCAAACGAATAGACTTCCGCCCCAGGCCGGGGTGCGTAGTGAAGGTCGTAGCAGTAGTCGGCCAGATACTCCGCGAAGCCCTCGTCATCCTTGCCCCCATAGTCATCTAACAGCATCGCCCTCGTTTCGGGATCATCGATGTGCCGCAGCGCCTCCTCATTTTTCAAACCTTCACTCGAAGGACCCAGGTAGGTGCACAGCCAGGTATCCGCCTCATCGGTCGCGCGATCCGCGTGGAACGAATACACATCGGTTCGCAACAAACCCGGATCATCGTCCCGCTCGTAGCCGATCACCCCGTTGAGCTCCGGGGCCAGACCCAGGGAGCGCAGCTTCCTCATGTCGGAGAGCATTTGTTCGACCGCCTTCTTTCCCGCCTCGCTCAGCTCCAGACTTTCCAGTTCCTCCTCATCCAGCGGATTGATTCCGCCCTCGAGCTTCAGCTTCCGGATTACTTCCTCGAAGTCGCCATCCAACCGCCGCTCCCAGCAAAGCGCGTTTACTCCATTTTCGAAGCGAGTCCTCAGGAGCTCATCAAAGTTCGAAACCCTCTGCACGCGGGCGTTATCCGCAGTGAGTCCAGTTGGATGCATGCCCGTTCCTAAGCAGAAGTCCTGATCCGATCACCTGAAATCCAATGGCATGATCGGTTCAGGGCGAGGGAGAGCCGATGTTTCTGGTGCGATTGCTCTTTCCGAGATCGCGGATCGGGCCGTAGCTTTCGATGCGGTTATTGGTGGCGTCCTTGCCAAGCACGACGGCGTAAGGCGTGCGGTTGTTGAGGGTGATCTCGGAGGCCTTGCATTGGTCTGGCGCGAAGTTGAGGAAGAGCTCTTCCATGCCTTCGGGGACATCGGGAAAATCAACGGAGAGGAAATCGAAACGCAGCAGGAAGCCGAGGATGATGGGACGCTGGACTGCGGGTGGCGAGGAATCCGCGCTGGTGAAGGTGATGTTGTGGCCGTGGCCCTTGATGGCGGCGAGCGGGTGGTCACCGAGGCTGTGCTCTGAGGGCAGGACCTCGAGTTCGATCCGCGCGTCATGGTGGGAATCCATGTGCAAATAAAGCAGCGGTCCGTAGGCGGCATTGCCAGCTGAGTCGACGATCGTTCCGCGACTCGGCGGCGAGTAGCTCTCGATCACACAGTCGGTGACGAGGCAGTTGGAAATGCGGGCACTTCTGGCGAGGTAGAGCTTGATGCCCCCGCGGGTCTTGTCGACGCGGCAGTTGTCGACGGTGAAATGCCCGGTCTTCTCGTAGGCGCGGATGGCGTCTTCACAAAGATTGATCATGTGGTCGCGTGGCATCGCCAGGCCGGCGACATTCTCCGGCCACTGGATCTGGTAGTCGAACCTTCGGGCGAGATCGTCCTCGTGCTTCTCGGTATAGAAGTCGTTGCTGGGACGAAGCTCTCCAACAACAGTGGTATTGCGAACGGTGGTTTGATCCGCGCCACTCTGGGCATAGATGGCGTGACCAAAGGCTTCCATTTTCAGATCGCAGTGGTCGAGGATGCTGCGGTTCCCGGTGATCTGGATGCCACAGTGCTTCTTCAGGGAAAGGACCGGGCTGGAACCAATGCCGTAAATGTTCCCGTAGCCGTAGGGGAAGGAACCGCGGACGATCATGCGGCAGCCGATCAGACGGTTGTCATCACCACTGATGCGCAATTCGGTGGTGCCACGTTCAGGGTAGTTCGAACGATCGCGATTGTAGGCGCCAAAGTCAGTGACTTCGTTTTTGCCATCAGGATAGGTGTTCTCGAAAACGCCGCCCTTGATGGTGATGTGATTGCCGCTGAGCACGTAAGTTCCCGTGCCGCGCGAATCCCGATTGCGGCGTCGTTGACCGTTGCCCCGATCGCTCTCGATCCCTCGGTTGTCGCTCATCGCTGAGATGACCTCGATGGGCATGTTGATGGTGACACCGCTGAGATCGAAGTAGTTGTTTGATCCGGAAAAGTGGAAGGCGATCTTGCTGTCGCGGATTTCTCCGACGGTGTAGGTGCCCGGTTTCATGGTCACGTGCTGGTGGCTCCGGGTGGCGGCTTCGCGAAGTTCATCGAGACTCGAAACTTCGACTTTTTCCCGGTCCAGTTGTTCCCCGGCCACGGGCTCCAGTTCGTGGACCCGGAAGTTCGAATAGATGTGGTGGGTGCCGACCATGCGGAAGCCGAAGTAGCCTTCCTTGTATACCGGGAATCGATCGAGATCGTACGCCGCAGCCTCACGGATCCGCTTGCCTTTCGCGTCCTGGCGCTCGATCTGGATCTCGTCGTCGCGCGAGATTTCGTAAACGAGGCGTCCGTCGACGATGTACTGGATGAGGTCATCGAAGGCGACGAGCTGCACGCTCATGCGCTGGTCCGGCTTGATGAGGAAATCCTTCTGACCATCCTTGTCGGTGAGCGCGAGATGAGCTGCGGCCTCACCCTCGACAGTTCGCGGATAGCGCCGCATGCGGGTGGTGCTATTCTTTCCGCCGCCGGTGCTGGCGTAGTAGCCGAGCATCTTGTCATAGCTGCCGAAACCTCCGTCGTAACGCTTCGGATCAAACAGGCCCTTGTCGGCATCGACCGGGTCGCTGGCCATCCAGAAATTATTGATGTCGGTGGGCCGCAAACCGTTGATCTTTTCTTTCGGTGTCGGGCAGAGGACATCGTAGCTGATCGTGACGCGGGTCTTGAGCTTCTTCTTCAACCAGATCGTGCAGCCGCGGGCAGGAACGTAGCAGTCGAGGCTGCGATTCCGGACCTCGACGCGGGGAGTCGGCGCCCCTTTCTTATCCTCGATCTGCACGACCCATTGATCGAGCTGGTGGAATTGGTCTTCACCGATGAGCTGACCGACTTCGAAGCGTCCCTGAGCCTCGCCAAGCACCCATGGCCCGGCGTCTTCACGATACTGAGCGTGGGCTCCGGAGAAGAGTGCGGAGCCCAGGGTGAGGGTGAGGAGAAAAGCTTTCGTCGTCATCGTGCGTGCCCATTTTACAGGAAAGCGGGGCAGCTCATGTCAGCAAGATGCGGGTTTCTTGTTCACCAGTTGACTTGGGCCATGATCACTCCCTCGCCCTCCCGATCTTCTTAACAAGATTCTTCCGTCCCTTGCTATCCGGAATCTCGGGCAGGTAGCTCGCCGCCATCTCGGGATCACCGTCGGCAATGGTCCATGCGAACCCCAGCACGGTGGCAGAGCGGAGTTCACCCTCGGGCATCTTTTCCATCCAGCTCGCAGCGCTCACCGGATCCTCCCGGCCCCAGTTGCAGACCAGATCTACTACCGGATGCTTGAACTTGTTTGGCTGATCTGCAATCCACGTATCCCACGTTTTCGGATCAATATCGAGAAACCAGTCCGCCCACTTCCCTCTGTTTTCCAGATCCCCTTGATGGGATGCACCCACCGCAACCTGAAACTTTTCCTGCGGAGTAAACTCGCCATCGACCAGGGTCCGCACGTCCTCAAAGGGCCATCGCTCCAGCTGGTTGGTCATTTCTCTAACATAATCCTTCCGGACCGTCGCCAGCAATGGTGAATCCCCACGCTTCTCCTCCGCCCGCCTCAGCGCCGCCATGAAGCGCAGGTGATCTGCCAGGGTGTCGAGCCTGTCGTCCACGAAACCCCCAAGGTGGGCCAGCGCGTCGGGATCGGCGGCATACTTCGGCGACATCGCCATCTCCAACATCCGGTCGGGATCAGAAGCCGCCAAGGCGAGCATCGCACTCTGCCGTGTCGAGGTGGTCTCATAGTCGGCGTTCCCCTTTTTCTCCTCAAAGCGCGCCATCGCCTCCTGCGGTGAAACCTGTAACCACGCCCGATAGCAGCGATCAAAACGTTGCTGCCAATCAGGAAGATCGCGATGGGCTTCAAGGTAGTCGAGGAAGGCCTTGGGCGCGACTTCAAGAAAAAGTTCGAAGCAGGCCTCGATCCGTTGATCGGCAGTCAACTCTGCGAGCCTCTCATCCCTTTGAAGCGCCGCAATCAAGGAGGCGATGTTTTCCGCAGAAAAATCCTTCGCCGTTAAGAGCATCTGTTTTCTCTGCTCGACGAAATTCAGATCTCCGTCCCTTCGGCCACTGCTCCGCATTTCACGGAAAGCCACGATCATCTCGACCATCGCTTCGTGAACTGCGGCGACCTTCTCCTCGCTCACTCCGAGCGACGATGACGCGGTGGCGGGCGATTCACCATCCGAAGCAGAATCGCCCTGAGTTTGCGCCAGCAGTCTGGCAGTGTCGGCTCGAAGAGCGGCCAGGCGCTTGTTTTGGAAGAAGGCAAGGGCCGCAACGATCAGGATCGCGGCAACAATCAGGAGGAGGCGTTTCATGGGTTCTCGATGGTTTGAATGATTTCCGCCCGCTTCACCGGGTCCTTGATTTTTTGAGCAAGCTCCAGCGCCTGCGCACGGAACTCGGTAAATTCCCCGAAGTCGCGGCGACCGAGTTCGCGCACCAAGTCGTCATCACGCAGCACCTCCCGTTGGCTGATACTCCTCAATTGATTCTCGATTTCACGCCGTTCACGATCATGGAGAGTCGCTTTCGTCATTTCGAAAATCTCATCCGCCTCATTCGGCACGTGCCGCTCCAGCCATGTCATCGCCGCCGACTCGACCATCGTCCGCTCGGGCCGTGGTTGATGATCATAGTAGTTTCCCACCACGGTGGCCGCATAAGCCTCCGCGATCACCCGGCGTTCTGATGGGAGCAAATCCACCGTTTCCATGATGCGTCCCGGCACTTGAGAATCCTGCCAATAGGGCCAAGCATTGCATGCCCATAAGAGACCTCCGATGGCTTGCACTCGACCGTATCCATCATTTTTGGCCTCCCCCGGAACATACTCACGAATCAAGGGCAGGAACTTGGCGAACCGATCCACGGCCATGTCTGGCTCAAGAGAACGCTCGGGCGCGATAAAATCCATCGCATCGCGTATCAGGTAGTGAAAGTGCACGCCGGGTACCAAGCCCATCACCTCGCGCACTCGCGGCGAGTCCTCGAGTATTAGAGCTCCTGCAACTGCCGCCTGAAAATCCTTGAATGCCAACCACGTGGTGTCCCCCGAACTTCCGAGACCCGGAAATTCGCCACTCAGTTCTTTAAGCCAATCGATCGCTTCACCAGGAGATTTTGAAGTCCAGTCATAGAGCGCTTTTTCGACGCCGACGTTCAGCATCAGAGGCTTCCCGGGAACGGCGGAGCAGGCGACTCTAACCGCTCGCTCGGAATCGATCTTCGCCAGCGCCGTCACGAGTTCCCTGAGCAGATTCGATTTCTTCGATTGATCACCGCGCAACCCAAACACCTGCGGAATCAGCTCGGCCAGTTCATCATCACTGAGCGAAGCCAGCATTTCCTCGAATTCGATCCGCTTGAGGACCCCCAAGCGCTGCGCCTCGGCGTACGCCCGCTGCAAGTCATCGATCGTGATCCTGTGTTTTGCCAAACCAACATCCGCACCTTCCAAAGTCCGGTTCGGACGAATCGGCTTTTTCATTTCAGTGAGACCAAATCGAAGTCGTTCATTCTGATCCACGACCCGCGAGATGGCGAGTTGCTGAACGACCAGTGGCGAAGCGAGGACGAGGAGGGTGAGCGGCAGAACGGCTTTTGATTTCATGGCCATGAAGAGAGTCAGATGGGTGGTGGAATGGGTGGATGCTCCGGCGAGCGCGGAACCCGCCGCCGTTTTCAACAAACTCGCCGGCGCCGCCTTCGCGAGCTGCGTGCCGAGCCCGGATGCCAGTGCAGCCGCGGTGATCGCCACCCCTTTGCCGCGCAACATCCTTGAGAGTTTGTCGATCGCCCGTCGGCACTGCTTCTGCACCGTCGCGGCCGGACGTGCCTGCTGCTCGGCGATTTTCCTGAAAGACCAGCCTTCGAAGTAATGCTGCAGAACCACCACCCGGTCCGATTCCGACAAGCGATCCAGCGCGGGATCGAGATGAGGCAAAGCCGCGAGCCACGCCGCCTCGTTGTTCCCGGTGCCGCCGATTTCGTCGGGATGTCGAAGCTGGGATCGGCGGTGGTGGGACGCTTCGGAACGCATGGCTTTGGAGGATTCGAAGAGGGTGGCTCGGTGCAGCCAGGCAGGCAGGCGCTCTGGATGCCTGGCAAGTGACGAGGCCTTCTTCGCCACCGCGCAGAGCACGTTCTGGCTGACCTCCTCGGCCAGCGGTCGGCTCCCCGAGCGACGCAGCGCCGTGTGGTAAATCAGCCCGAGATAGCGTGAGGCGAGCGCATTGAACGCCGCATCATCGCGATCCTTTGCAAAGCGGATGAGAAGTTGTCCGTCGGTTTCCTGCATGTCCTTTTGCCCATAGAACACCGCGCCACTCCCCGATGCGGACAATTATTTTGGAGCTATCAGCCCGCGGAAGCTCGATGGCCCTGACGCCAAAAGCCTGGAACGGTGACGAAAGTTCCCCGAGCGATTCATTTTCCTATCCTCAGATGAAACATATGGTAAAAAGCAAGGGTAATGCTTAGGTAATCCGAATTATTCCTTTTCGGGCTACCCCTAAGATTGTATACGTTTAGAGGAATTCGACAAATCCATCAAAGTCATGATGAAACCATCCATAAAAGCCATGCTACTCGGTCTCGCAGTTGCGATGACCCCCGCCCTCCCAGGCGCAGAACCAACCGCCTCGGCGGACGTTGCGGCGAAAGCCAGCAAAACTACCAAGCTCCTTGATGCGAGCTTCGACTCACTCTCTAAGGTGCTCGAAGAATCCAGCAACAAGCTTGCCGAAGCCGAAGCCCAGCGCGTCCTTGCCGTCAACGAACTCGACGCCCGACGCAAGGCCCACGCCGAGACCCAACGCGAACTTGCCGAGCTGAAGAAGCAACTCGCGGCAACCCAGAAGAGCGAAGCCAACTGGAAGAACCAGTCCGAGCAGCTCAGCAAAAAGCTTGCCGCCGGTGACGAGGCTCACGCCAACCTTGCCAAATTCCGCGATCAGATGGCCGCTACCCTCAAGGAGTTCTCCTCCCTTCAAGGTGACATTGCCAGCGTCCGCAGCGAGCTCGAAGCTCCCGCCGAACGCATCGCCCTGAGCAAGCAAAACGAACAATTGCGTAGCGCCAAGGCCAAGCTGGAAAAGGATCTCAACAGCGCCCAATCCCAGCTCGCATCCGAACGCAAGAGCCACGACCAGACACGTGACCAGCTTAGCGCGGCTCAACGCCGGGGAGACATCCTTGAAGTCGCCCTCGCCGAAGCCACCGAATCGAACAAAGCCCTGACCGCTCAGCTTGATGAAAACAAGCGCACGCTCAATGCTTCCAAGATCACGACTCGCGACGCCGTGCAGAACGCCGCCGTTCTTGAAAAGTTCGCCGCAAAGCTCCAGCACGAGCACTCGAACATGGCCAAGTCACTCGCCGCTGCCGAGCAAACTACCAAGGAAACCCAAGGTAAGCTCTCAAACGCCGAAGCCGCTCGCAAGACTGCCGAAAGCAAGATCAACGAGCTCGGAGCCAAGCTGCAGACCGCCAACGCCGACATCAACAAGCTCAACCGTGAAAAGGGCGAACTCCGCCAGAGTGTTGAAAAAGGTAGTGCTGCTCTCAAGACAAGCCAGCAGCAGCTCGAAGCTTCCAAGGCCCAGGCTGCCAAGCAGCAAAAGGACAGCGCCCAGGAACTCGCCGCACTCAAGGAGAAGCAGCAGCAAAGTGAAAAAGCCATTGCCGCCATTCGCGGTGAAAAGGACCAGGCCCGGAAGGCTCTTCAGGAAAAGGCTGAGAGCACTGAAAAGGAAATCTCCGGCCTTCGCCAAGAGCTCCAGAAATCACAAAGCTCCCTGGCCACCCTTCGCAAGGACAGCAACGAATTGCGCGAAATCTCCACTCAAACCAGCGAGCAACTGAAGCGCAGCAAAGAGCAGGTCAAAGCGGTGGAAGAAGAAAAGCAGGTGCTCCGTGAAGCCCTCAAAAAGCGCGAATCAGAAATCGCCCAGCTTCAAGCCAGCCTCGACAAAGCTCACTCCAAGGATACCGCTAAAGTCGACGGAATCGACGAGTAAGCCGTCACGATTTTCCCCAAGCCGCTCACCCGAAAGGGAGAGCGGTTTTTTTGTGCCGCAAAGGCTCGCCAAAGCCCGCCCCGCCCATCATCCCTTCCCGCTCATGAGGCGCACGGCACCCACTCCGGAAATCATCGGCAAACGCCCCTTTTGTCTCATCGATATCGAGACCACCGGCCTCAGCCCGGCCAGCGAGGAGATCACCGAAATCGCCGTCATCCGCGTCGATGAGCACCTCGAAGTTCGAAACGAAATGAGCCGCCTGATTCGGATTTCCCGGCCGGTGCCGTGGCACATTACCCGCCTCACCGGCATCTCCGATTCCCTGCTTCGCATCGAGGGCCGGGAGTTGGCTTCCGTGCTGGAGGAATCCCACGCCTTCGTCGAGGACCTCCCCACCTTCGCTCACAATGCCAGCTTTGACCGGCGTTTCCTGAATGCCTCCGCCAGCCGTGTCCATCTTGGACGCGAGTTCACAGTCGACTGCTCGATCCCCGTCTTCAAACGCCTCCTTCCTCCTCGCAAAGGATACGGCCTGCCCGTCCTCGCCGCGGCTCTGCGCGTCTCCGGCGGCGGCGCCCACCGCGCCCTCGCCGATTGCCACGTCCTCCTCAGCTGCCTCAAACGCGCCCTCGCCATCAAGCAGACTCAGCGACAGCAATCCGGAGATTGCGCCAATCCGTATCCGCAGTAAGTAAGAATCGTGCCGCAACGTATTGCCCCTCTATGAAACTCCTCTGCACCCTCCTCGCCGCTACCACCCTCATGTCCCCTGCCTCCGATCTTTCCGAGATCCCCTTCAAGACCATCAAGGACAAGGAGACCTCGCTCGCCGACTACAAAGGCAAAGTCGTGCTGATCGTCAATACCGCCTCGAAGTGCGGTCTTACCCCTCAATACGAAGGCCTCGAAAACCTTTACCAGAAGTACCAGGGCAAGGACTTCGTCATCCTCGGCTTCCCCTGCAACGACTTCAAAGGCCAGGAGCCCGGCACCGCCGAGGAGATCGAAAAGTTCTGCAAAACGAAGTATGACGTCAGCTTCCCGCTGATGGCCAAGATCCACGTCCTCGGCGAAGATCAGCACCCGCTCTACACCGCCCTGACCGGTCCGGAAGGCGCCTTCCCCGGCGATGTGAAATGGAACTTCGGCAAATTTCTCATCGGCAAGGACGGCAAGCCCATCGCCCGCTTCGAACCCAGGCAGACTCCGCAGAGCAAGGAGGTCGTCGATGCCATTGAGAAAGCACTCTGATCCTCCAGCTGGAGCTCCGTGATGGGATTGCCCTTTCGGCAGAGCCCACCATAAGCGCTGCGCTCTGGATGCGAAGCTCGAGAATACGTGACACTTCGTGTCCCTTCTTTGAGCATCACTGAAGGCTTGTCGAATGGCTCCAGCCCCTCAGAATAACCGTCGCCGGAAGCGCTAGTCGCAAAACCGCAGTAAACTTGCGCGTTCCGCCGGATATTGAAGAAAGAGTCCGCGCCAGCGAACGTAAAAACGCACCCAACTTCACGAAGTTCACGAAATTTATGAGCACCTCAGAGAAACCCGACACCCTGGCCCTTACTTACGGCGCGCTTCTTGCCCGGCTCTGGCTCGCCGCCCGGGCCATCCAGACTGGAGTCGAGAAATTCGCCACCACCACCGAGGTCGAACGCCTGGCTCTCGTGGACGGCAAGCCGAACGACTACGGATTGATGGAGACGGCGACCGTCAAAACTTATGCACTCGATGCCTACAAAGGCATCCCGGACGGCCTCAGTGAAACCTTTGCCGATCAGCCGATGATCCCCGGCTTCATGCTTCCGATCTACAACGCTGTGCTCGGTCCTGCGCTGATCATCCTCGGCCTCACCATTCTTCTCGGAATCGCCAGCCGCACCTCACTGTTCGTGCTCGGCCTGCTCTACATCAGCCTCACCTGGGGTCTCATTCTCATGGGCAATGCCGGTCAGTCCGGTGTCGCATGGCTCGGCACCCACATGCTGATCATCATCGCCGCCCTCGCCCTTCATCGCCACAATCGCTTCTGCATTCTCAAGAAGTGGTAATCCCCGACTTGATACGACCATGAGTCAGGAACCCAACAACCTCACCCGTCGAAGCTTCCTCACCCGCACTGCCGGTGCCGGAATGGTCCTCGGCGCGCCCGGTCTGCTGAAGGCCGCGGACCCGCAATCCAAGGACACCCTCCACGTCGCCCTGATCGGCTTCGGCAAGCAGGGCGAAGTCCTCTTCAACTGCCTGCGCAACATTCCCGGCCTCCATTTCCAAGCCGTCTGCGATATCTCCGATTGGAACCGCAAGAAGGGCATGAACCAGGTCCGTGCGCTTCAGGGAGAGATCCCGAAAGGCTACGTCGACATCGACGAAATGCTCGCCACGGAAAAAGGCCTCGATGCCGTGGTCATCGCCACCCCCGACTTCTGGCACTCGCCACACACCGTGAAATGCCTCGAAGCGGGCCTGAACGTCTACTGCGAGAAAATGATGTCGAACACCATCGACGGCGCCCGCGCGATGGTCCACGCCGCAGAAAAATCCGGCAAGCTCTGCCAGATCGGCCACCAGCGCCGCAGCAATCCGCGCTACCGCTACACCAAGGACGTTCTCATCAACGACAAGAAGATCTGCGGTCAGATCACCAACATCAATGCCCAGTGGAACCGCTCGCTCGGAGCGTCCCAGGACATCGGTGGCGAAAAACTTTCCAAGAGCATCATCGTTCCCGACGAGGTGCTCAATAAGTACGGCTTCAAGGACATGCACCAGTTCATGAACTGGCGTACCTACACCGAGCTCTCCGGCGGACCGATTTCCGACCTCGGCGCGCACCAGATCGACATTTTCGGTTGGTTCCTCAATGACGCCAAGCCCACCGCCGTCTATGCCTCCGGCGGCAATGCCTACTTCAAGGACCGCGAGCACTTCGACAACGTCATGTGCATTTTCGACTTCGATACCCCGGAGGGCGAAGTCCGTGCCTTCTATCAGGTTCTCACCACCACCAGCGCTGGCGGTGGGTTCTGGGAAAGCTTCATGGGCACCGAAGCCACCATCAAGATTTCGGAAATCGCCGCGAACTCCGCCATTTTCCGCGAAGACGGTGCCCCGCAGTGGGACGATCTGGTGAAAAAGGGCTATCTCAAGCGCAAGCCCGCCCCACCGAAGCCGGAAGCATCCGCCGATGCCGTCGCGTCCTACGCCTCGGCCGCACCGGAAGAATTCGAGCTTCCCGGCGGCTTCAACAAGCCCGCCCACCAGCCGCACCTTGAGAACTTCTTCGCCGCCGTGCGTGGCGAAGCCACCCTCAACTGCGACGCCCGCCACGCCTTCGAAAGCGAAGCCCCCATCTACTGGGTCAACCCTTCCGCCCTCGAAAAGCGCCGCATCGATTTCACCGCAGAACACCTCTCCGTCTAACAATGGAGAAGGACTTATAGAGTCCTTCATCTCACCAGAAAGAGCCAAACTCAACCCCTCCTCCAATTCGAAATGAAAGCATCCAAGATCCTCGCAATCGTCGGCCTTCCCGCCGCCCTCATCATCTCCAGCTGCAAGTCGGAAAGCGGCGGTGCTGCCACCGACTCCGGTGACGCAGCTCCTGCAAGCGACGCAGCCGCCACATCAAGCGGCGTCGAAGGCGGCGTTCCGCTCGTCAGCGAACTTCCTCCGGAACTCATCGAAGGCACTCCCGTTGCCATGAAGGTCCCGAACCTTCTCCAAGCTCCGACCGCGGCCCCCGTGTTCAACGTTCCGGAAGGCACCGAACTCCTCTCCGCAGGCAAGCCCGTCACCGCCAGTGACGACCTCCCCCTCATCGGCGAGCTCGACCTCATCACCGATGGCGACAAGGAAGCCGGCGAAGGCTACTTCGTGGAAATCCTCGACGGTCTCCAGTGGGTTCAGATCGACCTCGAAAAGAGCGCCGACATCAGCGCCATCTGGGTCTGGCACTTCCACTCCCAGAAGCGCGCCTACAACGACGTCATCGTTCAGATTTCCGACGACGCTGAATTCAAGACCGGCGTTACCACCGTCTTCAACAACGACTACGACGATTCCTCAGGCCTCGGAAAAGGTGGCGACCGCCCCTACGTCGAAAGCCGCTTCGGTCACATCATCGATGGCAAAGGCACCAAAGGCCGCTACGTCCGCCTCTACAGCCAGGGCAACACCTCCAACGACATGAACCACTACATCGAAGTGGAAGTCTACGGCAAGGCCAGCTGACCTCAGCCGGGAAAGCGGCGTTCCGAGCCGAACCAACTTCAAGGCCGGTCCCTCACAAGGGTCCGGCCTTTTTCGTGCCTGCAATCGAGCATGACAGCCAATCTTGTAATGCCTGCAGTTCTCCCCGCGTCTACCTTCCTAGATCATGACGCTCCACTCCTTCTCCCTCACTGCCGCCATCGGCATACTCGCCTGCGCACCCGCCTCCGCCGAGCTCATCCTGCCCCACTTTTTCAGCGACCACATGGTCTTCCAGCGGGACAAGCCGCTGGTGATCTGGGGGCAGACTGATCCGGGAAAGGAAGTGATCGTCAGCTTTGACGGCGACGCCACCACCGTCACCAGCAATGCCAATGGGGATTGGAAGGCCACCCTCAAGGCCCGCTCCGCCCAATCCAATGGCGCCGACCTCAAGATCACCTCCGGCGACGATACCCGCACTCTGACAGACGTGCTCGTCGGCGAAGTCTGGTTCGCCTCCGGGCAATCGAACATGGCATGGACCCTGAGCAAAACCCACCAAGCTGAACAGGATATTGCCGCCGCCGATCATCCCGGCATCCGGGTCTTCCAGGCCAAGCGCAGTCCTGCCGCCAAGCCTCAGAAAGACATCGACGGTGAGTGGCTCGTCTCAGCACCTGAAACCGCTGGCTCCTTCACCGCCGTCGGATACTTCTTTGCCCTGGAGCTCCACAAGGCGCTCGATGTTCCTGTGGGCATCATCTCATCCTCATGGGGCGGCAAGCCGGTCGAAACCTTCACCAGCCGCGAGGCCCTCGCCACCCTTCCGGAAGGAAAGGAACAGCTCGCCAAGCTCGAGGGATTGGTCGACCGCTACGATCCCGAGAAGGCCGCCAAACAATACGAGACCGCCCAAGCGGCGTACCAAAAGAAGCTCGCCGCATGGAAAGCCAAGTCAAAGGACGCTCGTGGCCAGCAGCCGCGCCGGCCCACACTTGCTCGCGACCCCGCCGCCACCGAAGGCCGCCCCGGCGTGCTCTACAACGGAATGATCCACCCCTTCGTCGGCTACCCGATGCGCGGCGCCATCTGGTACCAAGGCGAGGCCAATGCCAAGACACCCGAAACCGCCGCCGCCTACGGAAAACTCTTTCCGCTCATGATCAACGATTGGCGCAAGCGCTGGAATGATGAGTTCACCTTCCTCTGGGTGCAGCTCGCCAACTTCCAGAAAGCCACCGACCAGCCCGGAGCCGTCGATCCATGGGCCGAGCTCCAGAATGAACAACGCAAAACGCTCTCTCTAACAAAGACCGGCATGGCCGTCGCCAATGACATTGGCGCAGCAAACGACATCCACCCCAGGAACAAGAAGGAAGTCGGGCGTCGCCTCGCCCTCTGGGCCCTCGCCAAGGACTACGCGAGGAAGACAACTTTCAGTGGACCACTCTACTCTAACAGCATTGTCGAAGGCTCTGAAATCCGCATCAACTTCGACCAAGCTAGCGGTCTGAAATCCCGCGATGGCAAGCCACTCAAACGCTTTGCCATCGCCGGCGATGATCAAGTCTGGCACTGGGCCAACGCCCGCATCGAAGAAGAAAGCGTGATCGTGTCATCTTCCAAAGTTACCAAACCGGTCGCCGCTCGCTACGCCTGGTCATCGAATCCCGAGGGCGCCAACCTCGTCAACGGAGAAGACCTCCCCGCTTCGGTCTTCAGCACCGAGGAGTGAGGGCGGTTGATAGGCCAATCTCGAAGATTGATCGGGTTCCATTTCCCTTATCGGTATCGGCTCGCAGCTGAGCCGATTCTTTGAGATGTATTGAACTCGAGGCCTCCAAAGCCCTCTAACAAATCCGAGCGGGAATCCGATCTCTCAAGGAGACTTCCCGGTTCGTCGGGCTCGGCGTGCCCGGATTTCAAAGATTTCTTAGAAATCATTCGTGATGAGATTCCGTGAACTCACGACACTCGTCCGACGTCTTCTTAACCGCTCCATATGACTGATTCTGTGTGCGTTATGTGAGTTTTCATTAAGGGTCACGAACGACCATTCTTCCCTGGGTCCGCCGCCTACGCTTGGCGCAGAAGTCACACGTTCCCGTGACACGACAATTTTCCTCAACTGTCGTAAAAGTGAGAATGAAAAGCAGCATTGAATGGTGCTTTCTAAAAAATGCCACTGCTCCCGAGCCGTGGTGTCCCATCGCAACAAAGACCCAAAAAACAATGACCCACAACTCACGCAACATCACTTCCATGTCAACTCAGCGCGGCTTTACGCTCGTCGAACTCATGGTAGTCACTGTCATCATTATCGTTCTCGCCTCCTTCGTATTTCTCGGCACCACCCGACTGAGATCCGCTACGGATAAAGCGCAATCTGTCGATAACCTCAGAAAACTCCAGCTCGCCAACGGACTCTATGCGTCCGACAACAATGGCCGATTCGTCGCGTGCTATACCAAGAATGAGAAAGGCAATGCCGGTGGAATCTGGGATCGAAATTCAGATTTCCTCGATCTCTACATCGGCGTGAATCAGCCCACCGAAGGAAACAGCCAGGAGAGCCGTGTCTCGCCAAAGCATCTCGATGCCATTGCTTACAAGGCCAGAGCTGCCGAATTCGATACCCTGAAGGCGAGCTACGGCATGGTTTCAAAAGAAGACTACACATCGAGTGAACCGGGCACCGAATCTTCCTACCGTCTCACCGAATTAACCTCGCCATCGCAGACCGCCTCCTTCGTCACCGCCGTGAACTGGCTCGTCCAGTACAGCGGCCGCAGCAGTTGGAAAGGAGTCGAAGGAAAGGTCAATGCTCCCATGATGGCCTACCGCCACCGCGGCAAGGCACTCGTCGCCTACTACGATGGCCATGTCGGGGAAATCACGATGGACGACATGACGAGCCTGGACGCGCGTGGCGGTAAAAAGAACAGCTTCTGGATGGGCACTAATGGTCGCCGTTGAGGCTGACCCAGGCCCGGCACGGAGCATTGCCGCTAACGGCGGAACTTCGTTAATCAAATTGGTGCTGAGCATTGCCCTCGGTGGGATGAGCCCTACCATCCTGCGGCATGCCCCATTCATCCGACCTTCTCTACCTTGAAATCGGTGCGAAGCAGGAGGACGCCGAACTGTGCGTCGTCCTCATGCACGGCCTGGGAGCGGACGGCCATGATTTTGAAGAGGTCGCAAAGATGCTCTGTCAAATGGCCGCCCCACGTCGCTGGCGATTTGTCCTGCCCCACGCCCCAGTGATGCGGGTCACGGTCAATATGGGAACGGCGATGCCTGCCTGGTATGACATTCTCGCCCTCAGCCATCCCCGTGAGGTGGATTGGGACACGGTCGCACTCAGCCAGCAAAGAATCGAATCGATCATGGCCGCTGAGTCCGCGCCAAAGATCATCCTCGCGGGCTTCTCCCAAGGGGCTGCGATGGCACTCCACGTGGGTCTCAGGAATCAGGAAAAGATCGCCGGCATTCTGGCGATGTCCGGCTATCTGCTTCAGTCCGATGCCTACCCGACGCCGGCTAACAGGAGCTCACTTCCCATCAGCATCCTCCACGGCAATGCCGATGACGTGGTGCCGATCAAAGCCGCCGAAGAGGCACTCAATGCCCTGAGAATCGCGGGCTACACAGCCAGCTTCAAAAGCTACATCGCCCTGGCCCACTCGGTTTCCCAGGAGGAAGTGCGCGATGTCTTTGACTGGCTGAAGGAACATGGTTCCTGAACTTCTCATCCCCCCGAAAAAACCGGCTCAAAACCCGCTTCAAGCAGGATGCGTTTCACCTCCTCACGCTTGTCGCCCTGAATTTCGATACAGCCGTCCTTCACGGTTCCTCCCACCCCGCAGGCTTTTCGCATCAGCTTGGCCAGGTCCTGTTTTTCCGCCTGACCGATCCCGGTGAAGTTTTTGACAATCGTCACCGCTTTTCCGCCGCGATGCGCTGTCTGGCGCACGATATCCACCCGTCCGCGACGGGTATTCTTCTGCCCGCGTTTGGAGGTCCTGGCGGGGCTGATCGGCACGAGCGCTTCCGGTCCCGCCGGGAGGTCACCGAGTGCGTCCAATGCACCAAATGCATTCGGCTCGCTGGATCTCTCCTCAGATTCCGCGCCACTCCCTTTCTTCTTCCGACCCATCGCCGCATTCAACCGCAGATCCGCCAAAGCTCACGCAAATTTTTCGAAAATCAGAGCGAACCACCTTTAGCCCATCCATCTTTTAGCCCATCCATCTTCCCGGAAGGCTTCCCACTCCCGCTCCGCCCGACATTTGGCGAGAAGCCACAGGAGAAAGCGATTCCCGTACAAGAAAAGACCGCCGAAACGAATTCGGCGGCCTCTTCAAGAATCGGGGCGAGTCGGAGACTCAGCCTGCGAAGTTTTCTGCGACGACGTCCCAGTTCACCACATTCCAGAATGCGGCGATGTAGTCGGGGCGGCGGTTCTGATAGTTGAGGTAGTAGGCGTGCTCCCAGACATCGAGACCGAGGAGCGGCTTGCCGGAGCAGCCGGCGATCGCTTCACCCATGCATGGGCTGTCCTGGTTGGCGGTCGAGCAGACGGCGACGCTGCCGTCGTCCTTTTTCACCAGCCATGCCCAGCCGGAGCCGAAACGGGTTGCGCCGGCATTGGCGAATTCTTCCTTGAAGGCATCGAAGGATCCGAATGCCTTGTCGATGGCGGCAGCGAGCTCGCCAGAAGGGGCAGAGGCTCCGCCGGGTGCGATGACTTTCCAGAAGAAGCTGTGGTTGGCGTGACCACCGCCGTTGTTGCGAACGGCGCCGCGCTTGCCTTCGGGTACCTGCGAAAGATCGCTGACGAGTTCGCAGATGCTCTTATCTTCAAGACCGGTGCCTTCGAGGGCGTCGTTGAGCTTGCTGACGTAGGCAGCGTGGTGCTTGTCGTGGTGAATCTCCATGGTCTTCGCGTCGATGTGGGGTTCGAGTGCGTCGAAGGAGTAGCCGAGTTCGGGGACTGAATGTGCCATATTGAGGATTGGTTTGGTTTGCGTTCGAGGCCCGCGACCTTTAGTCCGGTCGAGCGATTGCCCCGCGCCACGATGGCTCGGACCCGCCAGTCCGCAAGGAACAAACGAACCATGCCTGACCTTAACACCCTGGATCTCGCCCCCCACCTCCCCTGGATCACTGCCGCCGCCGTCGGATTACTGCTGGGCTGGCTCATCACCTGGCTGTCAGGAAGATCGGTCCGAAGTCGCCTGGAAGAGCAGCTGCGAGGGGAAATGCGCCGCGTAGCGGATTTCGAGGCGCGGCTGGCACGGGTGACTTCAGCTCAGGAGGAAGAGGAGCGAAACGGCATGGTTTTGCGCGAGCAGCTCGCGGCAATCAAGGTGCGGCTGGAAGAGGAAGCGAAGGCTGCCAAGGAAAAGCAGGCGCTGCTCGACCGGGCCGAGCAACGGCTTTCGGATACCTTCAAGGCACTCTCGGCGGATGCCCTGAAATCCTCCACCGATCAGTTTTTCAGCATGGCCAGACAATCGCTTCAGGCTCAGCAGGATGAGGCGAGGGGCGAGCTCGAAAAACGACGCGTGGCGATCGAGCAATTGGTCAAACCGATGACCGAAACCCTCGGCAAATTCGAGGGCCGGATCGGCGAAATCGAGAAGGCGCGGGTCGGGGCCTATGGCGAACTCAAGGAGCAGGTCAAACAAATGGCCGAAGCGCAGCTCGGGCTGCAGCGCGAGACCGGACAGCTCGTCAAAGCCCTGCGACAGCCGACCGGTCGCGGTCAGTGGGGAGAAATGCAGCTCCGCCGCGTGGTCGAGATGGCCGGCATGCAGGAGCACTGCGATTTCACCACGCAGACCAGCAGCACCACCGACGAAGGCAAACGGCTGCGTCCGGATCTGGTCGTCAGCCTGCCAGGAGGAAAGACGATCGTCGTCGATTCGAAAACCCCGATGGATGCCTACCTGGATGCCATCGAGGCCGATAGCGATGGGGAGCGCGACGAAGCGATGAAGCGTCACGCGCGTCAGGTGCGCACCCACATCAGCCAGCTATCCTCGAAGAACTACACCGCGCAGTTCGATGCCGCACCGGAATTCACCGTCCTTTTCCTACCGAGCGAGGCCTTCTTTTCCGCCGCCCTCGGCACCGATCCCGGGCTGATCGAAAAAGGGGTGGAGCAAAATGTCATCCTCGCCACTCCGACCACCCTCATCGCGCTGCTGAAGGCCGTAGCCTACGGGTGGCGACAGGAGACGCTGGCGGAGAACGCCAAGGAAATCTCGCTGTTAGGGCAGACCATGCACGAACGGCTTTCGAAGCTCACCGACCACTTCATCAAGCTCGGCAGGTCATTAGACAGCGCCGTGGGGCACTACAACTCGGCGATCGGATCCTACGAAACCCGCGTGCTGACCACCGCCCGGAAATTCGAAGAACTCAAGGCGGTGCCGGACGACAAATTCCTGCCGGACGTCGATCCGATCGAAAAATCCGCTCGCCTGCCAATGGCCGAAGCCATGGACGAGGACTTTGGCTTTGCTGCAGATACGAAAAAGAAGGCTGGCTCGGCGGCGGATGATTTGAGGAACGCTTTGGAGGGATGAGGAGGACGGAATTGTCCTCTCCTTATCTCACGGCAATTCGCTCAGTTCTTCTAACAACTCCGCTTTCAGTTGCTCGGTGACGCGATACTCGTAGCGCGAAAAGGAAGCTTCCTCGCTGCTTATTTCTCCAATGTGATCGTGCCTCATCCACTGTTTTTCCGCGATGTGAAATAGAGGAACACTGAGCAGACTGAGGATCATACCGATGCAGTAGGTCGGGATCAGCGAATCGACAATCACGCGACTCGCCAATGCACGGTGGCGACTGCGGTAGATTGATTTGAAGGCCACTCCGATGAGCCAGAGAAGTGGAAAGCCAAGAAAGAGGGCCGTCAAACTGAGGAATAGAAGCTCCGCGCTCTCGATGTAAGGAAGAGCTCCCAAAACGGGAATCGCGAGGGTAGCCGAGACGACAGCAAGCCAGGCAAGCCACCTGTTGGGATGATGGAACTGGATAAACGGCATTCTTACCTTCATTCGCCATCGAATGACAACCAGAGGAGTAATGATCATCATCAACGCAGTGGCTCCGAACTGAACTCCCGGGAGAATAAATGCACTGAAGCTCATGTTCCAGTGATGGGCGGCCAAGGGACTGAACTGAGCGACAAGCAGGTGCCAGAGTACCGGAAACATCAGGCCAAGTCCGATGATCCACGCCCAATCTGCAGGTAGGAAGAGATTACGAAGCCGGCGAGACAATGGACCGAGTTGGGCTTGAGGGCGAATCAGCGAAATGGCGGCGAGCGATAGGCCGAGAAGCAGCCATGTAGCCAAGGACGCCGCTCTTCCAAAAAGCGCATGCTCTGCACGTCTTGCGGGAGTGATTTCGTCCTCCCGGAAGGGAACGGGCTGGAAGCTTTGACGGCTGATCATCGGAAGTGACATGGCGCTTAAAGCCCCACCCTTCCGTTGAGCCAATCGCTCCAGATCATGCGCGAGATCGCTCTGTTTCCTCCGCTTCCTTACACCGGGATTGAGACGGTCATCAATTTCCTGATAGACCTCGGCCTCACCTGCGAGAGCGAGTGCCGAAGCAGCATCCCGAAGGTTCCTAACAGGAGCAATGGAATACACCTTGGATACAAGCGCATCAACAAGGTAGGGGCTGTCTTGAACCCATACCATGGAGAGAGCTTTATGAGAACTTTGAACCTTCCGATAGCCTTCGAGATCACCCTCAGTCTTGCAGCGTTCCGCCTCCGCGGCGATCAACTCGGAAACGGGCCGCAAACTCCCCCCGAAACTGATGTTGTCATTAAGCCAGCTGTAGACAGAAAACTGGCTCAAATAGTCCGTCCGCTTCGGTAGAAGGCGGAGCTGTTGCTCGACCATCACCTTCCTGTAACTCGTAATCCGGGGCTTTGATACCGCTTGCTCCAGCAGATCAAGCGCGGTGCTGTGTTTGACGGGATCGACGATGCTCCACGTCGACGCCATACCTGCTTCGCGGTCTGCCGGCGAGGGGCGAGTCATGACCGCGTTGCCCTTCGCCTCGGAGGCGGCTGCCAGAGCCCAGTACCAGCCATTATCGGGATCGATCTTCGTCGCATTCTCAAGAAAGTCCGGAGGGAGAGCACCATATTCACTGATATGGTGACCGACATAGTTCGCAAAGTAAGGAGGGTATTCAGGCCGGGAGTCCCAGAGAGCCTTCCAGCGCTCACTTCTACCAGAACGGCTGAGATCGCCGAAAAGCAGCAGCTTCTGATCAGAGGAAAGATGGCTGGTCGAAAAGGCCGGCTTTGACGAAGGGCGGCCCATATTGAAGACCTCGTACGCAGTCTTCAGAGCTAGATACTGGGTCAGGGCCTGTCCGATGATCAGCAGTGAAATGACCCCCATCAAAATCAGCAGCCCGGGAATCCAGCGATTCTTTTGCCTGCCATCCAAACGAGTGGCAGCAGCGAGAAGTGCCGCCTCTTGGCTGGAGTCAATGCGCTCCCGCAGTTCATGCTGCGCCGCCAGATGAAGCTCGGCATTACTGTCCGCGAGCGGCGCGGTGGCAGCTTCAATGAAGCGATCGGCGGGTTTCATGAATTTCCTTTATCAGCCTGATCCTTGGCAGGAAAGAACCTTGCTCGATCGGAAAACAGCGATGGCGGACCGTTTGGCCCGCCATCTCTTGGTGTTAGAAGGTTGTCTGAATGCGTTCTCCTAGGGTGCCTCGCCCGCTGTGGTGAGGATGTAGAACGCCTTGGGTGTCGTGCTGTTGTCGGTGTAGGTGCCACCGGTCTGATCTTCATCGAGGAGGAAGAAGTCGTCGATGTCCAAGGTGCCGGAATCATTGAACCAGACATCTACCGGTCCGACGCCGGAAGTGTAGTTGATGGTGAAGCCCACACCTTCTTGATAGCTGACGGAGTTGATGACAATGCCGTCGCTTGGAATGACTTCGGGAGCTTCGATTCTGACAACATCCACCTGAATGGCCTCGATACCGCCCTGGACCACGCCATCGGACTGGAAGAAAAGATAGGCGCCATCGCCGGTCGCGAGGTCGCTATAAAGCGAGTCACTGATCCCGGTGATCGTTCCACTAACCGTGGCCGCTCCATCGTTCAGGCTCACTGCAATGCTCGTGGACGCCGCATCAGCTCCGAGGGTGATGCTGTAGTTGATGGTATAAGGGGTCGCCAGAGCGAGGGCGCTGCCGGTTCCCGGGGTGGCGGGAGTGAAGGCATTGTCGAGCAAGCGGACATTGTTCTCGAATGCTTGGAACTTGGTAACACCACTCGGAGCACCGTTGGCGACCATGGTCGCATTGTTCGTTTCCTTGAGCCCGATTCTCAGCAACGTCCAGAACTCTTCAGCTCCCGGAGGCGTCAACTCGCCACCGTTGAAGTTAGCAAAGCTGAACGAAGTGGAGTAGTGCAAGGTGTCTCCAACAGCCAGGTTGTAGGCGGTGTCGTAGACGGCGATCTCACTGTTCTGCGAAACGACAAGACCTGTCGTGGCATTCACCTGATTGCTGAGGAACTTGGCATCACTAGCGATCCAGCCCTGCTGACCGTTTAGATCGCCATTTGAGAAGCCTTCAGCCGCCAGGAAATCGATCACAATTTCGCTGGGAGGAGGAGTCGCACCCTCGATCTGAATGGTATCGATTTGAATGGCGTCGATGCCGCCTTGAACGACGACGTCCGCTTGGAAGAAGAGATGGGCTCCATCGCCACTGGCGAGGTCGGTGTAGAGAGAGTCACTGATTCCAGTGATGGTTCCGGGAACGGTCGTGACTCCATCGCTCAGACTCACGGCAATGCTGGTCGTTGCCGCATCGGCACCCATGGTCAGGCTGTAGGTGATGGTATAAGTCGTTCCGAGAGCGACGGGGCTGCCGGTTCCCGACGTGGCGGGAGTGAAGCCGTTGTCGAGCAAGCGGACATTGTTCTCGTAAGCCTGAAACTTGGCCGTTCCATTGGGAGTGCTGTTGTCGACCATGGTGGCTGCATTCGTCTCCTTGAGTCCGGTTCTCGCCATCGTCCAGAACTCTTCAAAGCCCGGAGGGGTCAGTCCACTAACCGTGAAATCCGCAAACTTGAATGAGGCGGAGAAGCTGAATGTTTCGCCAACAGCGAGATTGTAAGCGGTGTCGTAGACCGCGATTTCACTGTTCTGCGAGGTGACAATTCCCGTCGCAGCATCCACCTGATTGCTCAGGAATTTTCCAGTGGTGGCGGTCCAGCCCTGCTGACCGTTGAGGTCTCCGTTGGAGAATCCTTCTGCAGCAAGGAAGTCGATGAGTGTTCCGCTGGGCGGAGGAGTGGATCCACTGATGTCGACCGACAGCAACTGAATGGCATCGATGCCACCCTGGACGGCACCATCCGACTGAAAGAACACGTAAGCGCCATCGCCCGTGGCGAGATCGTCGTAAAGAGTCGGACTGATCCCGATGATCGTCCCACTGGCCGTCGCCGTCCCGTCGCTGAGACTGATGCTGAAGCTCGTCGATTCGGCATCGGCTCCCAGGGTGATCTCGTAGCTGATCGTGTAGGGTGTATCGAGCGCCAGAGCACTGCCCGTTCCCCCGGCGGTTCCCGCGCCGAAAGCATTGTTGAGCAGACGGACGTTGCCATCGAAAGCTTGGAGGCGCGTGATGCCACTCGGAGCCCCGTTGGCCACGGTCGTGGCGGCGTTGGTCTCCTTGAGGCCGGTCCTCAGCATGTACCAGAACTCGCCGGCAGCAGGTGGCGTCAATCCGGTTGCCGTGAAATCGACAAATTGAAAGGTCGCCGAGAAACGGAAGCTCTCCCCCACTTCCAGATTCAAGGGGCTATCAAAAACGGCAATCTCGCCATTCTGTGAGGTCACCACTCCCGCGGCCGCGTCCACTTGGTTGCTGAGAAACTTGCCAGTGCTCGCCACCCAGCCCTGCTGACCATTGAGATCGCCATCGCCGAATCCTTCGGCCGCGAGAAACTCAATGGGGGCTGCCTGAGCGACAGTAATCGAGACAGCCAAAACGAGGGCCGGCGGCACAAGGCAACGCAGAAGTGACGTATTCTTAGGAGGTTTCATCGGTTTTTCGTGGTCAGAGGTTCTTTACAAATCCGTTGCGGATTGTCGACAGAACACAATTGAAGAATTTTCCCGGCCGGCGCAAGGGAAATTTTGAGCCTTCAACGCCGTGAAACGGGGCTTGCCTTACCGGCGCAAAAGACCTCAATATCCCTTTTGTCGACAATCGACTAGGGGAGCTTTCTGTTTTCTGTTTCTGGATTTCTCTCCGAAATAACTAATGGGTTAGTTAGCCCTGAAAAGGGCAGGTCCACCGGGAGTTCCGTCTTCCGGTGGACTTTTTTTCGGGGAGGAAGGGCCTCGGAAATTCCATGAGACCGCCTTTGGTTGACGACCTCCATGGGCTGGCGACACTGCGCGCATGTTGAAACACCTGATTACACCGATCTTCTCGTTACTCCTTACCGCAGTGGCTGTGGCCGAATCTGAATTCCGCCACCTCGTTTTATTCAGTTTCAAGGACGATGCCGCAGCAGAGGATATCTCTAAAATCGAGAAGGCTTTCGCCGCCCTCCCTGAGAAAATTGATTCCATCAAGGACTTCGAATGGGGCACCAATGTCAGTCCGGAAGGAAAAGCAAAGGGTTTCACCCACTGCTTCCTCGTGACCTTCAAGGACCAGGCAGGGCTCGAGGTGTATCTCCCGCACGAAGCGCATCAGGCCTTTGTCTCGATGCTCAAGCCATCGCTCAAGGACGTTCTTGTGATCGACTACGTGGCGAAGTAATCGTCGCTCGATCAGTACTTCGGCTTGGCATTGATCAGCAGTGAGAAGCCGAGGTTATGCCAGCCGTTTTCCAGGCGAAAGACGACCTTATTGCGCCCTTTCTTGAAGTGGACTTTGCGAAATCCTTCGTCGATCGACCATCTCTTCAGCTGATTGCTGCTGCGCCACACGGGCATGTCGTTGATCCACAAATCGGAGCGGTCATCGCTGCCGACAGCGATCCATCGATCGGCGTCTTCCTCAAAGAATAATTCGGTGAAGCCATAATAGATCGTGTATTCCCCCCAGCCGGCCGAGGGAGCGACCATCTCCTCGACGAAGGAATCGTAGGTCCATGTTAGACGGGCTCCATTCTTGCCGAGGTATTCGGCATCGAGATCAATGGCGGATTCCGGTGGATAGACACGCTGAAGATTCATCCGTCCACGGTTATCGTAGGGGCCAAGAATATACCACTGATTGACGTGGAACCAGGTTGCGGAGATCCCGCCATGTTTGACCAGTTTGCGGCCGGCTTCCCCGCTGAAATTGCCAATGATCGGTGGGGGTTGATGCTCCGGAGGAACAGGCTCGGGCACGAGCTCGAGATCCTCCCCTTTCATCTGACGGGTCAGGTCGAGGTAGGTGCCGGCCTCGGCACGGGCGAGCTTCTGGAGCACCTGTTGTTGAGCAATTCGTTGTTGATGGGAACTGGCACCGTCTCGCATTTCCGCACGAAGCCTGGCAGCACCTGCCGCAGCATGGAGAGCGGCATCCATGCCTCTGTCCGCAGTTTTCAAGGCGCGGACCGCCTCTTCGGTGTGCAGGAGTGGTTCGTCCGCTTTTCTCGCCTGGAGTTCTGAATTCACATCACCCGCCGAAGCGAGAGCTTCGTCAATCCTTCCCATCGCTTCGCGGACCTTCCCGACATTCTCGAGAGAGTTCTCCATTTCTCCCGAGATGGCCTCGATCGCTGAAACGACATGCTCCGTCATGTTAGTTAGAGTCTCTTCCGCGAGTCGGCCGGCAATGTCATTCGATTCCCCGCCGGCATTCACGCGGCCAGCGCCCATGAGTTCCTCCGCTCTCTCCAACTCGCCGAGTGCTTGTTTCAACGAACTCTCCGACTCCTCCAGTTTCCGCACCGCTTCCTTTTCGAGCACCGTCGCCATTTCATGCGCATTCTCTGGGGCCTCGAGTTCTTCGCTGCCGATCCCCTGCTCTGCCATCTCGTGAAGCACCCTCCGCATGGCCTCCCGCTGCACCTCCTTTGTCTGATCCGGCAGACCGGGCAACAGCGAATGGAGCAGCTCCTCGGCATTCGAAACGATCGCATCGCTTTCCTGCATCAGCTTTTGAAGTTCCTCCTGATAGATCGCAAGCCGGTCGCCATCCTTGACGCGAGCATTGAGGATTCGACGATCGGGATTCCATCGCTCGGAGACGGGAGGCAGGGTCTGCCTCAAGGATCGCTTCAGGCTTTGTCGCTGGATCTGGGAGAGCTCGATTGAGCGGACTTCGCGGTAAAGCTCGGCGATCTCCTTCTCAAGTTCGAGGGCTTCCGCGTAGCTCTCGAGCACGTCGAGATCCGAAACCTCGACGTCTTCACGCAGCGAATGAAGCGCACCGCTGAAGTCCGGCAGAGCGTCAGCCATGCTGAAATGGGTTCCAGCAGGAAGTTGTAACACAATCACCAGCGTGGAGATGCGGAACGCTTTCACTGCGACACCTCCTCGCTTCGGTTTGCCGCTTCGATGAGCGAATGAGAAAGCTCCATGGCCTGACTCTGGAGATCAAAAACATCCTGCTGGGCAGCGATGATATCAGCCTCGCCCACAAGGGCCTTCAGAACTTGCGCCAGTCTATCCGTCAGGTTCTTCCGTTGCTGCTGCCATCGATCGCCCGGCGCTCGAAGTTGTTTGAGCCGCTGCCCGGATTGGTGCGCAAGATTCTTTGCCTCTTGCAGGGCGACGCCTGCCCCCTTCCTTTGCTGGGAAAGCCGAATCAATTTCTGATCCGTGGCCTCAATCATCTTCTGGACATCTGTCCGGCGCTGCTGCGTGTCCGGGTGCCCGCCATGAATGCTCTGGAGTTCGCGACCGAGCTGCCCTCGCTCTCGCCTAACAGACCTCAAATCTTGATCCGCCTTGCGGAGTTTCAGTTCGCAAACCTTGATGTCCGTATCCGCCTTCCGGAGGGAATCGGTGAGGAGGGCGAACTGGGATTCAAACTCGGCCTGAGCCTTCTTTTCCTCATCGAGGGAGCGTTGGAGCTGCATAGCGATACCATGCTCGCCCACCAGACGCTTGAGCGCCGCTCCCTGTCGGAGCCGGACGCGATCCATCTTGTCGGAAGTCGTGCTTTGCTTCGTGAAAACCTGTTCGTTCATGATCACCAGATCGTCCCATCTCCGGGCGATCTCGTTCCCCGTGATCCAGCCGAATACGGCATCGGCAGGATCGAATTTCGCCTGCACGAGAAGTAATTGTTGGTCCAATGCCTTCAGCTTCGTCTGCAAATCGTCGTGCTGATCAAGCACTTGGCGAGCGAGTGGGATCGCTTCACCGAACGCATGCTGATCGAGTAGAGCTTGCACTTTTTGAACGAGGCCCTCGATCTTCAGAAGACCTTCCATGAACTGTTGCTGAGCATCCGAAAGGCCGACTTGTGCCCTGAGGAGTTCGTCAAGGGCCTGACGGCCATCACGATTCAAGCGACTCCGCATGTCCTCCTCAAACTCCTTCAGGCTTATCAGTTCCTTTGAACGAATGTTCGCCATGCTCCGCTTGATCTCCTGCAATCGCCGCACTTCCCGATGCAGTTCACGCAGCTTGGCATCCTCGATGTGCTCCTGGAGCTGCTCAAGCTGCGCACTTTCAACGTGAAGTTTTTCCCGAGGCCTTCGGGCCTCATCAGCAGGCATCGCCACCCATACGCCGATGACGGCCACGTGCAAGACGAGCGAAGGAACAATCCACAGCAGCCGACCGCCGGGTTTGCACGTGCTCCAGCCGCCACCGCCGTCTATGGAATCCTCCACCATCAGCGGGACAGCTTATCCAGATTCTGTGAGCGCGTGTGCAGCGCATAGTTGCTCAGACTTTCAAAGGCACAGAGGTCGAGCAGCTGAACGAGGGTCCTGCTCGGAGATTCACGATCGACGTCGATGCGAATGTGAGCCGTGGGATCCTCGGCGGAAAACGCCTTGAGCCGACGGTGAAGCTCGCTCTGCCCGATCGGCAGACCATCCATGTAAAACTGGCCGCTGCGATCTATGGAAATGAGCGTCGGACTCGGATCCGCACTATCGATGGCGGAGATCGCGGGCTCAGGGAGATCAATGGGAAGTTCCGGCTCCGGCTTCTTCATCGTCGATGAAACCAAAAAGAAGATCAACAGCAGGAACACACAGTCGATCAAAGGTCCCATGTCCACGGCAATGTCACTGCCGTCATCCATATCAACTCTCATCGGTCATCGTGTTGTTAGATTCTTGAAAATGGGTCATTTCCCGATCGGAAACCAGCGGATCAGAAGGTGGTTGACCTGCTCTTCCAGGGCGAGACCGAGAATGTTCGTGCGCACGCGGAAGAAGTGGTAGGCAGTCAGCGCGGGAACTGCAATGACGAGACCGATGGCGGTTGTCATAAGCGCGAACGAGATGTCGCCGGCCATGATCGATGGATCGCCCATCTTGCCTGCAAGCGCGACCGATTCGAAGGCTCCGATCATGCCGTAGACGGTACCAAAGAGCCCTAACAGCGGGCTCACCGTCGCAACGACCGCCAGGGGATACGCGCGTTGAAGGTGAATGCGCATTTCCCGCGAAGCCATGTCGCCAGCAAGGTTGGCGACATCGGTGTGGCTACCCTCTCTGTGGTCTACGAGCATGAGGATGACCCGTGACAGCGTGCTGGGTCTTTGGCGTGAAAGTTCGCGAAGAGCATCAAAATCCCCGGCCTTCCAGAGCCGTTCGCTCTCTCCGGTAAGCCTCTCGGGAACGATGTTCACTTTTCGAAGATGATAGGCGCGCTCGAATGCAAATGAGAACCCGACCACCGAGATGAGCAGCAACGTCACGCCCGTCATGCCGGTTTGCCTGAACTTGGAAATGAGAACTCCCGCACCTCCGACCGATGCTTCATGGCTCCTTTCCGCGACGACTGAATTCCCGTTCAATTCTGCTGCCGAAGACTTCTCAGGGGAGGAGAGAGCAATGATCACAATCAGCAAGCATGCAAAATCTGATAGGGCTTTCTTCATGGAGATGGAAATGGGGTGGCTACTTGGAAAGCCTGCCTTTTCTTACAAAATGTCGAACGCGTGAATTCCTGATTCCGACTGTAAGGCGCAGCAATTTCCCCAGCTGAACAAGAAGGCCGCCGGATCTCTCCAGCGGCCTTCTAGAATTTCGGGACATTGCCGATGCGCGTCACACTTGGGCATCAAGGCGTCAACGTGCTCCAAGTCCCAACCTATCCACGGCGACGAACCATGAGGATACCAAGCGCGCCTGCAAGCAGCGTCGCGATGCTCGGCTCGGGAACTTGAGCAATGCTGAAACGGTCGACATTGCCAAGGTTCGCCCCGCCTCGTTGCTGGAAGGTGCCATAGACGGTGTCCGCTTCATAGAGGGTGGAATTCGTGACATCATAGGAGTTCGTCGTCACGCCATCGATATCGGAAACCACATTGAACAGGTTCGTTGTCGCTGACTTGGTGATCGTGGTGGTGAGAATGTGGAAGTCCGTATTGTTGTAGGCGACGGTAGTTGCCACCGAGTTTCCAGCCGACTGGTCCCTCAGTTGCATGAAACCATTCCCGGTTGCCTGAGTGGTGCCACCTTGCCTCACTTCTGCACCCACCCTCGCATCACCGGCACCGATGCTGCTGGTCTCGGTCAGTCCGATTCGCCATACCGCATTCACCCCCACCGCTTCAAAATTGAAGAGGATGCTGACCGTAATGGAGTCCCCAATCGCCATGGGGCCACCTGATGCCTGATGAATCGCTCGTTGGGTGTTTCCTAACTGCACATACCCTGCGCCAGCCGTTGCACTGATCGTTCCGGCGGAGTTCCAGCCGTCGATGCCATTCAAATCTCCATCCACGTAGGCGACCTCGTCGGCACTCGAGAAGCTGGTCGAGTAATTGACGATTGCGGCTGAAGCATTCAGCGCACTAAGGCCAAGCGCCAGTGGCACAAGGGTGATGATTGCGGGTAGTTTGTTCATGATCCTGGGTTCATTATCTTGGGGCTTCTCATGCCGATTTCTTTGTTTTGGCATACTGCATACATTCTGGGATCAGGTAGGGTGGCAAGCGTTAAATTGCTTCCTGCGCTCAGGGCCTTGCATGCCAGCGCGAAAGCTCACTCGGAGTCGAGGGCTCATCTTCCCATGGGATTCCCACCTTGAATCGCTGGGCAGGAGCGAACCGCTGCCGGGCATGCTCGTCCTTCCATGACCGTTTCGCTGACCCTCCAGGTGTGCTGAGCTCTCAGCCTTCCACCGCGTTCTGCTGCCGCGCGATGTCGTTCAATGTCAGCCAACCGATCAGCTTTTTCGGGTCCACTTGGCTGACCACCGGCACCTGCTGGAAATCCCGTGCGATCATTCGGTTCGCGGCATCACGAATGGAGGTATCCGTCGTCACCGAAAGGATCTGCTGATCCACAATCAGCTCACCCACGCTCATCGTCTCTGCCGAATCCGTGAGCTCGTGACGGGTGATCACCCCCACCAGCTTACCTTCCTCATCGACTACCGGATAGGCATGGAAGCGGCTTTGCGCTTGAGAGATCCTTTTCAAGGCCGATTCCAAAGTCTCCCCCGCCATCAAGCTGAAGATCTCGTGCGTCATGATCGATTGCACCGGCAGCTTCCGGTAATCCTGCGCACCTCGGTAGGCCGGCATTTTCCTCAGGGTGACGCCATCCTGCAGAAGTAGCGCATTGTAAATGCTCACCGGCTGCAGGTGCTTGGCGATCGCAAAGGCCAGAATGTTTCCCGCCATCAAGGGCAGGATCAACGAGTAGTTCCCCGTCATTTCAAAGATGATGATCAGCGAGGTGAAGCGGCACCTCACGACCGCCGCAAACATCGCCCCCATTCCTAACAGAACGCAGCCGCCGATCACCTTCGTGTCCGATGGAAAGGCCGGGATCCAATGACCATGGTCCTGCAGTTCAACCAGCCCCGCTCCCACCAACGCCCCCAGCATTCCGCCAATGAACAGAGTCGGGGAAAACAAACCGCCCGATCCCCCGGTCGCATAATTCAGCACCACGGCGAGGAACTTCATCACCAGCAGGACCGCAATGATCTGAACCGTGATCCGGTTCTCAAACGCGGCCTCGAGACTCTCGTAGCCGATGCTGAAAACCGAGTTCTGCGCATCGCCCATGTCGCGGGTCAGGAAGTAGGCCGACAGGCCAAGAATCCCGCACGAAAGCCCACCCGTCGCCGGGCGAATCCACATCGGCAACCAGCGCCGCGTCTTGAACCACCCGCGCAAACCCAGCGTGCTGCGCACAAAAACATGACCAATCAGTCCCGCCGCCAAACCCAGCGGCAGCGCCACCAGCATCCATGCCGAGGTCTGATAGTCCTCGGCAATTTTCGCCATGATCACCGGATCCTCCCCCAGCAGCGTTCGTGAAACCGCAGCCGCAATCACCACCGCCACCACCATGCCGCCCAGCGCCTTCATCGCGAAGTTGTCCAGCAACTCCTCAAACACGAAGGTGAGCGCCGA
Organism: Haloferula chungangensis; assembly: GCF_042664875.1. Taxonomy (NCBI): domain Bacteria; kingdom Pseudomonadati; phylum Verrucomicrobiota; class Verrucomicrobiia; order Verrucomicrobiales; family Verrucomicrobiaceae; genus Haloferula; species Haloferula chungangensis. The sequence goes on along the minus strand of NZ_JBHTBS010000004.1, from coordinate 294,128 downwards.
GAGCGGCGCATTGAACGCCGCCGCAATTCCTGCCGCCATCCCGACCGGCGCCATCGCCTGCACTCGAGTCGGATCACGAAATGCCCAGCGCCCGATCCTCGAAGTAATCGCCGTGCTGATGTGCACCGTCGGTCCCTCCCGACCCAGGCTGTTTCCCAAACCCACATAGAGAGCGCCGAGCACAAAGCGCCACACTCCCGTCCGCGAAGAAATTTTCCCTCCTTTGTTGTAGTAGGCGGCTTTGGTCTGGGGGATCCCGCTGCCCGCCGCATTCGGCGCGAAGAACTGCACCCCGATCCCAACTAGCAGCCCCGCCAGCGTCGGAGCGAGCAGCATCATCGCCATGAACTCCGTCGGTTCGCGATGTGATGCCTCATGCCACAACCACTCGAAAAGATGGTGGATCGCCAGATGAAACAGCACCGCCGCCAGGCCACAGAGCAGACCTCCCAGCATGCACAGCACCGCAAACCGCTGGTCATCGCTCAAGCGATTCCGCATCCAGTCTGGCAAGCTGCTCTTCCGTTCCTCGTCCATCCGCCGGCCGCCCCGATAGCACTCCGCCACCCGATTGGCTAGGCAGGAGCGAAACGGATTTTGGAACGCCGGAACTACTTTGCTTCCAGAATTCGCTCCAGCTCCCGCTGATACTCCCGCTCCACCCTCTCTTCGAGACCGTTCAGATGCGTCTCACTCGTCCAGGTTGGAAACAAGCTGTCCTTGCTCATCCAGTAGCGCTCCTCCTGCCGCAGCAGCTCTGCCCCGATGACCAGACAAAACGAAGCCACCAGATACCAGGCGAGCACCGTCCGCGAAACAAGGTTCGCCCGCAGCGCATTCGCCTGCGGCGTGCAGAGATTCAGAATGCCAATCCACAGCAACCAAAGCAATCCCATCGCCACCAAGCCAGCCGCACCTACCAGATAGAATCCCATGCTTTCATCGTCCTTGAAGCTGATAAACTTCGCCCATCCCGCCACCGGAATCGCTGCTGCCGAGAGCAGCGCCATGATCCATCCCACAAAAACCCCACCCCCCCGAAGACAGAGAAAACCACCCCGTTTCTCCCACCTCCAATACGTCGCCCAGAGCATCGCAATCGCCCCCATGAAAAACGCTCCAAGCACCTGAATGCTGGAAACAAGGACAGCGATCTCATCGTCGTCGAGCGAAAGGTCATGCATTCCCAATGGAGTGAGTCTCGTCAGACCAAGATACCAAACCACCGGAAGGACGATCCCCAAACCGGCGATCCACAGATGATCGTTCCACCGGAACAATGGCATCAGGCCTTTCGCCAGACCCTTCACCTGGCGCTTCCGCCTGGATGCCTCGAACGCCGTAAAAAGCACCAACCACAATCCGACGAGAGAAACCGCATGAAGCATCACCCTTTCACCCAAGGCCCACTCGACGCGACCGGACGGGATCATTTCTGCTCTTGTTAGATCCGATGGAATATCTCTCCATCGGCTGAGCCTTGCCGAAGGAGATGGCGGACTCGCCGGCTGCCTGCTTTGATAGCTGAGATCGAGCGAATCCAATTGCGTGACCATCTTCTTCAGTTCCGCGTGGGCATTCGTCTGGCCCAGTGTATCCAGCTCATCGAGGACTCCTGTTAGAGATCGGGATAGGCGCTGCTTGATAATCCTGGCATTCCCTCCGCCATTCTGGATCTCCGCGACGAGCAACATGGAGAAGCTCAACAGTTCATCACGCAATGCCAGCAGACCCTGAACATCTCCACCCTTAGCCAATCGATCCGCCTTCGTATCAATCATTCGGTAGACTTCTCACCAGTGCTGGTGTAGTTGCCAAATAGCTGAATCACCTGCTCCGTGAACATCTCATGGAGCGCATCCTCCAAAAACCCTTCAGCCCTCGGGAAGGCCGCGAGCTGTTTGCGCCGCAAATCGCCCGAGTAGTCGGAGAAGTATTCTGCGTTCGCCGCTTCTGAAAACAGCTCAAGCGCCTTCGCAAACTCCGCCTCGTCTGAGACCACCGACGACGACGGCGGCGACGTTCGTGAGGAAGCCCTCCCTCCAAAGGCTCGATTGAGGTGACTATCGATCTGAACGAAGGAATAAAAGCCATTCTCCGGATCAAGGTGTTTCGCCCTTTCCACATCCTCCGCACTCATCGCCCAGCCAGCACCCTGCTCTCTTTCAAGTCGCAGCAGATACTGAGGAAAGATGGTTCGGTCGCCAGGATTTCTCGCAAGCAAGGCTGCAAGCTCCGCGCTCTCTTGAGAGGAAAAGGGAAGTTCAGGCGCAGTTCGTCTCACCCATCTCCCAACACCCAGATCCTCCGCCGGAACGCCGCCCAGGACTCCATAGCGAGAGCCCATCATCTGCGCTTGAACGAGAAACACCGTATTTCTCACCAGAAGCCCGACACCCAAGCCGATCACGAGCAAGAGCAGCATCAAGCCCACCACATGGAGCGTCCGCCTCAACCAACGCTTTCTCTTCTTCACCCCCTCCAGCCGGGCAATCGGCTCGCTCAGATCCAGCATCTCAAGCGGCATTCCCTGATGATTCACCCGCGCCATCAGCTCGCCCTTGGCCTCCTCCCGCAGCTCCGGTTGCGACTCAAGTTCGCGAGTCGCCAGCTCCAGAAAGCGTTCCACCTCGGGTGTCATGCCCTCGCTCTATCAGCTTCTCCCAACTCGCGAAAGTCCGGAGGAGAGACTCCCAGCCTCGTTCCTCCTGCCGGTCTCCCCCTTATTCTTTCAACGCTTCGGCAAGTCGAAGCGTCGTCCTCTCTTCATAAACCGTATCAAATTGTCCATCCATCGGACGCAGGATCACATCCTGCACAAACCAGTATTTCTCCTCCAAGTGCAGCAGCGGTTCCAGCGCCAGCAAGCCCAATGCCACTCCCGCCAACCAAGGCAGAAGCGTCAGGCCTGCGAGATGGGATGACAGCGCCCGTTGGCTCGATTGGCACACGGCGGCAAAGGCAAGCCAGAGAATCCAAAGCACCCCAAAGCCTCCCATCGATGCCACTGCTAGAAGAAATATCTCCCGTCGATTATCGATGTCGTCGACGTAGCGAATCCCACCGAACGCGATCATCGCAAGTCCGATCAATCCAGCCGCCACCCAGCCCAGTTTCACACCAATTCCACCGCCAATATCGAGAAAACCGGCGCGCTTGCTCCACCGCCAACGGACCGTCGCCACAAGCATTGCCAAACAAAAAAGCATCGCCGCAATCGTCTGCAGCAACCACGGAAGACCCTCATCCTGCGCAATCCCGAAGTCCCTCATTCCCAGCGGCGAGAGCCTAACAGCCAACCAACAGGCAAAAGGAACCAGAATCCCCAACGCCCCAACCCACCATTGGTCAACCCATCCGAACAAGGGCTTCACGCCCCGCGCCAAGCCACGCACCCACTTGGACCGCCGAATCACATCCAGGCCCACCAGCAGCACGAACAATGAAAACACCACCGCCCCCGCAATTGCAGCCAATCGCTCGGCAAAGGAGTACTCCGCCATCCTCAGGGCTTTGAACTCTCCGATATCTCCGATCAACAAGGTGTCTCCCACTCGATGCTCAAGGATCAGAGGAACCGCTTGTATGACCTCATCAGTCCAGGTCACACCGCTGGCGTGAACATCCGAGTAGACGGTGGAAAGCCGATCCCATTCCTTCAGCTCTGCATCAAAAGCCTCGTTTCCCGTATCAAAAATTCCGCTCCCCGCCTCATACTTCAGATGATCAATCAGAGGATTCTCCGCCCCATAGACGTAACTCCCCCGCCATTGGACAAGGGGATCCACACGGAAGGAAATCACCTTCCTCACCTCTCGAGAAAGTTGAAGTAAGCCTTCACGATTTTCCTTATCATGAAACAAGTCAGCCTCCGCCCGGATAAAATTAAATAGATTCAGAACGGAGCTCCGTTCATTGATCGCTGCACGTCGACAGTTGTGATTTATCATCATCGACACGAAATCCTCCGAATCAGGAAGCGCTTCGACTTGCTTCCGATACAAAAGGTTTGGCGCATCCGCTATCTCCGCACTCGCAACAATCTCTTTCCAGAGCGCCCTGGCTTCTTCCCACAAATCCCAGTCGCGCACGGTTCCGGTGTTCCTCCCCATGAGATCCTCAAAGGCTTTTCTGCTGTTCCGTGAAATCCGGAAATCCGCCCAATAAGGGGTGACTTCGATTCGCTCGACTTGTCCCAGAATCTCTGGCGGCAGCCGCTCCCATTCGTAATTCCTTTCCGTGAGCAGATTCCATACGTGCATCCGAAGCGCTCCCGCATCATCAGGAAACCGCTCCCTTATCGCAGCCGACTCGTCCGACGCCTTCTCAAAGCGCTCGGAATCCAGACCAATCGGCAAATCTGGAGATTCCTCACGCAACATCCTGACAAGCGGCCTGCCCGAAAGATCGATCGCTTCACCATATCGGTGACTGGAATCGAATTCCCCGGAGTCCTCCAGCATCAAGTAGCTCCGAAGATGCCGGAATCCAGTCAGCCCGAGGGAGAATAGTAACGTCAACAGCAGAATCGCCGTCCCGAATTTCTTCCAGCTCGCAGGCTTCCCCTTTTTTTCCAAAACTGCGAGCGGTTCTCCAATATCGATCGCTTCCACACCACCCATGCGGTGACTCAGTCTCGCCATCAGCTCTCCTTTGGCTTCCCCGCGCTGCTCCGGGTACGACTCAAGTTCACGAGTCGCCAGATCCAGAAAGCGTTCGACCTCGGGTGTCATGCTATTGGTCTATCAGCTTCGCCCGACGAGCGAAAGTCAATGGAGCGGCGTGTTATCACGCGCCACTCCCTCTAAATTCTCCAAGGCTCACGCATCGGCTGATTCACCAGAGCCGTCGCCTCAGGATCGTCAAAGGTCAGCGTCTTCGGGTCGAAATTGAGGTTTTTGTTCAAGCGGTGCGCGATGATTCCCAGATTCACGATCGTGCACGACCAGAAGCCATTCTCCTCATTCAGCGCGAACTTCTTCCTTGTCCGCACCGTCTCATGGAAATCCGTGATCACCGGCGGCAGCTTCGGCAACTCGCGAAGCTTCTTTTTCAGATCCGGAATGTTCGACTCGTAGTTCGTTCCGACCCAGCCCTTCGGCCCCTCGATGTACTTCGCCTGCTTATCCTTGTTCTCGCCATCGAGCACGATCTGACAGCCATCGGCATAGGTGAAGGTGATCCGTCTCCAGGTCCCCACTGCATCCGCATCCTGAGGATCCGCATCGATCTCCACCCGAACCGGACCCGTATCATCTTTCTCTAACAAATACTGAACCGGATCGAGGTAGTGCTGCCCCATGTCGCCAAGTCCGCCGCCATCGTAGTCCCAGTAACCCCGGAAGGTCTGGTGCACCCGATGGTGGTTGTATGGCTTGCGCGGTGCGGGTCCGAGCCAGGTATCGTAGTCCAATTCTTCAGGTATTGATTCCACTTCTAGATTCCTTTTCCCGACCCAGAAAAACTTCCAATTGAAGCCCGTCACCCCTGAAACCGTGATCTTCAGCGGCCATCCGAGAATCCGGCTCGAGGTGATCCGCTTCAGCAAATCCGTCCGCATCCCCGATCCATAGAGCGTTCCCTGAAAGCGGAACCAGGTGTTGAGACGCACCATGCGTTCATATTTCTCCGCCGCCTTCACCATGGCCGCCCCTTCGCCAATCGTCCGGCTCATCGGTTTCTCCGTCCACAGATCCTTGCCCGCTTTCATCGCATCGATCGCCATCTTCGCATGCCAGTGCGGCGGCGTGCAAATGTGCACGATGTCGATGTCCTTGCGCGCAATCAACTCACGGTAGTCCGAATAGGGCGTCACCGCATTTTTCTCCCCATCGCTGTCCTTCATGCGTCGGGCGAGGTGCTTCGAATCCACATCACAGAGCGCCATAAGTCGACCCGGCATCTCCAGATGCGAGGCACTGATGCCACCACAGCCGATGATCCCACGAGTCAGTTCTTCAGAAGGCGGCGTCTGCCCATTCAGACCAAGCACACGACTCGGAAGGATTTGGATGGTGGCCAGAGCAGCAAGACTCTTGATCGATTGTCTGCGGGTGATTGGGTTCATGGCAAGAGTCTCAGTATACGATCAGAAACGGGCGATCATTCATCGGTGGCGGTATCCGGCTTTGATCCGTCCCAGAACGCCACCAGAAAAAGCACCCCGACTCCCGCAGCCATCAGCGCCGGCAAGGTCCAGTAGGCTTTCCAATGAAGCGCTGCTTCCGACAGTGTCGCCGGATTCACGCCCTCGGGCATCGACACCGCGAACATCTTCCCGAGTTGACCGGCAAAGCTCAGGGTTTCCTCACCACGTGCCGCCGCGATCTCACCTGTTAGCTCCGCCGACGACTCCATCACCGGCCCCAGCTTCGCCGCCGCTACCTTGAATCCAATGTACATCCCAACTCCCTGAGTGAAGAACACCAGCATGCTCTGCGCCTGACTACGGATCTCCTTCGGTGCCGCTCGGTCCGTGTACATGAAACCCGTCACAAAGAAGAAATCGTAACAAATCCCGTGCAGCGCGATGCCCGCAAACATCATCCAAACCACCTGATTCGTCGCACCGTAGGCGAACATCAGGTAGCGCAAAACCCATGCAGCCATGCCGACCATGATCATCCATTTCACCCCGAGCTTCCGGAAAAAGAACGGCACCAGCAGCATGAAAAAGATCTCCGACATCTGGCCAATCGTCATCGCCGACACCGGTTGCTCGAAACCCATGTTCGCAAGAAAGCCCGAGGTGTTCGAATAATAGTAGGCCAGCGGAATGCAGATCAGTGTTGAGCACAGCATAAACACGAAGAAGGCCGGCTTCGCCAGCATCCGGAACGCATCCAGCATCAGCAGCGATCTCAGATTCACCGGAGTGCCTGCGGCCGGCGGCGGCGTGTTTGGCAGAGTAAAACAATAAACGCCAAGAACCAGCGAGGTGATTCCCGCCATCCAGAAGAGATTCAGATCCGCCGACCATTCAAGGAAGCCACCGACCAGCCCTGCGGAGATCCAGCCGATCGTCCCCCAGACCCGGACCTTCGGAAAAACCTCACGCGGCAGCTTGCTGAAAGCGATCGTATTTCCAAGACCAAGTGTCGGCATGTAGCAAAGCATGTGACCGATGAAGAGCCACACGACCTTCTTTCCCTCGCCCGCCTCCACTGCCGCCGGCACCATCATCATCAGCGCACCGCCTATCAGCAGCAGCACGCCCATGACTTTTTCCGATGAGAAAAAGCGATCCGCCACCAATCCGAGAAAGAGCGGCGCAATCATCGCCGCGATCGGCGCGCTGCCGTAGGCATCGCCAATGATGGGCGCCAGATCATTCCCACCAAGCACCAGGTAGAGCGTCACAAACCATGCACCCCAGATAAAAAACTGGAGAAACATCATCACCGACAATCGCGTCGCAAGAAGATCCGAGGTCCTGGCATCACTCATCAATCGGAGCCTGTGCCAGCGACCTTCCCCCGTCAATCCGCGCCAAGGTGTTCAGCCAGCGAATTTCTCCGACTTTCCCTGCCCATTCCGCTTTTCTAACAATTGACGGTGCGGCAAGGTTCAAGTGCTCCCGATGAAACGCCTCGTCCTCCTCTCACTCGCCCTCCTTTCCTGCAAGGAGCAGAGCAATGAAAGGAAACTGACCGAGCACGGAAAAAAGATCGTCAACCATCGGTCACTCCAAGAACTGGATCACAGCCCCGCAGTCGCTGAACCAGGCGAAGCGGAAGTTCCCCTTCCCAAGCCTGCACCCGAGCCAGAACCGGAGGTTCCGAAATCCCCCTACCTTCCAATAACCGGAAAAATCCACAAGCTCATCGAATCCAAGGGCACCTCGACTTCTTTCGAGCCCTACAAAGAGACCATCCCCCTCGCCGACCACGCCACTTTCGAAATGCTTCCCATCCCCGAGGCTGGATTCTGGATCGGGAAACACGAAGTCAGCTGGGAACTCTACCGCGCCTTTATGGAAAATGGACGGCCGCGCAACCTCGATGGCAGCATCAACCGCGACGGCGACCCCACCACCCTCGAAGCCCCCGAAATCCACGACGGTGAAACACTCGCCGACGTCGTCCCTCAACCGCCCCCACCCTTCCGTCCCCAGCATTTTGAAATGGGCGAGGGCTACGGTCCCGGCTGGCCGGCCATCGCCATGAGCCAGCACGCCGCGAGCAAGTTCTGCGAATGGCTCAGCGCCCAGACCGGCCACTACTACCGCCTCCCCACCGAGTCTGAGTGGAGACTCGCCTGCGGCGACGATCCCGATGAACTCGAAGACTTCGCCTGGACTTCTAACAATTCCAACTACTCCTACCAGAAAGTCGGCAGCAAGAAACCCAACGACTGGGGCCTCCACGACATGCTCGGCAACGTCGCCGAATGGTGCCTCCCCGACAATTTTCGGAGCACCGACTTTCTTGTCGATGGCCCTCCCCAGCAAGTCGCCCGAGGAGGCAGCTATCAGGACAAGATACCCTCTTCATCCACCCGCGCCCTTGCAACCCCTGCATGGAATGCAAGTGATCCCGCCAACCCGAAATCCATCTGGTATCTATCTAACAACCAGTGGGTTGGTTTCCGCATCGTCCGCCCCGTCGAGATCCCCGACCTGGAGACCATGCACGCCTCGTGGAACTCCCATTCCGAGACCGGCGACTAACAGCCCCTGGGTTCGTATCTTTTCCCCTGCGAACGCCTGCTGGAAGCATGGAAGCAAGCTTTGTTAGCAACTTCATTCAACTCCTGCCCGCAAATCCCGCGCCGACCACACCGTTCCGGCCAACTCACCCAGAGCCCCACGGGGTTTTCTCGCTCCATCCACCCGCCTCGACCCAAAGCGCTCCCGACACCCACGAAAGACCTCGTCCACGAACTCCCTTCCTCCGATCGCCACTCCATCCGTGAAATACCTCACGCGGTGACGGATCACTTTCGCAATCGCCATATCACTCCCGCGACTCTCCAAAGAAGCCAGCTCCTTCTCCACCCGCTCCGCCTTCATCCCTTTGCGCTTCACCTTCCCATCCAGCACAACCTCCACCGCTGCGCCTAACAACAGCGCCCGATACTCCTTCGCCAAGCCTCCCTGCGCCCAGGCCCTTGCCGTTCCCTCGTGTCCATCGCCAAGCTTCAAAGCCCTCACCAATCCCCCACGCGACCGCTTTCCACCCGCCACCGCCTCAGCATATCCGCTCCACCGATAATCCGCCGGATCCTCGCAAATCCCGGCCCTCACCGGATTCAAATCGATGTAGGCCGCCATCGTCCGCGACGCCACTCCATTCTCCACCATCACGCTCGTGAAGCGCTGCTCCCAAAGTCGCCCGGTCCGCTCATGCGCCTTGTTGAACCAGTGGCTGAAGCGCTGCAAGAGCACTTTCATGAACTCGCTCAAATCATGCATCCGGTAGCTGTAGGATTTTACTAAAGCCTCTTGTGCCACCTTGTTGCCTCGCTTCCTCAAATCCGCCAATTCCTCCGCCACTGCCGCCACCCGCCCTTTCGAATAAAGCGCCCGCAGCCGCTCCAGCAGCACCTCGTCCGGCAACCCCTCCTTCGGCATAGGAGGCACCTCAAGCATGATGTGAAAGTGGTTAGACATCACGCAGTAGGTCAGCACCCGGCAGCCCGTAAAATTCTCCGCCATGCGCATGAACATCCGGAACTTCTCCTTCTCCTCCGGCCCGAACGCAAAGCGCCGATCCACCACCCGCGACACCACATGATAGACGCTCGGCTTCTCCGCCGAGTCCTTCCAGGGACTGATCCACCGCTTCTGCGCCATACCAAGCGACACCTTGAGTCCCAAAAGACGTGACGTCAAAAGGATTCTGATAAAAGGTGTGTCCTTTTATTGAGAGTCGAAACGACTTGCTGGCTGCCGGAATCCTTTTCGAGAATGGTGCGGGCAGTGGTTTCCTCAGGCCCAATGTAAGCCTATTCATCCTCATGCCCGATCCCTCCGAAGCCGCCGAGGACTACTCGCAACAGCCCCGCACCTTCAGGTTGGAACTCGCGCGAGCTCTGCCAATGGGTTTCGTCGAGACCGCCTTCAGCACTTTCGCCGTCTTCATCGCGATTCGCATTTTCGAGCTTCCGACATGGATGAAGGCATCGATCATCGCCTCAGGCAGTGCCGGCCTCCTGCTCAGCCTGTTCATCGTCCAGTTCGTTCGCAGACACGGCTACTCGGTGAACAATATGGTCGCAGGGCTCTGGAGCATCACCACCATCGGCTTCGTCATTGCTGCGCTTTCCAGAACCAACGGCACCCTTTTCTTCGTCGGAAGCTGCCTTGCCTACCTGACCCTTGCATCTGCGTCCCCCCTGATGGCACAGATTTACCGCAAGCATTTCTCCAATGAGAACCGCGGCCACCTGTTCTCGCTCGCCGCCCTCGCCCGCGCCTGTGTCGGAGCTCTCTGCGGATGGCTCGGCGGTCTGTGGATCGAGACTCAGGGCTTTCCTCCGCTCTTTTCCGCCTATGCCATCGGCACACTCCTGATGGTGATTTGCGTCCGTTCGATGGCGCCCGTCTATCTCCGGAAATCGAATCGCATCCGATGGTTCGACGCCTTCAGCCATGTCCGTGAAAACGCTCCATTTAGAAAACTGCTGATCGTCTGGATGCTGTTAGGACTCGGGAATCTCATCGGCTGGTCGCTCTTCGTCGAATACATCAGTAACCCGAGATACGGCTTTGATTTCGAAGCCGACAAGGTCGGTCTGATCACCAGTACGATTCCGATGATTGCCTTCATCGTCTGCGTGGTTCCCTGGGGCTCCATCTTCGACCGCATGCCCTTCTATCGAGTGCGTGCCACGGTAAATCTTTTCTTTCTCGCCGGCATTCTCGTCTACTACCTCGGAGGAAACATGGCTGGCCTCTGTATCGGCATTGCCATCCACGGCATCGCCCGCGCCGGCGGCAACATCATATGGAGCCTTTGGACTACCCGCTTTGCTCCGGCTGACAAGGTCATCGAGTATCAAAGTGTCCACTCTTTCCTAACAGGAGTGCGCGGTGTTCTCGCGCCCTTGATCGCCTTCACCGCTGCCAACTACCTCGGCCCCCACTGGGTCGCCTGGGCCTCCGCCTTACTGATCATCATCGCCACCCTGATCACCTGGCCGGAGCTGAAAGCCGAGACGGCAAAGCAAGCTTCGTAAAGATTAGCTTCAACCCTCATGCGCCTGCTCATCTCCCTCTTCGCCCTCAGCCTCGCCTCCTGCGCCGCGCTGGAAACCGAAACTGCCGGGAACCCCGTCCGACTCCGCGATCATCAGATCACCGAGGCCAGCGGCCTCGCCGTCTCCCGTCGCGATCCCGAACTCCTCTGGGTGATCAACGACAGCGGCGCGGCAGCCATCGTTCACCTGACCGACACGCAGGGCATGGCTCGGGGATCTCTCACTCTGAAGGGCGTCAAGAACACCGATTGGGAAGACCTCGCCGCTTTCACTTTTGATGGAAAAGCGCAGCTTCTCATCGCCGACACCGGAGACAACAACGCGCGACGCGAGCACGTCACACTCCACATCATCGCCGAACCCCGACCCACCATGCCGGAAGCCCCCCTCGGTCTCAGTCTCAAGCCCGACTGGTCGATTCGCTTCCGCTATGAAGAGGGACCCCGCGATTGTGAAGGTGTCGCCATCGATTCTAACAGCCAAAGCATCCTTCTTGTCACCAAGCGCGACAAGCAGCCGGCCATCTATCAGCTTCCACTTCGCAAAAGCAAAGCTGGCGAGGTGCTCACAGCCAAACGCCTCGGACCGATCGCGCCACTCCTGCTTCCGGTCAGAACCCTGCCCCATCCTTACGCCACCCAGCCGACCGCCCTCGACATCTCCGCCGATGGCAGACTTGCCGCCGTCCTGACTTATCGTGGTGTTTATCTATTCCGACGTTTGCCGAAGGAATCATGGGCCCAGGCGTTCGCCAAAGCTCCAGAGGTTCTTGGAGCACACGGACTTTCCCAAGCCGAAGCCCTTGCCTTTTCTCCCGACGGTCACACGATCTTCGTCACTTCGGAAGGCAAGCGACCACGGCTTGTTTCGATGCCCATTCCGCGGCAGTGATGGAAGCTCAGCCTTTCGCCCGTTTCCTCAAGCCGGCCATTACTTCGCTTGCCAGCGGACCGAGCTTTCCGCGCCAGACTCCGGCAATCGCCAGGTCTGGAAAGCCCTTCAACTCCACGGCCTTCACTCCTTTCGGAAACTTCACCCCCGGGGCCGGCACGCTGACTCCGACGCCGAATCCTTCCGCCACATAAGCGTGCACGAGATCGATCGAGTTCACCTCGATCCGCGCCGGCCAGCGAATCCCCTTGCTGTTCAAGCCTTTCGCAAACAGGCGGGCAATCGCCGTATCCTCCGCCGTGCGCACGAGGGCGGCTTCTTCTGCCAGCGCCTTCAAGCCCGCCTTCGGCATCGCCAATCCCGGTGGCAACAGAAGCACCAAGGGCAGGGAAAGAAGCACCTCCGTCTTCATCCCCGACGGCGCACGACCTTCCAGCTCCGCCACCGCAAAGTCGACTTCCTCCTGCTCTAACAACTCAAAGATCCGGTTCTGTCCCGCATCGATCAAGCTCAGCTCCAGCTCCGGTTGCTCCTTTCGGATATCCGCCAGCACCTGCGGCAAATGATCGCGAATCACCGTCGCTGGAGCGGCCATGCGCAGATGCTTCGATGCCTTGCCGGCAATCCTTTCCGCCATCTGCGGCAGTGCCCCGAAAAACGGCGCAAGGAAATCGTAAAGCTCCCGCCCCGCCGGCGTCAGCGTGAAAGGCCGCCTTTGAAACAATCGCACCCCCAGCTCCGCCTCCAACTGCGCCACCTGCCCGCTGATCGCCGGTTGTTGGATCCCGTAGGGCATCGTCCGCACCGCCGCCGTGATTCCGCCCGCTCTCGCCACGTGATAAAACAGCTCAAGGTGATGCAGATTCGGGATCGGTTGAGGCATGCCGGCATCTTCTTCATGACGTCGCGCGATTTCGAGTTCAGAATGTGCCAGTTCATGGCCACCACCAAACAGATCATCATCGCCTTCGACGGCGACTGCCTGATGTGCAGCCGCGCGATCCGCTGGGTCGCCGATCGTGATCACGCCGACCTTATCCGCTTTACCCGCCTCCAGGATCCCATCGGCCAGCAGATGATCGCCGAATCCGGGTCGAAGCCCCTCGACTCCATGCTTGTCCTCAACGACGGCGAGGTTCTTTCCGGCTCCAGCGCCGTCATCGTCATTCTCGAAACCCTCGGTGGCTTTCTTAAAGTGCCCGCGATCTTGGGAAAGATGGTCCCACGCCCGCTGCGTGATGCGCTCTACAAGTTCATAGCCGTCCATCGCTACCAGTGGTTCGGCAAAAACGAGTCCTGCTCCATCCCCAGCGACGCCCTCAGGAAGAGACTGCTTTCCGCCGAATCAAGTACCACGGAATCGTGCCAAAACCCCGGGACCTGAAGCTTAGTCGACTTTGGAAGAAGGATCTCAAGCCTTCGGAAGAGGCCACTATTTCAAGCTGGCATTCATGCGCATGAATGCCGCGGAAGTCGCCCCAATCGAAAGGGCCGCCCGCCGATTGACGGTATTTCCCTCGCTCGACAAAATCTGATCACTGAATCCCTCCGGTGCACCGGGCTCACCCGGAGAGACCCAGCCTTCGAGACCAGTTGCTGCCTCAGCACCATAGCTTAGATCCGTTCTGGATGGATGGGTCGTGTAATGGATCACGAGCTGACCATCAATTTCCTCGGCGCGAGGAACCAAATGGCATGCCGGATCCATCGGGCTCAAACCCATGGCGTAAGCCATCACGTTTGCCACCCCATCATCATTTGCATCGCCCTCCGGGTTGTTGAGAATGCTGGAAGCCGGAAGGTCGAAAGCCGCTTCCTGGGCAGAGGCATAGGCGGCATAGGAATTCTGAACCGAAGCCTCAACCGCGAGCAGAGGACCAAAGGTGCCAGTCCGACCTGGAAACAACGGACGCGCCGCAAGGACAAAGTCTCCAGGCGATTCCGCCTCAAACTCAAAAGTCCCGTCCGCATCCACCGACGAAATCATCTCACCCGACAAGGTTGTGATGTCGGTGAACTGGATCGCGTCGACATACCATCCAATCGGCTGCCCGATCGGATAGCCGTAAATCGCCCCCGAAAGGAAGTCGAAGAGGAATCGCAAACGCACTTCCTTTCCTGAGAACTCCGACAATGAGACGCTCCGAAGCTGGAAGTCCACGTCCCCAAGCCCCTGCGATCCGGCCTGTGACCAAACCGTCGACCACGAGTTGCCTCCATCGTCCGAAACCTGCACCTTGGCGACTTCACCTTCCAAAGCATAGACCAGACGGCTCTGAAAAGATATCGCCCCTTCAGCACCTACCTTGAATCCGGCCTGATAGGTCAGTGCCCGGTCGCTGTAATCATCGTGGAACAGATGGTAACTACTAGACCCCTCATACTTCACATCCGTGGCCAGCATCGAAAATTCATCGGACCCGGTGGTGGTCACCCGACTGAGATCTTCCGCGGAATCATTGAGCGCAGGACTTTCGACGAGCTTTTGCCATTCGTAGGATGTTGCACCGGGAACCGGTGAGACCTGATAGACGGTTGGAATTCCCACGGCCGGTGCCGTCGTCCCGACAACCGCTGCAGCCGTATCCTCGAGCACCAGATCGACCTTCACATTTTCACCGCTCACGACCGCGCTCGCCTGGGATTGGATTCCCGGAGCAAGGAAAGTAAGCTCATAGGTCGCATTGCCTTCAGGAACAGGCACCGCGTAGCCACCCGAGGACGCTGTGATCCCGGAGTTTTCACTCCCTTCGACGAGCACCTCAACCCCTCCGATTCCTTCACCGGGATCATAGAAATCATTTTCGTTGATATCGGCATAGACCACACCGGTGATGAACACCATGCCCGCCGGTCCCAGGCCGAAATCCTGAGTGATTTGTTGCGGGCCGACAGCCCTACCACCTTCGGTAACCTTTGATCCATATGACACTCCCACCCCGACTTCTTTCAAATTGTCATAGTGGATTGAGATTCGGTGAGGTCGACCCAACTGCATGCCGCCGCTTCCTCCCTCTCCCCAGTCGATTTCAAACGAGGCGTGTCCATAGTCATTGGACTCCGATGAGTCGGTGATGTTTTCCACCACGAGATTATCGGTATAACCTGCAGCCTCACCCCTCAGGTTCCATGCCAATCCCGATCCATCAATGTGGGTTTGCTGACCGATGCTGAACATGTACTCCGAATGACCGCGGGCAACACTCGTCAAAATCGGATTGATCGCCAATGGCGGCTTCGGTGGAATCGCCGCCATTTCCGATTTGAATTGATCCAGCGAAACGCCGAAATAGGAGATCGCGTAGAGAATGGCCGGGTCTTCGGTCTCAGCGAGGAGGATTCCCTCAGCCTCGGGATTTGCTCGAGCCCTGTTGATCAACTCAACCAGATACTGTTCGTCCGCCGTCGGATCTCCAATGGAATAAACTTCCGCTTCAACACGCGGTAGCAGCACGAGCAAAAAGAGAGGAAGCAATTTGACCATGCTACAGTTCTGCCCCGTAAAGAAATTACGTCAAACTCATTCCTCAGAGGGCTCATTGCCCCGGAACCCACCATCACCGGAAAAATCATCACTAGTCCGCTGACTGTTAAAAAGATAACTCCGTTCCTGACAGTCGGCACAATTTTTTCACTCTTCAAGCACCCGCTTGGCAAAGCGCTTCACATACTCGCCGGCCTTCTTGTCAGCCATCACTTCTTTTGCCCACTTGCGGGGAACTTCATCAATCAGGCCCAGATTGTAGATGGCATTCGTCAGGTATAGCACGGATTCCGGACTAATATCTTTTCTCAACTCATCAAACATCGCTTTTGCCGCGACCTCCTTTTCCCCGGTTGAATAAAGCAATTGGGCGGTCATGATCCGGTTGAGGGACGTCTCATCCTCGAGCCCTTTTTCCGGATGCTCCATCAGCGGCTTACCCCGGAAAAGGCTGGCCTGAAGCACCCAGCTCCGGCTGATCGCATCTCCGGTTTTCGCAGCGGTGCTCAGCAATGTCTCAGCCGCAGCATCTCCCTTCTCACCTGAGAGAAAGGCAAGCGTCGCCACATCATCAATCTTGAATCCAGGACTCGCGACATAATCGGCGATCGTCCCCTCGCCCACCAGGTCCACCCACATGGGCTCGGGAACCAAGCCGGTGTCGCGCACTTCAATCATGGTGCCCTTCAAGCGAGACCGCATTGATGCGAGACGCTCTGCCTGGGCCGGGTCCTTCGCCAAATTCTCGATTTCCCATGGATCGGATTCGAGATCATACAGCTCTTCAACTTCCTGGGGTGCTTCCCACATCTGAGCATATTCCTTGCTCAGTTTTCCCTCCTGCCAGGCGTCCTGCCAGGCCACCCATGATGGCATCGAAAACTGATAGAAACTGTAAGGAGCCGCCGGCTTGTTGGGCGTGAAACGCCGAATGTATTTCCATCGACCGTCTGTTAGGCCGCGGCGCATGCCGTAGATTTCGTCAAAGCGGTCACCAAACAGAAACACCATGTCGTCCTTCGGAGCATCCTTGCGCTTTTCGCCGAGGAATGCACGACCCTGCATCTGCTCCGGAGTGTCCAGACCGATCAGAGAAAGCACCGTCGGAGCCAGATCCACAAAGGCCACCAATTCATCAACTACCTCACCTGATTTGAATGGTGAAAGATTCTGAAACTTCGCTGGCACGCGCACCATCATCGGCACCCTCACACCCGTCTCCTTGAGGTAACGTTTTCCCCGAGGGAGGATCCCGCCATGGTCGCTGTAATAGAAAACGATCGTGTCCTCCGCCAAGCCGGCGCTCTCAAGCTCATCGAGGAGCTCCCCGACTTTTCGGTCCATCAAGCTGATCCGATCGTGATATTTCGCGATATCGGACCGAACCTCCGGCAAGTCAGGGAGGTAGGGAGGAACCGTTACATCCTCTGGCTTCAAGCGGGTTGCATCCGACTGATTTTTCTTCGGAAACAAGGAACTCTCGTGAGTTTCCGTCAAATTGAAGACGGCGAAAAATGGCGCACCCTCAGGACGGGACTTGTAGTGGGCCTCGGGTGAGCAATCATCCCAGACCGCCCGATCATCGCCGCGAAAGTTGTAGTCCGTCTTGGTCTTGTTCGTGCAATAATAGCCGTTCTCGCGCAAATAGCTGACATAGGACCGATACTTGGAAGGAATGGGGTGGCGACTACGCATGTGCTCGGTGCCCTGCGTGACGGCGTAAGCTCCATTCAAGATGGTCGAGCGCGCCACAGCACAAACCGGTGCATTCGAGTAGCCATGTTGAAATCGGAAGCCCTCCTTTGCCAAGGCATCCAATCTTGGCGTTTGCGCGTCTTCATTCCCATAGCATCCCAACCAATGAGCTGAGTTATCCTCACTTGTGATCCAGAGGATGTTCGGTTTCACATCGCCACCCAGGGCAACACCGGTAAATAGAATAATCAGCGAGATCAGCTTCATGGCCATGTTCACAGCCACTACTTTCGCTACGGAGATGATCTTACAGCACGCTGATCGTGACAAAGGTCAGGTCATCGGCAGCCCAGGTGGATCGGCCCCTCAGGGCCGTTCTCCCAATCGTCGCCATCCGTATCGATCCAGCGGCGGCAGTAGGCACAGGTATTCCAGAAGCAAAGGATGGGAACAGGCGGCCACTTGGCGGTGTGGGTATCGCTCAATGAGCCGGGCGGCGCGACCATGTAGCGGGTCTTCGCCATCTGGTGCATTCCCCAGCCGCGCAGATAGCCGCGGAGTTTCTCCGTGTCCTGCTCGTCGCCATTCCACGGCAGCGCCCTCACTTCATGATCGAAGAAGTCATATGCACCATCGCGATGCTGCAGCGGGCTGGCATCAAGGAGCACGGCACCGATGTTTCCATCGGCACAACAGCGAACCAACTGCCGCATCACTTCACGCCCCAGTTCCCGACCGCGGAAGTCTGGAAACAGCGCGATGTAATCGATGACCAGCAAGCCGGGCCGGGTTTCGAGAAGGCGTGGAAGCGGCTCACGAAAGTCTTCCTGGGACGGCGCCATCAGTTCTTCATAAATCGCGCAGGTCTCCCCATCCATGTCCCACAGCTCGAAGAAGGCACGCGAAGACGCCAGATCGACATCGAGGATGTAGTAAGCCTCCAACTGACCCGCCGCCACCCCTTCCTCTTTGACCTTTCCGACAATTCTCAACAGGCACCCTTCATCGCGCGGGTCCTGCATCTCACCTTCGTCCAGGCGCTCGATTCTCCAGTCGATTTCCACTATTCAAGCTTCTATACTACCGACTCGTCCGCTTGAAAATCAGAACCTGCGTCTTGCCGCCCGCCCTCCGATTAAAATGGCCAGAATTTCGGGATCAGGAGGGTCGCCGTCGCCCACAGAATCAGGTTCAGCGGGACACCCACTTTCAGGAAGTCTCCAAACTTGTAACCGCCCGCCCCATAGACGTAGGTGTTTGTCTGGTAGCCGATCGGCGTGATGAAACTGGCGCTCGCCCCGAACATCACCGCGACGATGAATGGCCGCGGATCGACGTCGAGCGATGCCGCGATCGAGATGACGATGGGCGTTAAAATAATCGCCACCGCATTGTTCGTGACCACTTCGGTCAGCAGCGAGGCGAGCAAATAGATCGCCGCCAGCACAAAGACGGGACCCAGACCGGAGCTCAGTGAAACCACCTGATTCGCAATCAGTTCCGCACCACCCGTTTTTTCCATCGCCAGACCAATTCCGAGCATCCCGTAGATCAGGAACAGAATGTTCCACTCGATGCTTCGATAGGCTTCCCGGACTTCGACGCAGCCGAGCAGCACCACGGCAACCGCCGCGATCAGGGCGGCGCTGGTGATCGACATCACGCCGAAGGTTGCCAACAGGACCGCTACTGTTAGAGCCCCGACAGCGAACAGGATCTTCGATCTCCTCGGGGTCTTGACCAGGCTTTCGTTCAGACTCAGGAAATCATCATCCTCACGCATTTGGGCGAGTCCCTGCACCGGTCCCTCCAGCAGCAGGGTATCACCGAAGTCGAGTCGAAGATCCTGATAGCCTTCCTTCATATTCACCCCTTTCCGGTGCACCGCCATCACCACCACGCCATACTTCCGCCGCACGTTCGAGCTACGGACGGTTTTGCCGATGAGCTTGGATTGACTGCCAATGATCGCCTCGACCGACATCACTTCCTTCCCCGCCTCTGCCTCACCGACTTTTTCGGGATAAAGGACCAGATCGCTCATCGCGCGCATGTCGGCGAGTGCCTTGGACGTCGCTCGGAACCACAGCACGTCCTTCTCCTCGAGCACGAGGGCATCCAATGGAATGTCTTCCACCCGGCGTCCGCGACGGCTCACCTCGTAGACGACGACTTTCTTGCGATCGGCGAAGACCTCCACGTCAAGCAACCTTTGCCCGATCAGGCTGGAGTCCGGTCCGATCTCAGCCGCGCTGCTGAAATGGCGTGTGTCCTCAGCCCCGAGCAGGCTGCTCACGGTGTCGCGATTCGGCAGCAGGCGATGACCGACGAAGTAGAGATACAGGAAACCAATCGCCGCATAGATCAGCCCCAGCCCACTGATCTCGAAGATGCTGAAAGACGGCTGACCCGCATTGCTGGCGACTCCTGCGACCAGCAGGTTGGTCGAGGTGCCAATCAGCGTGGTGGTGCCGCCGAGGATGCTGAGGAAGGAAAGCGGGATGAGCAGCTTGCTGGCGCGGATCCCCGTCGACCGCGAGTAGGCCATCAGCACCGGCAGGAAGACGACCACCACTGGCGTGTTGTTGAGAAATGCCGAGAGCGGCATTACGATCAGCGCCAGAACCAGCACCGCCCGTAGCAGCGACGATCCGGCCCATTTCGCAAACTTTCCGGCGAGCCAATCGATGGCGCCTGTCCTCGTCAGGGCTTCGCTCAGCACGAACATCGCTCCGATCGTCATCGGGGCCGCGTTGCTGAAAACCTTTCCCAGGTCATTTTCGTCGAGCACGCCAATGGCCAGCAGCACGCACATCCCGCCAAGGGCCGCCATATCGACCGGCAGCCACTCACGCAGAAAGATGAAGAACACCGCTCCGAGCACCGCAAAGGTCACCAGCATTTCGATCGTTTGCGGAGTCATGGTAAGGGAAGAGCGCTAACAGCGAACTTAATGCCACCTTCTTCACGGGAATCAAGGAGGACCGAAAGAGAAAGCCACGCTTCCTTTGCTATCAGACCCCAGCTCAGCTCAAATCAAGCGCTCCACCACCGCAGCGATCGGCATTCCCGAAGCTTTCCAGGGGCTGCCCCATGGCGGCGGCCACCGACATCCAGAGCCGGTTGTGGCTGACGAATTCGCGCTTGTCTTCCTTCCCCTTGCGCTCGATCCGCTTGGCCAGATCGATACTGCGTCCCATGCGGATGCCCGGCGCTCCGCCGACCATGACGATAGGAATGTCGTTGAGCGTGTGGCTGTTTCCTTTGCCCAACTCATTGACCCAGACGATCAGCGTGTGATCCAGCATCGTGCCATCGCTTCCGGGTTCGGGAGTTTCGGAAAGCCTTCGGGCGAGATAGGCGAGCTCCCCCGCAAACCAGCGGTTGATCCGGATCAGCTTTTCACGCGAATCCATGTTGCCATCTGGTTCATGCGAAAGCCCGTGGTGGCCTTCCTGCACATCCAGCCAGTGCATGCGCGCCTGACCGACGGATCGCATGTACTGGAGCGTGCCGACACGGGTCATGTCGTTCGCCATTGAGCTGACTAACAGATCAAGCTGCATCCGGCTGAGCTGTGGCGTGTTGTCGTCCACCAGTTCGACCGCAGGATCGATCTCGGGAAAAGCGTGGACGATCTCCTTTTGCCCGGCTTGGGAAAGCTCGATCTCCATCTCGCGCACCAGGTTCAAATGCTCATCAAGCATCTGCCGGTCCTCGCTGCTAAGCTTTTTCGCCACGCGGCTGATGTCGTCCTTCACCCCATCAACGATTCCCAGCAGGGTCTTCGCGTCCTTTGCGTCGCCATAAAGCTTGGCCAACATCTGTTGAGGATCCGAGATCGGTGCCAGCGGCTTGTCGGCGCCAGCGTAGCACATCCGCGTCCACGGGTCCGCCCGGTTCGGCACCGCCACGCCGAACTCGATCGAGCCGAAACGGGTGCGCGTGACTTCGTCCTTCTGAAGACGGTTTCTCAGCTCCTGGTCGATCGAGATGCCGCCAGCCCAGCCGGCCGGGGTATTGCCACCCCCCTGAATGTTTCCAGGTAAAAGCTCGGTGCCGGTCAGCAGGCAACTCATGCCGCGCATGTGTCCGTCGCCATCGCCACGGATCTGGTTGGCGATGCCGCGCAGTGTGAGGGTGCGGTCCCGAAAGTCCTCGAGCGGCTCCAGGATTCGCTTGAAGCTCAGTGAATCCTCGGAGACCTCCGGCCAGAATTCCTCAGGAATCGTGCCGTTCGGTGAAAACATCACGATCAAGCGCTGCTTCCTGCCACTCGTCGGGCTCTCGGCACCCAGCAGACTCGGCAAGCCGCCGACAAACGGCGCGAGCGCCGCCGATACCCCGAGGTCTCGAAGGAAGGAACGACGGTCGTAGCTTTTCATGGGAGTCATACGTGGATTCGGTGGCGGACTTTCGCAAGTCGTTCTCAGCGCGCGGCTGTTTTGGCGTCGAGGTCGGCCGGGGTGCCTTCGAGCACCGCTTCCTCGGCAATCGCGACGATGAGATGGCGGATCTTGAAATCCGTATTCTTGAAGCGCTGGTAGAGTCGCTCCTCGGTTTCAAGACCGTGGACGACCATGCCGTATTTGACCAGATGGTGAAACATCTGACGCACAAATGCCCGATGAGCGCCCGGACTGCTCGCCGCAAACTCCGCCACATCGCGGGCCCCTTCGATGCGAATCTTATCGCCGGTTTCAGGAGTGAAATCACTGCTCGCATCGATTGGCTTGTCCCCTTCCTTTTCCCGCCAGCGGCCGATCGCGTCGTATCGCTCCAAGCTGAACCCCAGGGGATTGATCGACGAGTGGCAGGCCATGCAGGCCTTCTCGCGAGTCAGCGCCGTGACCTTTTCACGCATCGTTAGGCTGGGATCAAAATCGGCATCCTTGAAGACCGTCGCTTCCGGCGGTGGCTTGAGCTGCTGGCCAACCACATTACGCGTCAGAAACACACCGCGATGAATCGGCGAGGTGTTGTCATGATACGCGAGGTTGGAGAGCAGGAATGGATGGGTCACCACGCCGGACCTCTCTTTCGGGTCGAACGTCACCCGCTGAAAGCCATCGCCCTCAAGCTTCTTCCCATAAACCTCGGCAAGTCGCGGGTTGAGCATCAGATAGTCGGCGAGCAGCAGCTGGCGGAAGTCCGATGATTCACTCCACACGGTTTCATCAAGGAAGAGCTCCAACGACGTCCGCAAATCGGCCATCAGCTGATCATCGAATTCAGGAAAAAGTTTCGCGTCCTTGGCGACGTTCTCCGCACGTTCCAGTTCGAGCCAGTGATGGAAAAAGCCGCGCATCTTGGCACGCGCCCGCGGGTCCTCCAACATCCGCCAGGCCTGACGGTTCACCTCATCGCGCGAGACCAGCTTTCCTTCCCGAGCCGCTTTGGTCAGATTTCCATCCGGCAGCGAATCCCAAAGCGTAAGTGCCAGGCGGGATGCCACCAGCCACGAGTCCGGCGATTCTTTCCCACGAAGCTCCGGGTAGAGAAACCGGGGCGATGTCAGTGCCTGAATCACGATCGGCCGGATCGCCTCGTTGGCTCCCTTGGCTTGGGAAAAATGTCGGTCGAGATAGATCTTTCGGTCCTCCTCATCGAGCGGTCGTCGCAGCGCGGCGGCGACAAAGCGATCGGCGAACTCGCGGATCTTCTCATCGCGATCCTTCTTCCCCGCTTTCGTCTTGGCCAAGTCATCGAGGTGCTTGTCAACGAAGTCGGCCGCCTCAATCGCCGCTCGGTTGACCGATTCGAGCCAGGCTTTGGAAATCCCGCTGCCGCGCTCGTAGCCAAAACTCGCATCATCCGCAGGAAAGGAACTGGTCACGACAATCGACGGCGGATGATAAACGTTGAACAGGTTCCGGGTGGGAACCGGCCTCAAGGTCCCATGCGGTGTCTTCCACAGAACCTGCATCGACGAATGCTCGTCCTTCGGCGAGACGACCCACTGCAGGCGGATCGGGTACGGTCGCCCACCGATCAGTTCGATGCTGAGTTTTTCCTCCCGGATCTCCCTTCCCGAAACCACCCATGCATCGATCGAAGGAGGCTGGCTTTCACTTTCGTTGATCCAAAAGCGGAAGCCATTGGCGCTGCGGATCACGAATTCATAAGTCCCGCTCTCCTCCGCAAGCAGCGAACCCCAGAGACTGGCGTCGATGTCGGACTTGGTCGTCAGCGGCTCCTCGCCAATCTCCTGGCGCACATCCACGAACAGATCCTCGCCCGCTCGCTCGAACTTGTGGCGCTTGGTCGCGCTAAACTTGTTTTGCCCTTCGCTTTCGAGGTGCAGCCCACGAGCACTGAACTTCACGCCCTGCTCCTGCGGTAGCCGGCTGTAGTGACCGCCGAAAAAATTTCCGACCACATCGGCAACCGAGTTTTTCAATTGGGGATTGGTAAGTCTGACGAGATCGCGCTTCGGCGGATTGAGCTTCGCCCGCGCTTCAACCGAGTAAAATGCCCCGTGAATGTAAGCCGCCACCGCGGCCGCGTCCTCGTCCACACACAGATGCTCCTCATCTTCCGGCATCGTGCGATGGATTTTCCGGGCTAGCGACTCGATCGACTTTTCACCAAAGAGCGGATCAACGAATTCCTCATCATTGCCCTCACCATTCGGGCCGTGGCAATCGATGCACAGTTGCTCGTAGATCTGCTGGCCACGCTGGACTTCCGGCGTGGCCGCCAAGTTCGCGGACAGCCCCGCCGATACCAGCAGAGTCCACGTGGCCTTCTGACCGCATCTTTGAAAGTTCTTGAGCATCTTAAAATGGCGTCTCGAATTCTCGCCAAGAGAGCGGGCGCGCCGATGGAGATACGCTCGCGACACCTGAACCTTTCGCCGCACCAAGCCCCCTCGTTTCCCCCTTCGCTGCCTCCATCAGGGCGATCAAGCTAGGGAAGGAATTGGACCAGGATGGATGGGATAAATAGGATGAAGGCAACGAAATCCAATTATCTTGGTGATGATGTCATGGTTGAACCTCAATTCTAGCCTGAACTGAGGACAATGATTTCAAAATCCTACCCATCCTATCCATCTTGGTCCGAAAAAATTCAGCTGGAGCCGATTCTCTCCCTAACTTGATCGCCCTGTGCCTCCATCCGATTCCTCCGCTTGAAATCTGGCGACAATGGGACTAGGGTCGGCCCAGAGATGATCCGCAAGGCCACCGCATACGTGCTTCTGCTGCTCCTCGGGCTCTATTTGCCCGCGGCGAGCATGTCGGTGCATCTCTGCGTGAAGCCGACTTCGGGCGACGACCTAAGCTGCGTGATTGCAGCCCCGGACTGCTGTGAAGAGGACCACGCCGATGCCAAGCCGTGCTGCGAAGAGCAGGACTGCTGCATTGATCTCCCCAGCCTGCCGGATGGCATGGAACCTCAGCTGATCGCGGCGCCCGCACCCGTGGCGCTTCCCGCACCGCTCCTTCTCGCTGACGACTTCTCCCTTCTTCCGATGCGCGAGCACTGGCTCGCGACGTCTTCAGACCGCGCTCCCCCTCTTCCGCCGGGAGCCCCCATTCGCATCGCCCACGGCGTGTGGAGACTTTGAAACGACTTCGTTCCCGTCGTCTCTCCTAATCAATCACGGCCTCTCGCCGTGCTCTGATGCTGCCCATGATCATGGCAGCCGTCTGTCTCCATACTACCCATGACCCCTTCATCACTCAATTCCCTGAGCCGCCATCGCAATGACGATAGCGCGCCACCACCTCAACGATCCCGCGCCTGGTTACTGCCCGTCGGCATCCTGCTCGGCTTCGCCCTGCTTTTTCTTCTGCTGTTTCGCGACCGCTTGCTGCCGGCCACTCCCGTGGAAAGCGCTCAAGTCATCGCCATCCCCGGTGAAACCGAAATCACCAGCCCCGCAACGAATCGCGACGCCGCCGTCATTTTCCAAGCCACCGGCTGGGTCGAACCCGATCCCTGGAGCGTCAAGGCCACCGCCCTCATCGACGGCGTGATCGATCAGGTTCATGTGCTCGAGGGCCAGAAAGTCGAAAAAGGGGAGCTCATCGCCACCCTCATCACTGACGACGCAAAACTCATGCTCAGCGCCGCCGAGCACGAACTCAGCCGACTCGAAGCCGCCCGCGACGCGCACTGTGCCGGCATTCTCCGCACCATCGAGGAGATGAAAGGCGTCCAGGCTCAGGAAAAATCCGCCATCGCGGTGCAGGAAGCAGCCAAAGATCGACTCGATCGACTCAAGCGCACCGGTGCCCGCGCGATCGCCGAACGGGACATCGTCGAAGCCCGCCTTGATTACGAAAAAGTCAGCGCGCTCGTGCGTGCCGCCGAGTCCAAGGTCAGTGAAATTTCCGCCGGTCTAAACGAGAAATCCTACGAAACCCTGGCCATGGAACAAATGATCCAGGCGGGGCAGGTCGCCGTCGATCAGGCCAAGCTCGCCCTTTCTCGCACCGAGATCCACGCCCCCATCAGCGGTCGGGTCCTCCGCCTTCTCGCCTCACCCGGCCAGAAGCGCATGCTTGGTATGGACGATCCCGACAGCTCCACCGTCGCCATTCTCTACGATCCTGAAAAACTCCAGGTCCGTGTCGATGTCCCGCTCGCCGATGCCGCTCTGCTGCAGGTCGGACAAGCCGCTCGCATCCGCTGCAATCTTCTCCCCGACCACACCTTCCACGGGCAAGTCACCCGCATTGTCGGCGAGGCCGACATCCAGCGAAACACCCTTCAGGCCAAGGTCGTTATCGAAGATCCCCACGACGCCCTCCGCCCCGAAATGCTCTGCCGCGTCGAGTTTCTCGAAGCCTCCAGCGGTGGGCCTGCCACAAGCACCCGCGGCCTCGGCCTCTGGATCCCCCAGGCCGCGCTCGATGGCAATCGCGTCTGGGTCATCGACCCGGACTCCCAACGCGTCAGCGCCAGGGAGGTGACCACCGGCGGAACTCACGACGACCGTCAGGAAATCCTCACCGGCCTGCGTCCCGGCGAACGCATCGTCCTCAACCCAAAATCGCTCAGCGCCAACCAACGCGTCCAAGCCAGCAATCCATGAAAGCTCCCATGATCACCTGTCGCGGACTGACCAAGACCTACCAGAAAGGTAGTACTTTGGTGACTCCGCTTGAAGCCCTCGATCTCGATGTTCCCACCGGCCAGTTTCTTGCGCTGATGGGCCCATCCGGCTCTGGAAAGACCACTTTGCTCAATCTCCTCTCCGGAATCGATTCGCCGACCTCCGGCACCCTCGAGGTCGCCGGCAGCGATATCAGCAAGCTCACCCGCGGACAGCTCACCCAATGGCGGGCTCGAAACGTCGGTTACATTTTCCAGCTCTACCACCTCGTCCCGATCCTCACCGCCTCCGAGAACGTGGAACTCCCCCTGCTCCTCGATCCGATGAGCAAGAAGGAGCGACGCGCCAAGGTCGAGGCCGCGCTGGATCTCGTCGGTCTCGCCGACCGGATGGACCACCGACCTACCGAACTGTCTGGCGGTCAGGAGCAACGAGTCGCCATCGCCCGCGCCCTGGTGGCCGATCCCGACCTGCTCGTCGCCGACGAGCCGACCGGCGATCTCGACCGGGAAAGCGCCACCAAGATCCTCGAGCTCCTTCAGGCTCTCGCCCACGAGCACGGCAAGACCATCGTCATGGTCACCCACGACCCCCGCGCCGCCGATGCCGCCGACCGAACCCTGCACCTTGAAAAGGGACTGCTCATCACCCAGCCGACGCCATGAACTGGATTCTCAATCTCCTCTCCCTCGCCTGGAAGCAGCTCGTCCGCCATCGGCTACGTACGGGACTCACCGTACTTGGCGTGGCCTCGGGCATGTTCCTCTTCACCACCGTCGAGACGATGCAGCACTCGCTTTCCTCCGCCACCCAGACGACGGCGGCGGACACCACGCTGGTCGTTTACCGCGAGAACCGCTTCTGTCCCTCCACCAGCCGGCTCCCCGAGCACTACGCCGATGAAATCAAGACCATCCCAGGCGTGCGCGAGGTTGTGCCGATTCAGGTCGTCGTCAACAACTGCGGCGCCTCGCTCGACGTGATCACCTTTCGCGGTGTGCCCGAAGGAAAGCTCACCAGCTACGCTCCCGAAATCGAAGTCATCGAGGGAAGCCTCGACGAATGGAACCGCCGCAGCGATGGCGCTCTTCTGGGCGAAGTCTTCGCCAAGCGCCGCGGACTTTCTCCCGGTGATCGCTTCGATGCCGCAGGGGTAACCGTGCATGTCTCCGGTGTCATCCGCTCGCCATTCCCCCAGGACAACAACGTCGCCTACGTCGACCTCGCCTTCCTCCAGCAAGCCTCCAATTCCGGGCTCGGCGTAGTCACCCAGTTCAATGTCCGCGTGAATTCCTCGGACGACCTCAAACCCGTCGCCGAGGCCATTGATGCCCGTTTTCACAGCGACCAGCAGCCGACCAACACCCGCCCGGAGAAGGCCTTTTTCGCCGAAACCGCGAGCGAACTGATCGAGCTCATCGGATTCACCCGCTGGCTCGGAATCGGAGCCGTACTCGCGGTCGGAGGCCTCGTCGCCAATGCCGTGTTGCTGATTGTTCGCGGTCGCGTGAAGGAGAATGCGGTGCTGCAAACCCTCGGTTATCCCGGCAAAGCCATCGCCTGGCTGGTGATGAGCGAAGGCGGCATCCTGGGGCTACTCGGTGGCGCGCTTGGTGTTGCCTTCGCCACCGGTTTCCTCGCCTGGCAATCCTTCACCCTCGGCAACGAGGGGCAGACGCTCGCCATTCAGCCGGACGCTCCCGTGATCATGACCGGCCTGGCGGCTTCCCTGCTGTTAGGTCTGCTCGCCTCCCTCTGGCCCGCATGGCGGGCCATGCGCCAACCCATCGTCGAAAGTCTCAAAGGCTAAGTCATGCTCCCATTTTCCTACGCCATTCGGAACCTGTTCCGCGACAAATCCCGCCTGCTCCAGACCGTCGGAGGCTCGGCGCTGGTCGTCCTGTTAGTCATGGGTGCGCTTGCGCTCAACCAAGGCATGAAGCAGGTCCTCGCCGCCTCCGGATCAGCCAGGAACGTCATTCTGTTAGGCGCGGGCTCGGAAGAGAGCGTGCAACGCAGCGAAGTCGCCGAACAGGCCGCCGGCATTGCCGCGAGCGAGATTCCCGGCGTCGCCGAAACCATGGGAACCCGCGCGGTGTCGACCGAGATCCACTACATGGGCCTCGCCCGTTTTCCCGCGGGGACGGAAGCTCAGGCCTTGTTCCGAGGGATCACGCCGGCCGCCCTGCTCGCCCATCCGGAAGTCCAGGTCATCGAAGGCAGCTACCCGCGCACCGGAGAAGTCATGGTCGGTCGTCTCGCCTGGCGACAGATGAAGCAGGATCCTTCCAGCCTCGCTCCCGGCGCCACCCTCAAGCTCGACGATCAGGAACTGAAAGTCGCCGGTGTCTTCGCCGCGCCCGGCACCGTCATGGAATCAGAAATCTGGATGCCCATCGGCGACCTGCGCGTGCTCGCCCAGCGCGACACCGTCTCCTGTGTTGTCCTGCGACTCGATGACCCCGAAGACTTTGCCGAAGCCGACCTCTTCGCGAAGCGCCGCCTCGATCTCGAACTCAGCGCGCTGCGTGAGTCCGACTACTATGCCCGCTTGAGTGCCTTTTTCGCACCCCTGCGTGCCATGACCTGGCTGACCGCCGGCCTGATTGCCGCCGGTGCGCTTTTCGGTGGCCTCAATACGCTTTACGCCGCCTTTGCCTCGAGGATTCGTGAAATGGCCACCTTGCAAGCCATCGGCTTCGGCCGCGGGGCGCTGCTCGTCAGTCTCATTCAGGAAAGCACCCTCGCCAGCCTAACAGGCGCGCTGCTTGCCTCCGTCGTCGCCATGCTGCTCCTCGATGGCTTTGTCGTTCCCTTTTCCATCGGCACCTTTGCCATCCAGATCAGTCCATCGGTCGCTCTGGCCGGCATATTGACGGGTCTCTTCCTCGGCCTGCTCGGTGCGTTGCCGCCGGCTTTCCGCTGCCTGAAACCTTCTCTTCCCGTCGCACTCCGCTCCTCCTAACCTCAATCAATCCACTCTATGAAATACCTATCCATTCTCGCTCTCAGCCTCGCTTTCATTTCCTGCAGTGAAGAAGTCGCTGTCAAAGAATCCGAAGCCAAGTCCACCTCACCGGAACTCAAAGCCGTTTTCGTCAACAGCATCGCCGACGAAGCCAGCCCGATCCACCTGGCCCGCACGACCGTTCAGCCGGGCGACGTCATCGTTCTCAAAGGGCAGGTGATGGGTGCTCTCGAACCCTTCGTCGATGGCCGCGCTGCCTTCATCCTCGGTGATCGCGAAAAGCTCACTCCGTGCAATGAACACCCGGACGATCCCTGCGAAACGCCATGGGACAATTGCTGCGATACGAAAGAGGACTTCCGCGACGGTACCGCCACCATTCAAGTCGTCGGCCCGGATGGCAGGATCCTGAAGGAAGGCATCGAAGGGGTGGAGGGTCTCGAAAAACTCACCAAGATCCTCGTTAAAGGCAAAGTCGCCGAGCAATCAGGCCCCACCAACCTGGTGGTCAACGCCAGCGAGATCCAGATCGTCGATTAGTTTCAACTGGCAACGAGTCATCCCCGTTCCATGCGCACTTACATCATCACCGGAGCAAGCAAGGGCATCGGCCATGCCACCGCCGTGCAACTCGCCAAAGAAGGCCACCAGGTCATCGGCTTGGCCCGCAGCCAGCCTGAGGACTCCGCGCCATTCACCGAGTTCGTCCCCGTCGACCTCGGAGATCAAAACGCACGTCTGAAGGTCTTCGAGGAACTCGCGGCAAAGTATCGCGTCGACGGCATTCTCAACAACGTCGGGCTCGTCAATCCGGCACCGCTCGGCGAGATCACCCTCGATGACTTTGATGCGGTGATCGACATGAACTTGCGAGTCGCCATCCAGCTCACCCAGGCCGTGCTTCCCGGGATGAAGGAACGCGGCTGGGGACGCATCGTCAGCACCTCCAGTCTGGTCACCGCCGGCGTGCCCTTCCGCACCAGTTACGCGGCCGCCAAGACCGCCCTGCTGAGCTTCACTCGCAGCTGGGCCCTGGAGCTGGCCCAGTTCGGAATCACCGTCAACGCCGTCTCGCCCGGACCCGTCGCCACCGAGCTTTTCAACACCAACAACCCGCCCGGCAGCGAAAGCCGTCAGCGCTACATCGACGGCATCCCGATGAAACGCACCGGCACTCCGGAAGAACTCGCCGCCGCCAATTGCTTCTTCCTCGGCGAGTCGTCCTCCTTCGTCACCGGCCAGAATCTCTACGTCGATGGGGGCTCGAGCACCGGCCACGCCCCCATCTGAAAGTGCCTCCGCAAGCTCGGAACTGATTTATCTGGATTGGCGTCAAACAATACGTTACGACGCCGATCCACGCTTTTCTCAGAAAGACAAAGCGCGCTCCTTTCCCCGTGAAAATCACACTCAACTCGTCGATCCCCGAAGAACGCCGCCCAGAAATCGAAGCGCTCGTCGGCAAACGTTTCTTCAAACCGACCATCATCTGGTTGCCCAGCCGCTTTCCCCGCTACGTGATGCTCGTGGAGCCCGGCAAGGACGGCGATAGCGAACCCCTTCCAGACTCGATTTTCGACTCCCCGGAGGAAAGCACCGAGTCCCCCGCCAAACTCGCCGAGATGCTCGAAGAGCAAATCAAGGAGCGCCTCTCGCCGGCCAAGTAGCCGGCCCATCGGTGATGAGAATTTCGCCCCCGATTTCTCATTGCCTCAGACCGCCTCATTCCCGAGGCTGCCCATCGTAACTTAGCAAATATCGATATGGGCATCATGGACTTCATCAAAGGGGAGCTTCTCGAGATCATCGAGTGGCAGGACGATTCACGCGATACCATCGCCTATCGCTTTCCGGACAACGACTCGGCGATCAAGAACGGCGCGCAGCTCATTGTTAGGGAAAGCCAGACCGCCCAGTTTGTTTACCTCGGTCAGTTCGGCGACACCTTCGGCCCCGGCAAGCACACGCTCAGCACCGACAACATCCCGGTCCTGACGCGCCTCAAGGGTTGGAAATACGGCTTCGAGTCACCCTTCAAGGCCGACCTTTACTACGTCAACACCCGCCTTTTCACCGGCAACAAATGGGGCACCTCGAACCCCATCATGCTGCGCGACCAGGACTTCGGCATCGTCCGCGCCCGCGCCTTCGGCACCTACGATTTCAAGGTCGTCAACGTGCAGACCTTCCTCAAGGAAGTGGCTGGCTCCGATCACGATTTCCGCGTCGATGAATTCGCCGACACCATGCGCTCGCGGATCGTCTCGATTTTCTCCGATGCGCTCGCCACCGCCGGCATTCCGGTGCTCGATGTCGCCACCCGTTATACTGATCTCGGCGACGCGCTTCTTCCGCTGATCAATCCGGTCATCTCCGCCAAATATGGCATCGAGGTTGCATCCTTCATAGTTGAGAACGTCAGCGTCCCTCCCGAAGTCGAGGAAGCCATCGACAAGCGCTCCGCCATGTCGGCCATCGGCAACCTCAACGACTACGTCAAATACCAGATGGGCCAGGGCATGGCCTCCGGTGAGGGCGGCGGCGGGGGATCCGCCGGCATGGCCTCCGAGATGGCCATCGGTTTCGCCGTTGCTCAGGAAATGATGAAGAACTCCGGACTCGCCGGCTCACCACCACCGCTTCCCGGCCAGGTCGGTGCCGCCGTCTCGCCCGCCCCCGTGGCCCAGAATCCCGACATCCTCGACCCCGCCACCGTCGCGCGCATGCTCGGCGTCAGCGAAGCCGACGTGATGGCCGAGATCGAGTCCGGCAAACTCTCCGCCAAGAAAATCGGCTCCGCGCACCGCATCACCCGCGCCGCGCTCGACGCCTTTCTTGCCGAGTAAAAAACCCGTGGCTGGAGCGTGCTGCTCCAATTGCGAAGCCCATGGACCAGGCACCACCGCTTCCGGAAGATGAGGGCGACACCACGCCCATCGAAGTTCCCCGGAGAAAAATTCCACCACCGCTCCCCGACCTCCGGGGAGCGGCCGCGGAAGTGCGCTCGCTCGACCGCCACGTCTGCCCCGAATGCGGAGGCAAAGGCGAGTGGGACCCCGGTAAACGCAAACTCGTCTGCCCTTACTGCGGCACCGAGTTCGAACGCGTCGCCCCACCGCCACCACCCGACTCCATCAAGGAGCATGACCTCGACCAAATGCTCGCCGAGCTCGGCGAAAAGTCATCCACCGTCGATACCAGCAAGCGCAAGGTCCAGTGCACCCACTGCCACGCCGTGCTTGTTAGAGAGGCAAAGGACGTCGGCCAGTCCTGCGACTTCTGCGGCTCGCCCGAGATGCTCGACTACTCGGAAATCGACAGCCCGCTCAGCCCCGAGTCGCTCCTCCCCGCCTCGATTTCAAAAGAAAAGGCCTACCACGCCCTCAAGCAGTTCCTCGCCTCGAAATGGTTCGCTCCGAACGACCTGAAGAAGCGCAACCTCGTCGATCGCATCCACGGCGTCTACCTTCCTTACTGGACTTTCGACGCCGCCGCCGAATGCCCCTGGACTGCCGACAGTGGCACTTACTACTACGTCACTCGTACCAGACGCGGACCCGACGGCAAGACCCAGACCTATCAGGAACGCAGAGTCCGCTGGCGTCCCGCCAGCGGCCATGTGTCCACCTGGTTCGACGACATCCTCATCGCGGGCTCCCAGGGCATCGAACCCAAGATCCTCAGCAAGCTCGAGCCCTTTCCTACGAAGGACCTCGTGCCTTACGAAACCCGCTACGTCTCCGGCTGGCAGGTCGAGCAGTACCAGATCCCGCTCCTCAACGCCGCCCGCAATGGTTTCGGCGTCATGGAAGGCTCCCTCACCAACATGTGCGCCCGCGAAGTCCCCGGCGACACCTACCGCAACCTGCGCATCTACCCGGAGTACAGCCGGAAGACCTTCAAGCACATCCTCTGCCCCGTTTGGATCCTCGCCTACCAGTTCCGCGGCAAGACCTACCAAGGCGCGATGAACGCCGTCACCGGCACCACCTACGCCAACTTCCCCATCTCCCCCTGGAAAGTCGCCTTCGTGGTCATCATCTCCCTGATCGTCATCGGCCTCATCTTACTCGCGGCGAATCGTTGATTACGGAGCATCGACCTTATTGTCGCTGGACCTCCCCAGCGAATCACCAACCACCCCCCTCCAAACCCAAAAAACCCCGATCCATCCCACCTCGGCAAAATCCATCGACAATAAGGTCGATGCTCCGTAATTTATATTTATGTATTTCGATCCCGATAGAGATATCGAAATCACCGGCCGCGAACTCCCCCCCTGGCAGCAAGGCGATGCCTGCCAATTCATCACCTTCCGTCTCCGAGACTCCCTCCCCAAAGAAAAGCTCCAGCTTTGGAAATCCGAACTCGAAGCATGGCGCGCCAAAAACCCCGAGCCCTGGACGCCCGAACAACGCGACACCTACCACCGTCAGTTCACCTATCGCTTCGAGCACTGGCTCGACTGCGGCTACGGCTCCTGCCTCTTCAACGACCCTAGGAACCGACAGCATCTCGCCGACGTTTTGATGCGCTTCCAAGGCGAGCGAGTCACGCACCATTCATGGGTCATCATGCCCAACCACGTGCACTTGCTTTTCGAGCCAATCGCCCCACTCGCCGATCTCATCAAAGCCTGGAAAGGCACCTCCGCCCATCGGATTGGAAGAGGCTCCATCTGGCAGAAGAACTACCGCGACACCCTGATCAGAAGTGCCAAGCATTTCGTCAACGCCGCCCGCTACATCCGTCGAAACCCCGCCAAGCTCCCACCTGGCACTTTCACTCTCTGGGAAAGCGACCGCGTAAAAAGCATCGAATAATTTCGAGCATTCTTCCGGAGCATCGACCTTATTGTCGATGGACCTCCCCAGCGAATCACCAACCAACACCTCCAAACCAAAAAACCCCGACCCATCCTACCCCGGCAAAATCCATCGACAATAAGGTCGATGCTCCGGAAGACAAAAATCCTTGGCGAGCTTGGCGTCTTGGCGGTTCCCTCTTTCTCCATCCCCGATGCCGATCGGCAGCCTGCCATCTTCCCTTTAAAAATCGGCCCTATCCTGTTCTCCGCGAAACAATAATTCCGAAGCAACTACCCAGAGTATCGTCATGCCTCTCTCGCTTCGCCTGATCCTCCTGCACATCGCCGCACCAGTCGCTGCGGGTGCAGCCCTCGCTGCGGTGACCACCTGGGCCCCGGCGAAATCCGCACCGGAGGACGAACAATCGACTTCCTCCAAAGCATCCCTTCGTCGATCAATCACCTCAGAAGCTCCGCTCCCGAACGACCCCGAGCTGATCCGATTTGCCGCCATGGCCGGCCGTACCGGCCCCGCCCGTGAGCAACTCATGGCGGCCCTCGCCGCCGATGCTTCCAATGGAGAACTCGCCACCTGGCTCGCCGCCATTCTCATCGCCGAACCCGCTTGGCTCGAAACCTTTCTGAAATCGGTACCGGAGGCTCGCCGGACGAATATTGTCGGGTCGGCGCTATCCAAGCTGATCCATCTCGATAAGCGCGCTCTCTGGCCGGTCCTACGCGCCTCCCCTTTTGCAGCGGCATTGGCGAAATCCCAGCTTTCGAACTACTCAACGTCTGATCCTTTCTCGAGCCAGCCCCTGATCATCGAAGCCGCAGGCTACGATCCTAACGGAGCCTTGGACTTCATCCTCGATCCCGCCAATGGCATTCCTGATTCCGTCCTCCATCACATCTCCCCGAACGACAAATCATCCGCCACCCGAATGCTCAACGAGTGGCTGAGTAACCACTGGCCGGATGAAAGCATCTCAAGGATCAACTCCGCCTGGTGCATCATCGAGAAAGAGGACCCCGAAGCACTCGAAAAAATCCGGGAAAAGCTAACAGCAGAACAGCTTACGCATGTGGAACGGATGAGCTGGATGTCGGAATTCATTTCCCGCAACCCAGTAGAAATCCCCGACGCCACCGAGCTGGCTACCTTGAATGCGGAAGAAGTCGAGGTCGTCCGGGGGGAACTCAGCGCCGCCGGAATCCCCATGCCCCTCGAACTCCTCGCCGAGCTGACTCCAGACCAGCGCAGTAAAGCGCTCCGCATCCAATCGATGAACTTGCGCGACTTCACACCGGAGCAGGTTCGTGCGCACATCGAATCACTACACGCGATTCCCCTGCTCGACACCGAGAAAACCATGCTTCTAACAGGCGCTTCAGATTACCTTTGGAAGGAAGCAGGTGACTACCAAGGTGCGCTCAATTTAGCGGCCCAAATTTCAGACCCCGGACAATCCACCAAAATCACCCGAAACTTGCTCTATCAACTTGCCGTCGAGGATCCCGCAAGTGCGATTCAATATTCGCCCGACATCGGCGATGAAGCACTCCGCAATGAAATCATCCGCATCGCAGAGCAGAACCAGCCATGAAACCCGCAAGCCAACTGCTCCTGCCCCTCGCGGCATTCGCCATCGGCTTCGCAGTCTATGGCAAGCTCGCCACATCATCCAGGCAAGCTCTCTCCGTCCCAATTGAAGCCCGTGAATTACCGGACCCCAAGCTCAGGTCCCTCATTCTAAGCGATCTCCGAAACGGCAATCCCGCCACAGCCCGCGAGCGGCTTTCTAAACTCGCAGGCGAAAATCCCCTCGAATTTTTTCGCTTCATCCATCAGCATCCATGGCTCGATGGACTGGAATCCGCCGTCGAAGAAGCGTCCGCCAAGCTAACATGGAATGACGAGGACAGCTTTAAAGCCCTCAACCTGATTCAGAACCACCAGCTCAAGGTCCGTGCATGGCAAGCCTATATCCGAGCCGCAGTTGGCACCATTGATGACCGGGCGATCGTCGATGTGGCTCTCCATGCCAAACCATTCGGTCGCCAACTGCTTTATCCACTATTTAAGGAAGCAGTTGTCGATCGGCCGAAGGAGATCCTGAAAATCCTCAGCGAAAATG
The DNA here is from genome assembly GCF_042664875.1 of Haloferula chungangensis. Taxonomy (NCBI): domain Bacteria; kingdom Pseudomonadati; phylum Verrucomicrobiota; class Verrucomicrobiia; order Verrucomicrobiales; family Verrucomicrobiaceae; genus Haloferula; species Haloferula chungangensis. The sequence continues at coordinate 257,882 of NZ_JBHTBS010000004.1, read as the reverse complement.
CCATCGAGCGAGACAGCTTCTTCGATCTACTCGTCGAAGTTCACCCCGGAACGTTCGACGAGCTGCTGGCTTCCCTCCATCCCGGCAATCACACTCACACCTCAGATCTCTTCAGTGCTGCAGATGCCCGGGCTCGTGAGGCTCGGGATTTCGGCGACCTCTCCGCCAGCCTCTCTGCCCACGGAGAGCGTGGCTGGTATGCGACTGAGACCGCTTCTTGGCTAACCGCCATCGCACTTCGCGAATCGCCCCCTGAAGGACGTGCCTCCATTTATGATGGGCTCGCCACACAGCCCGATCTCGTCCGCAATCGCACTCTTATGGACGCCGGTTCTCAGGCCAACATCCCACCGAATGAACTTGCGACCGTCCTCGGACTCGTCACCTCGAATGAGATTCGTGAGCAAATCCTCGTAACCTGGATCAACAACCAAGCCCAGTTACCGTCCCATGATTCCACATGGATTTCCGAGCTTCCATCTCACGAACTTCAACAGATCGCCACCGACTGCATCAATCGAGCAGTACCGGACCCACCGTGATGCGTTATTTCGGCTCTTCCGGAGCATCGACCTTATTGTCGATGGACCTCCCCAGCGAATTCCCAGCGAATCCCTCCAAACCCGAAAACCCCGATCCATCCCACCCCGGACCGATCCATCGACAATAAGGTCGATGCTCCGGAAGACGAAAATCCTTGGCGATCTTGGCGTCTTGGCGGTTCTCTCATTCCCAAGTCACGATGCACATCGACATCCTCACCATCTTCCCTGAAATCGCGCTCGCTCCCCTAGGCGAAAGCATCATCAGGCGTGCCCAGGAAGCCGGCGTCGTCAGCATCGACGCCCACAACATCCGCGACTGGGCGACCGACAAGCACAAGCGCACCGACGACACCCTTTGCGGTGGCGGCCAGGGCATGCTGATGATCCCCGGCCCGATCTTCAATGCCATTGCCGAACTCCGCCGTCCGGATAGCAAGGTCATCCTGATGACCCCGCAAGGCAAAGTCTTCAAACAAGCCATCGCCCGTGAACTTGTCGAGGAAAGCCATCTGATCATCCTCTGCGGTCACTACGAAGGCGTCGACCACCGCGTCATCGAGGAGCTCGTCGACCTCGAACTTTCGATCGGCGACTACATTCTCACCAACGGAGCGATCGCCGCTGCGGTGGTCACCGATGCCATCGTCCGCCTGCTCCCCGGAGCCCTTGGCGATGCCCGTTCATCCGAAGAAGAATCCTTCTCCGACCCCAATTTGTTAGAAGCTCCCTCCTACACCAAGCCCGCCGACTTCCGCGGTCTGAAGGTTCCCGACGTCCTGCTCTCCGGTCACCACGCCAGGATTGCCGCCTGGAAAAAGGAGCAGGCCCTCGCCCGCACCCGCGTCAACCGGCCGGACCTTCTCGAATAGGTAAAATTCGATTTTCCCATGGCAAAATCGCGCTTCGAGACTACTGTCCGAGCGAACACCATGGAGCTGCAGAAAAAACTTGGGATCCTCGCAGATGCCGCCAAATACGACGCTTCCTGCGCGAGCTCGGGCGCGAACCGCAAGGATTCACTCTCCGGAAAGGGCGTCGGCTCGACCGGCGGCGCCGGCATTTGCCACAGCTATGCGCCCGATGGTCGCTGCATCTCGCTGCTCAAGGTCCTGTTGACCAACCGCTGCCTCTACGACTGCCACTACTGCATCAACCGCCGCTCCAGCAACGTCCAGCGCGCCGCCTTCACTCCACAGGAAGTCGTCAAGCTGACGCTCGATTTCTACAAGCGGAACTACATCGAGGGTCTCTTTCTCAGCTCCGGCATTGTCCGCAGTGCCGACCACACCATGGAAATGGTCAACGAAGTCGCCCGCTCGCTGCGTGAAGACCACGACTTCCGCGGCTACATCCATCTGAAAACCATCCCGGAAGCCTCCCAAGGACTGATCGATGAAGCCGCCCGCCTCGCCGATCGCATCAGCATCAACCTCGAACTTCCGAAACAAGAGAGCCTCGAAAAATTCGCGCCGGAAAAGAACCTCCACCGCACCAAGCAGGCGATGGGCGGCATCCGCCTCAAGCTCGATGAAGCCAATGAGCGGCGGAAAGGCGGCGACCGCAAACTCCGCCATGCCACCGGTCAAAGTACCCAGGTCATCGTAGGCGCCGACGCATCCACCGACGCCGATTTCCTCGAGCGCTCGGAAGAACTCTATCATTCCTACCGAATGCGACGGGTCTACTACTCCGCCTTCAGCCCGATCCCGGAACCCTCCGCCATCCTCCCCGCAAAACCCGCGCCCCTCGTCCGTGAGCATCGGCTTTACCAGGCCGATTGGCTGATGCGTTTCTACGGCTTCAAACAGCAGGAAATCACCTCCGCCGAACAGCCGAACCTCGATCTCCACATCGATCCCAAACTCTCGTGGGCCCTGCGAAATCGCGCACTCTTCCCCCTCGATCTGCGCAGCGCCACGCGCGACGAACTCCTCCGCGTCCCCGGCCTCGGGCCACGCAATGTCGACCGCATCATCGCGATCCGCCGCCACACTCCCATCCGGCTCGCCGACCTCGCCCGCATCCGCGTGCCGCTCGACAAGGTCCGCGCTTTCCTCATCACCGCTGACCATCGTCCCGCCACTCCCGAGCTCGACAGCGACCGCATTCTCGCCCGCTACGCCCCGAAACCGGAGCAGCTCGAGTTATTCTGTTAGATCGTCATGTATCGCCTCGATCCCGGCACCGATTTCGACTCTTGGCGGGACGTCGCGCGCCGCGCTCTCGCCGCCGGCATCCCGCCCCATGAGATCCTCTGGAACGACGAAGACGCGCTCTTCGCCGAAGCCGGACTGCCCGCCCTCAAGGGCAGCGAACTCAAGGTCAGCGCCGCTTTCGTCAAGCTCGCCCGCTCCGTTTCCTGCCACTGTGATCCCCGCCGCTGGCCGCTCCTTTACTCGATCCTCTGGCGCATTGTTAGAGGCAGGGAACGAAGCCTCCTCTCCATCGCCAGCGACATGGAAGTCTCACTCGCCACCCGCATGTCGAAGGCCGTCGGTCGCGAGATCCACAAGATGCACGCCTTCGTCCGCTTCCGGAAAATCGGCGAGCGCGAGGACGGTCGGGAACGCTTCGTCGCCTGGTTCGAGCCCGAGCATTTCATCGTGGAAGCTGGCACGCCCTTCTTTCGCAAACGCTTCGCGAACATGGACTGGTCGATCTTCACGCCGAAAGGCTGCGCCCACTGGAACGGCTCGGTCCTCAGCTTCACTGCGGGCATCGAGCACGATCCCTTCGAGCAGACCGACGAACTCGAGAAGGCTTGGCTCACTTATTACCGCAGCATCTACAACCCCGCGCGGATCAAGTTGAAGGCGATGCAGGGCGAAATGCCGAAAAAGTTCTGGAAAAACCTCCCCGAGGCCGAGCTGATCGAATCCCTCATCCGCCACACGAGCCCGCGCGTCAGCGAGATGATCGAAACCGAGCCACGCCCCGTCCTCCGCGAGCCGCAGGTTCCTTACCTCGCCAAACTCAAGTCGCTTTCCATTATTCAGGAAAGCCGAGCACCTTCCGAAGAAAGCAGCATTGCGGAAATCGCACAGCTCCTTCCCGGCTGCCGACAGTGCCCACTGTGGGAACGCGCCACCCACGCCGTCTGCGGCAGCGGACCGCCGAAAGCCGCGCTGATGATCGTCGGTGAGCAGCCCGGGGACCAGGAAGACCTCTCGGGAAAGCCATTCGTCGGCCCCGCCGGACAGCTTCTCGACAAGGCTCTCGCGCAAGTCGGCATCGACCGCAGCCAAGCCTACGTCACCAACGCCGTGAAGCATTTCAAATGGGAGCCGCGCGGAAAAATCCGTCTCCACCAGAAGCCTTCACCCGGAGAAATTGATGCCTGCAAACCATGGCTGGTCGGCGAACTCTCAAGCATCGCCCCACGCATCCTCATTCTGTTAGGCGGCACTGCCGCCCGCTCGCTGCTCAATCGCAGTGTTTCCGTCACTCGGGAACATGGCATGATCGACGCACCGCAGCTCGCACCGACCACCATCCTCACGGTTCACCCATCCTATCTTCTTCGACTGAAAACGAGATCCGAAAAAGCCGAAGCGTGGCGGCGCTTTCTGGATGACCTGCGCCTGGCCTCTGACGCCATTGAAGAAGCCTGAGCTTTACTCCTTGCGGGTCCGCCGCGGCCGACGAGCGATCCTCGGAGGATCGCTTCCATGCCGAATTTTCAATCACTGCGACGACTTCAAATTTTTCTAACAGATCGGATCAAGAAGCCTGGATCAGGCCCCACTGGCATTCGTCCGGTTCGAGGGATTGCGCATCATGCAACGGGGATTGCGCGGAATGCAAAGTCCGGCATACCCCATTGCTTCCATGATGCCCTCTTCATCCCGTCCCGGATGAACTTTCCGCCTCCGCTTCCTTCGAGGCGACGTGGTCCGCACAGTATGCTCCCCGCTCCCCCATGGGAGCATCCGGTCCTGTCGTCGTATCGACGGAAGTCTGGAGCTCCAGCTCGCTGTTGATCTCCGCACCGAGCAGGATGATGAAGGATGTCAGGAAGAGCCAGAGCAGTAGCACCACCACGGCTGCGAACGATCCGTAGGTTTTGTCCATCGATCCGAAGGTATCGATGTACCATGAAAACCCGGCCGAGCCTGCCAACCACAGGCCGGTCGCCATCACGGAGCCGACCGACAGCCATTTCCATTCAGCGGAATCGCGGTCGGGAGCCACGCGGTAGATCCATGAGAGGAAGACAACGATCATCCCCGTCACCAGAGGCCAACGGAGGAAATCGAGGGATGAGGCGACCGCATTCGGGAGCGGAAACAGATCGATCACAGCAGGCACCAGAGCGACAAGGCTGATGGCGATGATCCCGCCAATCACCAGCGCCACCGTGACGGACAAGGTCAGAAGGTTCTTCTTGATGAACCCCCGGTTGTCCTTTTCCTCATAGGCGATGTTCAGTCCCTCGAACAACGCTCCCGTGCCTTTTTTCGCACTCCACAAACTCACCAGAATACTCACCACGAGACCCCAGCCAAGTTTCTCGTCGGGCTTGTTCGCCAGCGTTCCAACCATGTCACCGATCATCGCTCCGGCCTCACTGGGAAGAACGGCGGCAATCTCCTCGATCTGGGATGCGGCATCCTCCGGGCTGACGAGTAGTCCATAGATGGAAACCAGTGCCGCCAAGGCCGGGAAGATCGCGAGAAAGAAATAGAATGCGATGCCCGCCGCCACGATCGTCACATGATCCTCGGCAAGCTCGTCCTTGATCCGTTTCACAATCTGCCACCACCCGCGCTTGGGGATCTGCCGGGGGCTCGTGGCGGTCTCGCCGGTGTTCTCGATTTCCATGGCTTTCTTTTCGCAGTGATCATGCCATTCCGTTCGACGCCCAGAAAGTACCAACCCTCCGGAGACGATTGAGGGCCCTCATTCCTTCATCCGGCGGAAGGTCAGGTTGACTCGGGGTTCGTTCGACTTCTTCGTCTTGGGCAGGGCGTGAAGCCAGTGCCGCTGCGTTTCTCCCTTCATCACCAGCAGGCTCCCCTTCTCCAGAACCAGCGAAACACCCTCCTTTGTCTCAGCGTGCTTGAACGAAAACTTCCGCTCCGCCCCAAAACTCAGTGATCCGATGGCCGAATCTCTAACAATCGCCGATTCGTCGTCGCGGTGCCATCCCATGCCCTCGCTCCCATCATGGTAGAGATTCAGCAGGCAGGAGTTGAAACGTTCCCCGCTAAGGTCCTCGACCCGCCGCTTCAGGTCCTGCAACAGCGACGTCCAGGCCAGCGCCACCTTTTCGCTGCCTGAATATTTGTAGGCAAAAGGTCTGTCACCATACCAAGCCACCTTTCGGGATGTCGTGACGCGCCTGCCGAACATCACCAGCTCGTCACTTTCCCAGGGAACGCTCTCTAACAAGGTCTGAAGATGGTTTTCATGATCCGACGCATCGAGTATCGGTCCAAAGTAGATCACCTCGCCATCCCGGGGCAACAAATTGGCTGAGGGTTCGCGGGAAAACAGATCCATGAAGATGGACCATAGCACCAAAGGCAAACGGGACGAGCCCTGATGCGGACGGGCTGCCACATTTTCCTGTTGATCCCGTGCGCGCTTGCGACCTGTCGGATTCTGTGGCAGTTAGAATGGAACTTCGCGACCACGCGAATCGACCGATCATCATGTTTGCGGAAACCGAGGAAAGCAGGAAGGCGATAGGGGATGTGGATGTCCTTTATCATGACGGGCTCTATCACTTGTTTCACCTGGTGCTGCCGAACCACGATTTCATCGCCCATGCGGTTTCGACTGATGGCGTGAACTGGCGACGTGTACGCAACGCTTTGTTCATCGGAGATCCGGGAAGCTGGGACGATCTGATGCTATGGACCATGCACGTCTCCCCCGATCCGCACCACCCCGGACACTGGCGGATGTTCTACACCGGTCTGTCGCGGCGCGAACGAGGGCGCCTGCAACGCATCGGGCTCGCCACCAGCGACGACCTTTACCGCTGGCGAAAGCATGCGGTGAACTGGGAGGACAATCGAGGCCCGCACGATCCACCAAAGGTGAAGGAATCGAGGGAGCTGAGCCAGCGTTCCACCGGCGATGTCGCCGCCTCCGAAGTGGACCCGCACAGCTGCTACCCCTTGGCGCCCGATTCCGCCCACTACGAATCAGAAATCTCCGAAGGGAGGGGAATGATCAGCTTTCGTGATCCCTATTTCTTCTCCTGCCCCTCCGGCAACTGGCTGCTCGCCGCCGCACGAGTGAAGAGCGGCCCGCTGGTTCGCCGTGGCTGCGTGGCGGTCATGAAGGAAGTGGAGCCAAATCACTTCGTCGGCCAGGCTCCACTGCATCATCCGATGCTCTATGACGACATCGAGGTGCCCAATGTCTTCGAACTGGGTGGGCAGATTTATCTGATCGGCAGTATCCGGGAAGACGCCAAAATCCGCTACTGGCACACCGATACCATCAGCAAGCCGTGGCAGAGCTATCATGACAATGTCCTGATGCCTCAGGGGAATTATGCCGGACGCGTTTGCAGGGATGAAAAGGGGCTGCTGCTGTGGTGCTTCTTCGCGATGAACCGCGACGACCGCACCGCGAACAATCTGATGCCCCCGCCCAAGCGGCTGATCCAGGACGCCAATGGACTGTTGAGGGTGAAGCGATTTGAGGTCTTTGATGAGTGGCTCGACGGCCGCGTCGACACCTGCAACATCCGCAACCTTAAGCCTGACGAAACAGGAAACTACTGCCGCGCGGAGGAGGCTCACTGGATGCTTGAAAGCAAATTTGGCTTTCAGGCATTTGTCTTCGAAGAAGAACTCCAGAGCTTTCGTCTCGATTGCCGGATGAAACTCATCGGCAAGGGAAAGTGCGGATTCGTTTTCCGCATCGATCCCGAATCTCACGACGGCTACTACCTCTCGCTCGATCTGCTCAAGGGAGTCGCCCAGATGAGAGCCTGGGGAACCAACCGCGATAAATCCGGCGAGCACATGATGAATTTCGAGACCGTCCAGAGCGCCTTCTGGCAATGCGAAAGCCCCGGCGAAGCCGAAATCTCCATCCTCGCCTTCGGTAGCTACCTGGAGGTTTCCATCGATGGTTACATTATTCTCTCGATGGCGGATCAGCACTTTGACCACGGCTACGTGGGTCCCTATCTGGAAACGGCCGAACTGGAAATCAACGACCTCAAAGTTTGGCGCTTGAAGAACCCCACCCAACAGGACGACCAGTTGGTCGGGGGCTGAGCCCTTCACACCATCCCTCGAAGCGAGGCGCTCTCCCGGAGCTTGGCGGAAGCCAGAGCATCGAATTCAGCGATGAATCCCGGTGCTTCCGTCTCAATCGCGTCCTTCAATTCCTGCCGGTCGACCTCGAACGCTCGTCGCCCATCCAGCACCCCTTTGACCTTGCGCACCGCTCCCCCCAATGCCTTGAGGTCGATGTTCTTTGAGATGTCTTCGAAAACTGCCGCGAGCTCGCGGGCATCGCTCAGCGTGATTCGATCTTTCTCGCACGCGGCGCCGAGATCGGGGTGGTGGAGATAACGCGCGAGAAAATAGGTCGCCACCACATTCTTGGCAGCCCGGCGCGCCGTCAGCCAGAACAAGGCCGTCCGCATGATCTTGCGCAAAGGTTTCATCATCAGGCCTTTGGCGAACGACCGCAGTCGACTGGAAAATGATCGACCGCCGCCGGCGAGGATCCGCACCACATGATCATCAAAGCCCAGGCCACGGCGCTGAAGGATGGTGCGCACAATCTGGCGACGCTCGCGAGAAATCAGCCAGTCGTCGAAAAAGGGAACCGGGATGAATTCATAGATACCCGTTCGGAAACTCGCGGCGCCAAATTTCATTGGCCTGGCGCGCTCCGGTCCGGGTGGAGTCGACATATCTGCGGTGTGACTGTTCATGGGCTTTTGGAAGGTTTCAAGGATCGAGGCCAGTCTAACGGCCTCTCTCCCGTCCTTCTCCTATCGCAGCTCAAGTGCCAGCCACGCGGGCGCTTGCTGAGCCTCTATTTCCGCACTCATCAGCCGTTCGCCCGACCTCGCACCGATGCAATCTGCCCTGCGACCCCGTGCAAACGCTCATTCTGCAAGGGTGAGCAGGGCTCGCCCTCTTTTTGATCGCCACCCGGATATTCTTGCCCGCCACGCCGTCCGAGCCATTCTCCCGACGTGTCAACCGACGCCCAACAGGACTTCGCCTTTGCCTTTTTAAGCATCCTCTTTGAGGGCGCTCCCTTCATCCTGCTCGGCACTCTGATCAGCGGTGTCATCGATATCTATCTGCCCGCCGGCACGATGGACCGGCTGCTTCCCAAGAAAACCCTGCCCGCGATCCTTGTCGCCGGCCTGCTCGGCATCATCCTGCCCGTCTGCGAATGCGCCGTGGTGCCGGTGATCCGCCGCCTCGTCAAAAAGGGCCTGCCCGTTTCCTGCGCCCTGACCTACATGCTCGCCGCGCCGATCGTCAATCCGATCACCGCGCTCAGCACCTGGAAGGCATTCAAGGGCCCCGTGGTCGCCCTCGGCGATGGAGTCACCGCCACCGCCAGCACCGTCATGACCGCCTCCCGCCTCGGGCTTGGCTTTCTCGTCGCAGTTCTCGTCGGCATCGTCATCGCGCGCATTCCCATCGGGAAAATCCTCCGTCCCAAGCTCCTCAAATCCCTCGACGAAGAAGAGCACCATCACCACGGACACGATCATCACCACGGGCATGATCATGACCACGCCTGCTGCGGTCACGATCACGGCCACGAAGATCCTCATCATCACCACGAGCCGAACTCCGGTCAAAAGCTCGTTGCCGCACTCCGCTCCTCGATGCGCGATTTTGTCGACGTCGGCGTCTACTTCGTCATCGGTGTGACGATCACCGCGCTTTTCAATACGGGCATTGCCCCCGGTGCCGAGTGGCTGGATAGCCTGGCCTCGAACCCCACCGCTGCGCCCGCCGCCCTCATGGCCCTCGCCTTCATTCTCAGCCTTTGCAGCACCTCGGACGCCTTCATTGCTGCCACGCTCGATAAGTTCACCTGGGGCGCCAAGCTCGCCTTCCTGACCTTCGGACCGATGATGGACGTAAAGCTTATTTTTCTCTATCAGACGGTCCTCAAACGCCGCTTCATCCTGCTGCTCGCGCTCGGCCTGTTCCTTGTCATCGGTCTCGCATGCATCGCCTGGCAAGCCGGCATCCTCGCCCTTCAATCATGAAGCACCTCGCCCTTCAGCGCAGTCTTCTCGCCCTCGCCCTGATCATTTGGGGCGCCATCCTGGTGTATTTCTTCTACACCGGCCGGATCGTCAAATACCTCGCCCCCGATTTCCGCCTCATCGCCCTCGCCGGCGGGCTCGGGTTGATCGTCGTCGGGCTCTTCAACCTGCTCACCTGCCGCATGGCGGCGAACTGCGGACACGACCACGGCCCTGAAGACACCCACGACCACGAAAGCCTCGATCTCCACCCGCTTGCCGCCATCGCCATCATGGTGCTGCCTGTCGGACTCTGCACGAGCTGGACTACCGACGGATTTTCCATCAGCGCCCTCACCCGCAAGGGGCTCAATGATTCGCCCGCCGAAGCCGGCTCCCTGTTCCTTTCATCCGTTCTCCCGCCCCTGACAAAGGAGATCATCGAGGCCCAGCACCCGGCGAACTCCGATGGTTATCGTACTTTCCCGCTGATGGAGCTGTTCTTCAGCAGTGCGGATCCCGAAATGCGTGGGCTTGTCGGAGGCATGAAGGTCGTCACGGAAGGCCGCCTCGTCCCCGATCCCGACAGGCCTGACCAATTCCGCCTCTACAGGTTGTTCATCACCTGCTGTGCTGCCGACAGTCGCCCCGTCCCGATCATCGCCCGCTTTCCCAACGGCGCACCCGAAGTGGAAGCGAATTCCTGGATCAGCCTTTCCGGCACCATCACCTATCCCGATGAAGGAAAAGGCCACGAACCGGTCCTCGAAGTCGACTTTGCTAAAGTCACCGAAGCTCCCATGGAAGAATCATTCATGCGCGGCTACTGAATCGGCGCGTCTTCTCCTTTACAGCGATATTTTCCCGAATTAATTCCCCAGCACCATGAAACCAATTTGCGCCCTTGCTCTCGTGCCTTTCCTGTTTTCCTCCTGCGCTCAGGAATCACTCACCGGTGATAGCTATTCGCGCTATGACGCCGGACAAGCCCAATCCGTGAGCATGGGAACCATCACTTCGATTCGCTACGTCAAGATCGAGGGAAATACCGCGGGCGGCACCATCATCGGAGCCGCCGCCGGAGGACTCCTCGGCAACCAGATCGGCAGTGGTTCCGGACGCACGGCTGCCACCATCGGTGGGGCGCTCGCCGGGGGAGCAGCCGGTTCCTATGCGGGCAAGGAAGTCACCTCAAAGCAAGGCCTCGAGATCCAAGTCAAACTCGATAACGGCGGATCGGTTTCCATCGTGCAGGAAGAAAACCCGCGCGAGGCATTTGCCGTCGGCGAACGTGTCCGCGTCCTTTCGGGTGGCGGTCGCGACCGGGTGACCCATTGATGTTTGCCGCGATCCTAGGAATGAACCTCAGCGACTTTCAAAACATGGATCCCCACCTGCTGGTGGGCCTGGTGAACACCGAGCTTCGAAACCAAAGCGAAGACCTCGACGATCTCGTGAAAACCCACGCATTGGACCAAGAGCGGCTGATCGCCCGACTCGCCGAAGCGGGCTACGACTATCGGCCGGAGCAGAAGCAGTTTCGCTAAGGCACAAGCACGCCCCATCGCTGCGGCTCCGCCTGACGACAGCCTTAGACCTTGATCTGCTCTCTTTTGTGACGTAATTGTCACCTAATGAAACTCGTCGACAGCTTCGACCGACTACTCGTCGGCTTTACTTTCCTGATCCTTGGAGCCCTTGCCATGCTGTTGGTGAGCGCCTTCGTCTGATCCGCCGCTGTCGCTCATCGTTTCAGGCTTGCCGACAATTACCGGCCCTCGATTGACTCCGGGAGGCCCCCGGACTATGGAGATTGGCATGTCGAAATTTCTCTCCATCGCCCGAGCGGCGGCTCTGTTGTTTCTAGGGATCGCCATCCTGCCTCTGGGCCTGAGTTCCTGCCAACCGCTCGGCGGTTCCGACCCTCTGGACCAGGGTGCTTCCGGAGCCGAGGTCGTTCCCGTGCTGCCTTAAGATTTGGGGGTGACAGTGGGCTTCACGACACCATTTTCACGATCATCCAGACTGCCATCGCCATCATCATCAGGTTTTCGGTTAGCGAGATGAAGCCAAGCGGCACGCTGCTGCCGCCCCCGACACAGGCGCATTTCAGGCTGCGTTTTTCGACGTAAACCGCTTTGATGATCGAAATCGCACCAATCGTGCTGACGATCAACGCGGCAGGGGCGGCGACCCAGGTGAACAAGCCCGCGATCATCAGCACTCCCGCCCCCGCCTCGACGAAGGGATAGACGTAGGAATACGGCACGTAGCGCTGCGCAATCAGATCATATTGCACGAAGCCGGTGGAAAACGAGAGCAGGTCCTGAAGTTTCAGAGTTCCCAGCACGCACATGCTGAAGGCGATGAAAAGCTCGACCACCCGAATCGCCGAAAGCGATCCCTGCAGCGCCCAGCAGGTTGTTAGAGCCATCGCGAAGGTCACCGCAAAGACGGCGATCACGGGCTGATAGGTTTCACCCTCCTTCGGGTCGGGCCCCTTTCCCAGATGCTCGCGCAGTTGGTCGTAGTTGAGGCGGTCGCCTCCGATGAAGATCTGCGGCGTTTCGTGGTAGCTGTTCTTCTCCTTGTACTCCTCGTTCGCCTCCATCGACTCGAGAAGGTGATCCTCCACATCGTAGCCGGAGCGCTTCAAGAGATCCTTGGCTTTCACACCCCAGGGACACAAATGGTCCGGGGTGACCATGCGGTAGATTGTAGCATTCTTTTTCTCACTCATAATTCTCAGAGGTGGGTGGGTTAGAATTTCAAGGTGACGCCTGCACCGACACCGTAGCTGCTGTCCCAGAGCCCGGTGAGGGACACGTTCTCGTTGATCATGTAGGACGTGCCGGCTTGATAGGACCACTTTTCGCGGGTGTCGTACTCCACATCGCCGAAGATTCCCAGACGAGGCGTGAGCATCAGTTCGCGACCGATCGTTACCCGAGCTCCGCCGTCGGAATCGATCCACGCGGAACTGCTGAAGTTCATTGGCAAAAGATAACGGACACCGGCAATGAGACGTTCTTTTTCACTCTGCCAATCCGATAAGTCATCTGTGACGCCACCCTCCGCATAGACACCGGCGAAGACCGAAGTGAAACGGTTGATGTAGCGGTCGTAGACCAATTCCGCCTCCCACTCGACGTCCTCCACTCCGTCCCATCCTGCTTCCCAGGAAAGTGAGACCGTGTTCTCGAGATTCTCGAACATGATGGCTCCCTGCGTCATGTTGTTGAGCAGATCGGCCTGAGCGAAGAGATACCAATGCTGATCGTAGCGCTTGTCCGAGATCGCTTCGGTCTCCGGGTCGTTGGTGAAGCCGTTGTATCGAACCACCCGGGCCATGCCTCCCTTCATGTGATAAAGCAGGTGGCAGTGGAAGAACCAGTCGCCCACCTCGTTCGCATCGAACTCGATCACCGTGGTCGTCATCGGTGCGACGTTGACGGTATGCTTCAGGGGCGATCGCGCACCCTGTCCATTGATCACCCGGAAGAAATGTCCGTGGAGGTGGAGCGGGTGGTGCATCATCGTCCGGTTGATGAAGATGAAACGGACGACTTCACCCTCGTTGATTTTGATGTCGTTCTCCGGTGCAAGCGGTTCGTTGTTGAAGGACCAGACGTAGCGATCCATGTCGCCATCCAGGGTCAGCCTGACTTCCCGAACCGGCTTGCTGGCATCGAAAGCCGTCCGCTTCACGGATCGGAGTTTCTTGTAGGGAGGGAAGGGACGCATCTTCGACATCATGGTGTCGCTCGCAAGGTGCGGAAATCGGCCGGCGTCCTCCCGCAGCAGGAAGTCGTACCATTTCGGCGGATTGTGTTTCATTCCCATCCCGTCATCCATGGAGCCCTTCATTTCCATCCTACCCATGTCGTGTTTCATGCCGTCCATCGACATCTGATGCTTCATGCCCTCGGCCATCATCGTGTGGTCCATGCCCTCCATGTTCATTCCCGGTTGGTCGAACTTGCCTTGCTTCACCTCACGAGTTGGCATGCCCATGGTCCCGGCCGGAGTCAGCGCGAACATGTTCTTCCAATTGAACATGTTCATGGTGTCGTAAACGTAGGGTTTCGGCATGTCTTGAACGGGCTTGCGTTCGCCACTGCCGATCCACAGCGACGCATGCCCTGATCCGTCGTGGGCGGTTGCCCGGAATTCATAGCTTCCGCTCGCCGGGACCTTCACGATCACATCATAGGTCTCCGCGACCCCGATCAGCAGTGGCATCTTGAGCTCGACCGGATGCACATCCTGACCGTCGGCCGCGATGATTTTCAGAGGCCCGCCCGAATACTGGAGGTGGAAGTAGCTCGTGGCCGAGCCATCGACGATCCGCAACCGCACAGTGTCGCCGGGATTTGCCTTCATTTCGCTACTCTGCTTTCCGTTGATCAGGAAGGCATCGTAGGCGACATCCGCGATATCCATCGGTGGCATCCTCATCGCCTCCCGCTTCCAGAACTCACTCATCTTATCGGTCTTCCATGCCCCCAGAAGACTTTGCGCGGTGCCCTTTTTCACGCCCATGGCTTCCGATCCCCGGCGCAGCAGACGCATGACCTTCTTCGGATCCATGTCGGTCCAGTCAGAAAGATGCACCACCTGTTCGCGGCTCACCGAATGGCGCTTCGATCGCGGTTGGATCACCATCGTTCCATAGACACCAAGCTGCTCCTGGAGCTCGGTGTGGGAGTGATACCAGTATGTCCCCGCCTGACGAATCGGGAAGCGGTAGGTGAAGGTCGTCTTCGGCGCGATTGGTGGATAGCTGATGTAAGGAACACCATCCTGATCCGGCGGAACCAGCATCCCGTGCCAGTGGATGGAGGTCGGCACGTCCATTTCGTTGCGAACATGCATCACCGCTGTGTCGCCTTCGCGGAATCGCAGGACCGGTCCGGGAATGCTGCCGTTGATGGTCATTCCGGGTTTGGATTTGCCGGTGAAATTTACGTCCTGCTCGGCGATGTTCAGGTGGTAAACGACCTCCTTCGATTGGGCGGATGATGCAAACAGCACCAAAGCGACCGCGCAAAATTGCAGGATGAAACGAAAACTTCGAGAATGCCCCATGGCAGGAGACTTTTCGCATTTTAAATGCCGAAATGGGGGATCTCCCGAATCAAGATCCCGGCACTTCCCACTGTTGCACAGTCGGGGCTTCCGAAAGCGTTCTGGCGGATAATTTTCGAGTTCTCGATCGGCTTTCATATGGGTCATTGGGTTTGGTCATATTTCAATCGTGGCTTTCCTGATTCTTCGCTCCTGCCACAGGCAGTAGAGGGTCGGGACGATGAACATGGTCATCAGTTCGACGATCATTCCGCCGAAGATCGGAATCGCCATCGGGACCATCAGGTCGGATCCGCGACCGGTTGAGGTGATCACGGGAAGCAAGGCCAGCAAGGTAGTGGCCGTGGTCATCAGGCAGGGTCGCACCCGCCGCATACCCGCTTCCAAGGTCGCCTCGCGAACCGCCTCGATCGTCGTCGGCTTCAGCTCGGCAAAGCGCTGCCGCAAGTAAGTCGAGACGACCACACCGTCATCGGTCGCAATGCCGAAGAGCGCGAGGAATCCGACCCACACTGCCGTCGAGATGTTGATCGGACCGACATTGAAAAGCTCGCCGACGTGATGTCCGAAGACTTCGAAATCAAGGAAGCCAGGTCGCCCATAGAGCCACAGCATCAGGAATCCACCGGCCCAGGCGACCGCCACGCCACTGAAGATGATCAGGGTGTTGCTGACCGAGCGGCTATCGAGATAGAGCAGCATGAAGATCGCGCCGAGACAGATCGGCAGCATGAAAAGCAGCGTGCGGTTGAACTCAAGTGCCGCTTCGTAATTGCCGGCGAAGTCGTAGCGAACCCCGGCAGGACGTCGGAGCTCACCCGATTGTTCCTTCTCCCTGAGGAAAGCCTCGGCGGCTTCGACCACATCGACTTCTGCAAATCCCGGTTCCGCACCGAAGGTCACGTATCCTGTTAGAAACGTGTCTTCCGCCTTGATTACCTGTGGTCCGCGGACATAGCGGAAGGTGGCGAGCTGCTCGAGCGGAACCTGGGCGCCTTCCTTCGAGGTGACCAGGATGCGGCCGAGGCTTTCGATGTCATCGCGCCGCTCCCGCGCATAGCGGACCTGGATCATGTAGCGCTCCCGGCCTTCGATCGTGTTGCCGGTCATCGTCCCGCCGATCGCGCCTTGGATCGCTTCGTGGATGTCCGAAATATTCAAGCCGTAGCGCGAGGCCGCCGATCGATCGGGAACGATCTCGAGGTACGGTTTCCCGACGATCCGGTCGGAATTGACCGTTTCCGTCGCCAGACCCGGGACTTCGCCCGAACGCAGCAGGCGCTCGATCTCAAGACCGAAGTCCTGGATGGTCTCGAGCTCGGGACCCTTGATCTTCAGGCCCATCGGCGCGCGCATGCCGGTGCGGAGCATCACCAGACGGGTCTCGATCGGTTGAAGCTTCGGAGCCCCGGTCACGCCTGGCATTCGGGTCACGCGATCGATCTCCTCCCAGATGTCATCCGGCGATTGGATCTGTGGTCGCCACTGGCGAAAAGGCGTCCCGCCGGATTCCTCGATCAAGTTACCAGAGTCATCGTAGAGAAAATCGCCCTCGGCATCCGTCTTGAATCGCAGAACCCGACCCTTCTCATCGCTTCGGTATTCCGGGATGTAGTTGATCACCGTCTCCACCATCGAGATCGGTGCCGGATCGAGCGAAGACTCCACTCGGCCGATCTTGCCGACGACCTGAGCGACTTCGGGAATTCCCGCAATCGCGGCGTCCAGCTGCCGCAGGGATTCCGTCGCCTCA
This sequence comes from Haloferula chungangensis, assembly GCF_042664875.1. NCBI lineage: Bacteria > Pseudomonadati > Verrucomicrobiota > Verrucomicrobiia > Verrucomicrobiales > Verrucomicrobiaceae > Haloferula > Haloferula chungangensis. Next base: position 241,300 of record NZ_JBHTBS010000004.1, on the reverse strand, counting down.
TCGATCGAGGCATGCGGACTCACCGTCGGCATGAAAAGAAAGGTCCCTTCATCGAGGGCCGGCCGGAACTCGCGTCCCAGCCCGGGGAATTTCGCGCTGGTATCCTTCCAGAGCCGGGTCTCGGTGATGCCATCGCCAATGGTCTTCGGCACGAAACCGAAGAGCTTGTCGAAGCCGAGCCAGATGCTGCCGGCGAGCACCAGCAGCATCACCGGCACACTCAGGAACATCGCCTTGTGGCGCAGGCACCAGCGAAGCATTGCCGGATAAGCCAGCTCGAAGAGGCGGAAGGCGCCGAGCAGGCCGCCCAGCACGAGGAAGACGAACACAAAATTCACCAGGCTGCTGCGATCGAGCCCGAGCGGCATCCAATCGATCGTCAGCAACCACGCCACCCCCACCGCCACCGCGAGGTTCACCACCACGAAGCCGATCCTCATCGGTCCCGCCGGCACCAGCGGTACCACATACACGCCGACCGCGAGCGCCAGCAGGGCGACCGCCAGCATCGGCGAGTAGGAGAATGAAACCAGCCCGGCTGCGAGAAGCAGCAAGGAGGCATGCGTGCGACGCTCTCTAACAAAACGGGGCAGCGAGCCGAAGATGATATGGGCAAGCGGGGGAATGATGGTCAGCGCGACCACGATCGATGCCACCAGCGCGAAGGTCTTGGTAAAGGCCAGCGGGCGGAACAAGCGCCCGGCCTCCCCGGTCATGGTGAAGACCGGCAGGAAGCTGATTACCGTCGTCGCCACCGATGTCGTGACCGCCGAGGCCACCTCGGTCACGGCCCGGTAGATCACCGCAGCCTTCGACTCGCTCGGATCGGCCTCATCGAGATGCTTGAGCATGTTCTCCGTCAGCACGATGCCGACATCGACCACCGTGCCGATGGCGATGGCGATTCCGGCGAGCGCCACGATGTTCGCATCGACGCCTGCGAGCTTCATGGTGATGAAGGTGATCAGCACCGCCAACGGCAGCATCACCGAGATCAGCAGGCTGCTGCGCAGATGCATGACCATCACCACCACGACGATGATCGTCACCAGCACCTGCTGCCAGAGTGCCTCGTCGAGCGTGTTGAGTGTCTCGGAAATCAGATGGCTCCGGTCGTAAAAGGGCACCACCGTGACATGCGAAGTCGTCAGCCACTCCGGCCAGGCATCGCGAGGATGGGTCTTGGTGAAATCCAGCCAATCATCGGCAGCGTGCCCACCCGGCTCTGCGTCCGCGTTCTGCGGCATGGCCGATGTCTCCACGTCTTGGCTCTGTGCGAAATCCGCGACCTCCTGGGGCGTCGTTTTCGTCCAATCAATCACCGCACGGATTGGAAGCGCTTCGGCGAGGGCTGCGATTTTCTCCTTGGTGCTCTTGATGGCTGCCATCGGATTCGCGCCAAAGCGTGCCACCACCACGCCGCCTGCGGCATCGGCGCCATTCACGTCCAGCGCTCCGCGCCTCAGGGCGGGCCCTAGTTCCACCGACGCCACCTGTGCAACCGTAATCGGCGTGCCGTCACGAACCGTCACCACCGCCTCGCGAATGTCGTCGACCTCATCCACGTAACCGGTCGCCCGGATGAAGTACTCGACGCCATTGACCGCGAGGTTGCGCGCGCCGATTTCCTGATTCGATTTGCGCACCGCGTCGACGACCTGGGCAAGCGTTACTTCATTGGCGCGCAGGGCATCGGGGTCGATATCGACCTGATACTGGCGGACATAACCTCCGACCGAAGCGACCTCCGCCACCCCGTCGGCAGCGAGCAGGGCGTATCGAACCTGCCAGTCCTGCAGCGAGCGCAGCTCATCCGGATCCCAGCCGCCGACTGGCTTCCCATCGGGATCCCGGCCTTCGAGATAGTACCAGAAAATCTGTCCGAGCCCCGTGGCATCCGGCCCGAGAGTTGGCGTGACTTCCTCGGGAAGCAATCCCGACGGAAGCGAGTTGAGCTTTTCGAGCACTCGACTACGACTCCAGTAGAATTCCACGTCTTCCTCGAAAATCAGATAGACGTAGGAATAGCCGAACATCGAGAACGAGCGCACCTCTCTCACGCCCGGCACGCCGAGCAGCGAAACCGTGAGCGGATAGGTCACCTGATCCTCGATGTCCTGTGGCGATCGACCCGCCCATTCGGTGAAGATGATCTGCTGGTTGTCTCCGAGATCCGGAATCGCATCGACGGCAACCGGATCCCGCGGGTAGTCGCCGGTATCCCAATCGAAGGGTGCCACCCGCACGCCCCAGGCGATCACGAAGGCAAGGAGCAGAAGCACGACAAGCTTCTGGTGGAGACAGAAATGGATGAGCTTGTTCATTTTTGGACTGCGGTGGCAGAGCGAGTCTCCGAGCGGCGACACCGCTTTCGAATCACCCCGAAATTTCTAAATTCCCTTCCGTTCCCCTCGGTGAAACGGGCACCAAAGGTGACTCGAAAGCGGTGTCGCCGCTGCGCTCTGCCACCGCACTCCAAAGTTCTCACTCTTCGCCTCCTTTCTTTACGGAAAGCGTGTCCTTGAGGCTGCCACAGGTGAGCATGGCGTCGCCGTAGTAGGGATTCAGCACCTCGGGGAGCGACGAAAGCCAGTCCGCGCCCTGGTTTCCGAATGCCATCGGACAATGCACGATGTAGAGGTCGCCCAGGCGATCGATCCCATGGGCGCGCACCAGAGCGATCATCTGTTGGCTGACCGTATCGAACGCGGTGCGCCGGGACTTGAGGTCCGCAGCCCGTGCCAGCAGAGTTGACGCTTTCTTGAGCTCATCGGAATCGGGGAGCTGCGTTGCGGCAACCTCTTTCGCAAAAGCCTCACTCGCCTGCTTCGAGCTCGCTTCATCGTCGTCGGCCAGGCTTCTGGCGATGGGTAGGTAGGCGGCAACGAGTCGTTTGAGATGCTCGACGAATCTCGGATCCGTGGCTGGCGTCTCCGTCGGCTGGTAGGGCACTCCCAGGTGGCGGCCTGCCTTTTCAATGGCTCGCGCGACGATTCCGTAGGCGATCTGCGGATCCTCGTCGGCCTTCTGAAGCGCCAGATTCAGATCGACCAACAAGCGATTCGAAAACTCGTTCCAGCGCTTCAGGTCATCGGGTTGCATCGCCTCCGTGCGAATCGATTCCACCGCAGCCCGCATCGTGTTCAACTGCTCCTTCATGGCAGGCCTGTTTCCAGCTCTTGCCGCGCTCCGCAGACGGTCGAGTCCGCGAAGCAGTGGCGACCATTGACCTAACAGGTCCTCGGAAGCCTCACCGGCCGGTCGTTCCTCGAGCCCGGCGTCGTCATTCATCATCGACGGCTTTCCTTTGATTTGAAGTTCCGAGTCGAGCTTGAAGGCACCACGACTGACGACCAGCTCGCCTTCGGCAAGGCCCTCGCGGACGATGAATTCGCTTCCCACCGCCGGACCGAGAACGACCTGCCGACCTTCGAAAACCGGCGCGTCCTCCTCGGGAAGCCGCACATAGACCAAGGCCCGATCGCCGGTCTGCAGCACGGCGCTGCGCGGGATGAGCAGGGGCTCGCGGTGCTGGTCCTCTTCACCGAGAAAGCCGAGTGATTCGGCAGGCACCAGATCCATGCCGCAGATATCGCACTGCCCGGGACCGTCCTTGACGATCTCCGGATGCATCGGGCTGATCCACTTTCCGTCCAACTGCGGATCGATCACGCGCCCGCCCGCCGTCATCCGCGAGGAAACCCGCACCTTTGCGAATACGCCCGGCTTGAGCAGTCCGTCCGGGTTGTCGACGTTGACGCGCACCGACGCCACCCGGCGCATCGCGTCGAGATCCGGATCAATGAAGGCAATCCGTCCGTGAAATGTCCTGCCGGGAATCGAATCGACTGTGAACTCGAGGGTCTGGCCGTAGCGCAACCACGGCAGGTCGCTTTCGTAGGCCTCGACCTTGAGCCAGACGCTTGAGAGATCCGCGACCCGCAGAATGGCGTCACCGGTTTTGACGTAGCTCCCTTCGTTGACCACTTTCTCCACCACCACGCCGTCCTGGGGCGAATCGATCTGGAGTGTCGGGCTTGGCTCGGCCTTGTTCTCGATTCTCAAGACCTGCTCATCGCTCAGCTGGAGCAGACGAAGCCGTTCCCGTGACGACTCCAGCAATCGACGCCGCGTATCACGCACGGCCGATGATGCGGAAGCATCCAGCCGCCCGAAGGCACGATGGGCTTCGATCAGTTCCTTCTGCGCCACGAACAATTCCGGCGAGTAGATCTCCGCCAGATGATCACCCTTTCTCACACGGGCTCCGGTGAAGTCGACGAACAAGCGATCAAGCCGCCCGTCCATCCGCGCCGTCACCGAGGTAATACGACGTTCATCGTAGTCGATCCGGCCGAACAGCCGGATATCGGCCTGGGCCGGCGCCCGCCTGACGGGAGTCACCCGGATGTCGAGCAGCGCCGCCGCCTCGTCGGACACCGCGACCTCGCGCAGCCCGCCACCGCTATCGTCCTGGAGGGGAATCAGATCCATGTTGCAGATCGGACAAAGCCCCGGGTTGGGTTGGCGAATCTGCGGATGCATCGAGCAGGTCCAGACCTCGTTGCTGTCGGCCGAGTGCTCGTGACCCTCCTTCTCCGCCGGTGGCAGCCCGAACCACCAGCCGCCAAGGAAGAGGGCAAGCGGAAGGAGGAAGACGAGCCACTTTCGTGGATGCTTGAGAAAGTCAGGAAGTTTCATGGAATCATGTGCTGGAGTTGTTGATCACTTCACCCCCGCAGCAGCGCGGAGGGTGGCGGTGGCTTTGCCGATTTGGGCGCGGTTTCCAGCAAGCTGGAGGCGGTAGCCCAGCAGCCCACGCCAGGTTTCCATCAGGTCGACATAGCTGCTTTTTCCGGCGCTGTAGCCGGTGAGGGTGACGTCGTAGGCCTGCTCGGCATCGGGGATCAGGCGGGTTTCGAAAAGGGTCGCCACGTCGCGGGCGGTCTTGGCGCGGTACCAGGCGTCCTCGACCCGGTAGCGGAGGTCCGAGCGGGTCGCTGCCAGCATCGCCTCGGTTTCGGCGATGCCTTCCTGCGCCTCCCGGATCATCGCCTTGCGCGGCTCCTGCCAGAACGGCAGGGTCACGCCGATCGTCGCATACAGTTGATCGCGGCCATTCGCAACGGCCGACAAACCGGACGATGCCACCGAGGCCCCGGCGACTCCGGCAGTGAAGTCGGGATACTTTTCCAGCTCGGCGCGTTTCAGACGGTGGCGGAATGCCTGCGCCCGTTGTTCGGCGGCGGAGACCTCGGGGTGATTCGACTGCGCCGATGCCATCAGCTGATCGAGCGAGCCCGCCGAGGGAACCGGCGAGTTCACCGCACTCGGCAAACTGGCTCCGGCGGGGCGGTTGAGGAGGGAATTCAGGCGGGCCCGGGCGGTGCTCCTGAGCTGCCCGGCATTGGCCAGATCGCGGTCGATCATGGTGATCTCATTGGAGAGGCGTAGCTGATCCGCCTGGCTCGCCTGATCAGTGGAAACGCGTGCATCGACGATTTCCTGGAGCGCCTCAAGCACCGAGCGGCTCTCACGGCTGATGCTCAAAGTCTGCTCGGCCAGGTAGAGATCCCACCAGGCGGCATGCACCTGTTCGGTGAGCTTCAGCTCGAGCGCCATGATTTCGGCGCTGGCTGCCGCCGCCTCGCTTCCGGCCGCCGCCGCCGCCTCACGACGCTTTCCCGGAAAGGGAATCCGTTGCTTCACTCCACCCATGGCATCGACCCGACCAGCCGCGGTTTCGGCCATTGATCCGGCCGAGATTTCCAGCGTCGGATCCGGCAGCGCGCTCTCCTGAGGTGCCTTCTGGGCGAGCCTATCCGCGCGGTGTCTCGCCGCCGAGATCGAGGGATGGTGCTGGACCGCCAATCGCGCGAGTTGCTCGGGGCTCGAGGCGCCTGAGACCGAGTAGTTAACGGCGGCCGAGGGCGGCGGGGTGCTAAGCGTGGGCTCTTTTCCCGCACCGCTGCCACCGCCATCCGTACTACAGGAAAGCGGCAGGCAGACCAGCAGGAGGACCGGCAGGCTGCGTCGGAATCGACTCATGGCGTGAGGAAAATTTTGCCCCGGGAAGTCCCAAGGGGTTCCCGGGGCGGGGTGCTTACTTCTCGAGTTTGCTCAAGTACTTGGCCGGGTCCTTTTTGAACTTCGGCAGACAGCTGTCGCAGCAGAATCGAACCTCCTGGCCCTCATGCTGGATCACGACGGGATCCCCCATCGAACCGAGTTCCTCACCCGACACGACACAGACATCGAGCGGGTAGGTGGACGCAACCGCTTCAGGAGCGGCTGCTTCGGTCGAAGCGCTTTCCTGCGGTTTGCAGGAGCTGAACACGAGGGCGATTGAGCTAAGAATATAGATACTTTTCATAATATTGAGATTGGTTTGTTTGAATGGATACGGGGGTGCCTCTCTGCCAAGAAAGATGGCCGGGCACGAAGCTGCGGATTTAGTACGCAGAACAACCGCACGTCCGAAGGGGACGCCGGAAAATCACAAATGCCGTGGCTTCAAATGAGCCAACGGGAATAGATCGCCAGTCGAAGTCGGGGCGGATCACAACCGGTGTGCGGCGTGCCAGCCATCGGCTTACGCAACTCCGCAGGATAGGCAAGATAGCCTAAATCCTGAACAGCCGGTACCAGGGCTATCGCCGTGTCGGCCGGCATATCGGAGCTCTTTGCTTCGTCTCGCGGTTGCTTGCTGCTGCAATCGCAAACTCGCGATGAATCGCTGGGCCTGCCATCCTCATCATCCTGAGTGACGCAGCACGTTGCCGCCGAAACGACTTCATTTGTCCCCATCGTGCAGCAGCACAATGGTGCCGCCACCATGATGGCCAAAAGAATCGCTAAAATGGACCGAACTGGATTCAACGTCAGTAAGAGTAACACCCCCGAGCGCTATTCCCAGAGAAACTTCACGAGCCCCCTTGAAGCCTGACCAGTCAGAGCTCGCAGGCTCGCGCACCCATAGCCCAAAAAGACCGCGGTCGAGGGCATGTTGGACCAGCACGCAACACACGAAAAACCCGCATCATGGCTTCATGATGCGGGTGAAATTCCACGAGATTTTCCTCGTAGGGAATCGGTTGGATGGATCAGCGGACGGCCGCATCCCGGCGCTTGAGGTAGGTGAGGTATTCCTCGTAGCTGACGTTGCCGTCCTTGTTTGAATCAGCCTCGTCGAAGGAGACCGTAAAGTTCTCCACCACCAGCGGATTGGATTGAGCATCTGCAAGGGTGATCTTGCCGTTCCCGGACTTGTTCAACTTGCGGAACCCTTCTTCAGTGCCACCCGATGCCTTGAACTCCTCCAGGTCGACCACTCCGTCGCCATTGGTATCGAACATCTTGAACGCATCTCCGACAATCAGGTCCGCCGCTTCCTGACGGTTGACCAGATTGTTGCTATCCTTGTCGGCCATCTTGAATTTTGTCGATGTCGATGGATTGGTGGTCGAGGCGCAGCTGGCCAGCAAGACGGCAGGGAAAAGAAGGTTAAGCGATTTCATCTCTGAGGATTGCTAGTCAAAGAAAACGGCCCCGTCGATGAAGAATTCAGCCCGTCGAGTGATTCTCCAGGGATGGCTTCTCGATCACCTGATAGCTCGGATCGCAGCCGTCCGGACATAATTCCCACCCCCGCCCCTGGCCTCGGTTTCGAAGCACCTGAAACAGGCCTTCTTCGACGCGTTGCCGACCCATTTTTCACTGATTCAGAAGCCACGCGATCACCAGCACCTGAGGAGTCGTCAGCAGAGGCAAAGCGAAGGTCGCTTTCCACGATTTGGTCGTCTCGCGCAGCACCATGATCTCGGTGTAGTCGGTCGCCGCACCCGCCATCAGGAAAGTGAAGGCATTTCCTGGTGCTGCGGCTCGTGTCAGCAGGTCGGCGGCGATGGGGCTCGATCCTTCCGAACAGACCTCGATCACCGTCGCGGCCAGCAGGGTCAGCAGCAGCCCGACCATGCTCGGTCCGAAGAACTGGGTGAAAATGTCATCCGGCACGAAGGCGCGGATCGCTCCAGCCAGGACGATGCCAAAGAAGATCCAGCGCAGGATCATCTTCGATTCGCTCAAGCCTTCCTTGGCGATCTTCTTTACGTTCACACCCGTCGGCTTCACATGCTGCCATGCCTCCCTGACCGCCGGTCCGACCTGATAGTCCGCCGGCAGATCGCAGCTGTTAGGGTTCGCCGGCAGTGCTCCACGTCTGACCATCATGTCCGCCACCCAGCCGGCAATGATTCCGATCACCATCGACAGCGCCACGAAGCCCAGGGTCCATTTCCAGCCGATCAGGCCGATCAGGATCAAGGTGAGCGAGAGGGAGTTCCATGGGCTCGAAACAAGAAAGGCAATTGTCTGACCGAGTGAGGCTCCCTTCTTATAAAGCTGCATTCCCACCATCAGGATGCCGTGATTGCACAAGTCGAGCAGCGTCCCTGCAAGGGTGGCCCGCAGGATTCCCTTCATCGTGCCGCCGCGACCTAACAGGCTCGCGACCAGCTCCTTCGGCACCTGTCCGATCACCCCCACCGCCAGAATGCCTAACAGCAAACCCCACCAGGCCTTGCTCATCAGCTCATAGCTGCCGTGGGAAAAGGTCAGCCACCACTCCGGGCCGGTCCCTACGAAGTGCCCGACGATTCCGCCGACGACCAAGGCCATCGAAACCCATAGCAGCCAATCGATGCTTCCCTTGGAAGACCCGCAGCAGGATTCCTCTTCTTTCGCTTCCGAGGAACAACACGGACTCTTCGGCTTTTCCTGAGGCTTCCCACCGCAGCAGGACTTCTTCTCGGGCTCCGGCTCCTTTTTCCCACAGCAATCACTCATGACAATTTCCTCCGATAGAGTTTGATCAGCTCCCCCATTCGCCTCTCCAGCTCGGCCGGATCCTTCGCCGCTTCCTGCACGCAGTGGCACACGTGGTCCTCCAGCAGCTTCCCTTCCAGGGCCCTCAGGGCCGCATGCACGGCCGACACCATGTTCAGAATCTCCACACAATCCCGGTCCTCCTCGATCATCCGACCCACTCCCTGCACTTGCCCGACAATCCGATTCACCCGGTTGGTCAAGGGAGACTTCAACTTGTCATCGCGCTTCATGCCGATACCCATAGGGGGTATTTAACCCAATGTCAAATGGTGGAACTCAGGCAGAGGAAATCGTTCCGTCCCTCATCTATGAGCTTGTGGGGAGGTCCCCCGTTGTGCGATTCGAGTGAGTCGTCACGAACGACATAACCAATGAAACATATTCAGGCTCTGCCTCTCTTCTTGATCCTCATGCTCACCGCTTGCAAAGAAGAGGAAAGCGGCTCACCCGGCGACTCAGGCACCATCACTCCTGGTCACGCCGGTCCTGTGGAACACATCGATGCCGCCGAACGTCTCGCGGCCACCAACCTCGAGACCTCCAGAGACCCCATCGACAAGGAGATCAAGGTCTTCAAGGCGGAAGTCCGTGGCGCCTTTGACGAAGAACGCTTCGAGGAACTCGACAAGCAAGCCAGCGAACAGCGCACATCGAGACCTGTCTTCGACAACGGTTCGGAGAAGCTCTTCCAATTTTACGAGGGCCTCTCAAACCGATTCCACACCGGCGAAGACGGCCACCTTACCGACTTTGCGAAGTATGAAAGGTGGCTCAAAAAGCATCCCGATTCCCTCGCGGCCCACATCGGACTTGCCGACCTGTGGGTCGACTACGCTTGGTTCGCGCGCGGCAGCGGCTACGCCGACACCGTCAGCGATGCCCAGTGGCAGGCGTTCCGCCAACGCCTCGAACAGGCCGGCGAAACCCTCGGCAAAGCGGCCAAGCTTCCCGAGAGCGACCCCTACTGGTACTGCGTCGCCCTTACCGTAGGACTCGGTCAGGGATGGTCCGCCGATGTCTTCAATCAGGTCACCTCCGAAGGAAACAAACTCGCTCCGACCTTCTGGTCGATCGACAACAAGCGGGCCCACACGCTTCTTCCCCGCTGGTTCGGTGAAGAGGGTGACTGGGAAGCCTATGCCGACAAGGTCTCCAAGCGCAAAGACGGCCTCGGTGCCGAAGCCTACGCCCGGATCGTCATGCAACTCTCCACCTTCTATGCTGATGTTTTCCGTGACTCCGATGCCTCATGGGAGATCACCCGCGAAGGGCTCCTCATCCTTCGGAAAAAGTATCCGAAATCCATCTATATTCACAACTGCCTCGCCTACTACGCCGTGCTCGGACGCGACCGGGATCTCGCCAAGGCAACCTTTGAAGAACTCGGCGACGAATACGACGAGGAAGTTTGGGAAGAACCGGAACGCTATGTGCATTTCCGGACCTGGGCGCAGACAGGAAAGTGGTAATCGACAACTGTCTTCACCCCTGTCCCGTGCTCTCAAGCGGAGCCGGGACAGACTGCATAACTCGCCTTCCCCCGTGCGTTTTGCATGGCCATTGTCGGAAAGACTCCCTGCACGCCCCTAAACTGCGGCTACTGGCGGTGGCATCCGCATTGCTGACCATATGAGCGAAACCCAAGCTCATCATGTCGGTGATTATCGAACGAATTCAAACGGAAGGCATTGCTGAGCTCTCGTATCTCATTGGTGATGATTCGAGGGGCACGGCGGCCGTGATCGATCCACGCGCTGACGTCGATGTCTACATCGATCTCGCCCGAAAGAACGAGCTCTGCATCAGCCACATTTTTGAAACTCACATCCATGCCGACCTCATCAGTGGTGCGCGTGAACTCGCCGCGCGCTCCGGCAGCGCGAAAATCCACGCCAGCATTGAGGGTGATGCGGACTATGGATTTGATGTTGCAGGCGTCCGCGACGGCGATCGGTTTGACTTCGGCGATGTCATATTGACCGCCCGCCACACTCCGGGACACACGCCGGAACACCTATCTTACGAAGCTGCGGAAAAGGGCAAGGACCGGCCTTTCGCCGTGTTCACCGGCGACTCGCTGTTCGTCAACTCCGCTGGCAGACCCGACCTGTTAGGCAAGGATGCCGATAAGCTCGCCTCGCAACTTTACGACACCTTATTCGACTACTTCGCCAAGCTCGATGACGGGGTGATCATTCATCCATCTCATGGAGCAGGATCTCCCTGTGGAGCCGCAATCGGAGACCGCCTTGAAAGCACCATTGGTTACGAGAAACGTTTCAATCCGTATTTTCAGAAAACGGACCGGGACGAATTCATCGAACATGCCCTTGGGACGGCGCCCCCCGAACCGACCTACTACAAACGGATGAAGAAGGTGAATGCCGAGGGACCTGAGGTGCTTGGACACCTGCCTCGACTCCGGGCTCTAACACTCGAGGATTTCAAGCAGGAGCTTGAGACCGGCAAATCCATCCTCATCGACACAAGAGATGCTCTGGCCTTCGGCGGGGGTCATATGGAAGGAGCCCTCAATATCGGAGCTTCTCCGATGCTCACGGTTTGGGCTGGCTGGCTGCTTGACCCGGATCAGGACATCCTGCTGGTGCTCAGCAAGGATGCGGATGCCGAAACCCTCAGTCGTTATTTCCAACGCTCCGGCTACACCCGCTTTGCCGGGTATCTCGTCGGCGGGATCGCGAGTTGGGAAAAGGCCGGTTTGCCTCTCTCCTTCGTGCCGCAAATGACCGTTCACGAAGTCGACAGCTGCTCGGATGACGTTCAAGTGATCGACGTCCGCTCGCCTTCCGAATGGGAAAGTGGGCATATCCCCTGTGCCAATCATCTTTTTCTCCCGGAGATCCCGGAGAAATGCGCGCGTTTCGACCGCGAGCGTCCGGCGCTGACCTACTGCGCCTCCGGTTATCGGGCCAGCCTCGCTGCCAGCCTGCTTCTGAAACAGGGATTTACCGACGTGCGGACCATGCCCGGAAGTTGGTCCGCCTGGCAATCCGCCGGCCTCCCAACTTCATTATAATCCATTTTCACCACAGAAACGCAAAACCCCATCAGAACCATGAAAGGATCCACCCAAGTCAGCCCCAAGCTCAGCATCGGCGCGCAGCCGGCACCTGAAGACCTGCATCAAATCGCCACCAGCGGTTTTAAAAGTGTCGTCAACCTGCGCACCGAGGATGAAGAAGACCAGCAACTCACGCCTGCCGAAGAGGGCAGTCAGGTCCGGGAACTTGGCCTCGAATACCGCCACATTCCCGTCTCACCCAAAGCCCTCAACGACGAGACAGTCGATCGCTTCCGAGCGGAGCTCAGCGAACTCCCGACGCCCATCCTGATTCACTGCGCCTCCGGCAAACGCGCGGGTGCCCTGACAACCATCTACTTTGCCATCGATAAAGGCCTCACCGGTGATGAGGCGCTCTCCTTCGCCGAGAACGAGTTCGACTTCTCCTGCGACAACGAAGAGATGCGTGACTTCGTCCGCGACAGCATCGACGCGCGGCGCTGAACGAACTGCCCCACCAAGTCCGGTGGGGCGAGTTGCCGTTCAGGGGCCCTAGAAGACGCTTAGGCCCGCAATTCCTCGAAGACCTTGTGGGAGAAGTAACGTTCCATCCGGTCCGGAAAGACGGTCACCACGTTGGCGTCGGGACCGAGCTCGGCCGCGACCTTGAGCGCAGCCGCGAGATTTAGCCCCGAGCTCGGACCGACAGGAAATCCCATCGCCCAGAGTTGGCGGGTCAGCCTCAGGCATTCACCGTCGCCAATCTCCACCTCACTGAGCTTGTCACAACTCCAGCTCGAGTAGATTTCGCTAATCCCATCCACCACCCCCGGCACCTCGGCGCTGAAGCGCAAACTACAGCACTCCGCATTGGCACTGAAGAGCTCGCTCGTCCGGGGAATCGCCGCATGGGCCGAAACCCCACAGTCCGCCTCGACAAACGCTTCGTAGAGTCCCCGCAGGGTGCCGCCCGTGCCCACCCCGCTGACCACCGCATCGACGCAACCGCCCGGAATCTGGCTCAGGACCTCCGGGCCGGTGAAAAGCCGATGCGCTTCGGTGTTGTCGCGATTCGCGAACTGCCGACCGAAAAACCATCCCATTTCCTCGCACACCACCCGGGCGTGCTCCAACACCTCCGCCATGGTCCCGCGAACCCGGCACACTTTCCCCCCGTAGGCCCGAATCATCAGCTCGCGCTCCGAAGTCGCGCTCTCTGGAATGAATGCGGTGAACGACAAACCCATCTGACTGCATGCCAGCGCAAAGGCGATACTCGTCGACCCGCTGGATGCCTCGGCCACCGCGCCGCCACAGCGCAGCTCTCTGCGACGCCAAGCCTTTTCGAGAATATGCCGTGCGATGCGGTCCTTCGTCGAGCCGCTTGGATTGAGAAACTCCAGCTTGCACCAGACCTTGGGGGACCCTTCGGACACGACCACCGGAATGAGCGGCGTTCGGGTCACCTGGTGGAGGTAGCGGTTCTGTTCCGGAAGAATGGCCGTTACGTTCATTTCCTGAGTTTCGGGGAAAGCTTCATGTTCCATCCAACTAGCAGTTTCCACGCCCCATGCGCAGCAGATCTCTCCGCCACCCATCATCAGCGTCACGCGACTCGAATCGTCGGTTCATCCGTCCGGAAAAGCTCGCGGGCTCTGCCGATCCTGCCCGTCGCTCTGCCGTCCAGTGCGGAACCGTCAAGCTGATGGCCGATCTGCCGGGCGATCCCCCGTTTGGAAAGTTCTCGCCCTTCCGTCCTTGAAATCCAAGCCGTCCTGCCTTTCCCTCCGCCCACCTTATGGCTGAACATCATACCGTCGACCTCACGACGCTGGACACCGGATCGCTCAAGAAGCGTCTGACCCAGCTCGGGAGGTATCTTTGACTTGCCCGCACTGGAACGCGAAATCGCCACCATCGAGGAGGCCATGGGCGCACCGGATTTCTGGGATAACCAGAACCGCGCCCGCGACATGAATACCAAGGTCGCCTCGCTCAAAAAGAAACTCGAAACCTTTCAAGGCCTCGAAAGCAAACTCGAAGACGTCCTCAGCGGCATCGAGCTGGCCAAGGAATTCGACGATGAAGACTCCGCCCGGGAAGCCTTCGCGCAGGCCAAACAGCTCGACAAGGACATCAGCAGCTTCGAGCTCGTCACCCTGCTCAACCGCCCGAACGACGAAGCCAACTGCTACCTCGTCATCCAAGCCGGAGCCGGCGGCACCGAGGCCTGCGACTGGGCACAAATGCTCCACCGCATGTATACGCGCTGGGCGGAAAGCAAGGGCTTCACCTGGGAGACGATCGACTACGAAGATGGGGATGGCGCCGGACTGCGCTCCGCCACCGTCAAGATCAACGGCGAAAACGCCTACGGCTTCCTCAAGAACGAACGCGGCGTCCACCGTCTCGTGCGCATCTCACCTTTCGACTCCGCAGGAAAACGCCACACGTCCTTTTGTTCGATCGATGCCACTCCCGAAGTGAACGACGAAATCAAGATCGAGATCGCCGATAAGGACGTCGAGATCAGTACCATGCGTTCCGGCGGCAAGGGCGGCCAGAACGTCAACAAGGTGGAGACCGGCGTGTTGCTGCGCCACCTTCCCTCCGGCATCCTGATCAAATCCACCGCCTCCCGAACCCAAGGCGCGAACAAGGAACTCGCCTTCCAGATCCTCAAGGCCAAGCTGATGCAGATCGAGGAAGACAAGCGCGCTGCCGTTGCCGAGCAGGCCTACGGGGAAAAGGGCGAAATCGGCTGGGGAAGCCAGATCCGCTCCTACGTTTTCCAGCCCTACCAGAAGGTCCTTGACCTCCGCACCGGCGAGGAAAGCGGCAGCATCCAGAACGTCATGGACGGCGACATCGACGCCTTCATCGAAGCCAAGATGCGCGGCAAGGTCCGCGTCAAAGGCGCCAAGGACGAGGAGGATTAAGGACGAGAGGAGAGCCACTCACTGAGCGTCCATCTGAGCCAAGCCTGATGACATCTCGACATCCTTCCTTAACTGGCTAGAGTAGAGGGGTGGAACGCACTGTCCTCAAAAGGCCTCTGGAAACGGAAGGCATTCCTCCGCTAATCGATGATCCACTGAAATCGCTTGAGATCTTCGAAGAGATCCTGAAACGCGGTACCAAGTTCTATCCTGAAGACGATGAAACTTCACCGAGACATCCGCGAATTTATCGAATTGTGCCTCTCTCGGAAAGTTGAGTTCCTCCTGGTCGGGGGCTATGCACTCGCCTTTCACGGTGCCCACGATTCACGGAGGATATCGATTTGGTAAGACTGAACTCATGAAAAATAAGGAAGCCACAGGGCGACCTCAAGATCTCGCCGACCTCGCCCGCTTGCGATCGGACACGAACTAACCAGGTGGCGAATTCCTCGGATAGCCGGCTCTGCTTCCAATTGGTGAATCGCTGGATCATTCACTCTGGAATGGTCACACCGGGACGATCACCCGGCGATCCCGCGCTCCCTCGCCCACAGCGTGAGGTCCCGCTTGGAAAGAGCCGCCGCCATCAACTCGGGAAACTGGTTCGGGGTGCAGGCAAATACCGGGATGTCCAGCGCCGCGAAACGGGCGGCATTTCTCGCGTCATAAGACGGTTTCCCATCGTCGCAGAGGGCCAACAAGGTCACCACCTGCACGCCGGACTCCTTCAACCTCGCCGCCGTCTTGATCATTCCAGCCTCGTTCCCTCCTTCGTAGAGATCGGAAATCAGCACCATCACCGTATCGGAGGGACGCCGCACGTGACCTTCACAGTACGTCAGCGCTTTGTGAATGTCGGTGCCTCCACCGAGCTGGGCACCGAACAGCAAATCCACCGGATCCTTGATCTGGTCGCTTAGATCCACGACCGCCGTATCAAACAACACAAAGCGTGTCGAAAGCGTCGGCATTGATGCCAACACGGCTCCGAAGATCGAGGAATACACCACTGATGCCGCCATCGATCCGCTTTGATCAATGCACAGAATCACGTCCTTCATTGACGCCCGCTTCCTTCCATAACCAATCAGCCTTTCAGGAATGATCGTCTGATACTCCGGCAGGTAGTTATGCAGGTTTGCCCGAATCGTCCGGTGCCAGTCGATCTCGCTCAGCCTCGGACGGTGGTTCCTAACACTTCTCGCCAAGGCCCCCTGCACCGCCGACCGCGTCGGCTGCTCGAGCTTCTTCAAAAGCTGATCCACCAAGCGCCTCACCACCGAGCGCGCCGTCTCACGCGTTTTTTCCGGAATCACGCGGTTCAGCGAAATGAGGGTGCTTACCAAATGCACGTCCGGTTCCGCTTGAGACAGCAACTCCGGCTCCAGCAGCAGTTGATTCAGATTCAACCTCTCAATCGCGTCCTTCTGCATCACCTGCACGACCTCACTCGGAAAGTACCGCCGGATGTCGCCAAGCCATCGCGCGATCTTGGGATTCGATCCGCCAAGCCCACCGCGCGCACCACCCGAATCATCGCCACCATACAAGGCGGCCAGCGCTTCATCCATGCGCTGATCATCTCCATCAAGTGATGTCTGACCCGCTGCCTCGGGGGTCGAACCAAGCGCGAGGCGCCAGCGGCGTTGTCGTTCGGAGTCACTCATGATGGTTCAGGATATCCAAGGAGGCGTGCCACTGCCGCTACCGCAGGGCGGGCATTCTCCCGATTGATTTCTTCGCTCTCCGCGAAAACCGGTGCGGCTCGCAGATCGCCCCTAACAGCCGCCGCAATCCGCGAGCGTTCTGGATGGGAAAAGGTCCCGAAGGTCCGCCGCACCAGTGGCAGCACCGTCTGAAAAGCCGTCCCATCGAGCGCGGAAAGCCACTCGTCGATCAGTGCCAGCAATGTCCGGTCATGCACCAACATCGCCCCGCCTCCTCGCAGGAAACCCTCGAGCCATGCCGCTGCCGCCAGCACTTCCATGCCGGGTGAAAGCGCATAGCTCAAAAAGCGCGAGGTCTCGCCGTCATCAATACGGCCGCCATCACGAAGGAAACGCACGGCCTGCCCACGCAAGCTCGCGTGCACCGCATCCGCTCGCGCCAGCTTCGTCAGGCAATCATGCAGGTCCTCCATCATCGCTTCCTCATCAAGCATCGAGATCGATGCGTGATAAGCAGCAATCGCCTCGAACAAGGTCTCCGCCGCCTGATCATCAATCCCCGACCCCGCGAGCAACAACTCGGCATGAATCCGCTCCGTAAAGCCACCTAACAGATGCCTCACCGCTTCACCGTCGGTCGAGCGCACATCCCCATAGCGCGCGATCCGCGCCAATGGCGGAATCGCCGACAGAAGTTCAAGCGTGTCCTGCGACGAGGCCGCCGCCGCATCCAGACGCCGCAGCAAGGTCTCCACCGCATCCGGCAGATCGCCCAACAGCGCCAATTCGAGATGCTCGGTTACTTTTGCCAGGCCCGCACCGGCATTCAAGGACCGCACCAAGCGGATGGTCGCCGCCGTTTCAACCGTATTTCCGTAGGCTGAAGCCTCGATGATCGAAATCGCCAGTTCCGGCTTCCACTGCAAACGCCATCCTTCCTTGAAAGTCCCTTTGCCCCGCGCCCGCTCCTCGATGCCCCACTCGATCCCAAGCGCTAGCAGACGATGCAGAAAACAGCTCCGGTTCCGCCCGCCTTCCTCACGAAGATCCACCACCAGCGGCGTCACCGATGCGGCCTTCTTCAATCTCAGACGTTTGATCGTCGCATCGATCTCCTTTTGCAGCGGCAACGCTGGCAACGAGTCCGGCAACTCACCCAGCGCATCGCCGATCAGCAAAGGCTTGTTGAGAAAGTCCAACGCCAGCGGATCGCCACCACAGAAAATTGCCTGAATCGATTCCAGTGTCTCATCGAGTCCCGGCAAAGGTCGCCCACGCATCCCCGCCAGCGAACTCGCCAAGCGCACCGCCTCGATCACCGAGGCAGACGAGGCCTCCTGCCCTTCCTTGCGCAAAATCCTCGCCGCCCGCACCAACCAACTCGTCGTTGATTCCGCCTCATTCCGCCACAAATGCGCATACCAACCCGGCGAACGAATCCCCGCCCGGTAGCCGCTCGCCATTGCCAAGCGTTCATAGGTCCACGGAATCCAGGTCGCCGCTACCTTGTGCTTCGCCAGACCTTTCAACAAAGCATAGTCCTCGGAGACCCTGACCTTCGCCTCCAGCGCCGGCGTGTGCCAGGCGCCACAGACCACCGCCACGTTTTCGAAATCCTTCTCCGATTTCCGTAGTACTTTCCGCATCCATGCCTCGCGCAGCAGCGTGTCGCGCGACTCTGTGAGATCGAGGTCTCCGCGCAGCGCCGACATCGCCTCTTGAATCGCTGCGAAAAAGTCCCCCTCATCCTGCCGTTCTTCCACCCGATCATTCCACCAGCGTTCGCCATCAAGGTAGCCATCCGCCTTCGCCAGCGCATCCATCGGATCCGGCCGTGGCTCGCTCGTTTCATCCTCTTTCGTCAGCGCGAAACTATGCGCCGATGGCAGATCGAAGCACCTCACCGGCACTCCATTCTTCACCGCCCAGCGAATCGCCTGCCACTCCGGCGAAAACTCCGCAAAGGGGTAAAAACTCGCCTTCTCCGGCTCATCCACGCGGTGAATCAAAATTGCCACCGGCGGCTTGAAGGCATCATCCCCCGCATGCTCTAACAACACCTCTGTCTCCATCGGCATCTCGATCACCACCACATCCGGCCGCATCCGCTCAAGCGCCCGCACCAGGCTGCGCGCGCAGCCTGGACCATGGTGACGGATGCCAAAGAGTGTCGTCATATCATCTCAAAATTTGGACTGCGGTGGCAGAGCGAGTCTCCTCGCGTCGACACCGCATTCGACTCACCCAAAAGATCCCTCTTTATTTCATTCATGCTTTCACCTCCCCCATGATCGCTTTCAAATCCGCCACCGTCTCCGAATAAACCACGGCCGGCACCTCACCAAAACGCAGCACCCTCTCATCATCCACCCCAGGCATCACGCCGAGATACGCCCGCTTCTGATTCGCATCCGGTTTCGCAAAAAGCGCGATCCCAAGCTTGATCTCATCGCCGCGACCACTCGTCGCGTGAAAATCCTCAAGCGCAAGATAGACCTCCACGCAAAGCCCCGGAAACTTTCGAAAGCAGTCGTAAATGTATCCGCCGTCCTGAGTCGAGCCGATCGACCAACCCCGCCCCATCGCCCGATTCCGGAAAACACTCGCATCGATCTGGCATCCCTCCGCCAGCCTCAGCTCCCGACGGTTTCCATGCAGCGGATCGAGCAACTCGATCGCACGATCGATCTGCCCGAAAGCGGGCTTCACCTTGAAACGCCTCAAATGAGCGCGCCACGAACTCTTGAGCGAGTCATCAAGCATGAGCGGATGCACCAGCCCGATCATCATCTCCTCATCCTCCAGTTCTTCCGGCTCTCCACTCGCATCCGCAAGAATGCCATTCGCATAACGCCGGAACGTTCGCTTGAGCGATCCCTGCTGATCGTAGACACCCCAGACCAGTGACTCGGCATAACACCGAAACACCGGATGAGCCTCAAAACGCTCACGCCAAACCTTCAGCTCCCAACGACGTCCCTCGATCATCGTGCGCTCAAGCCGCAGCGTCTGCGACTTCAGCGCCTGCGTCAGGAACTTCTTCAAATCCTTCGCCGCATCACTATCCGAAGAAGTTAGATTCTTCGGAATCGTCCCCGCCTCTTTCCCATCGCCAACCTGCCAGACAAGCTTCAGATCCGCTCTCAGTCTCGCCGTAACCTTCTCACCCGACTTGGCCGTAAACTGGCGCTCGCCTTCCGCATTGAATCCGAAATCCGGAACGATCCGCTCCGCCATCTCATCCTCGCTGATGCCCTGGATTTCCGCCAACGTCCTGATCGCATCACTGGCCGCCGCACTCACATACTTGCGGTGATTCCGGTATCGCTGGATCAAAGCGTCGAGCGTCTGCATCGCCCCTTCGCTACCAAGCAAAGCAATTGCATGCGCGCACCATTCCGCCCGACTTCCATGGTTCTGCCCGCACCATTCCGGGATCGGACGAATGAGCCGGTCAATGATCGAATCATCACCAAGCATCGCCGCCACATTCAGGGCCCAACGAGTCGGAGCCTTCATGTCCGAAGCAAACCACTGGTCCAGCAAGGCATGGGCAAAGACGGCGTTTTTCCCACGGTCCAGATGCGACAACACGGGTTCCAGTTCGGGTGCCAACTCGCCACCCTTCTGCCGTGCCTGAAGTTGAAAAAGATAAGTCACCGCCAACTCGCTCAAGGTCTCGCCTGACACGGAAACCAATCCCGGTAGTGCCTCAACGTTAAGCCACGGAGCCTTCGGCATCCGAATCGACTTCGCCTTCTTCAAAAGACCCTTCTCAAACTCGCCAATCGACCCGACCGATTCCACCACGCGCTCCGGCTCCTTCTCCACCGAGATCCCCCGCGTCGACGCCAATTGTCCAATCTCCGTCCGCACCGTCTTGCTCGGCTCCACGGCGTGCATCTCGACCAAGCGACGAATCGCCTCGGGTGTTCCCAGCCTACCTAACAGAAAAGCAGCACCGATCCGATCCGGAATCCCTTTTGATCCACCCAGACGACCTGCCAGCTCAGCGCATTCGTCGGCTTGCATTCTCACCAGCCAGTCTGCGGCAATCTCCCGTAAAGCCCGCGACTTGCCGCAGAGTAGCTCCCGCATTTCTGGAGCCATCAGCAACGAGTCATGCTTTGCCACCTCCTCCCAGTAGTCAGGTGCCCCGCTCTGCGAGCGGCTCTTGGTCGCGTGCCTGCCTTCTCCGCCGATTCGAATCATCCGGCGAATCACTTCTTCTTTTCCCGCAGGCGTTTCCGTCAACATCACTTCAAGCGCAAGGTCGCCCGCCATCGAAAGGTACGATGCTGCGATTTCCTTCTCCAACAGTTTGCTGCCCATCCCATCAAGATCCTGCAACGCCAGGCGATAGAGCCCGCGCGTTCCCCTCCCATAGCCACTGTTCTTCGCATGAAAAACCAATCCGCAAACCTCATCCGGAGCTTCTTCAACGAGCAACTCGACCCCTTCTCTGGTGGCGATAAACAGGGGCTTTCTCACCCACTTCATTAGCAATTCCTTGAAGCTTCCCCCTCGCAGCTTGTTCAGCTTGCAGAGGAACTCAAATGCCCTAACAGCCGCATTGGATTTCTCGTGATGAGGAGGAATTTCGGCACCTTCAGCAATCCAAACGAGCAGCGTATCGATCATCGCCTGATCAAATGATTCCGTCTCTTCTGCCACCGCCAGCCAGCCGGCCGAGGCACCCGCATCCGCCCCAATCGAAGGATCTGCGATCCACGTTCCGAACTTATCCGGGCGATACCTTGCCAACGCCAATGCCAAGGCTTCGTCCCGCGTCATCCAAACTGTTTGGCTGAAGTCGTGGTTGCGCCACAAGTAGTTTGCAGCCACGGATTCGAAAGGCTCATCGTCACTCGGTGTCTCCCTCAGGACCCACTTGATCTGATAGGAACCAAGGCTCCTCGCGAATCCAGGAATCGCCGAGGCATCGATCAATTCATCCGCCAGAGAAATCAGAAGCTCGTCATGGTGGCCGATAAAGTTGCTCACCCAACGGTAGTCCGAATTGTGGGCACTCAGCCCGAACAGCATTTTAAGACAAATCCGTCCTTCACCATCCAGCTCCGGCTCTTTGGCTAACAGCTTTGAAAAACTCTCAATCTCGTAGCCCGCAATCCACTGCGTCGCAAGCCGAGGCACGTCGCCACCGCCATCTTCGACGTATGCTTCGATGAGCTTGCGAGCCTCGTCCGAAAGTCCCTTCAACCATTGAATGTTTCTCATGCCTTCACCTCCCCAATAATCATTTTCAAATCCGCCACCGTCTCCGAATAGACGATCGCCGGAACATCGCCAAAGGCGAGCACGTTTGGATCATCCTGCGAAGGCACATCGATCACATAACCCCCGCGAGCAACGGATCCCTTTTTGACAAATAGAGCACGACCAAGGCTGCCATCGTTGTCATAGCCACCCCCCATGAAGAACCCGCTCAACTCGAGAATGACCTCAACCTTCGCAGCGTCGTAAATTTTGTAGAGACTACAAAGCTCACCGCCCTCGACCACCGAACCCTGATGCCAACCCAGTTTCTCGCTTCGCGAAAAGAGCGTGCCTTGAGCGATCTCCTTCCCCTTGCAAGTGGTCAGCTGGCGACGGTTCAGGTGAAGCGGCTCAGGTGCCGCACGAGGACGCTTCAACTGGGAAAACGGCGGTGTCGCCTTCATTCTTGAAAGATGCTCCCGCCACTCGATCAACGCGTCTTCATCAAGTTCGATTGGATGCACCAGGCCGATGAAAGCATCCGTTTCAGCTAGTTCCTCGATGTTACCTGCAGCGTCCGCCAGAATGCCGTTCGGATAGCGTCTGAAGCATCGGAGCAATTGTCCGTCCTTATCATAAAGGCCCCAAATCAAGTTGGTCGTAAGACCTGCCATCAGCACATGCTCTTCAAACAGCGTCCGCCATTTTTCGATCGGCCAGCGCCGTTGACAGACCAACACCAGCTCAAGCCGAGCGGTCTGGCTTTTGAGGGCTTCCTTGAGCAGCGCCCGCAACTCCTTGATCTCGCTCTTCATCGCAGCCGAGAGCTTCGACGCTGGATTCTTGGTCTCCCTGCCGGACTCGGGATCTTTCCAACGAAGGGACAAGTCCGGCTGAAGGAGCGCGAGAACCACTGAACCTTCACACTCCAATCGAAGGATTCCCTCGACATCGAATCCGAGCGTCGGAACCACCTGATCTCGAAGTTCTTCGAGTTCCAATCCTCGTTCAATCGCAGCCGCCTGGAACGCCTCAGCCGCCGCTCGACCGACAATCCCGTTCTTGCTCACGTAACGTAGAGCCACATCGTTCAATACCATCAAGGCCTCGTCCGTGCCTAACAGCGTCAATGACCGAACCCCACAAACGGCGAGCTCCTTCCGCTTGGTCTTGCACCACCGGTGGATGCCAGCTGCTATCGTCGGCACCACGCTGGAATCGCCAAGAAGGCCTGCCAAGGTGAGCACCCAGCGATCCGCCGCCGCCTGATCGGAACTCACCCACTGCTTCAGAAGCGCCAAGGCAAAGCCCCGGTTCTCCGAATGATCCAGATGGCCGAGCAGATCGACCACCGCCTCGGCAGGCTCGATGGCTTTGTGTTTTGATTGTTTCTGGATGAGAAAATGCAGGACCTTCTCAGGGAGCACCCTGCCGTCCGCATCCTTCAATTGAAGACTCTTGAGTTCCAGCCACGCATGCCTCGGAGCCCGCAAGTGCCGATCCGCTTTGATCGCTGTTAGCAATTCGTCAACACCACCCGAACCCTCGCTCTCCACTTCGATCGGCTTCGCACCAAGGTTCGCAAGACCTGCCTCAATCGCCTCGTGGACCTGCTTGCTTGTCTCGATGGCATCGGCCTCACGCAGCAAGGGAACACCCGCTTCGCCACAGGAAGTCATCAACGCGACAGCTCCCAGCCGATCCCCTGCCTTTTTCGAACCCATCAGCTCCTTCGCAAGAGCCACGCTTTCCTCGGGCTGATGGTTCGCGATATGATTCGCCGCCACCTCGCGAAGCAACTTGCTCTTTCCGGTCAGCATCCCGCGAAACTCACTTTCAAACAGCTTGCTGCCCCCACCACTGAGGCGCTCCCAGAGTTCGGTCAACCCCTTGCCCGACTGTTGGGATGCAAGTTCCAGAACCAGAGACTTAACATCAGGAGCGCGAGGATCATCAGGGGAAATCCCGCACAGCCCTTTGATCGCCTTCCGCTGAATTTTTTTGAAGTCATCGTCACCCTTGAACAGAGCTAACAGGAACGTTCCCCCGTCGCCTCCGATTTCTTCCAGTGCCATTTTCAGCAGCTGTTTGTATTCCTCCGTTGGGGTGAAAGGCATTTGATGCCGCATGCCCGCCGCCACCTTTTGAAGAGCGATCTCCGGCATTTCTTCTAAAAGGACTGCCGCCGCCTCCGCCTGAGCCGCGAGCTCGGGCGCCGTGACGACTTCTAACAACTCCTCCCGGTAACGTCCATCCCTCAAGACATTCAAGCGGATCATCACCTTCATCATCTCGATCGCATCGTCTGATTTTGACGAATAAGGCCTGAATGACAGACTCATCAACTGCCGCATCGCACTAACGAAAGTCCCATCCAGCTTATCATCGAGTTTGAACAAGTCCTTCCACACCTTCGGCTGAATCGAATCCTGACCGCTCCGGACCTTCGAATCTATAAACTCGATCAGCACACGGGTCTTGTAAATCGAAAGCGCCTCGTAGAATGGAGTAGCCAGATATCCCCGCTCAAGGACACGGGTCAAGAATTCGTTGCCTAACAGCCAGGCCTCATTCGCATCCGGATTCGCGAAAGGCGCATCAGCAGAGGGAGAGTAGCCTTTAGTCCAGTTGAACAACCTGGAATCTGCCATTCCTTCAAATAGCTGTTTCCGACTTGGCTTCAGATCCTCTTCAATCTCGTCGAGCAGACTGAGAATATGATCCCTTAGATTTCCACTGAGTAGCCTTACCAGTGCCGAAACATCGCCCAGTAGCCGCGACGCCTTAATGAGGAATTCAATCGCTGAAAGAGGAGGGCTCATCGGGTTCTCCCATTGACTGATCGATGAACCGAGGTTGTAGAGGTCATTGGACTTGAGCCCACTTGTCAGCATCTTCAATTCAACGAGGTCCGCCTGCTCGTCAAAACGTTCCAAAGCAACCGCAAGATCCTCGCGACCCGATTCTCTAATTTTCTCGGTGATGTTCATTGGACTATTTCCTCCCGCACGATTGCTTTCAAATCCGCCACCGTCTCGGAGTAGACGATCGCCGGAACATCGCCGAACTGAAGCACATCCTCATAGTCCGAATCCAAGTCCTCCAGCTCCAGACGTCCTTTATCAATCGTCCCCGCTTTGACGAAGAAGGCTTCCTTGATCTGAATCGGCGTCGAGTAGTCTTCCCGAAGCCAGAACTCACCGGTCGCCACCACCGCCTCGATTCCAGCCCCGGGAAAGTCCTTGAAATAGTTGAGGATCGTATCGCTCCCCGGATAGACCATACCTAGATTCCAGCCTCGCTTCTTCGCCCTCGTCATGAACGTTCCTGCCGGGAGTTCCTTATTTTGAGCCGCCACGATCCGTTTCCGGTTGGCCTGCTCCGGCACAAAGGTCTCGATGGCCCGATCGAGCTGCGCAAACGGTGGACTGATTTTCATTCGTCCAAAGTGCGAACGCCATGACTCTCGTTCCTCTTTTGTCAGTTCCAGTGGATGCACCATGCCGATGTATCCCCCATCTTCCTCAAGCTCGACAACCGATCCCGTAGCATCAGCAAAGAGACCATTCGGATAAACTCGGAAACAAGCAGTCAGCTCATTATCACTGCCATAGACACCCCAGACCAGTCTTCCCGAAAACATCCGGAGCAAGGCATGGTCCACATACCGTTTCCGCCACTCCAGGAGCGGCCATCTTCTCTGCGTAATCAAGGCATCTTCCAATCGACGGAGCTGCGCCGAAACCGCGTCCTTGCCAGATTCCACCCAGTCCCTGGCCTCTGCCTTCACCTCAGGCGGCAGCTTGGCAGGCATCCGGGGCGACTCACCCTCCACTCCCTCACGGCTCCAGTGAATTTTGAAGTCCGAATCAAGACGTCCGATCAGCATTCCATCTTCCCAAGCGAAACTTCGCGTTCCTTCGGAATCCAGCCCAAGATCCGGCACGCTTAGTTCGACCAAGGCATCGAGCGGGATTTTTCGCTTCCGCGCGGCCCGCTTGAGAGCGCCGGCCGCTTCCTTACCGACGTCGCGGTACTTCTGACGATAGCGAGCCTCGAGTTCGGTCAGATTCATTAATGCTCGGTCGCTATCGATCATTTCGAGGACACGAACGGTGTTCTGGGCAATCTTGCGCTTACCAGTCTGGCAACACCTGCCGACTGAAGTCGCGAGCTTCGAGACGACTCGATCGTCTCCGAGTTGTCCGACCAAGGCCAAAGCCCAGCCGTCATGAGCGAGCATGTCGGAGGCCAGAAACTCATCCAGAAGCCTCTCGGCGAAAGCCGCGGCAGACTGGGGGTCAAGCTGCTCGATAACGGGCTCGCTAT
This sequence comes from Haloferula chungangensis, assembly GCF_042664875.1. Taxonomy (NCBI): domain Bacteria; kingdom Pseudomonadati; phylum Verrucomicrobiota; class Verrucomicrobiia; order Verrucomicrobiales; family Verrucomicrobiaceae; genus Haloferula; species Haloferula chungangensis. Next base: position 215,237 of record NZ_JBHTBS010000004.1, on the reverse strand, counting down.
CAGGACAGTCTTCGATCCACTTGACCTTTGATTGATTGGCGATCAGCAACTGGGTGATTGCCGGATCAAGTTGGAATCCACTCTTGGCCTTTAGAGGAGGAAGAAGGTCGAGGTTCAGGAATGCGGACTTCGGCAATTGATAGCGACTCCTCTGACTCGCTACCTCGGCAGCGAGTCGCCTGAAGCTCTCCTCATCGCCAAGCTCCTCGGCCCCTCCGCAACACTCCAAGGCCAGCCCGATCACAGACCGAACCTTTTCACTACTTTCATTCTCGAATGCTTTCCGAAGGGGCTGAATCGCCCTTGGGTCAGCAAGGCATTCAAGAACCTCTGCCGCTCCCGATCTCGTCGCCGTCAACTTCGAATCGAGAAGATCGCAGGCTCTTGCGAGAACGCCTTCCTCATGCCTAAGAATGCCCTCACCAGCCACATACCTCACATTCTTCCTCTTGTCACCAATTCGCCTCCAATAGATCTCGACAAACAATTTCGAATGATTGAGCGAACTCTCAAGGAGGAGACGAACCTCCTCGGAATTGGCACGGGCGGAAGCCTTTCTCTTGTCCAGCACCCCAAGTGCCCATTCGAGCCAAACTTGCGCGGCACCCTCCGGTGGATCGAGCTCTGAATTTGTTAGATGATCCAAAATGGGCCTCAGCTGCGAGGTCTCTAGGTAGTCCCTATTGGTCGCCCCAATTAATTCGATCTGCATCTCGGTGATAGCTCGACAGGCTGTTTCTCCGCCCTCCTCCCAAAATCGAAAAAGCGATCTAAATAGATCGGGGCGCAACCACGCATAGATGCCATCCAAGTCTTCATTGCGCGTTCGGATCGCAAGTAGTCCCTCACGCACATACTCATCGCATCGCTCGGGAGCGGCATCAATTATAAGCGACAGCCCAGTGTAGTCGAAGGCAAACTCGGGCCGCATCGCCTCCTCAATTGCTCGATCGCGATAGGTTCCCGGGCGCCAGTAATCGAGGAATGCAAGGTAACGCATACGTCCGAGAGGAGCGAAATGATCCAATTGCCCAATCATGTCCTCGTCAAAGTCTTCACTTGAACGCAGGACGTGCCTCCATGCGACAATCGCTCCATAACTGGCATCCTTGTCGAGAAACCGTCGCATCACTTCGGGTCGGAAACGCGCAATGAGACCCATTAGTTGCCGCGCCCGTTCGGCAAGTTGGCTACGCTGTGGCTCGGGGGCCTGCGCGATCGCTTCGAGTACACCCGCGAGGCTCTCATCATCAAGATCCCACATCCATTGCTCCGCAGGCGACAGTGATTTCAATTGTTCCGGTGCTTGGTGCATCAAACACCGGAAGTCGAACATGACGCCGCCATCAAAATCGGGGTTGTTCTTGAACTGCCATCCGAATCCCATTTTCCGACTGACCGTTAGCAAGAGGATCCCAAGCTTTTGGGACGACATGCTTTCTTCCACCGCAACCTTAAGGATCGCCGATTCGAGCGGAAGGTTGTTCTGAAGCCCGATGTCCGCTATAGACACCCATAATAGCAGGGCGAAGCCCGTCGAGGGTGAGCCAAGCGGCGAAGAAACATCGTTTGCTAGAAGCTGCGGATAAAGCTCGGACTCTGCATTGAGGACCTGCACGATGAATCGAAGAAGGTCCGTCGACTTCGGATCCTTTTCTAACAATGCCCATGCAAGTTCCTGCAATACAGGGTGTCGCCTATCGAAACCCAGCATCCTGGAAGTCGCCTCAAGCTTTCCACTTTTGAAATACTCCGCAAGGGCATCCCCCGCCGTCACGAGCCAAGGAATCGCATGCGTCCGCATCAACGCCACGGTCTCATCAATACTTCTCACGTTCATCACTTTTCCGCCTGATAAGTTATCGCCTTCAAATCCGCCAGCGTCTCCGAATACACCACCGCCGGCACCTGATCGAAACGCAGCACGCGCGGATCATCGGGTCCCGGTTCATCGTATTCGTAGCTCCCGCGTTCGACGGTCCCTTCCTTCACGAAGTACGCCGACGAAAGCTCCACCGTGTCCATCGGGTCGATCCCGATCCAGAAGTTGTTGGTCGGCAGCACCACTTCGATTTCGGCACCCGGGAACTGCTTGTAAATGCTGCTGATGCCACCCGCATCGATCACCGATCCACGCACCCAGCCACGTTTTTCCGAGCGAGAGCGGAAGGTCCCCGCGCCGACCTCCTTGTCCCGGCTGATCGTGATCTCCTTGCGGTTCCCGTGAAGGGGATCGAGCAACTCGACCGGACGATCGAGCTGAGGGAATGGCGGCTTCACCTTCATGCGTGAAAGGTGGGCGCGCCAGGCGTCGAGGGATTCCTTATCCAGCTCCAGCGGATGGATCATTCCGATCTCCACCGACTTCTCCGGCAATTCCTCAAGCTCGCCCGCAGCATCGGCCAGCAGGCCATTCGGATAGCGCCTGAAACTTCGGAGCAAACTACCCGAAGCGTCGTAGATCCCCCAGACCAGCCGGCTGGCGAAGGACTTCAGCACCGGATGGTTCTCAAACAACTCCCGCCATCTCGCCACCGGCCAGCGTCGCTGACGGACCAAAGTCAGCTCCAGCCTCGCCGTCTGACCTTTCATGGTCTCGCGGATCATCTTGTTGAGCAACTTCACCTCGTCCTTCACTTCATCAGGCACAAATGCAGGGATCGACTTCCATGATTTCTCCGTCTCGGCATCGAACCACTGCAACTTGAAGTCCGGCCCCAGCTCCGCCGAGATCGAGCCGTCCTCCCATTCGAAAGTGCGCACGCCATCTTCATCGAACTCGAAGCTCGGCACGACCATGTCGCCCAGCTCATCCGGCGTGATCCCCCTTGCCACCGCCGCCGCCTCGAAGGCCGCCGCGCAGGCCTTGCCGACATTCTTGAACTTGCTGCGGTAGCGCGTCGCCAGCGTATCGAGCACCATCAGCGGCTCATCGCCCGGCAGCAGTGATATCGCCTGCGCCGCATACTCGGCCAGCTTGTGCCGTGAGTTCTCGCACCATCCCTGGATCCGTGAAAGCAAGGGCGGAATGATCCGCTGATCGCCTAACAGCCCGCCCAAAGTCAGCGCCCATCGATCCGCAGCCACCTGATCGGAGTCGAGGAAGCCCTCGACCAGGTTGATCGCAAATTCCGCATTGTTCTTTCGTTCCAAATGCGACAACAGTGGCAGCGCATCCGGCGCGATCTCGATGAGCTTGTGCTTCGCTTGCTTGACGATCAGGAACTCCGCAGCCTTCGGCGAGATCAACGTCCCGTCCTCCGTGACCAACTGCGGAAGGGCCTCAATATTCAGCCACTTGCACTTTGGCAGCTTCATGCGATTTGCCAGTGATGCGATCTCCGCTTCGATCTCTTGGAGGCTCATCGCCGATGGTTCAGAATCAACATCAGAGTCCTGCTCACATGCGCTATGTGCCTTGCGAAGAGCATCTCGGACTTTCTCTGACTTCTCTATTTCGACCGCTGACTTCAAAATCGCTGCTGCTGTTGAATCAGACAAATGCTCAAAATATGCGGCTGCCCCGAGCCTTGAGTCGGCCTTCCTTGAACCAAGCAATTCCTCCATCTCCTTGAACACCTCACGACCTCTTTCCTTGGCGACCACCTTGGCTGAAAGCTCTCTCAACGGTTTCGACTTCCCTTTCAAAAGATTCTCAAAATCACCGAGACATGCCCGCGGATACGTCTCAGCCATGATCCTCCACATTTCTATCCGGTCCTGAGGCGATTGCTTCTCGACTTGTGTGAGGAATGAATCCCGTAACACCGGATAGTGCTGAGGCTTCAAATTCGTGAGCCGTTCCTTTAAGAGGTCGCCAATTTGATAGCTGCTATAGTTGCTGATGACGTTTCTCAACAAAGATGCGCCACTCGAATCCCACTCGTCACGAATCTTGGAGAAGAGCTTTGTGTAGGCAGGCCCATTCGTAAACGAGGTGTGTTGCCCGGCATCCGGAATTTCAAAAGCGCGGGCCATCACTTCGACTACCCGTGCCGGAATCTTCTCAAAAAGCAATTCGAGCCCTTCATGACCAAGAGCAGCTTGCGGTCTTGACGCCGCCTCAATCAACACATCCTCATACTTTCCACCCCTCACATCGTTAAGCTCTGTTAGAATCCGAAATGCGTCTGCAGCATCGTCGTTGGGAATGTTTTTGCAGTATGTTAGGCAGGACTCATCATATTCATCGGAGACCTTCACAATTTCCGACCACGTCGCAATCAGATGCCAGGACTTGAAACTCAGGGCTTGCTCAGCCCAAGCGTGGGTGATTTCCGGTCGATGAACTGCCAAGGCACCAAAAAGTCCCGAGTGATCGGAGAGCGAGCTTGGATCCTTAAGACAGCGCGAGCCAATATTCCTGAAAACGAGATTCGCAACAGGATTGACGAATGGCTCCTGTGAATTCGCGGGATCAGAGAGATCCCAAGCATTACTTCTGGCATAGGAGTTCAGAAAGATCTCTATGAATTCCTCAAGGTTCTGGTGGTGCTCGTCAATCCCGTCAGCCACAGCTTCTGCCACCTCCGGCCTCACTTTCGAGTCCTCGCTGAGGACTGCGTTGAGGACTCCCACGAGATACATGTGAGGATGGACCACGGGGCCAGGATTCCCATCGGATAGGTAGATGAAAAATCGGAGAAGCTTTTCCGTATTCTCATTCCATCCAATGTCCGTCACCAGGTTGCTTCCCGTGGATTCCGCATCCCAGATATCCTGTGACACCGAAACGCCTCGAGGAACTGAGGGGTCACCTGTCTCAAGGAACTGCTTTGCCGCATTGATGAGCCCGGTGGGGGCCACATCAGTGTTGAATACTTCAAGCTCTGGATACATCGGTTCAGTCGGTTCTGGCTCTTGTTAGATCCGGTCCTTGCACGCGCGATACAGGTCCTTCCACCCGTCGCGTTCCTTAACCACCGTTTCCAGATACTCCTTGAACACCACCGGGTCCTGGGTGGGATCCTTGACGATGGCCCCGACCATGCCGGCGGCGAGATCGAGGGCTGTTAGTTTGCCGTTTCCAAAGTGTCCGGCGAGCGAAAGCCCGTTGGTCATCACCGAAATCGCTTCGGCGGTGCTGAGCGTTCCACTCGGGCTTTTGACCTTGGCTTTGCCATCTTCCGTCGCACCACTGCGCAGTTCACGGAAGACGGTGACCACGCGGCGGATCTCTTCCAGTGCCGGTGGTTCGGCCGGAAGGGCCAGCGCCTTGCTCATCGACTCCACCCGCGAACGCACGATCTCGATCTCCGCTTCGATCGATGAGGGAAGCGGCAACACCACAACATTGAAGCGACGCTGCAAGGCGGATGAAAGTTCGTTCACGCCACGGTCGCGGCTGTTCGCGGTGGCGATGACGTTGAAGCCTTCGACGCCTTGCACTTCCGACGACAGCTCGGGAATCGGCAGGGTTTTCTCCGAGAGCATCGTGATCAGCGTGTCCTGCACTTCGGAAGGAATCCGCGTCAACTCCTCCACCCGACACAGCTTGCCCGCCTTCATTGCATTGAACATCGGGCTCGGTACCAGGGCCTCCTCGGTCGGGCCTTTGGCGAGCAGCAGCGCGTAGTTCCAGTTGTAGCGCATCGCTTCTTCGCCGGTGCCCGCGGTGCCCTGGACGAGCAAAGTCGAGTCGCCGGAAATGGCCGCCGCCAGATGCTCGGAGACCCAGCTTTTCGCCGTGCCCGGCACCCCTAACAGGAGCAGCGAACGATCCGTCGCCAATGTCGCCACGGCGATTTCGATGATCCGTCGGTCGCCGATGTACTTAGGGGAAATCACTGTGCCATCCGCGAGCGTCGTCCCTAACAGGTAGTCGGTGACCGCCCATGGCGAAAGCTTCCACTGCGGCGGCCGCGGTCGATCATCATTGGCGGCGAGAGCTGAAAGCTCGGCCTCGTAGGCGATCTCGGCGTGTTGACGTAGGACTTGATGGCTCATGATTCTGGATTCTTGGGGCTGAAAAGATGGCGTCGGAATTCCAGAGTGGTGGCGAATTCTTCAGCAGGTGCGGAGAGTTCCTTGAGGCGCGACAGCCATTCCAGTTCGGACTGGATCGAATCGACCGGCACACAGAGGGCGAGAAGGCGGGCATCGGGACGGGTGATGAGCCCCGACTTCTGCGAGAGTTGTTTTCGAATCACGGCTTTCACCGCCGACCCGGCGCATGGGCGACGATAGGAAATCAACAGCCGGGTCATTTCATCTTCCGGCAGATGTTTCGCCATCATTTCCAACAATGAGCCGGGCGACGAGCTGGCATCTAACAAGGATGCCAAAACGTGGGGTCTCACGCCCGCGTTGTTCGGCCACTTGTCGAGTTCGCTCAGGTACTTCAGCAAAGAATCCGGGAGCGAAAGGCTGGGAACTGTTCGTGCGCTTTCGATCCAGCCGATTATTACAGTGTCTTTCCAATCGGAGTCGATTGGTAGTGAAAACAGCTCCTTTTCCTCGATTCCAAGCAGCGCCGGCCACTCGGCGACTGGCACCATGCTGACGATCTGCTGGAGCCACCATGCCTTCTCACCCGTTCCTGCTGGCGGTTTCTCGCGCAGGCCATCGGCTTCCCACGACTTCTCGAATGCCGCTGGAGGCTCGACTTCGATCTTCCGTTTCAGCCATTTCCCGACCACCCGCACCCTGCTGCGCAATCGCTCGCGCGCCCGCCCTGCGAAGGCGCTTCCGGACAACTGCAACAGAGCCGCCACGGCAAGCCTCCGAGTTTCCTGACGCCGGTCTTTCAAAGCGAGTTCTTCCAGCCAGCTCTCGTCGCCTGGCTGGGGATCCTCCGCCACGAGTTGGACCAGCGCCTGACGGAAATCCGGCGACTCGCCCGCCCAACTTTCGGTCAAAGCCGTCACCGCCTGCCCGGCATCCGTGCGACGGATTTTCTTCAGCCAAGCCAATCGATCGGCTGTCTGATCGGCATCCCAATCCGCCTCGCCTCGTTCATCGAGCACCCATGAAAACGCCGCATGCCGCCCTGCCATCCATCGACCCCGCTCACCCATCAGCAGCGCCAGCGGGGCACGGAGCGTGCGATCGCGTCGACCGGCTTCGAGCAATTCCGGGAGCACACGCGGCGGCACGATGCTGCCGCTGCCGCTCGTCGATTCCAGCCACTCCGGCAGCACCTCGCGATACTCACCGCCGAGCATCCGCAGCAAAGCCGCCACCGCCTGCTCGCCCAACTCAGGCGCGGATTCAGGCGGGCAGACTCCCGTCTCCGCGGCAGCGTTCTCCGGGATCCGCCCGGCAAGTCGAAGCGCCCGATCCATCACCAGCGCCTCTAACACCGCCGCTGCCGGATCATTCATCGGAATCCCATCCCACAAGTTCTGGAGATCGGCATCCCCTGCAGGTGGCAGATGCTTCAAGCGGCCCGCACCAAGCAGCGCCGTTGCAACGAGCGCGTTGTCATTCATGGCAATCGTGATTGCAGGGGTACCCAGTTGCTTCCGTCGGCGAGGGCCAACAAATGGATCTCGCTTCCATCCCATTCGCCGCAGGCCAGGGTCGCCGCGCCGCCGGTGACCGCTTCCACCCGCAGTCGTTCGTTTGGATCGCTGCCCCATTGTAGCGCCTTGCCATGGGTATCGGCCAATCTGCCTTTCAGTTCGGGCCGCAGCTCCATCAGGAAGGGAAGGCTGCGCAGGAAAGGGTTGTCGGTTAGAGCCTTGGCGTAGCGGGAAAGCAGAGCCTCAAAGCATTCATCGGATGCCGTTGGTACTCCATCGAGCTTCACCTGACCATCATCCATTGGCAGGGCCCGTGACGGTCCCGGCCCCGGATAGAAACAAAGTCCGGTGTTCACCGTACTTCCCAGCGGCCACGGTTCGGCGAGGCTTGATGGCAGATGCGCGAATCTCAGCACCTTCGCCCAGCGGGCGCTTTTCCTCCCTAACAACCAGGTCATCGAAGTCATCAGACGATCCCTCTCTGTCATGCGGCGCCCGGCGACGAACCACTGGTCCTCCACGGCTGGCCGCGACTTCACGTCCTCACTTTTCCGGCCATCGCCGACCAATTCCTCAACCTGCGCGCGAGTCGATTCATCGAGCTGATCGCGGCGCTCGTAGCTTCGGCACAACAAAAAGAGCCGCCCCATTTCAAAAGCCAACTGCGACTCGACCTGCGCATGCCGCAGCACTTCATCGCCCACATAGCGAACTGCCCCGGCGAGCCCCGGGGCCTGACAGTCGATCATCCGTCGCTGGAGGTTTTCCCATGTCGAAACATCCCGTGCCGCCGGGGACGCCAAGCCCTCCCGACAAAGATCGAGCAGGGTCTGCCTCAATAGATCGACCCCCTCTTCGATTCGCCCCGCCTTCTTTTCGCGACGCTTCGCCGCCGCTTTCTCATCGACCGGCTTGTCGGCTTTCCCCGCCTTTTTGGCCGCGCTTTTTTCCAGCCGCTCGGCCCGCGATTCAAACCACTCCGTCACCCAGTCCGGCCTCGTCTTTTCGCTCAAAGAACCCGGCTCACCCGTCGCGATCAGCATCAGCGCAATCGCGTGCTTGCAGGGAAACTTGCGGCTCGGACACGAGCACTTCGTCGCCAGATCGGAAAGGGACACCCGCGTCTGATAGGGGTTCTTCCCGGATCCCACCGCCAGCCCCCAGAGCGCCTCGTCGTCACCACCGAGCGACTGCCATTTGCGTGCCGTCGCCAGCCCCCGACCCGCCTTCAAAGAAGCCGCATCGGGGACGATGGCCGTGACCTGATCCGCCGTTAACATTCGTGACTAGAAGTAAAGTCACAATGGTCCACGGGACGAGACCTTTCCATGACAACACAATGAATGCCACTGCTCGCGGTTTTCCGGAGCATCCGCACCGTTGAACGGGCTCCCGAGCAAAGCTTCCATCGCAGCGCGGATGTCCCGCTCACTCACATAAGCGAACCATCTCTCCTTCTCATCATCAGCGCTGGCCAGCTGATCGAGGGATCACGGGAGGAGTGACGCCTCAGTCAGGCTTTCATTCGTAAAGCTCCATTGGTCTTCCGGTAGCTAGCGATCTCCGCTCTTCCGACCTTGGATTTCGGTCCCGCCTTATTTTACCGGGACCTCCAGCACCTCGAAAACTCCCCGTCTGGAGCGGCAGCGCATTGTTTCGCCAGCCTCATTGGGGCTCCAGCCATGGGCGAGGGCAAAGTCGATCGCAGCGGTGATCAAGTCCACGTTGATCACCCGTGGCAACTGCGCAATCAACTCACGCCCGCCGATCGCAGCCTGTGCATAGATCGACGCCTCATTGATACCGCCGCGGTTCCTCAACAGCCAGCGATACTGAACATCCTTGTGATTGATGGTTTTGTAACCTTTTCGAGAGAGAGACATGGAAGTGGCACCAAGCGTCCCACATTTCCACCCCGCCGAAAACCCTTTTGCTTCAGATCCGCAGACCCTGTGACACTTCGGATGGCGGTGAAAAGGGTTACAGCACCGTCGTCGGGTCAGCCGCGCTGCGTTGCGCTTCGCTTGGCTTCACTCCGTCGATTCTCGCCAGCTGTTCCTCGTCGATCTCGAAGTCGAAGAGCTCGAGATTCTGTGCGATTCGCTTGGCGTTGCCACTTTTGGGAAGCACCACCCGCCCCTGCTGGAGATGCCATTTCAGGATCACCTGACCGGTCGAGCGGCCGAGCTGCTCTGAAATTTCAGAAATCACCGGATCCTTCAACAGTCCGAAGGCTCCCGACGCAAATGGCGCATAGGCTTCGACGATGATCGAATGGCTCCGGCAGAACTCCAGCAACTCAGGATCCTGACAGTAGGGGTGATACTCGGTTTGATTCACCGCCGGAACACGACGACCGGCCTCAATCAGATCATCGAGGTGTGATTGGGTAAAATTGCAGACTCCGATGGAATGGGCGTCGCCCCGTTCAACGAAGCTCTCAAAGGTTTCCCAGATGGCCAACCTTGCTTCCTTTGCAAAACCCGCGTCCTGGTTTTCAAAAGTACCCGGCCAATGCATGAGCAACAGGTCCACGTGGCCCATGCCAAGCATTTCCTTCGAGCGATCGAAATCATCCGCCACTCGCGCCGCAAGGTCATCCACTTTTCGCCAGTCCCAGGTGAGTCGATGGGAAATGGCGACATGCGGCGGGGTCGGCGGGTGGGCCAGTTTGGTCGTCACGAACAATTCATCACGAGTTAGCTTTCCTTCCGCCAAGGCACGGCCGACAATGTCGCCAAGGTGCCGCTCGGTCCCGTAGCAGAAGGCTGTATCAAAATGGCGATAGCCGGCCTCGAGTGCCAGGGTCATCGGTCGCCACGACTCCTCGGGACGGAAACCCTGCATCTCGTCCTTGCCGGTCCAGTCGCCAAAGGCACATCCGAAGCCGACGACAGGAATTTCTCGACCGTTGTTGAGGGTAAGCGAGGGAATGACTGCGGATTGGGAATCGTTCATGGCCCAAACTCCTGAGCCAGGACGAAAATGCAAGAGAATCATCGTAAGGGCTCGAACTTCGCTCTGATCTCACCAGAACGATTTCGAGCCCTCGACGATGTCACCCAATCAATTTTCCTCAACAGAGAGTCGGGCAAAGCGGGATCCCAGCGCCGGAGCGAGACTGTTGGGAATCGTCACCGTAATGGTATCGGGCAGCGAAGCGGGATCTCCCTCCACCACATCCACGGTGACTCCCTCGATGGTGTAACTCCCTTCCGCTTCCGGAATGAGTGCATCCGTCCAGTCCACCAGGTTCGTTCCAAATTGAACCCGTTGAGTGGTGCTTCCCTTCGACTCTTCGCTGCGGGTGTAGGAGAAGACGAAATCCGTTCCATCGAACATGCTCACAGGAAGAACCGAAGGATCGGAAACGGTAGGATCGCCACCTAGCACGAACTCCAGGATGTTTGCCATTCCATCAAGATCGTAGTCATAGTCCGGCGCCGCATCCTCACCTTCGAGATCGAATCCAGCTGTCCAGAGTTCATACGGTGAGTGAAGAGGCGTATAGTTCAGCACCAGACTGTCTTCGACTTGCTCAACCGACCAAGTCCCCGTGCCGATGAACCCGCTCCGCGGGATGATAGTGACATTTGCCGGGTCAAAGTTCGTCAAACCACCAGCAGAGGTTGTCAGGAAGGTAAATGATCTGGCTGATTCACTGAAATCCGGAGGGGCAGGATAAGGCCAGAACATGCGGATATCCATTGCGACCCCTGCAGCATCGAAGCTATGAACATAAAGGTCTTCATATCCTTCTCCAGCCACGCCATCCCATTGCTGAATAACGGCAGACAGGGCTCCTCCCGCCTCCATCACAACCTCATGCTCGGACGATCCATTCCCCCCGAGAGCTCCACTATCTTCGATGGTCAGAACCCCACGGGTCGTGCCCGAGAAGCTGTTGGTTCCATCAATCTGCGTCAAGCCGTCCAGGAGGTTGATCGAGCCGGTGAAGCTGCTGTCGCCGGAAAATTCGACTGGCAGCAGTTTGCCCCCGCTGATGGAAAATGAACTATCCACAAGAATTGCCCCGTCCCCGGAGATATCCCCGGGAATCGACATGTTGTGATTGTCGAGATTGAGGATGGATCCTGTGCCGATGCTGATGTCGCCATCTCCAAAAGGTTTGCCATCGGTGGTCGCGTGAAGAGTGAATGAGTCGCTCGGAAGCAAGGTGGTCGTCCCCGTATAACTGCTGCTTTCATCAAAATACACATCACCATTTCCATCGCCGCCAAGGGTGATGCCGCCAGGACCACTGAATGGCTCAGTGAAGGTGATGGCGTTGTCACCGGAAGGAGAATTGATGATCAAATCCGACTCGAGGACCATCTCGCTGGCGATGGTGTTGGCACCGTCGTTGAGTCGCGACCGGATCGTCGTTCCCGTGCCTTGAATCGTGATGCTTCCACCGTCGATGTTGGCATTGTGAAGCACGAGATCGGTTCCATTCAGGAATCCGGATTGCCAAGTATTGAGCTCGCCGCTTCGTCCCGCCACGGCAACCACATTCGCCCCTTCAAAGACGAGCGTGCCCCCATTGAAATCCAGGAAGATCGGAGCACTATCGAAGGTGCCGAGTGGCCCTGTGATGGTGAGTGTTCCAGAACCGCTTTTGTCGAACTTCGCTCCAGCACTCATTGTGGAGACCTCTCCAAGGGAAATGGAGGTGCCGCTGTTAGCCCGGAGAATTCCACCCTCGGATCCGATGAGGCTGGTAAGTCCGCTATTCGTAAAAATGCCTCCGTTCTCCACGCGAAACTCGGCACCACTCGATAGTGTTAGGCTGGAAGTAGTAAACGTCGCGCCGCTCTCGACTTCCAGATTGCCGCCCTCAACCGTGGTGCCACCAGCTCCGGTATCAAAGGTCCCGGCGAGTGCGATTTCCAGATCACTGACTCCCGATTTGACAATGCCCGTCGTGCTGAGATTCCCGCCCTGCAGTTCGAAATTGCCTTCCTCATCCGTGATTACCGAGAGCAAGCCTGCAGTAATGCCTCCGGCATCCACCACAATGTCACCCAGTGTCTTGATGGTGACATCATCATTGGTCGTGAAGAGCGAGGGGGTGCCGTCGTCCGTAAAATTCAGCTCGGTGGTATTCCAGCTCGCACCGCTGGCACCTGCCCAAACAAGCCCGGGGGTCGAAGTTTCAATACTGCCATTCAGCACCAAGTCCGTATCAACCAGATAGTAGAGCTGGTTTCGTGAAGACGTGCCACCGGTCGCATCAGAGGCACGCAGCCTGAAGTAATATGTCTCTGATGGATTGATCACCAGATCGCTGCCGAAGAAGGTGGATGCATCACTGGTGAAACTACTCCCGGGCTCATCGGATCCATCCAGCAACGACGGCCCGAGATCCAGACTACCGGCGACGGTAGGGTTCGTGAAGCCGGGGTCCGTATCGTATTCGAGAATGATTTCGGGGTCGGTCCACTCTCCACCCCCGCCGGTGTTGGCCGCCCGGGCAAAGGCACCGAAGATCAGCGACTCGAGCGTCAACTTCTTCGTCGAAGCGGCCGTGATGGAGAATTCCACGTAGCCCGTGGTTCCCTCATAACCTCTCGTTCGCCAGCCTCCGCTCGTACTGTCATTGGTATTGGAAATACCCGGACCCATGGTGACAGCACTTACCGAGAGTCCGCTGGCAGAGGCCAGAACGGCAGCGGAGTCGCTGGCGGTTACGAAGTCCCAAATCGCCAGTTCGTCTGCCTGGGCCGACGCCAGGATGAGAAACGGTAGGGCGACTCGGGAGCAAAGCTTGAGTCCAGATCGTGTAACCTCGGATTTCATAGGGATTGTTCGGGTGATGGTCATCGATTGTTTGGTCGAGCTGCTCTTAGTAAAAAGACGAAGACCGCCTGTGAGGCGGAATCGCGAGCAGCGCATTTTGATCTGCCAATGAGCACTCCCCATACCACTCTCACGACAATTGGTGATGAGGGCTTCAAACCAAGGCCCCCCATGCCGAAACTCCCGGCGTCGTGCGACCGGTCCGCAGCGCTAAAGCTCGCGTCCCCGACAAAATGACCGTCCGGCCCTCACCTGTTTCCACTGGTCAGCCAATTTCCGAGCGCACGTAATTCTGCGCAACGCGGCCTGGCGCAACACCCAGAGCGCCTAAAAAATCTGGGGGATGATGATCTCCTTCGGCACGGGTTCGCGCTGGTAGTCATCGTGGTGGACGCGGCTCGGAAGCTCCACCGGACTTCTTTCGATCCGCTGATAGGGAACCTGCGCGAGCAGATGGGAGATGCAGTTGAGGCGTGCCTTCTTCTTGTCGTCGGCCGGCACGACATTCCACGGAGCATCGGGAATGTGAGTGTGTCGGAACATTTCCTCCTTGGCCTTGGTATAGTCCTCCCAACGTTTTCGAGATTCGAGGTCCATCGGGCTGAGCTTCCACTGTTTGAGTGGATCGTGGTTCCGGCACATGAAGCGGAACTCCTGCTCTTCATCACTGATGGAGAACCAGTACTTGACCAGCTGGATGCCGGAGCGGATCAGCATTTTTTCAAACTCAGGCACCGTGCGGAAAAATTCGTGATATTCTTCATCGCTGCAGAAACCCATCACTCTTTCGACGCCCGCCCGGTTATACCAACTCCGGTCGAAGAGCAGGATCTCGCCCGCGGCAGGCAGTTGCTCGACGTAGCGCTGGAAATACCACTGCGTGCGCTCACGACTGTTGGGTGCCGGCAGGGCTGCCACCCTGCAGATGCGCGGATTGAGCCGCTGGGTAATCCGCTTGATCACCCCCCCTTTGCCGGCGGAATCACGACCTTCAAAGATCACCACCAACTTGTGGCCACTCTCCAGAACCCAGTCCTGCAGCTTCACCAGCTCGACCTGCAATCGATAGAGCTCTTTGAAATACTGTCGGCGGAACTCCCTGCTGTGGTCCTGCAGACCACCGTGAGCCTGGTTTTCTTCATCCGACTCGCCCAACTCCATCTCCAGCTCTTCGTCAAACTGGTCGATGTAGTCTTCGCGAATGCGATTGAAGTGTTCGTGGAGCCTCTCGGGATTCATGATGGAGCCAGGAATAGCCTGGAATGGGGTCGTTGGCAGGTTCCGAGATTTCATTCACCCGACGCGCCCACAACCGCCGACATGTAAATGGACGCTGCGGGCCGGGTAGGAGGCCCGATTCGCGACGATAGTGTCACCTGAGAGGAATTGAGGCCTGTCGAGCGGCTGTTCAGAACGCAGCTGAAGGAGTTGCCGCCAACTGCGTGCAGCCCGCCGAACCACAATGAACCACTCAAACACCGCCACGCTTAAAGAGGCCGCAGTTTCCGATCAGGACTCGATTCGCAAGTGGATGAATTGGGTCGGCGTGGCCCTGCTCGTCTACCTGCTTCTCATCGCCGTCTCCATGATCGGATCCGGTTTCAAGGCCGCGACCGGAGACAGCGCCAAAGAGCTCTTCGCGTTCGCCAACAACCCTTTCACCGGGCTTGTCATCGGCACCGTCGCCACCGCACTCATTCAGTCGTCCAGCACTGTCACCTCCATCATTGTCGGACTCGTCGCGGGTGGCATGCCGGTAGGCATCGCGGTCCCCATGATCATGGGCGCAAACGTCGGCACCTCGGTTACCAATACGCTGGTGAGCCTCGGCCACGTCCGGAATGGCGAAGAATTCCGCCGAGCCTTCGCGGCCGCCACCATTCACGATTTCTTCAATGTCCTCAGCGTCGTCATCTTCCTGCCACTCGAGATCATGTTTCATCCGCTGCAGAAGCTCGCGGGTTGGGCCGCAGGTTTCCTCGTCGGCGGAGACTCAATGTCGATGAAAGGACTCGACTTCATCAAGCCAATCACCAAACCCGTGGTTGGGGGCGTCGAGTCCGGGCTCGCCTCTTTCCTGCCGGAAAAAATCGCCGCCATCGGCCTTATCGTGATCGGCATTGTGCTGATCTTTCTCGTCGTCACCTTCATCGGCAAGCTTCTCAAAAGCCTCATGGTGGGACGCGCCAAGGCAATCCTCCACTCCGCCGTCGGCCGAGGACCGATTTCCGGCATCGGCATCGGAGCGATCATCACCATCCTGGTGCAGTCTTCCTCCACCACCACCAGTCTGATCGTTCCGCTCGCCGGCAATGGACTCTTCACTTTGAGGCAGGTCTATCCCTTCACCCTTGGTGCCAACATCGGGACCTGCGTTACCGCCATGCTGGCTGCCACCGCCGTCTCCGGAGCCAACTCGGTCTTTGCTCTTCAGATTGCCTTTGTCCACCTCATCTACAATGTGCTCGGGGTCATCGTGATCTACGGCATTCCCTTCCTAAGGAAGCTTCCCCTCTTCGCCGCGAGCACCCTGGCCGACGCTGCGGTCCGAAACAAATTCGTCGCGATCGGCTACATCGTTGGGGTGTTCTTCCTTCTCCCCGGCCTCCTGATCTTCGTAAGCCATCAGTTTGGTATCTGACCCCCCCCCTCAACCATCATGGACCCCAACCCGACCAGGATCCCCGAACTCGAAGCCCGGATTTCCGAGCTTCGCGCTTCCCTCGACACGCTCGAAACGCGACTCGAGCAGGTGCGCGAGGAAGAGCAGCATGCGGCCATCGATCACCTCGAGTCCTACATCAACGCGGTCGACACCCGCTTCACCAGCTTCAGCACCTTCTGGAAGGCCATGCTCGAGGACTTCCGCAAAATCAAATAACAGCCGCCATTCCATGAGAGCTCTTACCTATCAGATCCTTCAACTCGCCGCGGCAGGCATCGCCGCAGGGGGCGTGAGCGTGGAGATCCCGCTCGACAAGGTGCCTGCAGAAATCATGAGTGCCGCCCGCAAGGCTGCTCCGCTGGCGATCTTCACCCAGGCGAATACCGAAACCGAGACCGACGGCACCATCGTCTATGAAATCGGAGGAAAAGAATCCAAGTTCACGTTCGAGTCCCTCGCCGGCAAACCCAGCGAGATTGATCTTTCCGAACTGGATGATAGCGGATTCCAGCTTCAGACCAAGCAAACCACTCTCACGGACATACCCATTGAAGTGGATGTTTTGGCAGACGGTGAGATCGAGGAAATCGAACGCGTAGTCCCGGAATCCCTCGTCCCTGCCATGGTGATGAAACGCATCCAACAGCAGTACCAAGGCTTCAAACCCCGCCGGATCGAAGCCAGCTACAACGATCACGGTCGCATCTTCAGATATGAGTTTGAAGGGACTCACCATGGCAAGTCCCTCGACCTTGAGGTCTCTGCAGACGGTTCGAAGATCGCCGAGTCCGACACCTGATCGCGGCACTTGCCGCGACGCCTCACAGAAGCTCCTTATCATAGCCGCCCTAACCCGCGGCACCATCCGGGCCACGAGTCTTCAGGGAACGAAAATCAAGCGGAATCACTGCTTTGGGTGAGGCGTGTCGTCCAAAACGCCTGGCATGCGTGCTGTGATTTTGAACAAATCACCGCTTCTCACTTATCTGCATTTCCCAAATTATCGCACTTAAGCCTTCCCCGCCCCGCCTGTCTTCGGGCAATCTCGGGACTTATGGCCAAAGATTACACCCGTTGGCTCAATAACTCATCCATATCAGACGACGATCAAATCTTTAACCATCTCTATCAGGAGCTGAAAAAGATCGCAGCCGGCCGAGTGGCAGGAGAGCGAACCCACGAAGCTTTGAACGCCACCGCTTTGGTCCACGAAGCTTGGATGAGGTTGGAGAAGTCTGCTCCGGACGAGTGGCGTGATCGAAGGCAGTTCTTCGCCGCCGCAGCGGAAGCCATGCGCCGGATCCTCGTCGAGGCAGCCCGCAAGCGTCTTGCCAGCAAAAGGGGCAGCGGCGTTGATGCCCTGCAATATAAGGATCAGGAGTACCGCACTTCTGAAAGCGATCTCCGCCTGCTCGATCTCCACGAAGTCCTCGACCAACTGGAAGACGAAGACGAGCTGGCTGCCGGAATCGTAAAGTTAAAGTTCTTTGGTGGCATGAGTTTCGTGGAGATCGGCTCCCTGATGGAGCTCAGCGAAAGGACAGTTCAGCGACGTTGGGCGACCACCAAGGTCTGGCTCTTTCGAGCACTCAAGCCATAGATGATTCTCCGTGGCGGCTTTTCGAACATCTCGACGCATGTCTCTCTAGAATGAAATCGGAAAAGATCGATAACATCTTCGACCATGCCCGCGGCCTCGAAGCAACAGCTCGGGAAGCCTATCTCGCCGAGGTCTGTGATGATGACGCCGAGCTCCGTCTGGAGATCCAGCGCATGCTCGTCGACGCCGATAGTGCCGATGCTTTTTTCGGCGGTGAAGATTCCCTTCAGGCAGAGATCAAGGCCCACATCGCAGCGCTGCATGCCGACGGAGTCCACGATGACGATACCCTGGACCCGAATGTCGCAGAGCTCATCGCAAAACTGAAACCCGAAGAAGAAGGTGAGCAAATCGGACGTTACAAGCTGCTCCAGGAAATCGGTGAGGGCGGCTTCGGCACCGTTTGGATGGCGGAACAGACCGAGCCCGTCACCCGCCGTGTCGCCTTGAAGGTGATCAAACTGGGCATGGACACCCGCGAGGTCGTCGCCCGGTTTGAGGCCGAGCGGCAGGCACTGGCGATGATGGATCACCCCCACATTGCGAAGGTTTTCGACGCAGGTTCCACCGATCGCGGGCGGCCCTACTTCGTCATGGAGTTGGTCAAGGGAATCCCGATCACCGAGTACTGCGACGAGGTCGGGCTGGGAACGAGCGAACGGCTGACACTGTTCGGTGATGTCTGCGCCGCCATCCAGCACGCGCACCAGAAGGGCGTCATCCATCGCGACATCAAGCCCTCGAATGTGATGATCACCCTCTACGCCGACAAGCCGGTGGTGAAAATCATCGACTTCGGCGTTGCCAAGGCCACCCAGGGCAAACTCACCGACAAGACCCTCTTCACCCGCTTCGAGCAGTTCGTCGGCACGCCGGTCTACATGTCTCCCGAACAGGCGAATCTCAGTGCGGTTGACATCGATACCCGCAGCGACATCTACGCTCTCGGCGTGCTGCTCTACGAACTTCTAACCGGAAAGCAGCCTTTCGATCCAAAGACCCTGCTCTCCGCCGGTTATGACGAGATGCGCCGCATCATCCGGGAAGAAGATCCGCCCAAACCTTCCTCACGCCTGAGCACGGTTCCTGGAGAAGAGCGCGTTCTCATAGCCAAGAGCCATCACATTGATCCCGACAAATTGAACCGCCTGGTCGAACCCGACCTCGACTGGATCGTGATGAAGGCAATGGAGAAGGATCGAACCCGCCGCTACGAGACCGCCAACAGTCTGGCCGTCGACATCAGGCGCTTCCTTTCCGACGAAGCGGTCTCGGCAACGCCACCGAGCACCGCCTACAAGTTCCGCAAGTTCGCCCGGCGACACCGGCGTTCCTTTGTGGTATCCACACTCCTGATCGCTACCCTCCTGGTCGGGAGTATCGTCAGCACCTGGCAGGCGATTCGAGCGAGGCGCGCGGAAGACGCCATGACGCAACTGCTCGAGGTGGCGAAGAATAAGACGGACGAAGCCAATTTCGAGCGAAGCCGCTCGGAAGAGGCTCGGAAGCTTGCTGAGAAACGAGCCGAAGAGAATCGCCACCAGGTCTATGATTCCGACATGCTCAGAGTCGCCTCCGCGATGCTAGGGCCCATCCATTCGCCTACCGTATGGGGGCTGACAGACAAGTGGGTCCCCCGCGATGGCGCTCCGGATCTCAGGGGCTGGGAATGGTATTACTCCCAGTCCTCCGTAGAGCGCGAGACCTTCCGCTTCCATCTCCCGGTCCCAGATGGAGTCGGAATCAATCCCAAGATCAAGTGGCTTCCGGACGGCAGAAGGCTTCTTGCCGCAGGAGGCCCCGTCGTCGTGATTTGGGATTTCCCTAGCATGCGGAGACTCGTGCTGATCGACCGGGACGGGTGCCAATACAGGAAAGTCGCGCTCAGTCTGGACGGAGAGCGACTTGCCGTCGGATGGTCCGATGGAGTGGTAAGCAGCTACAGGACTTTCGATGGATCCCTGATTCAATCCTTTGCGATTCCAGATCAGTTGACGGACCTTGAATGGGGGGGCAATGAGGACTCACTCGTCACAGCAGGCCCGAATCACATTCGGTTCTGGGATGCTCTAACAGGTGAGGAAACTCGGAGCTATCTGGCCTCCGAGGACGACTTGGACTCCATCGCCATGAACAAGGACGCCACCCGCATGGCCCTGACGTTTCTGGATGGCGGCGAAGGAAGCGATGACCGAATCGTTCGCATTATTGATACCGAAACCTTGAAGGTTGTGTCGGAGACCATGTTCCACCTTATTTGGCAAGGTGGGCTGGATTGGGACGGCGGCAGCGGCAGCATCGCATTGAGTGGACAGACGCCAGATGGTCGAATTGCTCGAGGGGTCATCGTTGATGCGGAGACGCTGGAGGAATTGAATCATTTTGGAGGCCACAACTATGGCACCGACTGGTCCCCCAACGGTCAATTGGTGGCAGAAAGCATGGAGCGCTACATTCGGATTTGGAATCTCGGCGGCGATATCGAGCGGCATCAGCCGACCGGTCTGGCCCAGAACGGGAACATCGCCTGGAGTGTCGACGGAGAATGGATCGCAACTTCAGGAGCGACGGATAGCACGATCCGCATCTGGACGGCGAAGCCGCAGGACGGGCCAATCACCATTGGAAAGGCCACTCCTTTTGGAGTTCGGTCGGCAACTTGGACTCCTCCGGATCGGCTGGAACCCAATGCCCCTCTGACGGTCGGCTGGAATCGCAAGGGGCCCGGACTCACATCGATGTTGGAGTTCTGGTGGAGCGACTACCTGCATGCCAGCGCGGACTGGAGTCCGGACCGATCCAAGCTGGCGATCGCCCGAGACATGACCCTCGAACTCTGGGACGAAAACCATGGGAAGGTGCTGGCACAGGTTCCCCAATATCCCGTTCGGAAAGTGGAATGGGGCCCGGACAACCATCGCCTCTTCACGGTGCAGGGCGGCAAAAATCGCCGTTTTTCCATGTATAGCGTTCCGAATCTCGAAGAAATTTGGAGCCTAACACAAGTTCCTCCAAACAAGACGGGAACATGGATCGATGGTGAGATCATTGTTACGACCGCGAGTGGAGGCGCGCTGGAGTTGCTGAACGCCAGGGATGGCGAGTTTCTCAGAAAAATCGAGGGACACCAATCATTGGTAAACTGGGTCGCCCTCAGTCCCGACGGCAGTCGTCTCGCTTCCGCCTCGAATGATCACACGATCCGGGTGTGGGATATCAAGACGTGGGAAACCGTTATGATACTGAACGGCCACACGGCGGCAGTTCAGGAGCTGGAGTGGAACCCCGATGGCACTCGAATGGTTTCTTCAGCTAACGATGGAACGATGCGCATTTGGAATACCCAAACAGGTGGGGAGGTTCTTCGGATTCCGGTCCCTGAAGGGGAAGATGGCAGATCCAGATCTGCCGAGGGATTCTCCTGGAGTCCTGACGGAACGATGATTACCAGCGGCGGCTACGGGAATCCGGACGGCGTCGGAACTCGAAACGCCTACATCTGGGATGCCCGTCCTGGCCAATTGATCGAGTCCCTCAGACTCGCCGAGCTGGCATTGGCAAACCGCGACTGGAGCATGGTTGCGCAACATGCGGATTCGGCGCTACTTCGTTTTCGCACGCCGGAGGATCCTCCCTGGTTTCATGCTGGGTGGTGGCAGTATTCAGGGACCATCGGTGCCCCGAATGGAAACGCGCCCTCGTTCCCCCCGCCCACTCAAGCTTCAGACGAGGTCGGTCCGTGGAAGCCCGTCGATCCGGATGCGGATGGAGTGCTTCCTGTGGACAAGCTTCTCGAATCATCAAATCCAGGACGCGGCTTCTTCGCCACCCGCTTCTATCTCGCCGAAACGCGACGCCTTGAAATCTTGATCGATGGCGACAGTCCATTGCGTGTCTGGCACGGCGATCAACCAATTTTCGATACTGATCCAGCACAAGCCGAAGAGCCTGTTACAGCGGAAATATCGCGCAAACTCAATCCGGGTTGGCACGACTTCATCGTCGAAGTGAGAGACCACCCCGCCAAGAACACGGCCCAGTTACGGCTATTCGTTCCGATCGACGACCCCATTCGCTTGCACCACCGGTTCGCGCGGGACAACCCCGCGGATCCATCACTGGCGATCCCCATCGGCCAGTCGCACGGGAACTGAAAGAAGTGAGCAAGGATCGCGTCACAGTTCGTTCAGGAGACTGGTGAAAATGGCGTTGGTGCCGTCTGTTTCGCCGAGTAGGCCGCCCTCCTCTTAGATCCAGGGTCGCGCTACAGAATGGAGTACATAAGGGAACAGTCCTCCGGGGACTGAATCCAAACCAGGACCTTTCTAGCGGACGAACCCAGCCCTGGGCCCACCCGATCAAATAGTCCTCCCGCTGGACGGCGCAACTCCCAGGAAAAAATTTCCGATTTTCTGACGGGTTTTTGCCGCCGATTGCGCATGGGCAAGCAGAACACATCATTCCCTGTATTCGGGGCCCAGCTATCAGATCCTAAAGAAGAACCTCCATGAAATTCCACTTCATCTCCGGCCTGCCACGTTCCGGCTCCACCCTCACTTCCGCCCTGCTTCGCCAGAACCCGCGCTTCCATGCCGGCATTTCCAGTCCGGTCGCAGGTCTGATGGACGGCATCATCTCGAAGGTTTCCGCCGGCACGGAGATGTCCAGCATGGTCACCCAGGAGCAACGCGCCCGGATTCTCAAGGGGCTGTTTGAAAACTACTACGCCGATACCGATCAGGAGGTCATCTTTGATACCAACCGCACTTGGACCGCCCAGCTTCCGGCTCTGATGAAACTGTTTCCAGAGTCCAAGATCATCTGCCTGGTTCGCAACGTGAGCTGGATTATGGATTCCATGGAACGCAAATTCCGGGAAAACGCCTTCGAGCACACCCGCCTGTTCAACAGCCCCGCCGAGCGCTCCACGGTTTACACCCGGCTCGACGCGCTCGCCCACGCCGATCGCATGGTGGGTTTTCCGTGGCATGCCCTGCGCGAAGCCTGCTACTCGGACTTCGCCGACCGGCTTGTCCTCGTCGACTACGACCTGCTCACCGCCCGCCCAGCCGAGGTCATGAAGCTACTCTATCAGTTTCTTGAAGAAGAGCCATTCGATCACGACTTTGCCAAAGTCCAGTTCGACTCCCCGGTCTTCGACACCCAGCTCGGGCTCGATGGCCTCCACCGGGTCCATTCCAAGGTCGCGCCGAGGCCGCGCAAGACCATCCTCCCGCCCGACCTCTTCGAGCGCTACGCGAAGATGGCCTTCTGGCACGATCTACCGGACTCCCCCGCCTTCCGCATCGTGGCCGAGCAGAAATCATCCTGACCGCCGGTCTCCTCAAAATCCTTCACCACGCACCTCCACACCCCCCTGCAGACATGAGCACCACTTCTGCCAAGAAACATTCCTGCCGTCGCCGCAGTGTCCTTCCCTCCCGCACTCAATGCCGCGCTCTCCGCCGCCGCGCGCAGCAGTCATTGCGCTACTGGAAATTCATCACCCACTGCTTCACCTCTCAGCGCCGTCGTCAGTCCCGTTCGCTCTTCGCATTCTTCAAGCGAATGCGAACCGCCTTCGGCGCGCTCGCCTTCGCGTTCTGGCTGCCCGCCGTCGCGCAGGCCGAGACCTTCACCGTCACGACGGCTTCCGATATCTCCGCCGCAGACGACGGCCAGCTCACACTGCGCGAAGCGATCCATTCCGCGAATGAATCACCCGGCCCCGACACCATCGATTTCGTTGAAGAACTTTCCGGAGAAGTCCTCACTCTCGCGCAAGGCGAACTCGTCATCAGTGACGATCTCGCCATCGATGCTTCGAGCCTGGCAGAGGCCCCTATCATCGACGCCGATCAAAAGTCGCGCCTAATCAACGTCACCGCCCCCGAGGGCAATCTCGAACTCACCCATCTCACCCTTCGCAATGGCATGGTGACAGACGAGGATGATTCTGGATATGCGGAAGGCGGAGGGATCCTTTTTGATTCAAGAGGGGAACTCACCCTCAGGGCTTCCACCCTCAGTGGATGCATCGTTCGGGGAGGATATTATTCCTCCGCGACAGGGGGCGGAATTCACAGCGCCTATGGAGCCATCACCCTTACCGACTCCACCCTCAGCAAGAATTCTGCAGGCGGATTTCAAGCCTATGGCTATGGCGGTGGAATCTTCTCATCCACTGGAGCGATCTCCCTCACCGACTCCAGCCTCAGCGGTAACTCCACCACCGGCGGTTCTAGCTATGGTGGGGGGATCTACTCGAATACGGGTGCCGTAACTCTTATTAACTCCACCTTGAGTGACAACACCGCCACCGGCGATCATAATAGCAGTGGCGGCGGGATCAACTTCTTTCAGGGCACCGCGACCATCATAAACTCCACCATTAGTGGAAACTCCGCGAGCGGTGATAGGAGTCGGGGAGGGGGAATCCAATTCTCGCGGGGCAGCGTGACTATCACAAACTCCACTCTTAGCGGGAACGCCGCGATCGGCAACGAAAGCGATGGCGGGGGAATCTACTCCTTCGTGCTGGGCGCAGTCATTCTCACCAGTTCTACGGTTAGTGAAAACTCAGCCGGTAGCGCCGGCGGAATTCAGAGCAATGGAAGACTGCAGGTTACCAATTCCATCGTCGCTGAAAACTCAGCCAGCGGTTCCTTTCCCGATCTCAAGCCTCCGGCAGATCCGGCCAATAATCTGGAAGTCTCCCATTGCCTCATTGGAAACAGCAGCGGTGTTCGTCTCAACCAAGCCAAGGTGAACCTGAACAACATCACGGATGTCGACCCGCTGCTTGGGCCATTGGCCGACAACGGCGGGCCGACCCAAACCCACGCGCTCGATCCACGCAGTCCGGCCATCGATCAAGGAAACGCCACCGGACCCGACCAACGCGGTTTTCCTCGTATTGACAACCCATTCGTTTCCAATGCAGCCGGGGGCAGCGGAAGCGACATCGGGGCCTTTGAGCGCAGCGCCGCCGTGTTCGTCTCCAATGCCAATGATGTCACGGATGAGGACTTCTCCGAAGGCAATCTCACTCTTCGAGAAGCCATTTCCCTGGCCAACGAGAGCCCGGACACCCACGAAGTCTTTTTCAGCGATGAGCTTTCGGGGGAAGTCCTCACCCTCACCCAAGGTGAACTCGTCATCACCTACGACCTCACGATTGATGCCTCCGGTCTTACTGTAGCTCCCATCATCGACGCCGACCAAAAATCGCGCGTGATGCACTTCACCGCGCCCGAGGGAGATCTTGCCCTCATCGGACTTTCCCTCCGCAATGGAAAAGTTGCAGTGAGTGGGAGTCGTAGTGAGGCACGTGGAGGCGGGATCCTCTTTGAGTCCAGCGGGGAGCTCACCCTCAGCGATTCCACTCTCAGCGGAAACTCCGTCTCGGGACGTTTCTCTAACGGCGGTGCAATTTCGTCGGATGCTGGGGCAGTGACTCTGACCAACACCTCTCTCAGTGGGAACTCCGCCACGGGAGAATCCTATGGCTACGGAGGTGGGATCCACTCGCGGTCGGGAGCCGTGACTCTCAGCGACTCCACCCTCAGCGGAAACTCCGCCACAGGAGATTATGCCTATGGTGGCGGGATCAACACCCGGACGGGAGTCGTGACCCTCACTAAATCCACCCTCAGCGAGAACTCTGCCGCAGGAGCTTACGCTGATGGTGGCGGTGTCAATACCGGGTCGGGAGAGGTAACACTTTCCAACTCGTCCTTCAGCAAGAACTCTGCCGCAGGGTATTACGCATATGGCGGCGGGATCAATACCCGGTGGGGAGAGGTAACGCTCACCAACTCCACTTTCAGCGAGAACTCCGCCGCAGGAAATTTCGCATTTGGCGGCGGAATTTGCACCAACTCCGGAGCCATCAGCCTCACCCGTTCCACCCTCAACGGGAACTCCGCGACAGAATCTGGTGGTTGGGGCTATGCTTATGGCGGCGGCATCAGTAATTGGCAGGGAGAGGTAACACTCATCAACTCCACTCTCAGCGAGAACTCCGCCGCAGGATATTCCGCATTTGGCGGCGGAATTCAAACCTCCTCCGGAGCCATCGCTCTCACCAACTCCATAGTCGCTGGAAATTCTGCCAGCGACTCTTCTCCCGATCTTATGTCTCCGGACAATCCGGCCAGCAGCCTTAGTCTCTCTCACTCCTTGATCGGAAACAGCAGCGGGGCCCGTCTCGACGAAGCCAAGCTAAACCTGAACAACCTTACCGATATCGATCCGATGCTCGCCCCGCTCGCCGACAACGGCGGGCCGACCTGGACCATGCTGCCGTTCCCGGGATCTCCGGTGATCAATGCCGGGACCACGACCGGTCTCAGCACCGACCAGCGCGGCTTCGCCCACATCGGCGTCCCCGATATGGGTGCGGTCGAGTACCAAGGCTCGTCGGACCTGTCCCTCGTCTTCGACACCGACAGCGATGGCGACGGCAACGCCTATGGCGTCGAACAGGCCCTCGGTACCGATCCTTTTCTAGCAGACGCTAACAGCTCGCGCAACTTGCTCGCACCGACCTTCAACTCCGAGGGGCAGCCAGTCCTCAGTTTCGGCATTTCGGACGCCGCCGCGCTGGGCACCCTGTGGATGCTCGAACGCACCACCGATCTTGTCACCTTCGAGGAAATCTACCGCTTCGACGGCAGCACCCACTTCGACTTCGAAGACAACCCGATCGATATCGAATCCACTGCCAATGGACTCACTATCACCGACTTGGCACCACCCAGCGGCGGCGCGTTCTATCGATTCAAAACCATTCTGGCCAACGACGAGTGAACACCTGTGCGTTAGCCTCTACCGCGGATCGGTCGGCGCTGATTTAGCGAAGGGTCCAGTCCACTCCGGATGAGGCGGCTGCTTTCCTTCGTCCAAAATTTTTGTCATGCGTGGACTCGCGACAGAACCTGGTGGGTTCTGCGAAGGCCATCCGGTCGCCTCTTATTTTCCATGAGTCATCTAGAGTCGAAACGGGTCAAAAATGATAACGATTCAATCAATCCTCACCTTGCTGTCTTTCCAGAACGACCTTCGCTTCCTCCAAGGCAAGTTCCATGAGGGCTAACACTTCCCATTCCGGTTTCGGTTGGCGCTGCTGGGCCTGGCCAAGGAGAACCACGGCTTGTTCGAAATGCATCTGCGCGGCTTCCTTCTCGTCTGCGGCAAGGGCCATCGCGATATAGGCAAGGCCTAAGCCGTTCACCTGCCACAACTCTGTTCCCTCCGCCACCTTCAGCCACTTGATCGCCTCGGCATGGTTCCCTGCGCGATACTCAGACATTCCGCGTGCCAAGGCATTCCATCCCGCGTTCTCGTCACCCTCAGGAAGCCGCTTGGCCAATGCAACGACCTCTTTTCTCATTACACTGGGAAGCGACCCCACACTGCAGGTCTTCACAGTGCGCTCCTGAGTGACCGAATCACTCGCATCTTTGAAACGGTCGAGCATCTGGCGACACAGATCTTGATAGGCTTTCTGGTCTTTGGTCTTGAGATGGAGCACAGCCAGTTTCAGCCAGTTGCTGGACACCATCTCTTCCTCACCGGCGACGAGTTCTTCCAGCAGCTCTCGAGCCTGCGCCCAGTCTTCGGCGAGCAAGGCTGACTCTAACATATTTCTCGTCGCGATGCGCAATTCGCCACTCTCTACGGCCTTCCTTTTCCACGCCTCCACAATCGCTTTTCGGTGCTCGAGGGCTGCCTTGTGATCTCCGGCCAAATCATATTGTTTGGCCAGCCATGCTCGAGTCATGAGCGTCTTCTTATCGTCGGGACCTTGGATCTCGGTTCGCAGACACGCTAACCTTTCCCGGATGGCAATGGCTTCAGCCTGTCTCCCGAGACGTTCGAGAATGCCCGACTTCCCCGCCAAAACATCCAGCGCGTTGTTGTCCGGTGACTCGCTCGAATCGGGAAACCACTTCAGGGCTTGATCAAAGCAATGGAGCGCCCGATCGAGCTCACCCATCTCTCGATAGAGTTGACCGGCAGCGCGAAATCGTTCGCCCGTCCATGTCCTGTCCGTTACGAGTTCTTTTGCTGATATTTCTGCGCTTTCGAGCAACTCGGCAGCAGCCTCCTCGAGGCGTCCCAGAGTCTTGAGAACCCAAGCCCTTTTCACTTTCAGCTCGATGGGTGACGGAGCATGCGGTCCTGCCAACTGCTCGTGGAGATTGAGAACATCAGTCAGTGCTTTCAGCTTTTCCCCGACGCGGAAGTCGGCTCGAAATGGAGTTTCCTTATCGAACCCGACCAAACGCTTTGCGAGCTTCCCTAGCTCTGTCGCATTCCGAGGAGAAACCAGAGCCGCCTCTTGGAGACTGGCGGCGGTTCCTTCCGAGATCCGGGCGGCAATGTAATCCTGCAAGGTGTAGTCGGTGAACGGGGTGATGGGACGAATCTCGGGGTCCTGATAGAACCACTCTGCCGATCGTTGATAGACACTCTTTTCCAGCGAGCTGATCCGCTTACGAAAAGCCCTTCGCGCATCCCAATCCACTGGTTCCACATTCTCATCCTCGGTCATCCGCACTCCCACTGCAGCCCTCGCCCAATCGCCGATCCATTCTGGTGCGGGAACCGGCGCGGGAGGCACATCCCAAACTCGTGCAGTCCCATCGAAGCCCGTCGTGACAAGCTTGTTTCCATCCTGACTGAATTCGGCATAGAGACAGGATTCGTCGTGACGAAGCGGCTCACTGAGGGCCAGTCCCGACGGAGCATCCCAGATTCGGCAAGTCTTATCATAGGAAGCCGTCACCACCCGCATACCGTCGGGACTGAAACGAATACTCCGAATCACGTTGGCGTGATTCATCGG
Source organism: Haloferula chungangensis (assembly GCF_042664875.1). Taxonomy (NCBI): domain Bacteria; kingdom Pseudomonadati; phylum Verrucomicrobiota; class Verrucomicrobiia; order Verrucomicrobiales; family Verrucomicrobiaceae; genus Haloferula; species Haloferula chungangensis. Next base: position 186,858 of record NZ_JBHTBS010000004.1, on the reverse strand, counting down.
GACTCCGACCCGTTTCCCGGCTTTGTAGTCCCAAAAGTAGGCCGTTCCATCATCGACGGCGGTTGCCAGCAGATGGGAGTTTTCTGGCTTCGGGCCAAAGGCGACTGCCATGACTCGTCCTGCATGTGGCAACGGGGGAATCATATGGGTGGGATTTTTCAGGTCCCAGACGCGGGCGGCTCCACCCCACCCACAGGTCGCGGCATACCGACCGTCGGGACTGACGTCGATCATTCCATATTGGAATGTCGTGTGACGCCCCAGTTCAATCGGCGCGACATCATCGTTTCTAACATTCCACATGCGAACCACTCCATCATCGCAACCGGTTACTACAAAGTCACCAAGCGGAGGAACAAAGTCGGCGACCGTGACCTGGTCCGGGTGCTCGATGGAACGAAGTAAAGTCCCCGATTTTGAATCCCAAACCTGGAGCTTAGGCCCATGAGTGCTCAGGAGCCGAGAATTCGCCGAGTCCGGGCTAAATCTGAGTGCTCCTGACACCCCCATGGGAATCTCCTTGCCGATCTTTGAAATCGGGGACTCGCCGTCCACCGGCCCTAGGAAAGTCCAGAGTGTCGATCGATTGTAGTGCTCCGAATAAGTCGCCATGGCCACCTGGTTGCCGTTGGGGCTGATGCTGAGAGCGCTGACAAGAGGCTGGGGGAGTGTCGTGAGCATGTTCCCATTGCTGAGATCCCACAACTTGGGGGCATGGTCGAGGGCACCCGTGATCAGTTGCTTTCCGGACGGCATGAATTGCGCCCTGACGCTTCCCCCATAGGTGAACCATTGGGGCATGATGCGATGCCTGAAAATCATGGAGCGAGGCTGAGTCGGGCGCATCTGCCAGAGTCGGGCAAAGCCGTCATTTCCCGCAGTAAGAATCTTGGTCCCATCCGGAGTGATCCGCACGCGGTCGACTCCTGCCGAGTGGTAGAATGATTCGCCGAGCGGCCTCCCGGTTTCGGCGTCCCACACTTGGGCTTTCCCGTCCCGCGATGCGGTGATGATGCGGCTGCCATCCGGAGTGAAGCTCGCCTGAAAGATCCAGTTGGAATGCTCGAGAGCTTCGCCGATTTGCCTCCCATTTCCGGCGTCCCAAATCCTCGCCGTTCCATCCGTAGACGCCGTCAGCACACGCTCACTCCCGGGGTCGGGACTGAACTCCACATAGGTCACCCGATCCTTATGTCGGAGCGGAGACCCGATAGGCTGGGGACGACCTTCCGGATCTTTCTCAAAATCGGGGAGCTCCCAAATTTTGGCCGTACCGTCATTCGAACCTGCGACCAGGCGACGATCATCGCGGCTCAGCTTCACCGACCAAACTCCACCCGCGAAATACAAGGGGTCGGCAAGAGCACTGATGGTCCGTTTTTCGACATCGATTTTCCAGAGTTGTACCACGCCTGCGTTGCTGCCGGTCACGGCCATGCGTCCATCCGAGCTGAACATGCCATCCAGAAGTTCGGCCTCTGCGTGCGGTGAGCCGTCTTCGTAGGCCATGCGTTCGCCGGAAACCGCATGAATCACCATCGGGCGTCTGTAATTTCCCCCCGTCAAAACCCATTTGGAGTCGGGACTAAACTCGAGGAACTGAAATGCTTCGAGAACCCCGGGGATTTTCAAGATTGGGAACATCAGCTTCCCTGACTTTCGCTCCCACACTCCGAGATTCGGGCCGCAACAGACCGCAATCAATTTGCGATCCGGGCTGACTGCGATGACGACCTTATCGTTGTCATACCCGGTGTCCATGGGAAGCCCCTCTCGCTTGCCTTCCAAATCAAAAATCTGAGCCACCCCGTCACTCCCTCCTAGGACGATTTGATCATGATCAGTTTGGTTTTCGGCCGGAATGAACTCAGCTGCCGTGGCGACCTTGCCCCCGACCGTCATCACTGGTGCGAGCTGATGTTGCCAATCGCGCTGGGTGAGCGCGGACAGAAGTCGCCCCGCCGCCACACGGTTGTGTCGATCGTTCTCAACAATCTGCGCCAACCGGGCCACTCCGCGCGCCGAATCTCCACGCGCGAGGTCCGCTTCCGCAATCTGCAATCGCAATACCATTCCCCTACGATCAGCCTCCTCTCTGGCCTCCCTAGCTTCGCTCTCAGCACCCTTCGCCACGGTCTCTTGTTCCTTCGCCAACCTTTCGGCCGTGGTCGCTTTGATCGCCATCAACGTACTCACCACGCTTCCGACCACCAGCACCGCCGCGATGCTGGAAACCAGAGTCAAAGCGGCCCGGTTTCGACGCGCATACTTTCGGAAACGATAGGCCGCACTTGGAGCCACCGCGATCACCGGTTCATCCTCGAGGAAACGTCGGACATCCTCCGCGAAGGCGTTGGCCGTCTCGTAACGGCGCGTGCGATCCTTTTCGAGCGCCTTCATCACGATCCAATCGAGGTCACCACGCAGCCTGCTCCCCAGCCGGTCCGGTGCCTCGCGGTGGCGTTTTGCTAGATCGGTGCGAGCGGCATCCCCGAGCGTGTTCACACGGGTGGATGGCTTGGGAGGCTCCTCTTCCCGAATCATCCGCCGCACTTCGTCTTGTCCAGCACGCGCAAGCTCTGCGGCGTCGTAGGGAGTGGTGCCGGTCAGCAGTTCGTAGAGCAATACCCCGAGCGCGTAGATATCACTGCGCGTATCCACATCCAGCCGACTCATCTGCGCTTGTTCGGGACTCATGTAGGCTGGCGTTCCGATAAACTGCTCGAAGCGCGTGAAGATCGTCATGTCGGTGAGATCCTGTTGAGTCGCCTTCGCCACCCCGAAATCAATGATCACCGGCACCGCCTTGTCGTCATGCATCGTGACCAGCACATTGGTCGGTTTGAGGTCGCGGTGGATGACGCCTTTCTGGTGGGCATGCTGCACTCCCCGGCAGACCTCGCGAAACAGCAACAAACGCTCCCTCGCGCTCAGTTGGTTCTCGTCGCAGTATTCCGTGATCGGAATTCCCCGCACCAGTTCCATCACGAAATAGGGGCGGCCCGTGTCGGTGGCACCGGCATCGAGCACCTTCGCGATGTTAGGATGATCCATCATGGCGAGGGCTTGGCGCTCCGCTTCGAATCGTGCCACCACCTGCTTGGTATCCATCCCGAGCTTGATGATCTTCAAGGCCACCCGTCGTTTCACCGGGCGGAGTTGCTCTGCCATGTAAACCGTCCCAAAGCCGCCCGCGCCGATTTCCTGCAGCAGCTTGTAATTGCCGATCAGTGCGCCCGGTCTTTCCTCCGCAGCTACTTCAAGCGGCGTCGCATGCATAAAATCACCGACTCCACGTTCGGCTTCGATAAGTTCTTCCACTTGCGCCCGCAACTCTCGGTCCCCGCCGCATGCCGCATCCAGGTAGTCCGCAAGCTCTTCCGATGAAGTCTCTTTCGGCGCATTAAGAAAAATTTCTACATCCCTCATCGAATCATCCTTCATTACCCAATACGCGCGAAACCCTTCATGACGACGTCAACTATTTCAATTTGCTGAGCGACTCAGGGTTCACGATTTCTCGAATTCGAGATTTCACGGAATAGCCAGACGCGTGCCCCTCGCCATGAGCGATCGACGCTGCTCTCTGACACGCCGAGCGCCGTAGCCGTTTCTGCGATGCTCAATCCCGCAAAATATCGCAGCTTCACCAGCTTCGCGAGATCGGCATTTTGTTGCTCCATCTTTGCCAGAGCATCATCAACCGCTAGAATCTCATCGCTTGGCAACTCGCTCGCAAACTTCGCTTCATTCCAAGTTGTCCGCACCGGGTCTCCACCTCTCTTGTTGGTCTGCTTTTTCCGCGCACGGTCGATGAGGATTCTCCGCATGGCCTCCGCCGCTGCGGCAAAGAAGTGCTGTTTGCCGCGCCAACTGCGTCCCTCGCCCTCCGGCCCTAACATCTTCACGTAGGCCTCATGTACCAAGGCCGTCGCTTGCAAGGTATGACTGCCTCGCTCCGCCGCCATCTTGCTGGCGGCCATCCGGCGCAGCTCTTCGTAGGCCAGAGGCAGAAGCTCCTCAGCCGCCTGAGTCTCACCTCGCTCAACGGCGTCAAGAATCCGGGTTACATCGTCCATTTCATTTTCCTCCAAGTTCAACCCTCACCCTGACCGAGGATTTTAGAAGCTCCGAACAAAAAAGATCAAAAATCCTGACGCCATCCGCCGCATTTCCACGCGTCTGCCAATAAGGACTCAAACACTGAAATCAAAATGAACCATTCTTTCTCCCCACCACGACCAGAAATTCAAACGATCACTGGAGCGCGCCTCCAAAGGGCATATGCTTTCGTGCTTCTCGCCTTCCTATCCCTCTCGACATCCCCGCTCCTCGCGGAGCAGTCCGACCTCTTCACCTACGAGGTGAACTCCGGAGAAGTCACCATCTCCGACTATCCCCTAGATGCCACCGGTTCCGCCGAAATCCCAGCGGAGATCGATGGGTTCCCGGTGGTAAGCATTGGCGCCTACGCCTTCTCCCGCTGCACCGGCCTAACATCCCTCTCCATCCCGGACAGCGTCACCTCCATCGGTGAATACGCCTTCTACGGCTGCTCCGGTCTCACTTCCCTCTCCATTCCTGACAGCGTCACCTCCATCGGCCGCTACGCCTTCTACGACTGCACCGGCCTCACTTCCCTCGCCATCCCGGACAGCGTCACCGGCATCGGCTCTTCGGCCTTCTCCGGCTGCACCGGCCTCACCTCCGTCACCATCCCCGACAGCGTCACCTTCATCAACGATCAAGCCTTCTTTAAATGTTCCGGTCTCACTTCCCTCACCATCCCGGACAGCGTCACCAGCATCAGCTCTCGGGCCTTCTCCGGCTGCTCCGGCCTCACGTTCCTCACTATCTCGGCCAGTGTCACGGTCATCCACTCCGGGACCTTCTCCGGCTGCACTGGCCTCACCTCCCTCTCCATCCCGGACAGCGTCACCTCCATCGGCGGTTCCGCCTTCTCCGGCTGCACCGGCCTCACCTCGATCACCATCCCGGACAGCGTCATCAGCATCGGCGGTTCCGCCTTCTACGGCTGCACTGGCCTAACATCCCTCTCCATCCCGGACAGCGTCACCAGCATCGGCGACTACGCCTTCTCAAACTGTACTGGCCTGACTTCCCTCACCATCCCGGACAGCGTCACCTCCATCGGTGAATACGCCTTCCGCGGCTGCACTGGCCTAACATCCCTCACCATCCCGGACAGAGTCACCTCCATCGGTGAATACGCCTTCTCCGGCTGCACCGGCCTAACCTCGATCGAGGTGGACGGACTGAATCCGGTTTACAGCAGTCTCGACGGCATTGTCTTCAATAAGAACAAAACAATCCTGATCCTGTACCCAGCAGGGAGGTCGGGAGGATACACCATTCCGGACAGTGTCACCTCGATGCAGTCACGCTCACTGTTGTTCGCTGCGGGAGACCCCTCCTACGTCGGCCAAGGGGCGTTTGAGGGTAGCAGCCAACTCACAAGCGTTCAATTGCCTGATGGAATCACCCGCATCGGATCCGAAACATTCCAGGGGTGCTCGGCCCTGACGACCGTGACGATCCCCACCAGCGTGACCTCCATCGGAAATTCGCGATTCTATTGGGAGCCAGATCTCGCCGGGGCCTTCGAGGACTGCACAAGCCTGCATTCAGCCGTCTTCCTTGGCGATGCCCCCACCTTCAACGAGAACACCTTCGCTAACACCGCGCCGGGTTTCACCATCTACTACCTGAGTTGCAGCACCGGCTTCACCTCACCGACATGGAACGGCTACCCAACGGTACGCATTGACGAGCGCGCCTGCTCCGCCGCCCCCTGGCTCGTCTCTCACGGCCTCCCATACGACACCGACCTCAAACAGGACCTCAATGGCGACGGCGTGAGCCTGCTGATGGCCTATGCCCTTGATCTCGACCCGACTCAAAACCTCCAGAGCAAGATGCCCGCCCCTGTGCTCGATGGCAGTTCGTTAGGGATGACATTCCACGCAGCCAGTCCCGGCATTACCTACACCGTCGAGACCAGCACTGACCTGCGGAACTGGACGACTGAAGGCGTACTTTACTCGCCGCTCGCCCCAGATGGCACGCAAACGGCCTCGGTCTCCCGTGATGTCTCAAGCTGCTTCCTGCGCCTCGTCGTCGAGAACTGATCTTTGGCGAAAAAAACCTGACGCCATCCGCCGGATTTCCACGCGTCTGCCAATACGGACTCAATGATCAAAACGATCCGAACCCAATGAACCAATCAACCACCAATCCCATCATGACAGCTTCTTCCCATCCGAACCAGCCTGACACCCGACCCCCTGCGGCGGGCTCAGCAGTGCGAACCCGGATCGTCCTTGCTCTTGCGATCCTCTCCCTCCTGCCTGCCTCAGCTCAGGAACAAACCGCCGTCGAGTTCACTTCGGATGTCTTCGTGCTGACCGAAAACACACAACTTGCGAGCACTGAACAAGGAGTCGACGGATTCGAGTTTATTCCCGTAGTGGATATCAAACTCAGTGCTCTCGGCTACTACGACCACGAGGGAGATGGCTTCCTTCGCAGCCACCCTGTGAGCCTCTACAAGGTCTCATCACAAACGCTGCTCGCCTCCGCGACCATCAGCAATACGACCCCCATCGACCCCGCCAGCAACTTCCGCTACCAGCCGCTGACCACGCCGATCCGACTCACTGCCGGCGAGTCCTACTGCGTGGCTGGCTACGACTCCGGTCCAGAGTTCGATCCTTTCATCGTCCCCGCCGAATCGATGGACGGTGAGGTGACCGTCGCCCCTCTGATCAATTTCGTCACCTACCGCGGCAAGGGCACCTCCACCCCCCAGACCTTCCCCACAACCATCTACTACAGCGGCATTCCGCGGGTCTGTTTTTACGGCGCCAACTTCAAGTTCCAAGCAGTGGGGAGCACTCCCTACTACGGGGTGGTCGAAAGCCATTCCGAGCCCACTCCCGCCGCGAGTTTTTCTCTGCCACAGACTCCAAGCGAAATCACCTTCAATGGAGTCATCCCTCCTGATTTCGGATTCGCGGGAGAAGTCAGTGGCCTCGATATCATTCCTCATACCGATCTCTGGGTCACCGACTTTGGCTACTACGACCACCAGGGTGACGGGCTGAATGCCTCCTACCCTTTCGGCATCTATGATACCCGCTCCGGAGAACTCCTCGGCTCTCACACCCTGGCGCACAACGCCCCCCTCGATCCTGACAGCCACTTCCGCTACGCCACCCTCGCCACGCCGATCAAACTCACGGCCGGGACCTCCTACAGCATCGTTCGTTATGCCGATTGGCCCCACGTGGACGAAGTGATCAAGGACCCGAATGGAGGTCTCGCTCTGGACCCCAACTTCTTCCTCGCCTCGTTCAAGGCCTTCTTCAGCAATGAAGGACTCCTCGATCCCCGAAGATCTGAACCGACCCGGGATCTCGACAAGATCTGGGCTGGTGTCAATTTCAAGATCACCACCACGCCACCACCGGCCCCACTGCAGATCACGCAATTCACGCGGACCTCCGATGCCATCACGATCGACTGGAATTCAGAATCAGGAAACTCCTACTCCGTTGAATTCAGCGAAACCCTCGCCGCGGAAAGCTGGATCGAGATCGCCACCAGTCTCTCCGCCACCACTTCATCGCACCGCTATCAAGACACCGATCCGGATCGCCTCGATCTGAACCAGGGCTTTTATCGAGTGCGCAAAATCGAATGACTCCGCCGAATCTCAATCGACTGGCTGCCAGCGATTCGTGAGTGAATCACCGGTCTTTTACTTCTTCTCTTGGATCACCTTCTTTCGGAGCCGCCGAAGTTCCTCCCGATGTGTCGGATCGATTCGGAGCCCCTCAAGATGGCTGGGGCGGGTGCCTTGTTTGACAAGGTTCTCGGCGTATTCCTTGCGTGTTAGATTAGTAAAGGGATTGGGCCGGCGATCCGGGTCTTCATCGTAAAACCACTCCACAAGGTTCACATAATAACTCGCTGCCTCGCTTTGGTCTGCGAAAGCGATCTTCTTCACATTCTGGCGCTCGTCCCATGGCACTTCGACCGCATTTCCGAACTCATCGATTTGGGTCCCGATCACCGCTTCCGCCCAGCTTGCCAACCACGGCGGAGCGGATCCCTCCGGCGGTTCGGGAATGGTCCAAATGCAAGCCGTGGCGTCGCCTGCAGTTGTCACCACCTGACTGCCGTCGGGACTGAACTCGGCGAAGTGTACGCGGGCTCGATGGGGGAGCGGTTCGCTGAGCGGTAGACCACTCGCGACGTCCCACACCCGGGCCGTGCCATCATAGGATGCCGTGACGAGTCGTTGCCCGTCCGAATCCGATGAAACCCAGCTAACGGCTTGCCGGTGGCGCAGGGGAGGACCGTGCGGTTCGCCGGTTTCCGCCTTCCACATCCGGGCCGTCCCGTCACTGGACCAGGTCACCAAATACTTTCCATCCGCCGTGAAGATCGACCAGGAATTCGGATCGGGTGTCAGTTCGCTCCAATCGGTAGGATGAGGCACCTTGTAGAGCATGCGCTCCTCACTGACGTCCCAAACGGAACTTCCTGCGTCGTTGCAAAGCACGAGGCGGGTGCCATCCGGATTGAACCGACAGCCGTCGACCACGCCGTCGACCGACCATTCGTCCACCAACTCCCCCGAGTCGGGATCCCACCAACGAAGCGTGCTTTCCACCCCGTCGTTGGCGACCGACAACAGCCGACCATCACCTGGACTGAAGGCAACGAAGCGAATATTTTGACCGGCTCCGTGCCTCAGCTCGTGACGGATGGTTTCACCGGTTAGGGCGTTGGCCAAAATTGCGGTCCCGTTCAAATAACGCACCCCGGCAACACGGGAGCTGTCCTCGTCCGGACTGAGAGCGATGGTATTCATGAAGACTCCAGCTTGATTCGTCCGGTGATCGGTCAGCGGCTGCCATGCTCCCGCGGAGCCGAGTTTGGTCTCAACAAGACCACGAGCCTGAGTCACGGCATGGACCCTGGATCCGTCGCGGCTGATTCGGACCTCCATGATCCGAACCCCACCGCCGAGATTCGCCTCCAGCCTTCCGTTACGACTGTCCCAGACTCTCACTGCTCCGTCAGATCCACCGGTCACCAGTCGCTTACCACTGGCATCGAAGTCGGCATTGCAAATCCATCCATCCCAATCCTGCCATTCCTTCCCCTTGTAGTGATGCAACAAGACTCCGGACGAATCCGCAGCCGGAGCCGCCAGAATCCGGACGGCACGTCCACTCCCGACGATCAGCCGTGTTCCATCCGGACTGAAAGAAGCCGTCGGAGACCGACCCGATATGATGAAAGGCGCTCCGACCGGTTGGCGTGTCGCAAGATCCCAAACTTGAAAATCGCCATCGACGGTCACCGTGATGAAGCGGTCACCTCTGGGATGCCAGGTTACCCAATTGAGCTCGCTGGCGTGCTGGATCGGAGCTCCCAACTGAGCCCCCGTCACACCATCCAGAATTCGCGTCGTTCCATCGGCGCATGCCGTCAGGATTTTCTTCCCTTCTGGGTCCGGACTGAACTCGACTCCTACGATCTTGCCGCCTTGCTTGCTGCTTTGACCGAGCTTGTTGTCATCGGTGGCGCTCCATAGCTCGACCACACCATCGTCAGACCAGGTCACAATCCGGTCTCCACGCCCGTTGAATTGCGCACTGCGAACCTCTGTCGGTCTGAACGTAGGTCGGACAAGCTCGGCCTTCCCGTCCGCAAAACTCCAAATGGCCACCGTCCCTCCAAGGTCACAAGTGGCGACCCTTTTGCTATCCGGTCCAAATTGCCCGCCAACGATGGAACGGGACAACGAAGGATTGAGATAGGCGTGGGTGTATTCCGCTTGCAGCAAGCCGGTCTCCGCATTCCAGACCGCTGCCTTTCCTCCTTGCATCCCCGTCAAGACCCACTGCCCGTCAGGACTCAAACAGGAGAACTCAATGAGCCCTTTACCACGAATCCTTTCCCAAAGCGGATCACCGGAGGCCCAGTCGAAAACTTGCGCGAAACCATCTTGCAGCGCGCCTCCCGAGACGAGCACTCGGTTGCCGGATGAATCAAAGGAGGCGTGGGCGATCAAACTGTCTTCCCCAACGACCGTCATCGTTTCGCCAAGCGGTTGACCCGTGCGGGCATCCCAGACCTGGGCCATTTTTCCTCCGGCCGTCAAAACCAAGTTTCCGTCCTCGCTCAGGACCGTGATACTACGCCGCCGATGGGGATGCATCATCGGTGGAACCAACATCCTCGGAAAAGACTTCTGGCTCAGCGCCGCCACCAGCCGATTCGTGATGACCGGATCCCCGGGATTCTCCCGCTGCAGCTTGGCGAGATGCGCCACTCCCAAGGCTTGATTTTCACCTTCTAACAATTGTTCGACAAAGCGCAGGTTCGCCACCAATTCATCTGCAGCTGCTTTGTCTCGAGCCGCCTCGGCATCCTTGCGGGCTCCCTCCGCCGCCTGCCCCTCGGTGAGGGCCAGTCGTTCGGCCTCCTTGTAATTGATCGCCAACACCGTGCTCACCACACTGCCGACGAGAAGCAAGGTCGCGATGCCCGCAGTCCCTGCGATGATCTTCCGGTTTCGCCGTGCGAGCTTCTGCAAGCGATAGCTCATCGAGGGAGGACTCGCCTCCACCGGTTGATCGTCGAGGTGTCGTTGCACGTCTCTCGCAAGCGCATTTGCCGTCTCATAGCGACGCATGCGGTCTTTCTCGAGGGCTTTCATCACGATCCAGTCGAGATCGTTGCGCAGTCCCCGCCCGATCTGCTCCGGATCCTCTCGGAGTCCTTCGGCCAGACCGGTGAGCGACTCCGGATCGAGGGTCCTGACCCGGGTAGAAGGCCTCGGAGGTTCCCTTTCCCGGATGACCCGTCGCACTTCATCCTGCCCGATCGCCCCGAGTTCTTTGGAATCAAAGGGCGTGGTCCCCGTGAGTAATTCGTAGAGCAACACGCCGAGCGCGTAGACGTCGCTGCGGGTATCAATGTCGAGGCCACTCAGCTGGGCCTGCTCTGGGCTCATGTAGGCGGGCGTGCCGATGAACTGCTCATAGCGCGTGAACAAGGTCTTGTCCGTCAGTTCACCTTGAGTTGCCTTCGCCACCCCGAAGTCGATCACTTTGGGAACCGCGCGGTCATCGTGCATCGTCACCATCACGTTACTGGGCTTCAGGTCACGGTGGATGATCCCCTTCTGGTGGGCATGCTGGACCGCGCGACAAACCTCGATGAAGAGCTCCAGACGCGCTTCGCGATCGAGCGTGTGCTGTTCACAAAACGCCGTGATCGGAACTCCCCGCACCAACTCCATCACAAAAAACGGCCGTCCTGTGTCGGTCGCTCCAGCATCGAAGACTCTTGCGATGTTGGGATGGTCCATCATCGCCAACGCCTGACGCTCGGCTTCGAATCTCGCGATCACCTGCCGGGTATCCATGCCCAGCTTGATCACCTTCAAGGCGACCCGCCGCTTCACCGGCCGCAGTTGATCCGCCATGAAGACCGTTCCGAATCCACCCACGCCGAGTTCCTGCAAGAGCTTGTAGTTTCCAATCACATCACCCGGTCCCTCGACCATCGTGGCCTCTCGCGCGGCGAATGAACTACCCTGCAACGGAACGTCTTCAAGAAAATCATCCTGCTTCTCACCCATGGCCAGCAGTGCCTCCACCTTCTGCCTGAGGTCCGCATCCTCCCCGCAAGCCTCGTCGAGATAGGCAGACATTTCCGTCTCCGTCGCTCCGGCCGGGGCATTGTGGAAAATCTCAAGATCAGTCATTCGCGGTGTGAGTTGGGTCCCTTGATTCTTCGTGCGTGGAATCAGGACCAATCATCTCAGCAAAATTCGCTCGGCCATCATTCTTCTCCAATTTCCCGATACAACCACACCTTCGCGCTCGCCCAGGTTCGGTTCACCGTGCTCTCCGAGTTGCCCAGCGCCGCCGCGATCTCCGGCACCGTCATCCCGGCGAAGTAGCGCAGCTTCACCACCGCCGCGAAGTCAGGATGCTCCCGCTCCAACTGGGTCACCGCCTCATCGACTGCCAACAAGCGCTCCGACGGCACCTCGGTTTCAAACTGCTGCTCGTCAAAACTCGTCATCTCCGGCCTCTCGCCACGCTTCTTGCTCAACTTCCGCCGCGCGCTCTCGATGAGGATTCGCCGCATCGCCTCCGCCGCCGCCGCGAAAAAGTGCGCTCGGCTGTTCCAGTGTGGTTCCTCCCCGTCCGGGTCCACCAATCTCAGGTAGGCTTCATGCACCAATGCCGTCGGCTGCAGCGTGTGCCCGGCCCGCTCGCTCGCCATCTTGTTCGCGGCCATTCGGCGCAACTCATCATAAGCCAGCGGCAACAGCCCCTCCGCCGCCCGGGTGTCTCCCGACTCCCTCGCCTCAAGAATGCGTGTCACGTCGTCCATCAAATTCGTCTAACTTGCCTCCTATGAAACCAAAGCAATTCCACCGCTTTGGCGAGGGGTTTGTGGGGATTTCGAAGTTTCTCAAGTTCCCTGGCATGATTTCCACCGTTTTGGCGCACGGCAGGGAGAGAGGGCGTGAATCCCTCCCCTCACCCCCAACACAACCTCACCATGAAACGATCCAACTTCTGCGCCGCCGTCGCCTTTGCGACCCTCGTCGTGCCGCTTCAGGCCGAATCCCAGACTACCCTCTACGACTCCATGCCCGCCCCCTTTGTCTGGACGCCAGATGAACTCGGGACCACTCCTGAAGGCGGCTTCTTGACAGCGCAGGGGTTCACCACTGGTCCGGACGGCGCCGTAGGGTCGGTGAGTCTCCCTCTCGCAAGAATCGGTTCACCCGACGGGCAGGTCAGCGTCGAAATCTGGGACGAAGACAGTGGTCATCCAGGATCAAAGGTTGCCTCGCTGGGAGTCGTCGGACTCTCGACCCTGAACACCAACGACGAAGGGGGAAGCATCATCTTGTTTCAGGACCCCGTCACAGGACTCCTTCCCCATACAACTTACTATCTCTTGATCGACTCCACCGGTGCCACGATCCCCGACTTAGAGAATACCTTCTTCATGAACACCACGGAAGACGCGACCGGCACGAATGGGGGGCCAAAGCTCCAGCTCCAGGTCCCCGGAGAAGAGTGGGTGTTCGCACCGGATGTGATCGAAGGAGAACCCGTCGACTACCTGGTGATGTCGGTTGAGAGCCCGAAGCGCGCCACCTTATGCTACGAGCAGGCCAGCCTCGGCTTTCGGAACGGCCCCATCGATCCAGGTCGTGACTTATCACGTGACTTCGAAACCTATGAAGCCTCACCCGCCGATCTCAGCATAAGCGAGGGTTCTTCCAATTTCCGGTGGGACAACTTTATCCTGCCGCAAGCAGAGGTGCTCACGAAAGTTCGCTGGACCTGCCTCTTTGTTGGAAACGGCAGTTCTCCCCCAAGTGATGAGGGAAAGTATCGAGTCGCAATCTGGGCCGACAAAAACGGCGAAGTCGACCATGACGGTTTGAACGGCTTCATTCACGAAGAAATCCGACCGGCAACCGAGGTCCAACGCTCCGATGATCTCCGCCCGCTTGTGTGGAACGGCACGAGCTATCCGGCCCATGAACTCTCCTTGGAGTTCGTCAATCCCTTCGAACTTGCCGCAAATACCCGGTATTGGCTCTCGGTCGAATATATTCATCCCGAAGGAAACTCCCATGCGCCCTTTCACTACTGGGCCTGTGGATCAGCCGGTCCGGGCCCGGTGAAACAGATGTCTTGGGCGGAGATTATTCACCCGCTCCAGGAGGTGGGTGATCCCTGGAGACATGCCGCATTCAGTTTGTATTCCACACCTGTCAATGATACCGATAACGACAGCATGGAAGATGGCTGGGAAGAGCGCGAGGGCTTGGACCCGACAACGGATGATGCCTTTGACGACCCGGACAATGATGGTTCAAATAATCTTCAAGAATATGAGAACCGGACCGACCCCCATGAACCGGACAGCGACGGCGATGGCCTGCTCGATGGGGTGGAAACCAAGACCGGCATTTACGTCGACGCCACCAACACCGGCACTTATCCCAATCATGCGGATAGCGACTTTGATGGCCTGAGTGATGGTGCAGAGATCCCAATGGCGGGCGACTCGCAGGCGACCAACCCGAATCTGAGGGACACCGACGGAGACGGCTTTGGTGACTCATTAGAACGCCAGCAGAACCTGGCACCGAACGACCCGGACAGCTTCCCTTCTTTCAGATACCTCGGAACCGGCAATGAGGCATTGATGGGTGGTGGACTTACGACCGGTTCATCCGCCGCCGAAATCAGCCATGAATCCTTCGACTTTTTCGGTGTGTCTTCCACTCCGAACAGTCTCTTTGACAATCAACTCGGAGGCGACTTCCAATGGAAAACCCGATCCGCAGATCGCACCGGCATATTTCCCTATCTTTACGCTCAGGTGACCTTTCCAGAGGCGATCGTCCTGAGTCACTTCACCATTTCCTCCGGGAACAGGTTAGGGAACAATCCATTAGCTTTTGAGATCCAAGGATCCAATGATGGCACTCACTTTGAGACCATCTTCCACTGGGCCAATCCAGGGGAGTCAATCTGGACCACGAGAGATCAGGTCGTCCGTTTCGATTCCGGGACTCATTTCCGACTTCCTGCGGCTTATCGTGTTATCCGTTTCTCTACCCATCACTATTCTGACGTTCAGTTGGGGTCTGAGTTCGTTCTCGGTGAGATCGAACTCTTCGGAACGTCAGAACCACTTCGGATCAACTCAGTCGCTCCCCTTGCCGGTGAGAATGCGGTGAAGTTGAGTTGGAACTCTCTCGAACTGCCCGACGTCCGCTACCTCGTTGAGCGTTCCTTCGACCTCGAAACCTGGGAGACGATCGCTAGCGACGTCTCAAGCGAAGGCGCCAGCACCAGCTTCATCGACAGCAACTTCGAGGCACTCCCCACCCGAGTGTTCTATCGCATTAGCGACGACGAATGAATTTTCGACAAGCACAGTGATCGGTCGACAACCAGAGTCCGAGATGCGTCTAAGGGACGTGGGCGGAGATACCCTTTCAGACAATCAAAAGCCACGATGAAGCCGTTCGAAAGGAACATTCGAGAGGCTTCTGCGGTCGTCACCGAGATCGAGCTCGACGATCTGCGAGATCAAATGCCAGCCAGGCTCGCCCTGCACAACACTGATGACGCAAACCTTTACCCAAGCCATGAATATCGAACCATTCGGGCGACCCCCTGGGCGGTTTATCGCAGGCTTTGCGACATTCTTTGATCTGCGTGGCGCGTTTTCGCCGCCGATCGCGCATGAATAGGCAGAACACACCAATCCCCGCATTCGCAGGTGGAGTCACCCGGGTCACCAAAGCCAACAGACCCGGGTAATCACTCCATAACCAGATCCTCCCTCCTGAACTGCGAACCCTCGCAAACCATCATCACCCCCTTCTTACCCCCGAAAGCCATGACCACCACTCCCGCCAAAAAACATTCTTGCCGTCGCCGCAGTGTCGTTCTCTCCCGCACCCACTGCCGCGCCCTCCGCCGTCGCGGGGAGCAGTCGTTGGGCTACTGGAGATTCATCACCCATTGCTTCACCTCCCAGCGCCGCCGCTCCTCCTATTCGCTCTTCGCGTTCTTCAAGCGAATGCGAACCGCCTTGGGTGCGCTGGCCTTCGCGTTTTGGCTGCCCGCCGTCGCGCAGGCCGAGACCTTCACCGTCACGACGGCTTCCGATATCTCCGCCGCAGACGACGGCCAGCTCACCCTGCGCGAAGCGATCCATTCTGCGAATGAATCACCCGGCCCCGACACCATCGATTTCGCAGAAGAACTTTCCGGAGGAATCCTCACCCTCGCGCAAGGCGAACTCGTTATCAGCGACCACCTCGCCATCAATGCTTCGAGTCTAGCAGAGTCCCCCATCATCGACGCCGATCAAAAGTCGCGCGTGATCAACTTCACGGCGGCAGAAGGAGACCTCGAACTCACCCATCTCAGCCTTCGTAGTGGCATGGTGACTGAAGATGATTCCTTGGGAGAGCGAGGCGGAGGGATTCTCTTTGGCTCTAGCGGAGAACTCACCCTCATGGCTTCCACCATCAGCGGGAACTCGGCAGTAGGCGGATATGCCTATGGTGGTGGAATTTGCTCAGACTCGGGAGCCATCACGATCACCAACTCCACCATCAGCGGGAACTCTGCCACAGGAATTTATGGTCAAGGTGGAGGGGTTTACACCGACTCCGGAGCCGTGACCCTCACCAATTCCACCCTCAGCGAGAACTCCGCCGCAGGAGTTTATGGCGATGGCGGCGGGATCCACTCCTCTGGAGCCATCACCCTGTCGAACTCCACCCTGAGTGGCAACTCCGCTACAGGATATTATGAAGATGATGGCGGCGGCTATGGTGGTGGGATCAGCTCCTCGATAGGTGCCGTCACTCTCACGAACTCGACTGTCACCGGCAACTTCACGGCAGGACCATATTCCTCTGGCGGCGGAATCCTTGCCCGATCCGGACCCTGCATCCTTGCCAATTCCATCATCGCCGGAAACTTCATTGAGAAAAGTGCTCTTGGCTTGGAATCCATCGCTTCCGATCTGGATTCCCCTTCTGATCCGGCCAATCATCTGGAAGTCTCTCATTGCCTCATTGGAAACAGCACGGGTGCCCGTCTTGAAGATGCCAAAGTCAACGTGAACAACCTCACGGATGCCGACCCGCTGCTAGAGCCATTGGCAGACAACGGTGGGCCGACCCAAACCCATGCTCTCGCCTCCAACAGCCCGGCCATCGACCAAGGAAATACCACCGGACCGGACCAACGCGGCTTTCCCCGTATTGACAACCCATTCGTTTCCAATGCAGCCGGGGGCAACGGAAGCGACATCGGGGCCTTTGAACGAAGTGCCGCCATTTTAGTCTCCGATCCCGGAGATGTGACGGATCGGGATTATTCCGCAGGGAACTGCACGCTGCGCGAGGCCATTGACGTGGCCAACGCTGACCCGCTCATCAACGAAATCGGCTTCCTCGACTCACTTTCCGGCCAGGTGATCCGACTCACCCAAGGTGAACTGGTTGTCACCGACGATCTCCTGATCGACGCATCGAGCCTAGCGATCGCACCGGTCATCGATGCCGACCAGCAGTCTCGGGGCATTCACTTCACCGCTCCCACAGGAGATCTTGACCTCAATCAACTCACCCTGCGAAACGGAAACACAAGCGGCCCCAACGAACCCGGCGGCGGCATCCTCTTTTCCTCAGCTGGCAAGCTCACCATCACGCGGTCCACCCTCAGCGGAAATTCCACCACCGGCACCCACAGTCCAGGTGGCGGAATTTACTCGGAGTCCGGTTCTCTGACTCTTTCGAACTCCACCTTCAGCGGAAACTCCACCAATGGCGCAGGAAGCCATGGCGGTGGCGTTGCCAGCGGCACCGGATCGGTCACCCTGTCCAGTTGCACCCTTGGTGAAAATATCGCAAGCGGATCGGGCGGCGGGCTTCACGGCGGAAATAGCAAGCTCACCCTGCTGAATACTCTCATCGCCAACAATGCCGACGATGGCACGGCTCCCGATCTCTCTGCCCCGGAGAATCCCGCAATGGATTTGGAGATTTCCCACAGCCTCATCGGCAACAGCACCGGAGCGGGATTAGACGAAGCCAAAGTCAACCAGAGCAACCTCATCGATGTCGACCCGCTCCTCGAGGCTCTCGGAGACCATGGTGGTCCCACTCAGACCCATCCCTTGGCTGCAGGCAGTCCAGCCATCGATCAGAGAGATACCACCGGGACTGACCAAAGGGGAATTCTCTACGCCGACGATCCAAACATACCCAATCTCAATGGCAGCAACGGAAGCGACATTGGAGCCTTTGAACGTGAAGTGATTCTCATCGTGTCGGATGCGAGTGACGAAATGGACGATGACTTTTCGGACGGAAGTCTCACCCTGCGAGAGGCCATCCTCCTGACCAATAAGATTCCGGGCAACAGGCAAATCCACTTCCGCGGGGACCTCTCCGGAGCAGTGATCACCCTAACTCCGGAGACATCGACCGAAAGGGATTCTCACAAGGGTGACCTCATGATCACCGACGGCCTCATTATCGATGCCTCGGATCTTGCGGAAGCCCCCGTGATCGATGGCGATGGGCAATCGCGCATCATTAGCTTTAATGCTTGGCGTGGAGATCTGACTCTCACAAATCTCGTGCTTCGTAATGGATCGGCACCTTCAAATTTGAGTGGTACAATTCTTGCCGATGGCGGCGGGATCCATTTTCGCTCCAACGGATCGCTCAACGTGATTAGCTGCATCCTCAGCGATAATCGAGCAAATCATGGAGGAGGGATCTTTTCCGAAGGTGGAAGCATCACCCTAAGCGACTCGATGATCATCAGAAATGAATCAGTGGAATCGGGGTATTATGGCGATAGGTGGTCGGGAATAGGCTTCCATGGAGGGCGGACCTACTGGGTTTCCATCCCCGGACATGGGGGCGGGATTTATACTAACAACGGCATCGTCACACTCAACAATTCTACTGTCAGTGACAATAGCGCTACCGGTGAGGGCGGTGGAATTTATACCGAAAGTGGTGAGGTCATGCTCAGAAACTCCACCTTTGAAGGCAACCAGGCCGGCTTGTCCTTCGTCGCATCCGGAGGCGGAATCTACACCCTGTCTGGAGCCGTCACTCTAAGCAACTCGACCTTGAGTGGAAATTCCGTCGTAGGCTACGGTGGCGGAATCTATTCTAGGGCTGGCAACATCGTCTTAACGAACTCCACCCTCAGCGATAACTGTTCTTCCAACAGACGACCATACCAAGGCTCCGGCGGTGGAGCCTCCGCCACCACTCAATGCGTCGGTGGCGGAATCGCCACCGACTCCGGAGCCGTGACCCTTACGAACTCCACCCTTAGTGGAAACTCAAGCAAAGATGCTGATCATGTTTTCGGTGGCGGGATTCACACCTCCTCCGGAGCCATTACCCTCACAAACTCCACCGTCAGCGGGAACTCTATCATAGGGTATTATGGAACTGGCGGCGGGATCAACTCCAGGTCGGGAACGGTGACCCTTAGCAATTCCATCATCGCCAATAACACCAGCAAGATCGTTGGTTCGGAGGCGATCGCCTCCGACTTGAGCGGCTCATCGCCGGCCAATCATCTGGATGTCTCCCATTGCCTCATTGGTAACAGCAGCGGCGCCCGTCTCGACGAAGCCAAGGTGAACCTGAACAACCTCACCGACATCGATCCTCTGCTCGCTCCCCTCGCCGACAATGGGGGAGGGACCTGGACGATGCTGCCGTTCCCGGGATCTCCGGTGATCAATGCCGGGACAACGACCGATCTCAGTACCGACCAGCGCGGCTTCGCCCATGCCGGGCTCCCCGACATCGGCGCGGTCGAGTACCAGGGCTCGCCGGACCTCTCCCGGATCGCGGACAGCGACTTTGATGACGACGGTCAAGTCTTCATCATCGAGCAGGCCCTCGGCACGGATCCCTTCCTAGCAGACTCTAACAACTCGCGTCTGCTCTCGCCGACCTTGGATCCGGAGGGCTACCCGATGCTCAGCTTCGGCATCGCGGACGACGCCGCCTCCGGCACTCTGTGGGCCCTCGAGCGTTCCAGTGATCTCGTGAGCTTCGAAGAGATCTACCGCTTCGACGGCATCATCCACTTCGACTTCACAGAGAGCACGATCAGCGTCGAAATCATTGATACCGGTGTCACCATCACCGACCTGGCCCCACCCGCCGGCGCTGCGTTTTACCGGATCAATATCACCTTTGATGCGACCGAATGAATTCAATGAAAATTCTGAGAGATCAACGCGGAGCTTCCTCCGGTGAAGATCGCAGGGGAGGACGACAATTCTTTCTCGTCCATTCTGGAATGAAAGCGTGGGATTCAGCTCTTATCGCCATGAATCAAGAAGGTGAAGGGAATGGCTCGGATAATGTTTGCGAGAGCGGTTGCGGGGGATCGGGATTGTGCCCTGGGGTGGCCCTATTTCTGGCATGGATGGCAGGAACCGGTGTGATGATCGTGAGCGGGCTTGAGTGGCTCGGCTGGGTCGTGGGCGGGACAGTCGGGATCATACTGATCACTGGCGCATGGAAGTGGCGACCGATGAAGGGCTGATGTCGGGGCGAAGGGCCGGCCTGTCCCAGTATGGCAGAATTCTTCCTCAACGGAGTTCGACCACCCGGACTTTTGGTGCATTAATAAGTCGTTATGAACGCATCCAATGACCAGCACGACCGAATCCGCGAGGAGTTGAGCATCGTCAATCAGTCGCTCACGCATGTCCGCCAGCACCTCGATGATGACCAGGAACTGACGGCCATCGAATCGGGCCTGAGTGAAGCCGTTCAGCGTCGTGACTCGAAACGGGACGAAGCCCACAAGGCGGGTGAGCGACTCAAGCAATGGTTCACCGAAACCAAGGATCAGGTCATCGACAAGCTGGAGGACCTCAAAACCGACATCGAAATCCACCGCATTGAAAAGGATGCCGACCGCAAGGAGGAACACGCCTGTGATGCCGTCATCGTCGCAGCTCACGCACTGATGGAAGCAGAAGTGGCCGTGATTGAGGCCATTAAAGCTCGCAAGATGGCCATCGAGGTGGCCGGCTGATCGACGCCTGCAGACTGGGACGAATCCAGTCGCACTCAATGATCAATCGTCGATTCCTGCCGATCTCTCGAGTTGAAATGCTCGATTCAAGAAGACGGCAACAGATCGAGCCCCTCGTCCCTTTTCAAGGGTTGACCCGGGCTGGGTTTTTGGTCCGGCGGGAGCAGGAGCACCTCGTGGTTCGAATCTTTCCAGATTGAGATCAGGCCGTTTCGGTACTCGATCTCGCGCACGATCGGCTCGGGTCGATCATGAGGCGGAGTTTCAATGGTGATCCGCCAGAGATCGGCATCGTCCTTCCGGCCAAGGTAAAGGGCGTGGGCAGAAATCTCTCCGCCAGGTGGATTCGAAATAGCCGCCGTCCCTTCGTAGGGAGGTTCGGACAAGGGGGACCAATCGAGCAGGGTTCCGCTTCTCCAACTCACGCCATCCCCACGCAGCACCTCGAGCCATGCATCATACTGGGGCAGCTTTGACCGATCATCCTCCTCCTTCGAGATTTCATGCTTACAGCTGGTCGTCCCGGCGACGGCGATAAGCAGCATAGATAGACCGAGGATGCGACGAAGAGAAGTCATGGTGAATTGGCTTGGAGCGAGGACTAAAGCAGGGCTTGTTAGAAAGTCGAGACCATCAGATCCGCGGGTGGATGATTTGGAGAACCCAGGCCATTGGTCATCCCTGAGAGAATCCGGTTTTGCCACCGGTCTGACGAAAGTCGCCTCCGTCTTCAAGAAGAGGGCTCAGAGGGACCTGCAAGTGAATCGGGAAGCTTGCGATGGCTGACGTCAGAAGCCCCAGAGATCTCTGGATCATGTTCCGGTCTCCCCCTTATTGCCGCCCCTCACTGTTGAGGAGCGGGCTTGGTTTGTTCGGCGGAGCGAGCCTTATCAGGTCCAGAGATCCTCGCCGTATTCCCAGCCTTTGCGGACCGGATCCTTGAGGAACTGGTTGAGCTCGGGACGGTTGGTGATCTTCATGTTCTTGGCATCCCAATCGATCTTACCTCCATGACGACAGGCGAGAACGCCGAGCAGCATCACCTCGTTCATGGGAACGGAGTAGTCGAAGTTCGCGCCGGCTTCCTTGATGTTGCCCTTGACGACATCGACGAGTTCCCGAATCGGGCCACCTTTGACGCGGGGATACTTTTCTTCCGGGAATCCGGCCTTCTTGAGGGCGAGCATGGCCTCGCGGTTTCCCAGCCGTGGGTTGTTCGAGCGCTCGTCGGTATAGCCGATCTGCTTGTCGCCGAAATAGAGGGTTCCGTACTTGGGAAGATTGTTGCTGATGGTCCAACCTTCGGGTTTTTTGGGCATCAGGCTGGTAGTGCCATTGTGCCAGTAAAAACTGAGCGGCTCCCTGGTGCCGCGTTTTTCAAAGTCCCAGCGCACCGTGGCGCCATCGGGAACCAGCAAATCTGAGCCACCATCGACCTCGACCGCTTCCACCGAGACCGGATCGTAAAGATCGAGCACCCAGACCGGTGCGTCGGCCACGTGGCAGAACCAATCGCCCAGAGTGCCGGTTCCAAACTTATTGAATCCGCGCCATCTCCTCGGATGATAGAGGCGGTGGTAAGGTGTCTCCGGACAAGGTCCGAGCCAGAGGTCGTAGTCGAGATTTTCCGGAACCGCGTGCTGCTTCATCGGATCTTCCGGGCGGGCGAAGTATCTTCCTCCCCAATC
Organism: Haloferula chungangensis; assembly: GCF_042664875.1. NCBI lineage: Bacteria > Pseudomonadati > Verrucomicrobiota > Verrucomicrobiia > Verrucomicrobiales > Verrucomicrobiaceae > Haloferula > Haloferula chungangensis. Next base: position 164,465 of record NZ_JBHTBS010000004.1, on the reverse strand, counting down.
CGGTCCGTTGATCCACGAGTGCGCTTCCTTGATCTGGCCGAAGATGCCGGCCTCATACCACTCGCGCATCTGGCGGATGCCATCGAATGTGTGACCCTGGTTGCCCATGTTGGTGTGCACCTTGTATTTTTCCTTGGCCTTCGCGAGCGTGCGACCTTCCCAGACGTTGTGCACGAGCGGCTTCTGGGTGAAGACGTGGATGCCGCGCTGCATGGCTTCCATGGTGGCGGGAAAGTGCGTGTGGTCCGGAGTATTGACGCAGACCATGTCGATCTCATCGCCCATCTTGTCGAACATCTCGCGGAAATCCGTGAAGGTCTTCGCCTTGGGTGCTTGCTTGGCGCGAGCTGCGTCGAGGGTTTTGGAATCGACGTCGCAAAGCGCGACGATGTTCTCACCTTTCGATCCATCGTAAGCCTGGCTGGCGATGCCTCCGGCGCCGATCATGGCAATGTTGACTTTGCCGTTTGCCGAGGGGCCGGACTGGCCGATCGCAATGCGGGGAAGCACAAAAGCGCTTGCGGAAAGGGCGGCGGTTCGTTTCAGGAAATCGCGCCGAGGAAAATTCGTGGGGTTGCTCATGATGGAATGGGTTGGAGTGGGATTTCTGGCAGGAAACGATACTGGCACCATCAGCAAATCATTTCAAGCGATCCAAAGCACCCGAATGCCCCCCCTCGGGCGAGGCCGCCCAATTCGACTCACACCTCGACTTTCAAAGCCGGGGAAGACGACAGCCCGAAGAAGATCGGGCGGCGGCTGATGGGGATCAAATCTCGACCATCACCTTGACGCCTTCCTGGCGGAGATTGACGTCAAAGGCCTCCTGGATCCGGTCGAGCGGGAACTTGTGGGTGACCAGCGAAGAGACCGGCAGGCCGATGCGTTCGGCACGCTGGAGGAAATGATAGGCATTGGGATACTCGAAACTGTTGTAAACCCAGCTGCCGGTCACGGTGATCTCCTTGCGGCAGATGTCATGGTGCGGGTTCACCGAGCACTCCCCACCGTCGACGAAATGCCCGACTTCGCAGATGCCACCACCACGGCGGATGCACTTGAAAAGGTTGGCAAAGGCCTGGGGCACGCCGGTAACCTGGAAGCCGGCATGAGCACCGACCCCTTTGGTAAGGCTTTCGACCTTCGCCGCAAGCTCATCAATGCCCCCATAGTCCTTGTAGTTGAGCGTCTCGTCGGCCCCCAGTGAGGCTGCCATCCGGAGCCGCTCGGGATTGCCATCGATGGCGATGATGTTGTTGATGCCGGCGGTGCGCAGCACGGCGACCATCAACAGCCCGATGGGCCCACAGCCCTGGACAATCACCCGAGCACGGAAGTTGAGCCGCATGCCCACATCCTTGGCCCGCTGGTATGCATGGCAGACGACCGCTGCCGGCTCGATCAGGCAACGCAGTTCGAGACTCACTTCATTGACCACAAAGAACGAGGAACCCGGGCGAATGATGAGATATTCGCCAAAGTAGCCATTAAAGTGATTGTCGGCTTCATCAGGCAGCAAACCATAGACCTTGAGATCGTCGCAGAGGTTCGACTTGAGCGGGTTGTATTTCGCGATCATGCACTCCTCGGAGTTCTCGAGGATGCTGGTAACAATCTTGTCGCCGACCTTCACCGGCTTGCCGACGCTGTCCATCTTCACCTCGGATCCGACTTGAAGGACTTCGCCGGTGCCCTCATGGCCGAGGACCACGGGGGTGAGGCCGAAAGGGTCGGAGTTGTAGCAGTGGATATCAGTGCCGCAGATGCCGCAGGCTTCGACTTTGACAAGGATCTCGTCGGATCGGATGTCTCGCAGTGGAAAGCGTTTGATCTCGAGAGTCCTGGGAGCCGTGAGGACAGCAGCACGTCCCGATTTCCCGACCGTGGAGCTGTTAGACAGGCGATCGGCTTGTGTGGCAGCCTGCGAGGCGATCACCTCACGAACGATCCTGCGAACATCCTCTTCATCGACAGCTGGGCGATTCATCCGGACCGAAGTCACCACAGGCGCCCTGCGCTTACAAGAATCACTTGCCGATTCCGCTTCAATCGTCAGGCAGGGTCCATTCCAGAACAGCCATGACTAACGAAGCGGGCTAACAACAATCTTCTGCAGCTCCATCACTGCTTCGGTCTTCATGGGCTCGGGCAGCAGGGCGATTTTGTTCTCACCGGTGATCTCGAGTTTCACCTTGCCGAGCTTCAGCTCCTGCCAGGTCCCGCCGGTATCTGCGGTGCTAAACTCGAGAACCTGCTCGTTTGCCAGCAGTTTCACTTTGTTCCCGCTGTTCTCCTTTCCGCAGCGATAAAATACCGATACTTCAAATTCGCCCGGGCTGCTCAGAGTGAAGATCCACTCCGCCCAGTCCTCCTCACTCGTCCAGAAGCCAAGTCGCTCACCCTCTGCTCCCGAACCATAACGCATGTTCTCGGAGTAAGTGGTTGCCGACTTGGCTTCAAGCAGGACCACGCCGTCGACCGATTGCTCGGGCACTTCGCTCTCGGGAGCAGGACCGAACTCGAGAGACTTCACCTGACATGAGGGAATATTGGACAGATCGCCTGTCAGCATGATCACGGATTGGTCTCCTGTGTCCGACAGCTTGATTTTCCCGAGTTTCAAGGCGTCCGGATTCCTCGACAGATTTTTGCTCGGCACGCGGGTTTTCACCATCACTTCATCGCCAATCCTCAGCTGCACGCCAAGACTCGGATGGATCGAATGATAGATCAATCCAACGTGATAACTCCCCGGCCTTGGCGCCTCGAGTCTCCAGTCCCACTTCGCAAAATGAGCACCCTCCGTGTAGATCCCGTCTCCTTCATCCAGCGAGAATGCGCCACGCGTCCTATCAACCTCGACCGAATAATCCGCGACTACGGGAAGCTCATCAAGGTTGGCGAAGGGATCCGCGAGCAACTGGGATTCATCCGGCACTTCCGCCGCAGCACCGGCAATGAAAAATACTGCCGCGCAGGCGAAGTTCCGATTATTCATGACGGACAGTCTAATCAGCCGTGAAGAATCTCGCAACCTTGGAGAACGGCATGGTCCCTCAGAATTCTGTTCGCCCCGGGCTCCCCGACACGGCGCCCGGCCCGGCGGAGGCCATCTCCTTGACCCACCCGATCCCGTCAATAGGCTGGCGCAACTCCAACAACCTTGCGGAAACCCTGCGATTTTCACAGGTCTCGAAATTCATCAACGGCTAGACCTTCCAGCCAGAAAATGGACTTTCCACCTCCCGACCCTTCTCATGATGAACACTCTAACAGGCACCGAGATTGATGCGATGGACAAGCTTGTCCGCGTCCAGCTCGCCACCACTCTCCCCGGAATCAAACCCGTATCTCTCATCGGCACGACCGATCTCTCCGGCCACACCAATCTCGCCCCCTTCTCAAGCGTCGTGCACATCGGATCGAACCCGGTGCTGCTGGGCATGGTCACCCGGCCCGATGTCGTCACCCGACATACGCTTGCCAACATCATCGCGACGGGCAGCTGGACGATCAATCATCTCACAAGCGCCATCATCGAGCAGGCCCACCACTGCTCGGCCCGCTACCCGGACGAGGTGTCGGAGTTCGATGCCAGCGGCCTGACACCCTACTTCGAGGAAGGCGTCACCGCACCCTTCGTCAGGGAGTCCCCTTTCCGCCTAGCCCTCGCACTTGAGGACCTGATCGATATTCCGACCAATGGTACGAAGCTCATAGTAGGTCGGGTCACCCATGTCCAGCTTCCACAAGGGATGCCCGCCGATGACGGCTCGGTCGACCTGGCGGCCATCGGCCTCGTCGCCTCCACCGCGCTCGACACCTACTTTACCATCACACAGCACGACCGACTGCCCTACGCCAAGCCGAAAGCCTGAAAGCGCCATCTCCGCGCCCCGGCCCCCCGATGCCGGGTCGGCCACGCCGCTGAGGTCCGAGGATTATGAGGTACTGGTCCGGCCCAGCTCACGTTTGATATTTTGAATCGCGGTCTCCGCATTCTCGTCTTGCGGATGGACTTCGGAGAATTTCTCGAAGTTCTCCAGCGCCTTCTCCAACTGGCCCTTCTCGGCAAGAATCATCCCTTGTTCGTAGAGGGCGGGCATGAAGTCGCTCTCAGCCTCGACGGCACGGGTTAGAGCCTCGAGAGCTTCATCCTTATCACCTTCGAGTCGAAGCATATGCCCGAGTGCGTAGTTGGCGCGGGAGTCCGTGGGCGCGAGATCGACGGCTCTTCTGCCCGCTTCGATGGCCGCGTGCTTTTCATCGTTCTGAAATAGCGCCAGGGCGAGACTTGAGTGGAGATCCGGATCGTCGGGAAATTGTTCGATGGCCTGTTGATAGATGGTGATCGCTGCCCGGAGATTGCCGGCGGCAAGTTTCTCACTCGCCTCGATCATCATCTGGTCCTTCTCGCCGACGCCCAACGTGGCGAGCTTTTCTTTGGCGCTCGCGGCATCTTCGGTCCTTCCGGCGGCGCTGAGGAGTTTTACATAAAGCTGCCATGATAGGCTGTCTCCAGGATCCTCGGTCAGAGCGGATTCAGTGCAGGAGATGGCTTTCTCAAGTTGGCCGGCCTGGATCGCATCGATGGCCAGATTATAGAAATGGGTGCTGTCTTCGGGCATGGCCGAGGAGGTTAAGGCTGAACGGAGGGTTTCCAAGGGCGGATTGGTTAATCATGCCTTTCAGCGAGTGACAGTTTCTCCAGCACTTTGATGATGTCGCCCGGTTCGGCACGCTGACGGTAGTCGACTTCGACGAAGCTCCAGACGACACTTCCCTGGCGATCGAGGACGAAGGTGGCAGGGATAGGCAGAATGTTCCCATTGCCATCGTTGATCGACTCCAGATCGAGCTTCCGGTCGTCCCTCATATGCGCAAGCAGGCGTTCCGGAACGTTCCAGGCGACCCCATACTCGGAGGCAACCCGCGCGTCCTGATCACTGAGCACGTGGAAATCGAGAGAGGTCTTTTCGGTCTGGCTCAGGGATTCATCGGGCTTTTGCGGACTGATCGCGACCAACTCGGCCCCAAGGTTCCGAATCTCGGGAAGTTCCGCCTGAAGTGCCCGCAGCTGAAGATTGCAGTACGGGCACCAGCCACCTCGATAGAAAGTCACGACCAGCGGGCCTTTCGCACGAAGTTCCTTGAGTGAGATGAGCTTTCCCCGGGCATCGGGAAGCGTGAACTGAGGGGCCATCCGCCCGACGGAAACAGCGCCTGCGCCAGTCTTAAACTTCCTCGCAGAGGCAATGATGTCGTCGACCGATTCCATGAACTCGGGATTCGCCTGACGGGTTTTCTCGATCTGGGCGTCGGTTTGCTCTCTGAGTGATGGCTTATTCATGATTTCTGACAGGTGGATACTAGACCTCACTGCGGCAGAACGCGAGTCCAAGCTGCTTTAGTCCTCCCGCATCATTTGTTGTCCGAAGCCATTTGCAGCTACTAGATTCGCCGTAGCGATTCGGCATGCCATGGATCCGATCTACGCTTTCTCAAGGACACGAGTTGGCATTCTGAGCGTGAAACACGTCCTTTCATCCGAGGAACTTACCGTCAGGCGGCCGGCATGGGCCTTCGACGCTTCCGCTGCAATGTAGAGTCCCAGCCCAAGACCACTCCCGTTGCTGTCTTTCCCATTTTTCCTGAAGGGTTCAAAAATCGTCAGCAATTGTTCTTCCGGAATCGCTTCGCCACCGTTGCTGACGGAAAGCTCGAATTCTCCCTCGTGGATTGACCAGCGGACCGTGACCGCCTGGTCGTGAGCCCCATGCGTCAATGCATTGGCCACCAGGTTCGAAAGAATCTGCGAAATACGAGCCGGGTCACAGTCGATGGCATCTGTCAGCACATCGTCCGCCACCACCTGCCGTTCCGGGTGAGCCATCCGCAACTCTTCGACGACATGCACCAGGTCCGTCTGAAGGTTCACTCGCTCCATCTTCAAGGTCATCTGTCCACCGAGGCGACCACGCGCGAAGTCCGTGACGTCATCGATCAACTCCGTCATGCGGGTGATACTGTCCTGCATTACGCCCAGCATTTTCCGCTCGCCGGGCTTCAAGTCCGCCTTCTCAAGGATAGTCGTCCCCATGGAGATCGCTCCCAGAGGATTGCGGAGGTCGTGGCCCAGGACGGCAATGAACTGCTCACGCAACTGCGAAGTCTCCTGCGCATCCAGCAGCCTCGTCTCCGCCCGGGCCTTCGCATCCCGGAGATTCTGCTCATAAATCTGGCGGTCCGTCGCCTTGTAGGCCGTCAACCGGATGCCCAGCGGCTTGTCCGTTTCATCGCGTCTCTCACAGGCGTTGACCAGAACCGGCAAGCGGCCCCCGCTCCGGTCGCGCAGTTCCAGAGCGATCTCGTCGAAATACCCCTGCATTCTCAGCAGGGGCGCCAGATGGGTCTCATGGAAAATTCTTCCGCCAATTGTTAGAAGGGAGGCGAAACGTTCTCCCTCGATCTCGCCGACCTCATAGCCCAACCACTCGGCCATTCTGGCGTTGCATTTCAGGATCCGGCCATCCGGGTTGATGATCAGGTGGCCACAAAGAGCGTTTTCGAAGAAATCCCGGAAGTCCTCCTCCATGACTCTGCCGCCCGGTTCGCTCATAGGAATGCCTTGATTGCCGCGATGGTTTCTTCCGGAGCACTCAGGTTCGGGCAGTGACCTGTCGCCTTCATCACCACCAGAGTGCTGTTCTTCATCTTCGAATGGACATAGCTCCCGACCTCAAGCGGGGCGATCACATCGTCCGTGCACTGGAGCACCAGCGTGGGAACCTCCGTGCTTTCAAGAATCCCGCGGTAGTCGGAGAGGAAAGTCGTCCGCGCGAACTGCTTGGCGATCTCCGGATCCGTCCGACAGAAGCTCTCCGCGAGCTCATCGCCGAGCTCCTTCCGATCAGGGTTGCCCATGATCACCGGAGCCATCGACATCGACCAACCGAAGTGGTTGCTATCCAGCGAATCCAGGAGCTCCTCGATCTCTTCCCGACTGAACCCGCCTCGATAACCATCATCGTCGATGTAGCAAGGCGATGGCCCCACCAGCACCAGCGACTTGAACATGTCCGGGGCCATTTCTGCCGCGAGGATTCCGATCATCGCACTCACCGAGTGGCCGACAAAGATCGCGTTCTTCAGCCCGAGTTCCCTGCCAATCTCCACGATGTCAGCAGCGTAGCCTTCGAGTTTCCCGTACTTCTCGGAGCTGTAGGCAGACAGGTCGGATTTCCCGGCGCCCACATGGTCAAACAGCACGATCTGATAGTCATCTTCGAAAGCCGGAGTGACCCATCGCCACATGTTCTGGTCACAGCCGTATCCATGGGCGAAGAGCATGGGAGGACTCCCGGCCTGGCCCTTCATGGCAACGTTGTTCCGATGGGTGACGGTCATGTTTCGCGCGCGTGTCCTCCGGAGACATTGAGCGTGAGCGCCCCGATGTAAACACAATCCAGTGCTCAAATCCGTGATTCCCTTGGCGCCATGGTGGGTGATTTTCCCGACTTTCCGACCAGTACCGGACGTGCTCGAACTGAGGACTCAGCGCAGCCCTTCCTTGAGAAAATTCCTCACATCATCCGGCAATTCCGTGCGCGCGACGATCTTGGGCCACAGCGTGAGCGGCGGTTCGGCAATCAGCGACGGATCGAGATCAACGTTCGCAAGGTCGTCGCAGAGATACTTCCGCTTGCCGCAAATTTCATCGTCATCCATTGTTTCGATGACTTTGCCGGTGGTCAGATTCAGAAAGAAAATGCATGACTCATCCGCAAATTCCGAATCGATCGAGGGCATCAAATCGAGAGCTTGTTCGAATTCATGAATGTCGAGACGGAGGTGGCGGGTCGGCATGTTCATGGGGTGTTGAGCCAGCGATTCACAAAGATCCATAGCACTCGCCCCATGGATGCCAAGCCTGTGGCATGGAGTCCGCTGAGGAGAAGGTGACCCCAAACCCCATAGACGCCCTTTCAAAATGCTATCCGGAGTATCAAGCACCCAGATGATGATACGATGACCTCAAGCAAACGCGCTCGGGAGGGGCTTTAGCACGCGCTCCCAATTGAACGCACTGCCATCCAGGACAGCAGCACCATCGATCCCGCCCCTCTTAGCATCATCCAAAACTTGAAATGGCTCCGCTGCAATTCGCAATGATTTGCCGAGACCCTGCAACCTCTTCTCCATGTTCATCTCCCTTCCTCAGCTCGATATCGTTCTGCGCGTCATGATTCTGGGACCGGTTTCCCTCATCTGGATCGCGGTCGTTGTGAGACTGATCGGACTGCGGTCATTCTCGAAAATGACGGCATTCGATTTCATCACCACCGTCGCAACGGGATCGCTGCTCGCAAGTGCGGCGGCGGCATCGGAGTGGAGCCAATTCTTGCAAGCCAGCGGCGCAGTAGCAGCACTGTTGGCACTTCAGGCCGTGATCGCAGCACTGCGGGTCCACTCTACCGGCCTGATCCAACTTCTCGAAAATGAGCCGCTGCTCTTGATGGAAGATGGGGTGGTGATCCGCGCCAATATGACCAAAGCTCGCGTCAGCGAGGACGACCTCAGGGCCAAGCTTCGCGAAGCAAATGTCCTCCGCTATTCGGATGTCAGGGCAGTGGTGCTGGAAACCACCGGAGATATTTCCGTTCTGCATGGAGAAAAACTCGACGAAGAACTGCTGAAATCCGTCAGACGTTAGTCGCCAAGCAGGAGCAAAAATACTCTCGTCAGGCGGCCTGCCGGCAGCAGCGTCTGCGGGTGAAGATCTGGTGAGAGTGGGTGGATCCCCCGGACCGCATCGGGACCCACCGTGTGGGCACGAAAATGTTCAAGCGCCTTCCAACCTAGCGCAACAGCGGTGCGTTCCTCGCCTCGGGAGCCTGCGATCGCCCGACGAAACAACGAAACGAGCCAGGCGCCCCGCCGTTTTTCACGAAATGGCAAATCTTTCTTCCGGTTGTTGTTGACTTGATTGTTGCTATTGAGATTTGGTCGCAACTATCTGCCAGCAGTAGCTGAAATTCCTCATGAAACATCCATCGACCCGCACCCCCGTCTCCTCCCGCGAACTTCTTGCCCTTGCCACTTTTGCCACGATGGCGAACAGCCTGGCCCAAGACAGCAACTCGAAACCCGCTTCGGATGAAACGAGGCATCTGGACGAAACGGTGATTGAGGCTACCAGCGAAACTCCGATCAACCCGGAGAAGTTGAGCTCCGACAAGGCCACAGCCCCACTGCTCGACACCCCCCAGTCATTCAGCGTCATCCCGGAGGCGGTTTTCAATGAGCAGGGCGCTCGGAACCTCACCGACGTCCTGAGGAACACGCCCGGAATCTCCTTTAATGCCGGCGAAAACGGATTCTCCTCGTCGCAGGACAACTTCAGCCTCCGCGGCACCGACGCCTCGGGCAGCATCTACGTCGATGGCATCCGCGACTCCGGCAGCTACACGCGTGACGTCTACAACATCGAGCGCGTGGAAGTCGCCAAAGGCGCAGCGGCCGATAACGGTCGCGGCGGTAGTGGCGGATACATCAACCTCGTCTCCAAATCGGCTCTCGCCGACGAGTTCTACCGTGGTACCACCAGCCTTGGCTACGCCCCATCCGGTGGCGATGCCCTTTTCCGCCAGACGCTCGACTTCAACATGATGGCTGGCGAGACCCTGATGGGAGACACCGCCGTTCGCCTCAATGCGATGTTTCAGGACGGCGGCGTTTACGGTCGTGAAGTCGCCGACCAGCACGCCTGGGGAATCGCTCCGTCCATCACCTTCGGACTCGGCTCCGCCACCCAGATGTCCTTCTCCTTTCAGCACGATGAAGCCAGAAACCGCCCGGACTGGGGCGTCCCTGCTGCTATGGTGGACGGCATGATCCACTACGATCCCACGATCGGTGAAAGCAATCGGAACAACTTCTACGGTCTGACTTCGGACTTCGACAATACCATCACCGACAGTCTGACGGGGATCATCCAGCACGAATTCTCCTCCGGTGGCATCCTCACGAACACCAGCAGGATTTCCAAAACCACGCGCAATTCGATCTACACCGTTCCAGCCGACTACAATTCCGCCACTCACCTCGTCACCACCCGCCAGATCGGCTACGGTCGGGAAAACACCCTCTTCGCGAACCAGACGAACTTTTCCTACCAGTTCGAAACGGGAAGCCTCAGCCACAGCATTTCCACGGGGCTTGAGCTCAGCCGGGAAGGCTCGGATGCCGATCGTTACGGCACGGCCACCGATCCCGGCACCGGTGCTCCCATTCCGGTTTTCGGATCGTTCCCGAATCGCGCAAGCGGCAACTTCATCGGCGCTCCGACCGAGTTCTCGAAGATCGAGATCGATACCATCGCCGCCTATTTCTACGACACCGTGGAAATCAACGAGCAGTGGCAAGTCACCGCAGGCCTCCGCCTCGAACACTACGACCTCGATCTCCAGAACATCCCCGGCAGCGCCTCCGTCCCGAGCTTCAAAAAAGACGATACCTACCTGAACGGAAAAGTCGGCGTCGTCTACAAACCCCGGGAAAATGGCAGCATCTACGGCGCGGTCGGCGTGTCCTCCCTGCCACCAGGCGCCTACCTCTCCAACCCGGACATCTCCCGCGAGGGCGACAATGCGTTCCCGGGAGCCGGGGGCGGTGTCAACAACCCGAATGCCGATACCCAGCAGAGCTGGAACTATGAAATCGGCACCAAGTGGGACTTCTGCGATGGCGCCATCTCCACCACCGCCGCCATCTTCCACACCAACCGGAGAAACATCGTCATCTCCGATGGCCGGGGTGGCACCATCGGCGAGGGCGAGCAGAACTTCACCGGCATCGAACTCGGCGCCGCAGGCAAGATCAACGACAACTGGACCGTCTTCGGTGGCTTCCTCGCCATGACTTCCGAGCGCGACCACTTCGATGATTACCGGAACTCAGCCGGTCGTCCGGAAGGCAGCCTCGCCGACCGTAGTAACGTCAATGGCGACGAACTGGCCTTCACTCCGAACTATTCCGCGAACCTCTGGACCACCTACGACTTTGACTTCGGTCTCACCATCGGTGGCGGCTTCCAATACGTCGGCTCATCCTACGTTGGGCGCACCGACGACCACGACCGCATCATCCCGAACGGAGTCGCCGGCAAGCTGCCGGGCTACATCACCTTCAACGCCCTGGCCGCCTACAACATCACCGAAGATGTGACGCTGCGGCTCAACGTCGACAACCTCTTCGACGAGGTCTACGCCGTGTCCACCAACTGGGCAGCGTCCCGCGCCTTCCTTGGCGCACCGCGGACCTTCACGCTCAGTGCAGACTGGACGTTCTAACACCCAGCCCACGAACCTTCACCGCCCGGCACCTCGCTCGCCTGCGAGGAGACCGGGCGGCTTCAGGGCGACCTCGCTTTGAAGCGGCTTGGAAGACCGCAAACCTTCAGGGGAACTCCGGCTTCATCCCAATGCCTTTAAGGATTCGATGGTCGGATCTTGCATCTCGATCCCGGCAGGGATCATCGCTTGTAGCCCCGGGTCGAGGAGTCTTGGCGACGACCACCCGGGGACCGCGTCGAGGAATGAATTCGACCCCGCTAGCGGGTCGCAGCGGGCGCGGATGTCAGTGACGGATCCGACTTCGCTGGCACACCTTTCAGGGTGCCGATTCAAGAACCCATTCAAACCCGGGGTGCTCGTCGCCGCCGCTCCTCGACCCCGGGCTACAGGCTGTCATCCCTATCGGGATGTCGATCGGAGTCTTGGATTCTCCCAACCCTCAAAGGCATCGGGCTTCAGCTGGCTGGACACCGTTCGATTCCGAGCCGGCTGAAGCCGGCGCTCCGATCGGCAGATCCTTTGGAATCCGCACTTTCAAAGTGAGCTAGCTCTAGGGCGTTTTTACCCTTCCCACCGCAACTGACAACCCTTTGACTGGAGCCCTTTGCTGATCCCGCATCGCCGCAAAAACCAGCCGCACCCGTACCTCCCATGATCCTTTGCATTCCCGACGTCCTCAGCCCCGAACAAACCAGCGCCTGTCGCAAACTCCTGGAAGCCGACCAGTGGGAAGACGGGAAAAAAACCGCGGGTCATCAGGCGGCCAAGGCGAAGAATAACATGCAACTGCCGTCTAACAGCGCCGCCGCCCAGAAGGTCGGCCAGACGATTCTACAGGCCTTGAACGTCAACCCGCTTTTCATGTCCGCAGCGTTGCCCCTCCACATCCTGCCGCCGATGTTCAACCGCTACTCCGGTGGCCAGCAATTCGGCACCCACGTCGACAGTGCCATCCGCACCATGCCGAACGGACAGAGAATCCGCACCGACCTCTCCTGCACGCTCTTCTTCGCCGAACCCGATGAATACGACGGCGGAGAACTCATCATCGAAGACACCTACGGAGCCAAATCCGTCAAACTGCCCGCCGGTCACATGGTGCTCTACCCCTCCACTTCGCTCCACCACGTCACGCCGGTCACCCGCGGGGCACGGCTGAGTTCCTTTTTCTGGCTGCAGAGCATGATTCCCTCCGACGAGCGACGCTCGCTCCTTTTCGACATGGACATCGCCATCCAGCGACTTTCCGGCGCACTCCCGGATCATGAAGTGGCGAATCAGTCCGCCGTTCAGCTCACCGGCGTCTATCACAATCTCCTTCGCCAGTGGGCCGAGATGTGATCCAGCGGAGTCGGTCCATCGATGGCGACCGGCTTGTCTAACAACTCGTCAATCAACGCCCCGGTTCATGCTCCCGCCGCTCACCGCCATTCCTTCCCATGTCGCCTCGGTCTCGGATTATCGGGAGCTTGCGCGGGAAAGGGTCGAACCCGGCGCCTGGGCCTATCTCGAAGGTGGCGCGGCCGATGAAATCAGCGCAGCCCAAAATCTAACAAGCTTCGACAGCTGCCGGATCATCCCCCGGCATTTCCGTGATTTCAGCAATGCCCACACCCGCACGGAACTCTTCGGACGCCGCTACGCGCATCCCATTTTCGTCGCACCGACCGCCTATCACCGTCTCTTTCATCCGGAAGGAGAACTCGCCAGCCTGCTCGGCGCCACCGCGCTGGAAGCCGGCTTCACCCTGAGCACCCTGGCAAGCGCCAGCCTCGAGGAAATCGGCGCGCAGAAGACCGCGGGACTGTGGTTCCAACTCTACATCCAGCACGACCGGGAATTCACCCTCGAACTCGTCGGGCGAGCTGAGAAAGCGGGCTACGAAGCTCTTGTTCTCACTGCCGATGCCCCCCTCAGCGGTCTGCGAAACCGGGAACAACGGGCGGGTTTCCAAATGCCTGCCCACATCAGCGCCGTGAATCTGAAGGGCATGCGTCCTCAAGCTCCCGCCCAACAAATCTTCGGCAGCGAGCTGCTCAAGCAGTCACCCACCTGGAATGATCTCGCCTGGCTGGCAGAAAACACCCGGCTTCCCATCATTCTTAAAGGCGTGCTCCATCCGGACGATGCCAGGAGCGCGCTGGATCATGGTGCCTCCGGAATCATCGTCTCCAACCACGGCGGCCGAATCCTCGACACCACACCCACCCCTTTCGAAGTCCTCCCGGTCATCGCCAAAGCCGTGGCAGGAGCCGCCCCCGTCCTGGTCGATGGCGGGATCCGCCGAGGCTCGGATATTTTCAAGGCACTCTGCTCGGGTGCCGATGCCGTCATGATCGGACGGCCCATCCTCCACGGGCTCGCCGCCGCCGGAGCCGTTGGAGTCGCCCACGTGATCAAGATGCTCAGGACCGAATTGGAAATGACCATGGCCCTCGCCGGCTGTCCCGACCTGAGCTCCGTGAATCCCGGATTCCTCCTCGAAAAACGCTGAGCAGCGGAGCCTTCCTCCACCTCTGCATCAGGAGGCCAGATGCCATAGGCCTGTCCCCTGTTTCTCATGGATCTCATCGCTCGCCAACTCCCCCCCAGCAGCGCTTCCAGGCTTCAGAGTTCTCGTCGAACCTGACCGTGATGACGAAAGCGGGGACCAGCCCGTGGTTCTAAATGCTCGAAAGAGGGTCACCCTCGCCTTAACATTCCGCTCCGAATAATGTTGACGGCCTTCATGTTACGAGCCCTTAACTAAGGGAATAGCTATGATAGCTGGCTCGTAGTGTGCTTAACCGTCGAGAGCTTGAACCCGTCAGCACCAACATCACAAAATCATGTCTCTCACTCACAACTCCACGATTCGCAATCTCTTCACAGCTCTGTTGGTCGCTGGCCTTGCCGCGCCATCAGCATCAGCGGTGGTCGTTTCTGGAACCTCTTCTGCAGTTGGTATCGACGTCGGAATCACAGCCGCACCAATCGTTGAGCCAGGCGTCGGAGCATCCCTTGAGATAACCGCACCAGATCCGACAACGACACCTAACAGCGGCACCGCTCCGGATCCATACAACGTAACGAAGAATATAGTTGCGTTGAATGTATCGAGCGCTCTTGGCAGCGTCGCGGCCACAAGTGGTTCGACCCATTTTCATTCCGATGTCGATGGGGCTAGCGGAAACCGAGTAGCGGTTGGCACTAGTTCGATCGCAGCAGTCGGGGTCGCCTTATTATCTGCACCCGGCGTTCCAGATTTACTCAGCCTCAGCGCCGAGACTATTGCTTCGACATCCACCAGCTCCGGTGACTATAATTCGTTATCATCCACGGGGACCACCAATTTGGTTAACCTCATGATCCTAATTGAGGGATTAGAAATTAGTCTCGACAGCAATCCTGCACCGAACACGACCGTCTACGCTGGCACCACCACCACCGGCATCTTCGGCTTAAGTGTGATTCTCAATGAGCAAATTACCGTAGGAGATGGTTCGGGCAGCACTGGCATCACGACCAACGCGATCCACATCATTCTAGACAGTGTTACCTACGGGGGCGTGTCCGGAATAAGCGGCGATATTATAATCGGCCAGTCATCATCACTCCTGCTAGCCGAGGTCCCCGAAATTTCGCAGGCTGCAGGGGTCGGCATTCTTCTCAGCTTCGCTTTCTTCGGTCGCCGCCGCAGCTGAGGCATCGGCTGGAGCTTTCCGGGCCGCACGCTACACCCGCTTCACGCGCCTCTTTCGTCGAGCCTATCCCGCTCCAGTCTCCTTGAGGGGTCAGTCTCGTTTATCACGCATTCCCAATTTCGGTCACGACAATCGGGACCGACCTTTCAGAAGGCGGTGTTGGGAAGCCTGATCCGGCTTGATGGGGGTTCGCAATGTGTAGGTGACGGATCGATTGGGATGAGTCCCGCGGGAAATAGGACGCAGGCTTTGCGGCGGATGCGGGGGCAGTGAGAATCGGGAGAGCAGTTCGGTGCTTGAAAATCGGACCGACCACTGACACATAGGAGCATTCACCTGGTGGGAGCGGTCATTCAATGCAGACCTCGTTGTGTCCGATGCAAGTTGCAGTCCTCGGGCATGCGCGGGAGACGCGAAAGCCTTGAAATCCCGTTGAATTTCCGGCGGCACGCTTAATGCGAAGAGGGATCCGGACTCGCCCATCAAGCGCGGTCCCCACAACTAAACCCCAATAAAAGAAATGATCACCAATCTCCATCAACTCTACCACGACCAAATTCGCGATCTCTACAGCGCCGAAAACCAGTTGCTCGAAGCTCTTCCTGAAATGGTCCGAGCCGCCACTGACAACGATTTGCGTGAGGCATTCCAGTCGCACCTCGAAGAAACCCGCGGTCATGTCGATCGCCTCAAGACCATTTGTTCCGCCCATGGGATCGCTCCCGAAGGAGAGACCTGTGAAGCGATGAAGGGGCTGATCAAGGAAGGGAAAAAGCACTTGGAAGCAACTCAGGCGGGCCCGGTCCGCGATGCCGTCCTGATTGCCTCCGGAAATCGGGTCGAACACTACGAGATCGCCGGCTATGGAGTCGCCAAAGCATTCGCCTCAGTCCTCGGTTTGGACGACGACGAGAAACTGCTAGATGACACGATCGAGGAGGAGGGAAGTGCTGACAAGAAACTGACCAAACTAGCCACCGGCGGAATGCTCTCGAGCGGCATCAACGAGGCGGCTTGTTGAGCATCTAACAAAGGAGCCTCTCCACATGGGTCGAGCGTGGTTCCTTGCAAAGGAGAGTCGGCCGAGGCGCTGGCTCTTCTTTTTTGTTCAACAACCGAGTCGCTCGGAATTCCGTGTATCTCACGAGCGGCGGGCAGACTTCCTCCCAAAAATTGGAGCTTGGAACTGAAGTCAATCCTAGGTGAATGCTTGAAAAACGGGACCGACCCCAGCGTCATGCGGCCCCCCGTCATCCTCATTCACAGAGGTATCCTTGAGAACCCTCGTTTTTCGGGACCGACCCCTTTCACTGGTCACCGACCCCTTTCACTGGTCACCGCGAAGCCGATTCCGAAGGACGTCGATGTCCTTGTTGAGGTGGATGACGGCATGCCTCTCGGCAAGTTGGCCAGGCTCACCCGCCAGTTGCTCGGAAAGACCCTGCAAAGTGGTGACGGTTGTGCTGCCGATGTGTTCATCAGCAGTCCGAAGGGCGAGTATCTCGGACGCATCTGCTCATATAAGAACTGCGCTCCGGACATCCAGACGAGTTGTCAGGCGAAACATTGCGGACGGCGGACACATCTATGCGACGATCTCCAGAATGTTCACCTCGATCCATCGCTGGTCGCCGCACCGCCACTCTCGCTGGTGCCCGACATCGTCGCCCACACCGGAATTCCGGATGACGTTCGCGAGATCCTTGTCGCCGGTCTGCGCTGAATTCCCATTCCCGCGAAATGGGATCCCGATAATCAAACCCTTAGCCTCGTCGCCTTAGTCGCTTGCTTGAAAGCGAGGGGCCTCTGAGTTTCCCGAACACTCGTCTTTCGGGACCGACCCGCTTCACGACCCCTTTCAGACTTTCAGACCCCTTTCATAGCGATAGAACCCTAGGGATAGACCATCCGGTGACGAAATCGTTCCCATTCAAACACGGAAGTTCATGCAGAGTTAACCTATTAGTTACCCACGATGGAAATCCCGTCATGGCGAATCGTCCTTGCTCTACTTCCGCTTCCCGTCGCCCTCATGGCGAGCGACATTGATGGCGACGGAATTCCTGATGATTGGGAAGACAACCATCACATGGACAAGAGCAATCCCAACGACGCCTCTGTCGATTTTGACCGTGACGGCTTGGATGCTTTTAAGGAATACGTGCTAGATTCGTCTGGAGCAGGTGAAGGCCCCATCGGAAACTGGAGTTCGAACCTGATTAACCTCGACTTCATGAACAGGATTGACTCCAGCTTCAACCGAAAAGAGATCGTCGACTTCAACGATCGCGGAGACTTGCTGGTCAACGTGAGAAGCTGGACCTACGCACCGGGCTTGGTCCCAACTTACTACTATCGGGTATGGTTCTATAATGGCAGCGAGGGCACATGGAGCGTTCTCTCAACGGTGGACGGGCGGGAACCATCGCTATTGAAGGCTCATGACTTGAACAATGAAGGAGTTATTGTTGGAGAGGCCCGATCCGCAGCATCCAACGGAGGCGATCCGTTCGGATTCATCAAGGACATGCGAAAAGCAACTTGCACCGGAGACGTCTCACCGTACTTGACGCCGTTCAGCGAAAGCCTCGAAACCCTGGTGGGGATCAACGACTTCGGCGAAGTCATTGGCGTGGATGCAGCCGGAGACCCCTACTTTGAAACCCTCTCCGGCGGCACGGTAAGCTGCCCGCCATCCTGGACTTCCCCGGTCTTCACAGCAATCAACAATTGGGGCGAAGTGGCCGGGGTTGAGTATGGCGACTACTGGGGAATTGGCGCCCCAAGGCACTTTCTGATGACGCCGGGATGGAGCTGGCTGACCGACTTCCCCGCGTTTGACAATAAACTCCTTGATCTGGAAAGCAGCGAGATCGAAGAGCTCTTCGATGCCAGCTTCCGCCCGACATGGCTCAACGACTGGGGTGAATTCGGCGGCCACTACTGGATCGAAACCCAAGACGACTGGTGAAATGGCTCGTGGTTCTTCGACGGATACGCCCATGATGCCACGGTCTCGGGGACCGACCCTCAAGTCCGCTACCGCGACCTCTTGCCAGACGGATAATATCATCAAACCATTCGCGGCCTCAATGACTGGCCTCAAATCATCGTATCTTGCACGGATACAGACGAGGAGGAACCCGAGGATTTTGACGTTTATTTGCTGAACGGGCCGACCAAGGTGGCCATATCGGCTTTAACATCGAACAGCTCTATTTCCAATCATACCTACGAGCAATCCATGCCGGTTGCCATCAACAACCACGGCACTATCGTCGGCTGGACCAACTACGGAACCTCCCTCTACCTTCTAAGTCTGGATCAGGACCGCGACAGCGATGGAATGTCGAACGACTGGGAAATCTATTATGGTTTCGACCCGGACGACTGGTCAGACGCACAAGGGGATCAGGACGGCGACGGAATCAGCAATCTTGCAGAATCGAGGCTCGGCTCGGTCCCCACTTCGTCCGGCTTCCGAATGGCACTCGACAGCGACGGAGACGGCCTGCCGGACGCATGGGAACGAAAATTTTTCGGCAACCTTGACAAGGGGCCCGATGATGACGGCGATGGAGACGGACTGACCAACCGGGACGAATGGCTCATCGGCACGGACCCCACTCGGGCGGACAGCGATGACGATGGGCTGGATGACCTTTAGGAGTTCTACTACTACGGCAGTGATCCGAATGGAAGCGACACAGATGCCGATGGGATTCCCGACGGTGCCGAGGACCTCGGCGGCTCCAACCCCATGGATCCTGATAACACTCCCCGCTTTCCCCCTTATATTGGTTTGAAGACAAGCTATTCCGAAAACGGACCCCTCTACGAACAGGGAGCATTTCTATTTACAAACCCGTTCTACTCTTCATCAAATGGGCACTTTCTTTCGACACTTAGAATGGAAAGTCTCGCCTACTGGGACGACAACGCCCCGGACCACAAGCCCTATGTAGGAATGCGGCTCTACTCCGACTATGCAGGCACGGATGGATACCGGCTCAACGTCCTGCACATACGTGATCTCAACGGAGTCCCGGTTTCGGGAGAAGTCGAGGAGTTCCTGATACCCGCTGGAGCCACAGAAAGCAATGTCATCGAAACGGTCGCTGACGAAGATGGCGAGCAGGATTACCTCCTGCCCGTGGAGTTTGAGGATATCAATGACCACTCCGACACCGGAGACGATGTCACGATAACTCATTGGGATACCTCCCAGGACATCGCGAACGAGAACATCGCTTGGATCGACGCCCACACGTCCGATCAGGACGCAGCGCCGCGAATGCCGCAGCTTGAGTTCAGGGTGCCGGGGCTTCCTGATGGGTTGACCATCGAGGCGAAACTGTTTGTTGAATACGAACGTCCATATGCCGAGAAACAAGGCGAGGACACGGTAAGAATCCCTGCCAACGGAAACTTCGTCCAGATCAACGGCGACACTTGGGAAATCTACAATGAGGCCGACTGGCAGACCGAATTGAACGACCGGGGCTTCTTCGGCGGCGATGCAAAGCTGACTTATCAGATCAAACAGGGCGCGAATATAGTCGTTGGCCCCGAAGAGATTGACTTCGCTATTGGTGGGGAGAATCCGGCGGACGACAGGTGCAAGCAATACACTCAGTCGCGACCCGGTGCGCCGTGGTATGCTTACGCGATTGAGAAACACGAAAGCCAGGCCTACAACCCAGGGTTCTACAACCAATTTTGGGAGCGATCTGGCAACAGCAGTCCGATCAATGGCGGCATCAACTATGAGTTTACTTTGGGTGATCCGCTCAAGGTTCTGTCCCCCGGAGAAACTGGAGTGGGCGGAACCGGTCTGGCGCAGGTGACCGGAGCGGGTGGAAACAAGAACAATCCAGCAGCGTGCGAGATTTTTTGGAATTGGCAACGGAACGTTGATGCGTTCTTGGCGATCTTAGCGGACAAAATCCAAATCGCTGAGACGTTCATGAACGATCCAACTCCGCGTAGTGGGCCGGGTTCAATGCCCAATGGCCAGCGACCACAAACCACTTTCCATACGGGGCAGAATGTTCCGGTTCCTTCGCGGGATCAAGCCAACGTAACCTTCGGTGACAACCAGGGGGAAAGGAGACCGGAAGACGCGGTTGCAATCAAAGCGTATAACGGAGCCAGCGCTCACTGGTGTTCATGGCGAGGGCCTGCTGTTCACGAGTGGCAATGGAACTACGGTCAGAACAACTATGTCGAAAGGGTATGCGAGCAGGTAGAGGAGGAGGAAGAAGAATGACCCGTATCTTTATGTCTCTTGTTCTCGCGTGTGCCCTTGTTGAAAGCGCACTAGCAGAGCCATTGGACAAATGGCTGTTAGAAAAAATCGAAGCAGACGAAGAATTACTGCGAGCGGCTGTATTGAGGGAAAATGGTCGGGATATCCGCCTGCTAGAGAGTTCGACGACTTACGTTCCGTTCTTTGTTGAGCCCCCCGATTTTGGTTCCGAACCACAAAATTACGACGGCAGTTCAATGACGGCTTTCTTCAATCAGCAAGACGCCTCATTGCTTGCAGGAGGCTACCTTTATCGAATTGCATTCGGAAACGGATCAGCGCTTTATGCGCTGTCTGGTGGGGATTGGGACGGCAAGGCATGGTTTAGCCCGAATCTCGGCAAAGAACTCGAAATCAATCCTCTCAAGGTTTGGGCCGGAAGTGGAGGCGCTGACTTCGCGTATGCAACGATCTTGTCAGGTGTTCCGCCGCGCCTCGTGTTGTTTGATGGAAACGGCGAAGTGAAGGAAGAGCGTCGCTTCGACTTGTCCGATCCTGACTTGGCATCGAAAATCCAGGAGGCGGAGAATCAGTATTCGAGCGCTGGCGAACCGGCTTTGGAAATGGTCTCTCTGGCAGAGTATCTTCGGGAGAATGCTCCTTCTTGGCGAAGCGTCGAGGTTACATCGGCGTTCAACTTGCGGAACCAGCACAAACGCCCCGAGGAAATCGAGCGCATTGAGGAAATCGAAAAGTTGACTCGCAATGAGGCGGAAGGCGAACTCCGGTCGCGCCTCGGGCACCGCGAAGTGGCAGATGAGCCATCGAATCCCAAAGTTGAGACCGATGCTCCCCGCAACACCGGCTTGGCGAGTGAAGACGAAACCTCTCAACCCGAGACCAATCTGCGGAACGGCGAAAGCGAAACCCCATCGTGGCCGCTCGTGCTTGGCGCAATCGCCGTTCTCGGTGTCGCGGTCATCCTCGTTCGGGCGTTTTTGCGTGGTCGGGCGTCGTAGGGCTGGCGCAGAAGCGGAGGCCACCCGGTCAAAGAGCAATCGACCGCTGCGGCACGCCCCGTGCGGATGAGGTGCCGAGTGCGTCCCGCGTTCGCGGGACGGTCGAAGGGAATGGGCACCTCGCACGGGCCGCGCCTCCGCTCGCGCGCGGGTAGTTCGGGCCGCGGTCGCTGGGCTTCCGGCCTTCCTCAGCGCCTCGTTCCTCGGCACATCGTGCAGGCCTCCAGCCGCTCCCTTCGCCGTGTTGGCGGCCGGACTTGAATCGCGCGGTCGCGAGGCATTCGACCGAGGTATTTGGCCGCGCGACGATGAAAAACGATGGCACGCATCCGGCGGCAATTTCAGATGCCGAGTTCTTTCTCCAAGTCTTCGAGTGCGACAAAGTTTTCGGACCGACCGGCTTCCCGATCTGCCTTCGCTTCGGCAATCGATTCCTTTTCCTCCTCACTGAGGTCGAGTCCATTGGACTCCATGAAATCAACAAATTCATCGTAAGGGATGACCACTTCGACGGGTTTGCCACCCCGATCATACCGGATGCTTTTTCGCAATATGGCTTCTATCGTCATGCATTAAGGATAAAGGTCATCCGTCATTTTGCGAGCCCAGATTTCTTGCTTGGCCTGCTGGTGTGGCGACGACAGATTTAACACTATGGCGCAATCACCGGCACGAGGATTTTCCACACATTCTCCGCCACCTTCTCCTGCCCTTCCGCGGTCGGGTGGATGCCGTCGGGTTGGTTGAGGTTTTCGACGTTGCCGACGCCTTCGAGGAGGAAGGGGATGAGGGTGGATTGGGTTTCCTTGGCGGCTTCGGGGAAGACGGCTTGGAAACGGGCGGTGAAGTCTTTGCCCATGTTGTCGGGCATCTGCATGCCGGCGATGAGGACTTCGATGTCGGGATTCTTGGTGCGGGCTTTGGCGACGATGCCGAGCAGGTTCTTCTTGGTCTCCTCGGGGGAAATGCCGCGCAGGCCGTCGTTGCCGCCGAGGGCGATGATCAGGACGTTCGCTCCTTTTCCCATGGCCCAGGCGACGCGGCGCAGGCCGCCGGCGGTGGTGTCGCCGCTGACCCCGGCATTGGCGACGGTGTAGGGAAGTTCGGCGGCGTCGATCTTCGCCTGGAGGTGGGCGGGGTAGGCTTCCTTCGGATCGAGGCCGTAGCCGGCGGTGATGCTGTCGCCAAGAACGACGATGCGCTGACTCGCTTGATTTGCATTCGGCGATTCCTCGCCCAATAGTGCGGTGCCCGTGGCAAGCAGTAGCCCTAACATGAAATTTCTCCGCAATGTCATCCCCATCGACCGCTAGACTAGAATCCGCTCCGAGTGCTGTCAAACGACCGATCCTCAAGGTCACGGGGCTGCGAAAAGTGCATCAGACGATGAGCCACGAGCTGACGGTGCTGAAGGATGTGAGCCTGAGTCTGGAGGAAGGCGACACGCTGGCGATCATCGGGCCCTCGGGGAGTGGCAAGACGACTTTGCTCGGGCTCTGCGCGGGGCTGGACGATGCGAGTGCGGGATCGGTGGAGCTGGATGGCCAGGCAATCGAGTCGATGGATCAGGATGCGCGGGCGGCCTTGCGGAACCGGTTGGTCGGCTTCGTCTTTCAGAGCTTCCAGCTGATCCCGACGCTGACGGCGATCGAGAACGTGCTGGTGCCGCTGGAACTGCGCGGCGAGTCGGGACGGGAAAGCGAAAAGGAGGCGGAACGACTGCTGACGGAGGTCGGTCTGGGCGACCGGCTCGATCACTACCCGCTGCAGCTTTCCGGCGGCGAGCAGCAGCGGGTGGCGCTGGCGCGGGCTTTCATTCATCGGCCGAAGATCCTCTTTGCGGATGAGCCGACGGGGAATCTGGATTCGGAAACGAGTGCACCGATCGTCGAGATGCTTTTCCGTCTGAACCGTGAGGCGGGAACGGCGCTGGTGCTGGTGACGCATGATCCGGCACTGGCCGCGAAGGCGAGGAGGGTGGTGACGATGAGTGGGGGGAAGATTGTTT
Source organism: Haloferula chungangensis (assembly GCF_042664875.1). Lineage (NCBI taxonomy): Bacteria > Pseudomonadati > Verrucomicrobiota > Verrucomicrobiia > Verrucomicrobiales > Verrucomicrobiaceae > Haloferula > Haloferula chungangensis. The sequence goes on along the minus strand of NZ_JBHTBS010000004.1, from coordinate 141,153 downwards.
TAGAAGAGGAGAGGGAAACCGCGAATGGACGCGAATGAACGCGAATCTGGAATGGCTCAGGGGAAGAGGAGTTAACCGCTGATGGACGCTGATGGACGCTGATGGATGCAGATTTTGGAAGGGAGATGGTGAACCACGGAATACACAGAATACACGGAAACCAATGCAGTTGAGAAACATGGGCAGCACATTCCGAGGGCAATCAAGCTTAATGGACAATCGGCTGGGGCTGAATTTTTTTGGACCAAGATGGATAGGACGGATAGGATTTTGGAGTCATTATCCTCAGCTTCAGGCTAGAACTGAGCCTCAACCATGATGATGGTCATCAAGATAATTGAATTTCATGGCCTTCATCCTATTTATCCTATCCATCCTGGTCCGATTCCTTCCCTGCCTTTCAATCTGTGGTTCAAATTCTGATTTAGTGGAGCAAAATGACGGGATCTAACAAGAGTGGGCTGCCGGGCAGTTTGTGGGCGGGCTTGATCCATCCCTGGGTGTGGCGGATGGCTTGGCGGGACAGCCGTTCGCAACGCATGCGACTGGTGATCTTTTCGCTGGCGATCGTGGCGGGGATTGCGGCGCTGACGGCGATTCACTCGCTGAAGGCGAGCGTCGAACGGGGGATTGCTTCGGAGGCGAAGGCGCTGCTGGGCTCGGATCTGCGGGTGTCTTCGCGGAAAGAGATCAGCGAGGAGGACGCCGAGCGGCTGGCCGGGATGGCGAGCCGCTCAAGTCGCGAGGTCAGCTTTCCCTCGATGATGCGATTTCTTCCCGACCGCGGTGCGCGCCTGATGCAGGTGCGTGGGATCGAGGGGGACTATCCGTTTTACGGGACCGTGGAGACGCGGCCGGTGGAGGCCTGGGAGAAGCTGAAGAGCGATGGCGGCGTGCTGTTAGAGCCGGCGATCCTCGATCAGTTCGGGGCGAAGGTTGGTGAGGAAGTGGAGCTTGGGGGGATTCGTTTGAGAATCCTCGGGGTGGTCGACAAGCCGGCGCCGCGAGGCAACCGCTTCAGCGGATTCGCGCCGGAGGTCTATGTGAACCTGGCGGACATCGAGCGCACCGGGCTGCTGACCCAGAACAGCATGGCGAGCTATCAGGTGCATCTGGAGATCGCGGGTGGATCCGCCACGAAGGGGCTGAAACGCAAAGTGCGGGATGATTTTCCGGATACTCCGTGGCGGCTGGAAACGCCGGAGGATCGCCGCGAGAATCTCGGCGATGCCCTGGACAACTTTCAGCAGTTCCTCGGGCTGATCGCGCTGGCCTCGCTGGCGCTGGGGGCGATCGGGGTGGCGGGAGCGGTGCATGCGCATGTCACCCGACGCATCCCGACGATTGCGATCCTGCGCTGCCTCGGCTGTCCGGGTCACCTCGCCTTCGGAATCTATTTTGCGCAGGCACTCGCGCTCGGATTGATCGGCGCGCTGCTCGGTGCAGCTCTGGGGGTAGGTCTTCAGATGGGCCTGTTAGAAGCCTTCCGCGATCAGATGCCGGTGACGGTGAGCCCTTCGCCGGAGTGGAAGATCGTGGCGCAGACCACGGCGACAGGTTTCGCGGTGTGCTGTGGATTTGCACTGCTGCCGCTGATGAAGATCCGCGAGATCTCCCCGGCGGTCACCTTGCGCAGCGGGGGACGGCTGAAAGGGGGCCTGCTGAGGTCGCTGCCGATCTATGCGCTGCTGGTCGGTCTGCTGGTGATGGTGGCGCATGCCAATGACCCACGCTGGTCCCGCTCGCTGGCGATGGTCGGCGGCCTGGTGGTCGCCTTCCTGGCCCTGGTCGGGGTGGCGCGCGGGCTGATGACCGCGGCGCGTCGGGTGGTCGGTCGGCGCTGGCCCTACCTGCTGCGGCAAGGCATTTCCAACCTGCACCGGCCGGGCAACCAGACATTACTGTTCCTCCTGTCCCTGGGACTCGGGACCTTTCTGTTAGTGACCATCCTTTCGGCGGGGCGCCTGCTGAATGGTCGGCTCGATCTTCAGCAGTCAGCGGAGAGTCCGAACCTCTACCTGATCGATGTGCAGCCAGATCAGGTGGCGGGCGTCCATGAGGTGTTAGAAAAAGCCGAGCTGCCGGTGCTGGAGAGCACGCCGATGGTCACGATGCGGATCCAATCGATCCGTGGCGTGCCAGTCGGCGAGGCAAAGGGCGTGCCACGCTGGGTGGCGAGGCGGGAGTTCCGCTCGACCTACCGGGACGAGCTGAATTTCACCGAAACACTGGTCGCGGGCGAGCTTGCGACCGAGCCCGCGGATCCCTCGGAAGTGGTGCCGCTATCGCTGGAAGAGGGCATCGCCGAGGACATGAAGGTCACGATCGGCGATGAGATCACCCTGGATGTGCAGGGGGTTGAGATCCGTACGCAGGTGACGAGCATTCGTCAGGTCGATTGGAGTCGCTTCAACCTGAACTTCTTCATGGTTTTCCCGCCTGGAGTGCTCGAGGACGCACCGGGATTTCATGTGGTGACCACGCGGACCCCGACACCTGAGTCATCCGGTGATTTGCAACGGGCGCTGGCGAAGCGCTTCGCGAATGTCACGGCGATCGATCTGACACTGATTCTCGAAACCGTGCGCGATATTCTCGGGAAAATCTCGACAGTGGTGACGGTTCTGGGCGGATTCACGGTGCTGGCGGGGCTGCCGATTCTGATCGGGACGCTGCTGAATGGTCGCGATGTGCGGCTGAAGGAAAGTGTCCTGCTACGGACACTCGGTGCCTCGGCAAAGCAGGTCCGGGCGATCCTGGTGATCGAGTATGCCGCGCTTGGTCTGCTGTCGGCGCTGACCGGCGTGCTGCTGGCCGTGGGCGCCAATGCGGCTCTGGCGGTGTATGTCTTCAAAGCCTCTCCGTGGCCGGATGCAGGCTTGCTGTTAGGCGCTTTCGGAGTGGTGGCCCTCGTATCGGTTCTCGGCGGGCTCGCACTGAGCCGCGGTGTCTGCAATCACCCGCCGCTGGAAATCCTGCGGGGTGGCCATTGAGAGGGGAGCGACGTGGTGCGTCCCATGGCGGATCTTTCCGCTTCCGCAACGCCGCTCCCTGGTTCTCCGAACACTCCCCTAGCGAGGGGGAAGTTCGGGCTCGGGATCAGGCTTGGTCTTCTTTTCTAACAGACCCGAGATTTTCTCCGCAACCTGCTCTGCCAATCGCTGACTTCCTTCCTCGGTGAAATGCACGTTGCCCGGGCCGGAGAAATACTTCCCATCGAAGCTCACCGTCAGGGCATGGAGGTCGTCGGTGGGAATGCCGTGGCGCTTCATCACACGTTCTGCGATGGCATTGTATTTGATATCGTCGCCCACAATGCGGCCGGCTTCCCCTTCGGGAACCAGCGTCGTGCTGGCCCAGATCAGCTCCGCTCCGGTCTTTTTCAAGCGGTTCACCATGGTCTCGAGATTCTTCTCATACTGCTCGGGCGTGGTGCTGAGTGTCCCATTCTTCTTGTCGCGCTTTCCCTGGGTTTTGGATTCCGGATTCCGGTAGCAAAGATCCCAGAGTCCCCAATTGAAATGAATGACATCCCACTTCGTGGAACCCAGCCATCGGTCGATTCCCCTGACCCCCATGGGGGTGTCGCCACAGTTTTCCGGTTTCGTACCCGATGCCTTCATCGGACGGAATACGTTGGCTTTCCCATCCAGCAGTTTTCTAACAGGCCGGGTATAGCCGATCGAAATCGAGTCGCCGAGGATCAGCACATTCGGCAAGGCCGGGTCGACGTGCATCGCCCAGCTTCCCTTCACATCCTTGGCAGGCGTGAAAGGCTTCATGGCACCTTCTTCCGTGGCGGCCTTCAGCGAAGCCATCGACAGCACAAAAAGTGCGATTCCGGAAATGATCGGTTTCATCAGAACTGCTCTTTGATTGTTTCCAAACCAACACCAAGCAGGCTTTGTGAAAGCGGCTCAAGCTGGGATTCCGGACCGTGGAAATGGTAGGTCCGCTGGATGTGCTTCATCGTCTCGCCAGGCCTCAGGGCAGCAGCGGGTGACGAAGTTTCGAGTTCGTAGAAGGGTCCGAGCGGCGGAGCGCCGGGCTCAGGCGAACCGTCGTTATATGCATTGATCACATCTCCGGCATACGGTTCGTCCTGCATTTCCCACATGGAGTTCACATATCCGTTTGGATCCTCCTGCACATTGTAAGTGACGATGGTAAGCACGCGTCCATCGGCATCGTAGCTCCCCGCAATGCCTTTCGAACGTTTCGAATTCACGCCGATTTTGCCGCGCCGGGTGCCATCACCTTTAAGGAAAAGGATGTCGTCCACGACCTTCAGGTAGTCTGCCGGGACCTTGCCGAAGTAAGTGTCGTTCACCTTCGGACCCAGTTCCGCATCATCGCCTGCTTTGAACGGAATGACCACGGTGGTGTTAGGCGATGGATTGTACATGCCGAGCATCCAGATTGAGAGCAGTCCTTTTTCAGCCGTCCATGCCTCGTCGCCGCGGTTGGTGACACGGTTGTCCGTCTCGTAAGCCACCATCTTGATCTCAGCCCCCGGCTCCACACCCAGATTCGCTGCCGCTCCGGCGACGTCCAGCAAGCTCACGGTGCGGTCGATGCCAATCGAGAACTTCGTGCCACTGAAGTTCGTCAAGTCCGCCTCAGCGTGGAACTTTGCCGAGTCGTCCGTCCGCTCGACGAGTTTGAATGGCTCCGTATCGATGATCGGAGGCGTTCTCCAATCGGAGAACTCGAACTTGTCGCCCGGTTTGAAGAATAGGGCAAACTGTCCGCCTTCCGGCCCCAGCCAGAAGCGTTCCTCGCCACCAAAGATGTAGATGTGCTCCTCAAGTTTTCCCTTCTTCTCTTCATCGGAAAGGAAGCCTTTTTCAATCACCGGCCGATTGATCCAGCCAAAGCTCGGACCTGCCTTGCTGTCGAAGGTGCTGGTCATCACGCGGCCTTGATAAGCCGGCACCACGGACACCGCAGAGTCACCTTTCGTCAGCAGCAGCGCATCCGTATGCTTTTCCAAAAATGCCTGATCGGAAGCAAAGCTCCCTTCCGGAGCGGTGGTTTCGGCGTGTCCCGGTGGTGTCGTCATGGTCATCAGAGTAAGAGCGCAAGAGAGGAGTTGAAGTGGCTTTTTCATGGAGGCTTAAAGTTTCGTCGTCTGCTCGGGCAAGGATCGTCCCGTTACACCGGCAGCCTTTGTTTCCTTAACAGGTCGAGAGCGCCCACCGGAAGCCCAGAATATGCCTTGTGGCATAACCTGCGAGAAAGTCGACATCCTTCAACGGCGCGCCTCCTTTCCGTCACCCGCTCATTTTTCAGCAATGAGGGGCAAACGAAGACAAAAGGTGACCTCCCTGGTATCAAGCAGTTCAATATTTCCCCCATGCGCACGAGCGATCTCACGCGACAGCGCCAAACCCAGCCCACTCCCTCCCGAGCGCCGGTCACGCGCGTCGTTGACCCGGAAAAAGCGGTCGAAAATCCGTTCCCTCGCCTCCTTCGGAATCGCCGGACCATCATTCGAAAGCTTCAGAAATACTTCCGACCCCTCCTTCGACAACACCACCCTGATTTCCCCCTCGGGTGATCCGTGACGAATCGCATTCGATACCAGGTTCTGAAGCACCTGTCTCAACAGGATCTCATCTCCCGTCACCTCGACACCCGTCCGCACTTCCGCAGACACCCTGCGACCCTCATCAAGCAGCTTCAGGTCCTCGATCATCTCCTCCACCAGGCCCGTCACATCAATCCGATCCCGCGCAATTTGGATTTCCCCCGCATCAGCCTTCGAAAGCAGCAGAAGCTTTTCGGTGATCGCTCGCAACCCGGCCACATCATCTAACAGCCGAGCCTGTTTCCTCTGCTCCGGCGATCCATCCGCGGCCTGATTCAAGCTCTCCTCCAGCTCACTCTGCATCAGTGCCAGGGGCGTGCGCAGTTCGTGCGATGCATCCGCACTGAATCGTGACGCCTGCTGGAAGCTCTTCTCCAGCCGTTCCATCATGCCGTTGAAAACCTCGACCAAGCGACGGAATTCACGATCCTCGCCCGTGCCATCGATTCGTTCACCAAGATCCTTCGCGCCCATGCCATCCAGCCTTTCGGAGAGACGCCTTACCGGCTTCATCGCACGCCCAGCCAACCACCAGGAGAGCACGGCGGAAACCACCAGCGCGATCGGCACGATCAGGAAAACCCTCCGCCGTTCCTCTGCCAGCTCGCCATCCAAGGACGAGAGATCATAGGCCAGATAGAGCGTCTCCAGATCATTACTTGTTGCTGAAACCCGCCATGATCTGCCATCCGTCCCGGCATCGAGAAAACCCGCCTCGCTAACTTGCAAGGAGTCCGCTGTGTCCCGTGAGCCCTTCTCCAGCTTTGGCTTTTTCGTCTTCATCGGCCCCGGCTCGGGCAGGCGATCCCGAGTCAGTCCGGCAGGCCAGCTCTCCATCTTGTGAAGAGTCTCGCCCCACTCATCCACTACCCAGAATGCAATGGTCTCTCCGTTTCCGCTCAGAGCCAGACCATTTTCAAATCTCTGATAATGATTCCGCCCATTCGCCCGCTGAAGATTGGGCTTGGAGAGATCATGCAACTCCCGGTCGAGCCGCGCCATCCGTCCGCGCTCTGTTAGAGACCATAGCAAACTCACTGGAACGAGCACGAGAAGCGCCGTCACGCCTCCCATCAGGAGCGCCAGCTTCAATCGGAATGACGGAGCCTTGCCCATCGTTCAATCCTTGCGAAACCTGTATCCCACTCCTCTGACAGATTCGATCCAATCACCACTTTCGCCCAGCTTCTTCCTGAGACGTTGCACGCACACATCCACCACATTGGTTCCCGGATCATGGTGGTAGTTCCACACCCGTTCACACAACTGCGTCCGCGCGAAAACCCGGCCCGGCGAGCCCATCAGACAGGCCAGCAGGGCGAACTCACGGGTCGTCAGCTCGATCACCTCCCCATCCACCCTGAGCTCGCGATCCAGCATCGCCAGCTCCAGACATCCCGCACGCAGCACCGGCTCCACCTGCCCCTTGCTCCGCCGTAAAAGCGCGTGCACCCGTGCCACCAACTCATCGAGATGGAAGGGCTTCGCCAAATAATCATCCGCTCCCTGATTCAATCCCTCGACCCGATCCTCCGGAGCCCCACGCGCCGAAAGCATCAGCGCCGGCACGCCATTTCCCGACTCCCGGAGATGCCGGAGCACGCTCAAGCCATCCATTCCCGGCATCATGATATCCAGCACCAGCGCATCGTAGTCCCGGGTCGACGCCAGCATCAACGCGTCGTCCCCTCGATGGCATTCATCCACCACAAAGCCCTGCTCTTCCAGCCCCCGTGCCACGAAAGCCGCCAATCGCGGTTCGTCTTCGGCTACCAGAACTTTCATCCCCCAACTCTACTCATCGCGCCCTCGCGGTCGATCCACAAACAATTACCAAAGTGTAATCAAAGCAAGCGCCACTCTGTCATCTTACAAGGGTTCACTCCGGCATGATCATTCGTCTGCTTCTCGCGCTCACCCTCACCGCCGTCGCCCACGACATCGGAGGCAGCACCCACAGTCATCCCGCTTCGCCGAAAATCAACAAGCCCCGGATTGAAGACACCATCCGCGCCAACGTCTACGCTGACAACTGGTTCGTCCTCTACATCAACGGCCAGCTCGCCACCGCCGACCCCATTCCCTTCATCCCCCACAACGTCGTCTCCGTCGACCTCCTCCCCGAGTACCCCATGACCATCGCCGTCATGGCCCGCGACAACGCCCACCCCGACACCGGCATGGAGTACGACAACTCCAACATAGGCGATGGCGGATTCATCCTGAAGTTCGCCGACGGCACCGTCACTAACAGCTCATGGAAAGCGAAAGACTTCTTTCACGGACCGATCAACGCCGACACCGCCAATCCCAAAGTCCGAGCCGCACCCCTTCCGGAAAACTGGTTCGCCATCGACTTCGACGACTCCTCCTGGCCGCAGGCGAAAGAGTATACCGAACAGCAAATCGACCCGAAAAAGCCCTTCTTCGAGCACGACTTCGGAGGCGCCAAATGGATCTGGAGCGACGACCTGCAGCTCGACAACACCGTCATCTTCCGCACCCGCATCGATGCCCCGCCAAACGGGAAGCCTGCGACCAGCGACTGGCCACGCGGCCACATCATCCCTTCCGCCACCGCCGCTCCCGCCGTCATCGACGCCTCCACGAGCCGCACCCCCATCCCTACCAAAGGCTTCGCCCACCGCCTCGATCCCTCCACCCCCTACCAAGCCAAGGCCTTCGCTCCCTTCGCTGAAAGCCTGCAAATCAAGTGGGACGAGAACTTCGTCTACATCGGCACCAACGCCTTCCCTGACCACCCGATGATGGAAGGCATCACCGCTTGGAATCAACAAGTCCCGCTACCTCAACACTTCTTCGGCGAAAACGCCTGGCGCCTTCCCCTGCATCCCACGCCAGCCAAAAATCCCGTCTCCTCCAGAACCAGTCTCTTCAAAGGAGCCATCGCCGTCGCCATCAACGGCGTGCCGATCTTCAACCCGATCAAACAGGACGGCCGCACCGACACCAATCTCGCCGGCGAGCTCGATGAATTCGGCGGCCACGCCGGCCGCGCCGATGACTACCACTACCACCTCCCGCCGACCTTTCTCAACAAACTCGTCGGCGACAAACAGCCGATCGGCTTCGCCATGGATGGCTATCCGCTCTTCGGTTTCAAGGAAGCCGACGGCAGTACTCCAAACAAACTCGACGAGTTCAACGGCCACGATCATGGCGAGCTCGGCTACCACTATCATTCTAGTAGCAGCTACCCCTATCTCAACGGCGGCCTTCGCGGCGAAGCGGAGATCCGCGACGACCAGGTCGCCAATCAACCCACGACACGCGGTATCCGGCCCTACACCCAGCCACTGCGCGGCGCCACCGTCACCGGCTTCGAACGCATCAGCGATGAGCATTTCAAACTCGACTACCAACTCGATGGCAAAACCCACCGCATCGACTACACCCTCAAGCGTGATGGAGGCGCCGACTTCGAATTCACCTCGCCCGACGGCACCGTCACCGAAGAAAGCCACGAAGCCCGAAAGAACGTTGGCGGAGGCCGAAAGCCTCGACCTGATCGCGAATCCGAGCAAGCCGGTGACCAAGCTCGCACCCCATGGATCCTGGTCCATGCCTCGGAGATCGATGCCAACAAGGACGGCAGCCTGACTCTCACCGAACTTCTCGACGAAGCCCGCAAGGTTTTCGTCGGCTACGACAGCGACAAGAACGGCCAGCTCAGCGAAAGTGAAATGCGCGAGGGCAGACCGACCCAGCGATCCGCCCTCAATGGCTTCGTCAAGGAACACCACCTCGAAATGGATCGCGACCACGACAAGCAGGTCTCTGCCGTCGAGATGGCCGATCAGTTCCGGCGCTTTATCCAGAAACACGACATCAACCAAGACGAGCAACTCACCCCCGATGAACTCAAAGTTGAGGGCGAGATCAATCCACGCTTCCCCGCCACGACCGCTCTACAAACGCCCCGAAAGGACGAAGCCGGCAGCATTTCTCCCGGTACCGAACGCCCCAACATCATCTTCATCCTGATCGACGACATGGGCTGGAACGACGTCGGATTCGCCGGAAACAGAATCACCCAGACTCCCTCCATCGATCAACTCGCCCGCAGCGGTGTCACCTTCACCAACGCCTACTCCAGCGCCCCGAACTGCGCACCGACCCGCGCCTGCTTCATCTCCGGCCAGTACCCGCAGCGACACGGCATCTACACCGTCGTCGATGACCGTCACGCCCCCGGTTCCGCGCACCACAAGATGCTCGCCACCACCAGCAAGGCCGAGCTTTCCACCGAAACCATCACCATCGCCGAGCAGTTCAAGGCCAATGGCTACGCAACTGCCATGTTCGGCATGTGGAACCTTGGTCGCGGATCCAACAACCCCGTCTCCCCTGAAGGCCAGGGCTTCGATCTCTTCGAACAGCCGAAGTCCCTCGGCTTCGAAAAGGACCGCTACTTCAACGACAAGGGCGAGTATCTAACAGACCGATTCACCGACGAAGCCATCGCCTTTATCGAGAGGAAAAGCGGCGACCCCTTCTTCGTCTACCTCGCCTACCACGCCGTTCATGCCCCCTTCGAGCCTAAGCCCGAACTCGTCGAGAAATACAAGAAGCTCAAGGCCCCCGATCCGGAATACGCCGCAACCGTCGAAGCCGTCGACCAGAACCTCGGCCGCCTCACCGCCGCGCTCGAACGCCTCAAGCTCGACGACCACACCATCATCGTCTTCACCTCCGACAACGGCGGCAACCGTCGCAGCACCGCCCCGCTCCGTTCCGGAAAGGGCTCACTCTACGAAGGCGGCATTCGCGTTCCCGCCGCCATCAGCGGCCCCGGCATCGCCAAGGGCATCCGCTGCGAGGCACCGATCCTCAGCATGGACTTCTACCCGACCCTTCTCGACCTCGCCGGCATCAAGCCCGCCACCGATCACCACCTCGACGGCATCAGCTTCGCCTCAACCCTCCACGGCGGATCCGCCCCCACCCGCGACGCCGTCTTCTGGCACTTCCCCAGCTACATTGGTGGCGGGGGCCCCTCCAGCGCCGTCCGCATGGGCGACTTCAAACTCATCCAGCTCTTCGAGGATAGGACCATCGAAGTCTACAACCTTAGAACCGACCCCGGCGAAACCACCAACCTCGCCGAGCGCGACAAGGAAAAGACCCAACAACTCCTCGCCGCCCTCCAAACCTGGCAGCAAGAAACCAAGGCCCCATTGGTGACGGAGGCCAACCCGGCGTACGACCCAACGGTCGTCCCTCCAAAAGGCCGCGATCAACGCGGCAAAGGCAAATCCCGCGAATCAAGAATTCAGAAATGAACACCACGGATTATACGGAATACTCGGATTCTTGATACAGCCACAATGCCTCTGCGAATCACCTAACGGGGTAGTGGTTCGGGTTCTATAACCCATTCAGAATTCGCGTCCATTCGCGGATTCATTTTTCCCCTTTAGCTTCAGAAACGTCGTCACCTCAACCCAACGAATAGACCCAATTTCACACCCTTTTCAGGTTCCGTGTATTTTGTGTATTCCGAGGTTCATCCTCTTGACTTCCAGGCTAACCGCTCCTTCAGAGCTCACTCTGGAAAGGTAGCATCCCTGTTCCACTCATCATTCGTGGTCCCAGCATCGCGCCTAACAGCTGGAATCACCAACTCGCCCGCATCACCGAACTCCCAAAGGACCTCGACGCGGCAGCGTGCTCCCTCCACCCAATGATTCTAACAGCCCAGTGGCCAGTCCCCGCGAAGTGATCGGAATAGATCCGATGACGATATCGGGCTTCCTCAATATCCCACCACCATCAGTCCCGGAACCCGCTCGAAGTGCGATCGATTGTTCGTCACCAATGGCAGACCATTCGCAAGAGCTGCCGCTGCGATCCACAGATCATTCGCCCCGATCAGCTCGCGGCGATCACGCAACTCACGCGTGATGATTGCGTAGCAATTCGCCGTCTGACGATCCATCGGCAGCATCTCGAAACGAGACAACATCGCGTCGCAAGCCGGGTGATCGATGCCGCCGAAGCCTTCCGCAAACTCACCCGCGACCGTCCACGACAGACGCGCATGGGCGTTTGGATTCAGGCGGAGAAACTCATGAGCTTTCCCCGCGCCGAGTTTGAGTTCCCGCTCCACATCGATCAGGAAACAGGTGTCGAAAAGATAGGCGTTCATGACCAGGAATCATCGGGGGCCGCATCCTCCTGCTGGGCTCGTTCAAGCCGCGCAATCACCTCGTCATCCACCGCCTCGATCCCGGGCAGAGCCGCCAGCAAAGCCCCACAAGTCCGCCCCTGCTCCGTCCACTCGGCACGTTTGATCACCTGGGAAAAGGACTCCCTCGGCTCCTTCCGAGCCGCCGTAAGCCGCTTATACGCCTCCAGATCAATCGAAATGGTCTTCGTGGCCATGCATGCACTGTGCATGCATTGACGCGACATGTCAACCCATCGATCTTCGCGGTTTGATTTCCTCGAAGTGTTCAAGTGAACGATTTTCTTGCGTCCAAGAAACAAGTGTTCATAGTAACAGGGAACTGTCCAAAATTACCATGAATACGACCATTCCCGAATCCGCCCCTGCCATCGATCGCCTGCCCGAGCACGCCATCTACAAACCGAACTCCCGCGGCAGCGGAGGAGTCGTTCGTTTCGGGCTGAACCCGGCGAAGGGTGCGGTCTTTGTGGATGCCGCGGCGCAGTCAGGCGAGCGGCAGTTTGATTGGGAAAACAAGATCACGATGAAATGGGGATTCGCCGATCTCGGCGCAGTACTCGCCGTGCTGCAGAATCGCATGCCCGAGGCGAAGCTCTTTCATAAATCCGAGACCGCCAACAGTGCCTGCGAACTGGTCCGGCGCAAAGACCCGGAACGCGCCCCGTACTTGATCTCCATTTCCCGTCAGGAAGCTGCCGACAAATCGCTGCGCAAGGTGACGATCCCGCTTTCCCACGCCGACGTCGCCGTGCTCGAGACCGCCCTGCGGGCAGCAGTCACGCGAATCCTCGGATGGTGACGCGTTCCTACTCAAACACCTTGAGCATCTCGTCGTGGGTCTTCTGGTCCAGCCCGGCATTATCAAGGCCCCGGCGGGCGGCCTCCGGATCATTCGAATACCAGTTCGATAGTGCCGAGCGAATCGTATTTTTCCGGCTGCCCTCATCAGCCATACTCGCCGCCCATTCAATCGCCGCAGCGGGTTCCTCGTTCTGAAGACGTTTCACGATGGGCTGGACCGCGCTGTCACGGATCGGGCCGTCATCGAGAGCGTTGGTCCACTCCGAAGCCGCCACCAGATCCTTCTGCGCCCAGACTTGAACCGTCGAGCTCACCGCTCCCTTCGCCACCGATTCCTGACCGAGGGACAAGGCCCACTGGGCCGCCGCCGCGCCGTCCTCTTTGGCATAGTTCTCGGCAATTCGCTGGGCGCTTCCCTGCAGCTTCCCGGCCATCCCTTCCGGGGCTGATGCCAGTGCGGACTCGAACACCTTTGAGGCCTCCGTGGGCGAATGTTCCGCCTGCTGAGCACTCACCGAGGCCATCGCCTGCACCCGCTGATCGCCGGAAAGCCCCTGCGCCCACTTGAGTGCCGCGTCACTGTCCTTCTCCGCCCAATTTCTGGCCAGCGACGTAATCGCCTGATCCTTCTGCCCACCTTTCAGTTGCTCGAGATAGGCCGCCGCTGTTTCCGGAGAGCTGTTAGAAAGATTGTTGACGATGCTGCTGATCGCCGAATTCTTCGCCGCGGCATTCGGCAGCTCATTGGCGAGTTCAAAGGCGCGATCCGGATCGATCCGGCTGAGCTCCCCAAGAAACTGCTGTCCGTCATTCCCCGCACGATCCTTCTCACTCATCTCCAGATAGACCTGAGTGCCGCGCTCCACATCCCGGCGCACCATTTCCGACGCCATTCCCGCAAGGAAGGGTCCACGATCCGCCTCGGGAAGTTGTCGAATGAGCGCTTCCTGTTCGTCAAAAGGCTGCTGCCTTACACTATACCTCATCTGACGGATGGCGTCGTTCTTCGCTGATCCATCTTCCATCACCGCAATCACGGCCACGGCGCCCTTCGGATTCTGCCAATTGATATGATCGACGATCTCTTCACAGATCTTGTCACGCAGCCTCGAGTTATCGATGCCCGCCAGACTTGCCAATGCCGCCTCGGGTTCACGGTCCATCCACGTCGAGTAGACTGCCTGCATGCCCTTGGCCTGGTCCTTTGCGCCCAGTGATTGGGCCATCGCGATCGCGGCAGCCGGATCCTTTTTCGCCAGTTGTCCCGCTGCCGCTTCGATCGCCGCCATCTTGAGCACTTCGGATTCGGTCGAATCGATGTAGGCTTTCACCGCCTCGATGTCCTGAGCCGCCCATGATTGGAAAATATTCCGAGCCGCCCACGATGATCTCTCCACGGCGTCGCCCATTTTCTCCAGTTCGGGGATCACCTGATCGATCTTCTGAGAAGCAATGCTCGAAAGAAAATTCATCCGGGTATTTTCCGAAACATCGGGATTCGATTGGTAGAATTCAAAGGCCACATCCGGATCGGATTGGGCGAGCGACCACATCAGGCTCTGCTCGACTCGAGAACGGGAGATATCACCCGGAATGTTTGAAAGATATGCAAGCGCTTCGTGGGGCTTCGACTCGGCAAGTGCCGAGAGAGCCGTGCTGTAAAGGTTCTGACGAATGTTCATCGAGGCCATGGAGTCAATCCACCCCAGCGCCGACTCCGCGTTGAGTTCCATCCAGACACCGATCAGCTGAGTCTGCAGGTTGTAAGTATTTCGATCCGATCTTCCCGAATCGATTTTCTCGCGCAGCTCGTTCATGACGCCGTAAATCTGCTCCGCGTTCAGCTTGTAGATCGCAAGTGTTAGACGCGCCTTCGACGCCCGGTCGCGCGCCTGCCCCATCAGGCTCTCAAGCTCGGCCAAAGATGGTGCTTCGGAAAAATCCAGCGAACGCGAGCCGCCTTTGTCCCTCATCAAACGCTCCAGTCCGCCAGCCGAGACGCGATCCCGAATTGATCCGGCCTTCTCAGAGCGAATCAGCCACGCGAGCCCAAAACCAACCAGCAAACCGAGTATAAGAGCAGCCCATGGTCTTTTCATCCTGCTGGTATAGACGAATCCGACCCTCTCGGATACTCAAGATTTCATGGATCAAAGCGCACACAAATTGCCTTCAGATACTCCGCCTCAGGAAAAGATGCCTGGTGGTCGGAGGCGTGACCAGTGGTCCAGAGCTCCTGACGGCGGCGGCCCGACTGCTCGGCGAGCTCACGGATCATGCCGAGGAACTCCGCGGCGGGGACGTGGGCGGAACATGAAGCGGCCACCAGGATGCCTCCGGGGCGAAGCATCGAAATCGCGCGCGCGTTGAGGTGACGGTAAGCGCGTCTAGTCAGGGGGCAGTAGCATTAGCCTTTGTGCTCGGTGGGTTTGCCTTTGGTCTGGGCTCCATAAGTTCTGAGCTGAGCGCCATCATGATTGCCTCGGTCGCGCTTTCGATGGCACTTTCGCCGCCGCTGCTGATCTTCATGCAGAAAGGGATTCTCCCCTACTTCGGTACCCGCCGGGTGGCTGAGCCCGAGCGTGAGTCCGATGTGCAGAATGATCATCCTGAAATCATCCTTGCCGGGTTTGGTCGATTTGGTCACCCGATCGTCCGCCTGTTGCGTACCGTCGGTCGCTGTCCAACAGTACTTGAAATGGACAGCGATCACCTTGACTTCCTGCGTCGCATGGGTGCCACCTGCTAAAATCGGGAACTCTGGCGCAGGGAGATCGAAGTCCGAGATCTCGCCTCGTAAGGATGTCTAAATGATCGTATCTAAGATTTCATATCTGGTCTTTAACTACGTCAATAGGCTCATCAGCATCGTTACAAACTTGGCCGTGTCTGGGGTTTTGGAGATATCGAAGCAGCTCATTGCAGTTCAGGAAACTCCTCATTTTTCAATCATCCGCCGTCCCTAGTCGACCCATCCTCCCGGCTCTTGGCGGAAGGCGTGATAGCGCCCGAGCGATGGATCCCACAGGTAGAGATTCCACAGATGGGAGCGAAACTTCAGTTCGCAGTTTTGACGAATGAACAGCTCCTCACGAGCACCCGGATACTCCCACCGCAGGTTCTTACCCCGTGAGCGAAACTTCTCTCGGTTGAGTAGGATCCAGATGCGCTCTCCGCGACCGAAGACCTCCTGCAGACGGCCGATATGGTTGACCACTTCGGCATCCCCATTTCGATCGCGCAACACGCCATGGGGATCGCGGTAGGTGAAGTCATGTAGCAAAGGCACCACCAGATCATAATCCGCATGGCCCACCTCCATCTTCGCCGCGTGCGGATGGGGTTCGGTGATCATTACCTTGTCACCGGCGCGTTCCATCGCCGCTACATATCTCAGGGGGGTCACCGGATCACCGAGAATTTTTTCCGAATAGGATCCCGGAATCCGCCAAGGACTCCAGGAAATCAGGACCACCAGAAAGCAAAGCCCGCCAATCGCCCGCCGCACCCCTTCCGGGCGATCCAAGAGCATCCTTTGCGAAAGCCACTCTGCCGTCACCGCCATGCCGTGCACCCCGAGCAAAACCCACAGTGCAATCAGCGTGTACTGATAGCGGAAGCTCACCGAAGTGATGAGCAGATTGCAGGCAATGATCCCTCCAATCGTGAAGACCTGAAGCGCCAGCACGCTACGATCCTTAGAGCGAATCGCGGCAAACAGTGAGATAAGTACGAACAGGCTCAACACCACATGGAGGCGCGAGTAGCCTATCGCCATCGATGCCATGTTTCCCAGCTCCCAGAAGGTCGGCGCAATCGTCGCTTCCACATTCGGCGACACGCCTACGCTGCGCGTCATGCATTTCACTTGGAAGGCAATGATATCGATGAAAACCGCCAAACCCGCGACGGCACTGGCAACCACCAGTTTGAAATCGCTGCGCCACGGAGCCCTTCGCCCAAAGAGCACAAAGACCACCAGGATTACTGGAGCCATCGTCACCGTGATCTCCTGACTCAGGATCGCGGCGGTGAATGCCGCCAGGGATCCGATCCTCCAGGTATCGTTTCCCTTCTCTTCGATAAAGCCCCGGATAAACGCCCAGATGCCTAACAGAAGGAACAGCTGCTGTTGCTGATAGAAGCGAGCGATGTGCGAGGAGAAGATGAGAAAGGGATGGATCGCGAACAAGACGAGCGTCCCGATTGCAATCCGCGGGTCCTTGAAGATGGATCGCGCCATGGCCCACAGCACCCAGCCCGTCACGACCCCCGCGAGCACTGAAAATCCGCGCAGGACCCACAAGTGTGGACCGAAAATCCACGCCAGCAAGCCAGCCGCGTAGTGATAAAGCGGACTTCGGGTATACCAGATGCCCTCGCCAATCTCCGGAACCCCTTTTTCGGCGATTGCAACCGCTGCCTGAATCGACGCGAATTCGTCATCGTCAATCGGCTGAAAATCCATTTTCCATCCACGAAGCAGCGCCACCACAACCAGTAGTCCCAGCATCAGGGGTTTCTCCCAACGCTCAATCAAGCTGCCACCGGAATTCCTTCCGGACAGCGCCCACCTCGTCAGCAAGGCTCCGATCAGAGCCGTCGCCAGCGCCACCAGTGGCCAACTCGAAGTGTAAAAGAAGAGCAACTCCGAGCGTTCGAGCATGGCTGCTTTCGCCGCATGAAAGCCAAGGATCGTCATGGTGAAGATCAGTGTCGCAGGCATCCATCCACCCACCGCCATCCATTTCACGAAATACGATGAGCTTCGTACTTTCATCATTACCCCCGTGCCGATGAACACCAGAGCCATGAGCAGCGGCGCGAAAAGGCGACGATTCGTCGG
Source organism: Haloferula chungangensis (assembly GCF_042664875.1). NCBI lineage: Bacteria > Pseudomonadati > Verrucomicrobiota > Verrucomicrobiia > Verrucomicrobiales > Verrucomicrobiaceae > Haloferula > Haloferula chungangensis. The sequence goes on along the minus strand of NZ_JBHTBS010000004.1, from coordinate 123,705 downwards.
TCTTCCCGCATGGCCCAAGAAGCGCATGGCCGGTGCTGCGGTGCTCAACTCGCGCACCGTGCTCCCAGCATCAAGGATTCCGCGGCTTTCACCCGGCTCAGTCCGTTGCCATGATTCGCCTTCGGTAAAGTTCCGCCACTCGCCATTTGTTTTCGCCCAGCCATCGACAGCCAGCTTTGCCGAACGCGTCTTCCCGTAGCGCTCACCAACCGCCCCGATCATCCGCACTCGCAGTTCGTTCTGACCACGCTTGAGCAGACGTCCCACGCCAAAGGCCGAGAACTCCTCCACCGACCGATCACGCGCCACACTCATCGGAGTACCTCGAATCGGTTCCTCGAGGTAGCCGTTAGGGTCCGACTCCCGACCTTTCTCTTCCTTTTCTCCGTACTGATCGTAGAGCAGCTGACCTTGCCGATTCGCCGTGGGTCGCTCGCCTGTTCGGTTCGCCTCGTTTTCCTCGCTTTGCAGGTCATTGGCCGTGGGATCGCCATGGCGAGGATCCGTGAACCGTTCGCCTCCCCATCCTCGAGCCAAGTCATCCGGATCCATCAAGGTTGGCGTGACTGCCAGCGGTCGCCTTCCTTCCCAGGTCACCTGCCACCCTCCGTCCGCTAATCCCAAGCTCGCCTTTGAGTCCGGCTGGATCGGTCGGTCATTCAACCAAGCCCGGTAGGGACCATTTGCAAGAACACGTAGAAAGGCCTCACCTTCACCTTCAGCGCGATCAAAGTTCAGCACCCAATCCTGGCTTCCCGTCCGGCCCGGAGGCGTCGCCAAAAAGGGGGCTTGGAACCCCTTAACGAAGGCTGCGTCGGGAACTTGCCGGTACATCACCCGACTATCGGCTGGCAGTTCAATCGCTTGCCGCCATGCCCTGAGCCGAATCTCCGGGCGTGTCCATTCAAACTGCGTCACTCCCACTGGCACTGGCTCGGCCAGCCAGTTCCGGTCCGATTTCAGCACCACCTTCGAGCCATCCGCCAGTTCGACTTCACCCCAGAGGATTAATGCCGCCCCGGGCTGCCGGGCCTCAAGTTCCAGGGAAATCGAGTTCCAGCCGCGTCGCAACTTCGGACGGATATCAAACCACACCGGCAGCTTTTCATTGGCATGCAGCTCCCATTGGTATTCCCGTGGAAAGTTAAGTGCCATCGCCGATTCCCCGCCGTAGAGCCTTTGCCCCGACTCCGAGAGCCCGTTTTGAAATGGCCGAGTTGAACGCCAGAGCGAAAACATTCCAACCGAGTTGGCATTGCAGATCAGCTCAAACCCTCCTTCGGCCGCCACCGCCACCCAGCCGCCGACGACCTCCTGCTTCAGTTCAAAGTCGTAGCGAAAGCACGCCGTTGTCTGATTGCCGTCATCACATGCGATCCAGTGCGCATTCCGGGGCGCCTTGACCACCTCTACCACCGGATGCGAGGGCCGCAGCCATTCGACCAGCAGCAGACCGACGAGTCCGATGCACAGTGCGAGAAGAAATCGGCGGCCGCGAAACGTGTTCATAGCTTCCTCGACTTTTCGCGGGCATGCGCCGCTTCCGCCACCCTTCCTTCCGCCATTTCGCCCTGTGCGAGAATCAGCCATGAAGCCGATAGCACACCTTTCTTCTCCTTCCGTTGAAACGGTTTGTAGAGGCATTCGATCTCTTCCCGGCAACGCCGATTCACTTCCACCTCAGATCCGTAAAGTGAGAGCAGTTGCAGATAGAAGCGCGCCTGAATCGCAGTTGGCTCCCGCTGACAAAGCATCTCGAACCGACGTCGCGCATCCTCGATCCGCCCACTGTTTGCATCGTCCACCGCGATTCTCAGGAGCATTCGAGATACTTCCCGGCCGACACTTCGGTCGTCCGTCTCACGGTCCAGCAAACCCTCCAGTTCAACCACGGCGCGAAGATCATAGGCATCCTCCTGCAGGGATTGCGCCAGCTTCAGCCTGGCGCGCATCGAATCTCCATCGCCACAGCCCATGTCGAAACTTCCCAGCTGATAGATCACGCCGGTATCAAAGCGGAGCGCCGGCATGAACGCGCAGGCCTGCTCCAGAGCCAGACGTCCTTCATCGGGACGATCATCCAGCGCAGCCGCCTTCGCTTTCTTCAAATAGTACGAGGCTCCTAGTATTGGCAGAAGTCCTGCGGCCATCCAGATCAGCAAGCCGATTGCCAGCGCCCCTCCAGCAACCCTGAAGTCGCGGCTACGCCCCCCCTGTTCGTCATCTTTACGCCGCCATCCAAGCCATCCGATCAGAAGCATCACCACACCCAGCACCGACACGACCCAGCCCTTTGCCACGAACTGCGTGAAGGCCGGATTGTAACCCAGCCACCAGACCAGATCAGGAAGCTCAGCTACGCCCAGCGACCACGGTGCCACCGTCGGCGGGCGGAAGGCAGCCAGCCTCAAGGGAGGGTCCTCGAGGTCCACAACCGGCATCGTCTGCTGATAGCGCAGCCCCTGCGCCAGGAAGACATCGCCGCCCAGCCAGGTCATTGAGTCATGCTGTTGCTGCAGCCACGCCAGATCACCGCTGGTCGTTTCATCCTGGATAATGACTGCTTGAGGATAGGCAAACAGAAGCGGCAACAGTAGCACCACAATCCGGAGGCACCACCACGTGCCCTGCTCGCGATCCTTCATCAGCCACTTGCAGCCTGCAGCAAGCGAGAGACCGGACAATAGAAAGCCTTTCCACCAAAAAGTCGCCGCGACATCCCGGCTGACGAGCTTGCCATCATCCACCCCGAGCGGCACCACCATCCATGGCTTGAGCAGACCAAGCAGGAGCATCCCGCCAGCGGCGAGGATCAAGCCGAAAGCAGCAATCTTCGGCAGCGACCAATCCGGCAGCTTCGCTGGCAATGCGATTTTCATTCCCAGCCTTTTTCGGAGACCACCTCGATGCCATCGTCGTCCCGCAAGCCCCAGTGACCCTCCGCAATGACCCACTCACCGGAGCTCAGCCCGCTCAAGATCTCCGCGGCTACTCCATCGACATGGCCGACCGTCACCTCCCGCAGCTCACGGCCTCCATCGTTCTTGACGACCTGCACCAAGGCCTTTCCTGCGGAAACGGAGACCAATGATTCGCGCGGCACCGCCAATGACCGGCGCTTCGATTCGAGTCTCACAAAACCTGTCATTCCCGGGGCGAATTTGACCTCTTCGTCCGTGCTCAAAAACTTCAGTCGTACCATAAAGGTTGCTGCCCATTCGGGAGCACCGGTGCCGCGTGGACGCAGCGGCCGATTGATCTCCGGACCGCTCTCATTGAAGCTCACCACCGGCACAATCCGCTCCACCTCCACCGCCAGCTCTCGGCCTGGATAGCTTTCCAGGTAAGCAACTCCTTGAATTCCGACCTCGATCCAATTGAAGTCGGACTGGTCGAAGTAACCTTCAAACCACAAACCGGCTGCAATCACGAAGCCCGGTTTCCCACTGTCCTGATTGTACTCACCCTCACGCATCAGCACCCGCTCGACCACCCCCGATACCGGCGCGAAAACCTCGTGTTCCCTCAGTTCCTGCTCGCGGTGCTTTACCGCTTCCTTTGCATCGTCCACAGCATTCGCCGCAATCAAGCGGCTCTGCTCCACACCTTTCTCGGACATGGTTAGAAAGAGCTCCGCCAGTTCCTTCTCTTGCAGTGCGTTCGTGAATTCGCCTTCGACTTCAAGAAGCGCTGTCCGCGAGATCAGTCCTTTCTTTTCGGCATTGCGGAAACGCTCGATTTTCTCGGTCATCTGATCGGCGCGGGCCATCGCCGCCTCCACATTGATTTTCTCCCGGTCAGGACGTTCCTGCGCAAGGACGTAGGCCGAGCCCACTTGGACCCGCTTCAACTCGGCCTCTGCGGTGGACAGAGCCAGCTTCGCCGACTCGAGTTTGATCTCCGCCTTTACCTTGTCCAATGTCAGAAGCAGATCACCTTTTTCCACTGACTGACCCTCGGTCACCTTTACCGAGGTAATCTTCGACATAGGAATCACCGGCACCAGGTAAGGTTCCGCCGAGCAGGTTCCCTCCGCCAGCAATGGACGCACGAACTCGCGCTCACGCACATCTGCCGTGACCACGGGGAAGCTCTTTCCCAATTTTCGGATTAACGAAGCATACCCGAGGCTCGAATCATACATCTTCGATCCCGGGCTCTTGTAGGCCGGCCAGAGGACGGTCACCGCCAGCAGTCCACCTGCGGCGATGAGGATCAATGCAACACCGAGAAGGACCCTGTTCTCACGCGCCAGGCTTAGCGCCAGACGGCGGGCTTGGGAGATTACTCCTTTCATTCTCAAACAAGCTTAAAGACCTGCGCGGCTCGCGTCGAGGCAAGTTCCGAACGGGCGGAGGGGGCGGATGAGGAAAGTGCCGGCCAGCACCGACATTTCCGCTGCGAGCTGGAGGGCACGCCATGATACGGCAATCGCCACCGCTTCAGGCATCGGCATCACCTGACCCAAAAGCCAGGCCATACCAGCTTCACGAACCCCGATGCCCCCGGGAACTCCGATGGCGAAGAAGCCAATCAACCACGCCATGCCGTCCACCGTGGCGAAGAAGGTCAGACCTTCACTTTCGGGAAGGAATGCCAGCACCAGCACCTGAAGCAGTGCCGCATGAAACAGACACAGTCCCAAGTAGGATGCGAACGCACGCAGCAGGGACGAAGCTTTCCAGGAACGTTCACGCAGCGGGGCCAAACGTCCGACGATCGCACGCCACAGGCGACCGCGGAAAACCAGCACCACCACGCAAGCCGCGACGCCGAGCAACGCCGCCACCTGCACCACCGCCGCATCCGGCAGTTCGATCAAGCCTGCCAACAAACGGCCCGACCCGATCAGACCAACCAGTGCGAGCACGCTCCAGGCGGCAATCGTGAGGAGGAGCTCTGCGACGAGGCTGGCGCCGGCGACTGAGCGTTCCACCCCGATTTCAGGAGCCTTTACCACCCGCGAAGCATACCCCCAGATGCCTCCGGGAAGCCACTTCATCACTTCACTCCGGATCCACAGACGAGTCGCCTTCACCCGTCCAGGGTTTTCGCCAAGTCCGGCAAGCACATCACTCCAGATCGAGGCATTGAACCAGGTGTAGACCACGAGGCCGGCGAAAACCGCCAACAGCAACAGCCCGTTGGCATTCGCAGCCGAGGCGGCAGCCGCAGGAAGCTGTGAGCCAAATCCCACCAGAAGCATTCCCACCGCCACCAGCGGCAGCATTCTTTTGATCCAGATTTTCATGATGTTAGAAAGTTTGCAGGAGTTATCCAATAACGGGGATTCCGACCGGATTGCTGATTTCACGACCTTGATAAATGCCCACGGTGAGTGCGGCGCAGCGATTCCAGTCGAAGACACGTGCGGCGTGTAGACGACCGTTCTCGCCGAGTTGCTGGGCCAGCTGCGGGTCACCGAGCACTCGCAGAATCGCGGCGGCCAGCGCTGCTTCGTCCTTTTCAGGAACAAGCAAACCAGTTTCGCCATCAATGATCACGTCCACGATCCCACCGACGTTCGAGGCAATGACGGGTTTGCGGTTGGCGAGCGCTTCGATGAGCACCACGCCAAGCCCTTCGGTATCACCCTTGTCATCGAAGATCGCGGGGTGCACGTAAGCGCTGCAATCACGGTAGAGCTCACCCAGTTCCTCATTCGAGACAAAGCCCGCGAAGCGCACGGAGTTTTCCAGCCCGAGCCCTTTGGAAAGCGCTTCCCACTCGGCCTTGCAGTCACCCTCACCGGTGATCACCAGCTTGACCTCCTGCGTGGCGAGCACGGCGGGCAAGGCGCGCAGCAGCACATCGATGCCCTTGCGCTGAATCAGTCGGCCACAGAACAGGAGCGACGGCACCTTATCCGCCGACTCCTCCCCAGAAGTCTCGGTGTCCGATACCGTCGCTCCATAGGGCACCACTTTGGATGCAAAGCCACACAGACGCTTCACTTCGACCGCGGTGTGAGAGCTGTTCACGCAGATCTCATCGGCCTGGCTCAGGAAAAATTTCAGTGCCCAGCGGATCACCTTGCTGTTGCGAGCCAGGGCGAGCTCCGCTCCGTGGCACATGGCGACCACGCGCACTCCGAGGATCCACTTTGGCAGCAGGGCCCAGAGGCCGTGAGGGAATGGCCAGTGGATGTGGAGCACCCGGGTCCGATCGCGCACGCACCAGTAGAAGATCGAAAGCATGCCCATCAGCAAGTACGGCAGAGCTAGTAGTTTGTAGCCAAGCGAGCGGGACTTGCTCGGAGCGCCCGAGTCATGCGTCAGCGTTTCGCTGACCTTCGGCGCGTAGCGGAAGCGACGGACCTCCACGCCATCGATCTCATGCTTGGCGAGTCCGCGGAAGGATGGCGCGTAGATTTTCAGCGAATCGAGCTGATCGACCGTGCGACGAGCCATTTCGCGCATCCATGGAACCTGGTGGTCGTCCTGGCTGCGGGCGTAGGTCGAGGTGACGACCGCCACGCGTGGGCGGTTGCGACGGCGGGTGAAGGAAGAGAGAAGTGTGCTCATGGGGAGTCAGAGTTGAAGTGATTGAAGGGGGGGCGGCCCAAGCTCAGGCAACCTGCTTGAGACGGTCGAATTCGTAGCTCTGGGGCGCGGCGAGCGTGCCCTCAGTGAGGTCAACCGGCAGCGTGCGGCCTTGTTTCATTTCGCGGTAGACGCCGTGCTCAAGCTGCAGCCCCTGACCGATGAAAAGCATTGCGGCGATCCCGAAGAGCACGCCCGCCATGGCAGGAAGCGCGGCAGCCATGCCGGCAATCGTCAGACCAAGAGCGGCCGTCCAGAGTGTCGCGGAGAGGAGTCCGGAAAGCATCGCAAGGCGGCCGAAGAAGTGCATCGGGCGATTGCGGTAGGTCTTGAGGAAGCTGACCGTGGTCATGTCGAAGATGCCACAGAGGATGCGTTTCACTCCATACTTGCTCACTCCGAACCGGCGGGCGTGATGCTGCACAACGATCTCGGCGGTTTTGTAGCCTTCGAAGGAAGCCAATGAAGGAACCATGCGGTGCATCTCACCATACATCGGGAGCACCTTGACCACTTCCTTGCGGTAGGCTTTGAAGCCACAGTTGTGGTCGTGCAGCGGCACGCCGACCAACTTGCTCAGCACGGCATTGAAGACCCGACTTGGCAGCACTTTGTGCCATGGGTCGTAGCGCTTCTGCTTCCAACCAGTCACGATGCCGTAGCCCTCTTCGATCTTCTCGAGGAAGCGGGGGATCTCGTTGGGATCGTCCTGAAGGTCGGCGTCCATGGTGAAGATGACGTCGCCGGTGGCTTCCTTGTAACCGAGCGCCAGCGCATCGGCCTTACCAAGATTTCGACGGAAGCGGAATGACCGAACCGTGCCCGGATTCAACCGCGCCAAACGGCTCATTTCGCTCCATGTATTGTCAGTGCTTCCGTCATCGATGAAGAGAACCTCCCATTCGCAGGAGAGCTTTTCCATTTGCTCGGCAATGCCAGTGAAGAGGATTTCCAGGGTTTTTTCCTCGTTCATCGCTGGGATGATGAAGGATACGCTGTGGACGGGAGTGGTGTTGCTCTTGATGTTCATGTTGTTTGTGGGTCGATTGACAGAACCTCTTAATCAGCGCCCGTGCCACCGCCCCTAATGGACATCGCAACCCATTGGAAATCAGCATTTAGAAAAAGTTTGTCGAAAACGACGCCAGGGGCCGTCTTTTGAAAATCCGGCAATATTTACCGGTTCAGGAAAAGCTTACCGGAAAGCTCTACCGCCCTCCGCTGGATTACTTCGGACATATTGACCAATCCGGTTCGGTTTCTATAATCCACGTCATGCTCCGCGCCGGCCGCCTCATTTCTCTCGGCACGGTCGCGACCTTATCCCTCAGCTCCTGTATCACTGTGGGCCCCGATTATGAGGATCCCGATCTCGCGGTTGCGGACGAATGGGATTCCCTTGGAGGATCGACCGCGGTCCCCGATTACTGGACTCAGCGTTTGAGCGCTGACCAATCCGCCCGCCGCACCGGCGCTGAGCTTTGGTGGCGGCAGTTCAATGACAGTTCGCTCAACCATCTCATCACCCACGCCCGCACCAGTCATCCGACTGCAGCAGCCGCTGATGCCCGCATCCGTGAAGCTCGCGCCCAGCGCAATGTCCTTGCCGCCGCATGGTCTCCGTGGTTCGGCACCGGAGGCGAAGTTCAAATGGGCGAGAACAACCCAAGCACCTTCGGAGGCACCACCGGTAGCTCTTTCTCCACCAACTTCATCTCCACCGTCGAAGCGGGGTGGGAGGTCGACCTCTTCGGTGGGACTCGCCGAGGCGTGGAAGCCGCCACCGCCGAGTGGCAGGCCGCCATCGAATGGCAGCGCGATGCGCTCGTCGTGCTCAGTGCCGAAGTCGCCCTACAATACATTGCCACCCGCACACTTGAAGAACGGCTCGCACGTGCCACTCAGGCAGTGGCCGATTTCAGCGAGCTCCACGAGATCCTCAGCAATCGTCAGGGTGAAGGACTCACTCCGGAGGCCGACGTGGTCGAATCCAGAGCCCAATTGCTCACTCGCCAAGCCCGCCTGCCCAAGCTTGAGCAGGAAATGAAGGTTGCCCGCATCCGTCTCGCGAATAGCTCCGGCCTCTACCCCAATGCTCTGGCGGCGCTGTTGAAAAAGAACATCGGCATCCCGGTGCCGCCACCTAAAATCCTCGTTGCCATGCCCGCCGATGCCCTGCGCAACCGCCCCGACGTACGCCGCGAGGAACGAAAACTCGCCGCCCAAACCGCACGTATCGGTCTGGCCGAATCCGAGCTCTACCCAAAGCTATCCATCTCCGGAGCCCTGAGTTGGGAAAGCACCTCGGCCTCCGACCTCTTCAGCCAGGCCAACCGTGCCTTTGGCTTCGGACCCAAACTCAAGTGGCGTATCTTCGAAGGTTGCAAGATCCAGAACCGCATCGCCGAAGAAGAGGCCCGCACGGATATCCGACTGGCTGCCTATCAGCAGCAGGTTCTCGATGCCGTCGCTGAAATTGAGATCGCCCTCACCCGGCTCGATACCGAACAACGCTATGCCGCCGCCCAATCCGCCGCCGCCAAGGAACATCTCAAGAGCACCAAGCTCACTCGCGAGTCCTACCTTGCCGGCCTCGTCGATATCCGGCGGCTGCTCAATGCACTCATGGATTATCACGACGCACGTGATGAAGAAGCCGCCGCGCTCGGCCGCCGAGCGGGTTTCGCCGCAGCCCTGTTCAAATCGCTGGGCGGCGGTCAGATTCCCGATGCCTGAAAGGGAGCCATCACATCAAGCATCACCTTCTCAAGCTCACGACCATTGATCGGTTTGCTCAGGTAGTAATCCATTCCCGCCTCCCGGCAGGCCTCCTGATCCGCCTCCATCGCGTTTGCCGTCACCGCCACGACCGGTAGAGTTCTAACAGCCTCACCCGCTTCGCCGGCACGCAGACGCTGGGTCGCCTCCAGCCCGTCCATTTCGGGCATCCGCATATCCATGAGCACAATGGAAATGTCATCCGCCATCTTCAAGGCCTCAAGGCCTTCCCGTCCATTGCTCGCCACCTCCACGGCGAAGTTCAGTTTTTCCAGCATCAGCTTCAGCAAGCGAGCATTCACCGGGTGATCTTCTACTACTAGGACTTTAGTGCCCCCTCCATTCAACAAGGCGGCACTCCGGTGGCCCTCAGGTTGCGAACTCACGCCCTGAGTTGCCACTTGCCTCAAGGGAATCTCTACCACGAACTCCGCTCCGCGATCAGGCAGGTTCGCCGCGCGGATTTCACCGCCCATCGCCTCCACGAGACGACGGCAAATCGCCAGTCCTAAGCCGGTGCCTCCGTGACGCCGTGTCGATGAGAGGTCGACCTGGAAAAAGGCCTCGAACAGCCTTTCTCCATCCTGCTCTGGAAAACCAATTCCTGAATCCCTCACCGAAAATTTCAACTTCTTCGAACGGAGTTTTTCCAGAGATATCGTCACTGTTCCCTCATCGGTAAATTTCACCGCATTTCCCACCAGGTTCATCATTACTTGGCGCAGCTCCGTCTTCGCGCCCATGATCATTGAGGGAACGTCTTCTGCCACATGAACTTGTAATTTGAGCTTCTTGCCATCGGCCACTCCCTGATGCAGCGCTACGGTGTTTCGGACGAAAAGCCCGGGATCAAAGGGCTCATTTTTCAACACGATTCGACCACTCTCCGCACGTGAGAAATCCAGAATGTTGTTAATCAACCCTAGCAGCACATCACCACTCTTCCGGATCATCTCGACCGAGTTGCGCTGATCCGAAGACATCTCCGAACTTTCCAACAAGTTGGTAAATCCTAGGATGCCATTCAATGGAGTGCGGATCTCATGACTCATCGTCGCCAAGAAGACCGACTTTGATTCATTCGCAAGTTCCGCTGCCTCCATCGCCTCTCGGATTTCATTCTCTTTATCGCGTTGTTCGGTCACATCACGCACGATGCCCTGCACCACCCTCTCCCCGCCCAGTTCGAAAGCATTCGCCCACACTTCCGCGGTGAAGTCCGTTCCGTCGCTACGCGAGAACTCGCATTCGTAGCGATGGCGCCCACGCTCTGCCACTTCCTCCATCGCCAGTCGGCATCCCGTCAAAGCGCGTTCAGGGTGAAGGTCTGCGAGGCTCTTCGCCGTCATCTCCTGTCGCGACCATCCCAACAACTTGCAGAGAGTTTCATTCACGTCGAGGATCCGGCCTTCAAGATCGTGCAGGACGATCCCGTCCAGTGACTGCTCGAACACTGTACGAAACTTCCGCTCCCGCTCGATGATGGCCGCTTGGCTCTTCTTCCGCTGACTGATGTCGCGAAAAATTGCGTAAACACGGCTTTCTCCACCGATTTGAAAACTACTTCCCACGACCTCCGCAGGAAACGTCGAGCCATCCGACCTCCGCAGTTCTGTTTCGTAATGACAACGTCCCACCCCCTTGATCTGATCGAAAGCGTTCGTTGCCTGCTCCCGGTGATCAGAACTCACAAGATCGGACAACTTCCCTCGAAGCAGCGCTTCACGCGATAGCCCGAAGGTTTTGACCACGCTATCACTTGCCTCACGAATGCGCCCCTCGAAATCAATAATCAGGATTGAGTCCATCGACGCATGGAACAGCGACTCGTAGCGCTGTTCTGTGACCTTCATTTCACTCTTCGCCTCTCTGCGCTCCACTTCTCCGCCGACACCACTTCCGAGAAACTCGGCGACCATTTTGCTGAGCTCATCCAGTTTTTTATCCGGGCCGAGAATGATAACAATCACCCCGACTCGGCGCATGCGGATCTCTAACGGGATAAACACATAAGTGGTTTCATTATCCCGCCACTCCTCTATTTGCCGCGATTCTAGGCCCCGCCTCCATATTGTCTCACTGATTTCCTGGCTGTCTCGCCAGCCCATACTCCAGCGCGGCTGTACTTCACCGCTCTTCATTCTAACCACCAGACCTCCTCTCGCGTCGAGCAACCGGCCTGCCTCGTTCAGCAAGCGATGAACGTTGGCTTCATGGTCTTCACCCAGCGACAAAAGCACATTGGTCAGCCGAAACACCGCACGCCGGTAACCTTCTAGGATCTCTCCCTGAGTACTCAGCAGCTTCTCGAGCTCTTGATTTACCTCATAAAGCTCACCGCTCTTCGCCTCTAACAGGCGTTCCGCCTCGGAGCGGGCGGTCCGCTCTCTCGCCAGACGGCGCTGCCAACGTGTCTCGATATTAGGGCTGTCACTCATTCACACCTTATGATGAAACGCGTACCGTCCTCGATCGGCTCACGCTCGACCGTTCCCTGTTTGTTGAAATGGGAGATGCAGCCTTCAATCAAGCCATGGCACACGTCATCGAGATGTCGGCTGGAACGATAGATCATTTCCAATACCTGTGGCTCCAGACGCCTCGTCTCGAAGCTAGGCAACTCCGCATCCGGATAGAGCTTACGCACTTCTACATGAATGTAGTTTTCCACACCCTCGAGAAAATCCAGGACCGAGTCGGTCTTTCCGACGAACTGTGGATAAGTCGTCGCAAGCTTGCTAAAAAGGTGCTGACCATAGACCCGCAACAGGTCCGGAACCTCCACGCCACTACGTTTGCTGAGCTCCACCACCAGTGCCACGATCTCCTGATGATCGTAGGTCCCCACTGCGGTATACGCCCCACCTGATGGCAGGTCGCAGGCATCAATGATGTCGTCCACCATGTCCGCATCCCACTTTTCCTCCACTAGTCCGAGAAACTCGGTAAATATCACTCCTTTCATAAAATCCTGATCAGTCAGCGGTTAAACCATGCCGTTTCATTTTGTTGTAAACCGACTTCTCTGCAATCCCCAAACGACGCGCCGCTTCTGCCTTGTTGCCATCGCATGCCGCGAGCGTTTGGCGAATCGCCTCGATCTCCAGCTGCTCAAGCGTCAGACCTGACAAATCGGCTGGCAGAGCACCCGCCGGCCGCTCTCCTTGCTCGCCCTGGATCGCAGGCGGCAGATCCGAAACCCGGATCGTCCGGTCCTCACAGAACGCACTCGCACGCTCCAAAACATTCTCGACCTCGCGCACATTTCCCGGCCATCGATAGGCGGTCAGCCGCTTCTTCGCCGCTGCATCCACCCGGATCGCCCCACAGTTCCGACGCATTGCGATCAGTCCGAGGATCCGATCGACCAGGGCCGGCACATCCTCCAGACGCTCCCGCAAGGGCGGAATTTCCAAGGGAATCACGCTCAGGCGGTAGTAGAGATCCTCTCGAAACTCTCCCGCTCGGATCTTTTCCTCGAAATCGATATTCGTTGCCGCCACCAGTCGGAAGTCCGCCTTGATGAATCCCTCACCCCCGACTCGTTGAAACTCGCGGTCCTGAAGCACGTTCAGCAACTTCGGCTGCAGATCCATCGGCATGTCACCTATCTCATCCAGAAATAGTGTCCCACCTTTCGCCGCCTCGATCTTTCCCATGCGCCGCTTGATCGCCCCGGTGAATGCTCCCTTTTCATGACCGAAGAGTTCGCTTTCCAACAATTCTCTCGGAAGCGCCGGGCAGCTCACCGTCACGAACGGACCGGATGCCGACTGGCTGTTGGCGTGGATGAAGCGTGCCAAGGCACCCTTGCCCACTCCGCTTTCACCCGTCAGCAGCACCGTCGAATTGATGGTTGCCACCTTGCGCGCCTGTTTCAGTAACTGAAGCATCGCCGGAGCCTCCGCCACCATTTCCTTGATGGGTGCGGCGTCACCCAAGGAAGCCCGTAATTCCTCATTCTCCTGCTGTACCTCTCGCAGCTTCGATGCCCGCCTCAGACTCCGGAACAAGTCTTCAAGGTCGAAGGGCTTCGTCTGATAATCGTACGCACCCAGTTTCATTGCCCGCACCGCCTCCTCCGCACGGTTTGCAGCCGTCAGCACCACACTGGGTAGTCCGGGGTGATCCTTTGCCAGTTTTTCTAACAGCTCAAATCCGGACATCCCTGGAAGACCCAGATCCATCAGCACCACCTTCACCTCGTCGTTGATCAGCGGCAGTCCCTCTTCCGCGCTCTCCACCGCCACCGCCCGGAAACCAAAATCTGCCGCCTTGAGCATCAACAAACGTCTCGTCGTCTCATCGTCTTCGACGATCAAAAGATCTGCTGAACGCTTGCCCTCCATCTCCAGCGACCATGCTCAGACTCCCATTCGATGACAAGCTCTGAGGACGTCTCCGTCGGTTCACAATACTGAACGTTCTACCCCACAGTCTCAGTCATCCCGGTAAATTCTACCCGATTTCTCCCTCTCAAGTCCGCTGGCAGGTTTCTTCAAATGAAGCATAACTAATTCACCTGCAACGAAATAGGGATTCGTTAAAACCGCTTGGTATAGCAGCTGCCATGAACTTTCTGCCCCAAGTCGGCGAATCCAAATATGAAACATACACCAACATCACACCGTGCCACGAGATATCGGACATTCTTCGCTACATGCGCCGCTCTCAGCCTTGCCGCCCACGCCGAGACCGCTCCGGTCTTCGAGCCTCAGCCGGATTTTTATCAGGTCATCTCTGGCCAAGTCAATCGGCTCAACGCCCGCTCCGGAGGGTACACCCCTCTCGGACCTAACAACCAATCCTACAACGCTGCCGGCTACAACCCGCTCGATGGTTATGTCTACGCATGGGGACGCTACGCCCCGTACAAGAATCAGCTCATCCGCATCCACGGCGATGGCACCGTCCAAGCGCTCGGCGCATCCAAGCCCAACGACGCCACGTCACCGGAGACCAGCTACTACGCTGCCGATATGGACCGCTCCGGAAACCTCTGGGTGCGCTCTAACAAACTCGATGGTGGCTCCGCCCTCATCAAGATCAACGTCGACTCGAACACCTACGACATCGTGCGCTTCTCAGGAGCATCGGCTGCCGGTGTGGCCGACCTTGTCTATCAGGAAATCGATGGCCGTGCCTATTTCTTCGGGGCCCGCCATCAACGTCTGTTTGTGTGGGACGTCGAGGCCCGGAGCGTCAGACGTGTCGATGTATCCAACCTTCCCGAAGGGCGCACCACCTACGGTGCCGCCTACACTGATAAGAACGGTTCGCTTTTTGTTTCCAGCAACAAAGGAGGAGTCTACCAGATCCTGAACTTCACCACCGACAGCCCGCGCGCCGTCTATCTTCTCGATAGCGCCGTCACCAACAACAACGACGGCTGGAGCATTCCCGAAGAGGAAAGCCCGATCATCATTCCTGAGAACCAACCGCCCGCCATCACCATGGGAGAGTCCGCCACCACGGATCTTCCGGGCGCCTGCATTAGCATGTCCCTCAACATCAGCGATGAAGGCCTGCCACTCGACGGAGACGGTCTGAGCATCAAGTGGACTCAGGAAAGTGGCCCTGGCGTGGCCAAGTTCTCGCGTGATCACCGCGCCACGACTGACATCTCGTTCTCAACAGACGGCGACTACGTCATCCGCGTCTGCGCCAGTGATGGTCAATATGAAGTGAGCGAGGATTTCAACGTCTCAGTGAGCGGTGACGATGTCACCAGCATCAGCACCTATGCCGTATCCGACGATGAATACCGCCAGGCCCGCCGTGTCTGGGCACAGGTGAAGGAACAGCTCAATTGCCGTCGTGAAGGCACTCCATTGGAGCAGGAGAAACTTGGCTTCGATCCGGAGGACTTCCATCTCGAGCAGGACTCCGAGGTCGTCATCACCCTTATTTACGATGGAGGAACCTACCGCAATACTCTCGGCTGGTATGATGCCGCCGCGCCGGAAAGCTACACGACCATCTGGACGGATGCCTCCACCGGTCCGAATCTTCCACTCCGCCAGGGAGCCATGGCTAGCCTCGGCATTCTTCCCGCCGGCACTGATCTTCGCTTCCACCTCAAGCAAGATGGAGCACGCGGAGGAAAGCTCATGATTCATCAGGATGCCGAACGAAATCCCGAAGGTATGGAACACGTCGCCGGGCGTCTCTTCACCGAACTCAACGAAGAACGCCCCCTGATCCTCGCTTTCGAGGATTGGGAATACGGCAAGACCGATCTCGATTACAACGACGTGATTTTCCAGATCCATATCCGTCCCGTGTCCCTCGGCACGACCCAGTATGATAATGTCATCGACGGCGCTCCGGGAATTCACTCGAACCGTCAGGCCCGTGGCGTCGAGCAGCACCTCCGCCGCATTGGCATCGCACGAGCCGATTTCGAGCACATCGGCCAGCTCTACTACATGCCGTCGGAGACGATCACCCTCAGCATGGTTGAAGACCGCAGTTCGATGAAATTCGACCTCTGCGTCTACGATCACGGGGCCATCGATCATCTTGACCCATCGTCGCTGGAATACCGGGTGGCCGCTGCCAGCAGCGCCATCTCTCTGATGGACGACCGCAGCAGTGACATCGGCTCAACCACGAGCTTCAACCCGACCGCGCATGGTCTGTCAGGGAAGACCGTTGGCTTTTTCATCGTTCCTAACAACACGGTAAGCACCTTCCTGAGGAACCCATGGCGCTACACCCCGAAAGGTCAGGGAGACCGCACCAAACGCCAACCGCTGTTTACCCTCAACGGAGCAAACCCGGGACTGAGCGATCAGTTCCTCAGCTTCAAAGGAAATGGCGGCACGGTCTTCGCCATCGAGGACCACAGCCGTCACGAGGATCCCTACCTTCCTGAATCAGGTGATGTCAGCGACAGCACTTTCGATGACATCATCATCCACTTCAGCTCCATCCTCAAACCTGCCGGCAACTTCGACACCGGCTACCGAAGCGGCTCCCCGGACCCGACCACCAAATTCATCGAAGACGACGGACACTCCGCCAGCGACGCGAAAGTCAGTTGCTTCTAAACCTTCCCCCCCCGGGAAACCACAACAAACCGAGCAGGCCCGTGGATCACTCCACGGGCCCTGCTTCGTTCTTTATCCTCCTACCACATTCTATAAACATCCAATCCAATGGAAGACATCGACATCGACCAAATCGAAGCCCTCGGTGGCTTTGGCAGTCCTGACCTCATCGAAATTCTTCAGGATTTCCTCGATGGTCTCGACGCCCACGCCTTGAACCTAGTTTCCCTCTTGGAAAACGGCGACCGGGAAGCCTTCCGAGAATCCGTTCATCGGCTCAAGGGCGGTGCTCAAATGTCCGGCTTTCCCAAGCTCGGAGAACTCGCCACCACTTGGGAAGATCTGGCACGCACCGAGTCATCACCGCTCCCTGCAAAGGACGAACTTCAGCTCAAACTCACGCCCGCCATCCATGCCGCACGCTGCGCATTTTCCCATCATCGCACAGACTGAGCAGGTTCACGCCCTAGTCAAACTTCACACAAATCGCCTTCAGATACTCGGCCTCAGGAAAAGATGCCTGGTGGTCGGAGGCGTGACCTGTGGTCCAGAGCTCCTCACGGCGGCGGCCCGACTGCTCGGCGAGCTCACGGATCATGCCGAGGAACTCTGCGGCGGGGACGTGGGCGGAACATGAAGCGGCCACCAGGATGCCTCCGGGGCGAAGCATCGAAATCGCGCGCGCGTTGAGGTGACGGTAAGCGGAGAGCGCGCCTGCCTGGTCGCGCGCGCGCTTCGCCAGCGAAGGGGGGTCGACGATGATCAGATCAAACTTCCGCTCACTCTCGTCCATCCACTTGAAGGCATCGGCCTGCAGCGTTTCGTGAGGCACAGCCGCGATGCGTGCGTCCTCGGCATTGAGTTTGAAGTTCTGGACGGCGCTCTCCAGCGCATGGGCACTGATATCCAGATCCGCCACACTTTTCGCCCCGCCGCGGGCGGCGTAGAGGGAAAAGCCTCCGGAGAAACTGAAGACATTCAGCACCTCACGACCCTTCGCCAGCTTTTCGACCCGTGCCCGGTTGTCGCGTTGATCGAGAAAGAACCCGGTTTTCTGACCGTGCCGCACTGCCGATTCGAAACGGATGCCGTTCTCCAGAAACACCACCACCTCAGCTCCCTCGGGGCCACGGAATCCTTCCTCGAACTCCGAGGTTTCTAGTAGATGACGGTTCATCCTCAGAACGAGGAACTTCGGCGCGAAGACCTCACGCAGGATCGATTCGATCTCATCCCAGCGTTGCAGCCACGCCGCCGTGTAGACCTTGACCACCAAGGTGTCCGCGTAGCGATCCGCCACCAACCCCGGAAAGCCATCGCTCTCGCCATTGATGCAGCGCGCCCCATTGGTGGCTTCGTTGAAAACCTCATCGCGTCGGCCCTTCGCCGCCAGCGCCCGCGACAGCCACCACGCCCGATCAATGGTCGCCGGCTTCCCACAGTGCACGATGCGGACCCGAATCGGCGAATCCGGATCATAGAACCCCAGCGCCATGAAGCGGTCCTTGCGGTCATACATCACCGCCATTTCACCCGCCTCGCCCTCGCGGTTCTGCGACCTGATGCTGTCTCCAAACACCCAGGGATGGCCTTTCCGCACCGCGCTCTCGGCACGCGGATAAAGTTGGAGCCTGAGCCGGGCTTGCGGTCGGGGATCGCTCATGTGCCTGTCATCAACACAGCCGAAGCCGCACCCGCCAAGTCCGCAATTACCCGGATTGGCAAATTGAAGGATTCGCCGCTACCTTCAGTCCACACCCCATGCAGCCGCCATGCGCCATCATCTGCCCGTCCATCTAGCGACTCTGCTCGCGATGGCTTCGGCGTCGCATGCCATGCAGTTGCGCAGCTATTCGTCGAGCCGCCATGATCGCTTCACCGGCTTTCCTGACGCCCCCGTGATCCGGAACACGCCGATTTACGAGGGCAACCAGTTTCTCGGGGTCGGCTGGCGGGCCTCCGCTCCGCAGTGGCAGTTCGTCCTCGTCACCCGGTCTCATCTGCTTTTTGCCACCCATGCAGCGCCCCCCATCGGCGCCGAGATTTGTTTTCTCAGTGGGGATGCACAGGTGGTTTCCCGCACGATCGCGGCAAGAACCGTGATCACGAACAGCGACGGAAGTGCCTCCGACCTGATCCTCCTCGAGCTCAATTCGCCGATCGAGAGAAGCCAAAACGTCCCCCCACTGCCCTACCTCGATCTTGGCCTCGACCGACGGTATCTTCAAACGAACGCCACGGTTTTCGGCAAAACCGCACGGGTCGGCAGCGCCGTCTACGACGAGTTCGTCGAGATCGGCGGTTCGGGCCTCAACAAGACCTCGGCCATCTCGTTTCCCTACGTCTTTGAGACGGGAGGCGAAGACGATGCCCGGCTCGAATCCGGAGACTCGGGGTCACCGCAGTTTGCCGAAGTCGATGGCTTTCTCGGCCTCGTCGCGATCAATTCCGCCATCGAAACCGAGGACCAATTTCAGTCCAACCTCGGCAGCTTTGTCCCCCACTACATCGAGCAGCTGAACTACGTTCTTTCGCCACGCGGTTATCGCATGACCCCCACGCATGGAGATCCGACCGAGCTGGAGGGAAGCTTTTCGGTCACCACTTCGACCCCGCGTCAGGGAAATCCGCTTTCGATCAGCGTCACCCTGCACAATACGGGGGGCCAGGCGGCTGGCAACCTTGAAGCCGAATTCCATTTTCCCGCAGGAGGGGAGCCGGACAGCATCAGCGGTCCCAGCTGGGTCGAGACCAGCGGCAGCGACCGGCGAATTCTCCGACTCGCCGAAATCGACACGCAGGAAAGCAGCGTCATCACCCTCACCTGGCTCTCGGCCCCGCTGATGGAAAGCCTCGATTGGAGCGTCGATTGGCGCTCCGACAAATCGCCCGACGGCTCCCTGATCGACTCGCTTTCCCTTGGTCCATCCTACCACGCATGGGCTGCCGAACTCGTCCTCGGCGGTCAGGACGATGATCCCGACGGCGACCAACGGACCAATCTTTTGGAATACGCTTTTGGCAGTGATCCGGAGGATGGGCGCCACCTCCTCGCCAATGGGGAATCTTCCCAACTGAGCATGACCCGATCGGGGAGTCACATAATTTTGAGCTTCCCGGAGCGCGACGATGCCGCCGTCCGGGGTCTGACGTATTCTCCGGAATGGTCGCAGGACCTGCAGCCGGGCAGCTGGTCCGGCGACCCGCCGGCAGCGCTCAGTTCATCGGCTGCCCCCTACCTTCCAAACGTGCCCGGATTCCTCAGAAGAACGATCAGCTGGAGATGGGACGATCGCCGCCAGTTCGCCAGGATCACCATCAGCCTCAGCGAATAGACCAAATACCGCTCATCCCGCGTGGCAGAAAACGACTCGGATTTCGTGGAAAACGCACTCATCCGGGAGTTGCGAAAGTTTGTGATCGAACCCAACGTAAGCGCGTCTTAACCATCCAAGCTTATGAAAACACTGTTGATTTCTCTCTTCACCCTCGCTGCAACCGTACTCGGTGCCACCGCTCAAGACGCCGTCAAACTTGAGATCACCGGCAACGACCAGATGCAGTACGACAAGAAGGAGCTGACCGTCACCGAAGGCCAGAAGGTCACGCTGACCCTCAAGCACGTCGGCAAACTCCCGAAGGCTGCCATGGGCCACAACGTCGTGATCCTGAAGGCCGGCACCGAGATTCCACCCTTCGCCATGAAGGCCGCACCGGCTGCAGCCAGCGACTACATTCCCCAGGATGAGGAGTCGAAGAAGCTGATCGTTGCCCACACCAAGATGGTCGGCGGCGGCGAAACCACATCCGTCAGCTTCACCGCGCCGGCTGCAGGTGAGTATCCCTACATCTGCACCTTCCCCGGCCACTTCGGACTGATGACCGGCAAGCTCATCGTCAAGGCCAAGTAAGCTTTCCCCATTTCACTCAAACGCCGCAACCCTCACGGGATGCGGCGTTTTTCGTTTGGGGTTTTTGGGATTCTTGAAAATTGTAGAAGCCTCAGGCCTTGGTCTTCAGCAGGTCGCGGATCTCCGTGAGTAGCTTTTCCTCTGCCGATGGCTCCGGTGGTTTTGGATCCGGCTTGGCCTCTTCCTTCTTCATCGCACCCAGCGCTTTCTTGACCACGATGAAGACCGCAAAGGCCAAAATCAAAAAGGACAGAAAGGCGGTAAAGAAATTACCATAGCCGATCACCGCCGCCCCGGCTTCCTTTGCCGCTGCGTAGGACTCATACTCCGTGTCGGTCAAGTTCCAGTATTTTGAGCTGAAATCGATCCCGCCCGGAGTGAGCGCGCCGATCGCCGGCATGAAGACGTCATCTACCAGCGATTTGACCACCGTGCCAAAGGCACCTCCGATGATGATCCCGACCGCCATGTCGATCATGTTGCCCTTGAAGGCAAATTCTTTGAATTCCTTAAGCATAGTTCTTAGAGGTTGTTGTTCGTGCTCGCGGCTCGATTCCCAATCCCTACTGAAATGGAGCGGGGTCTTCCAGAATCTTTGTTCGCCGATTCCCAGTGCCCGAAAGACTCCGGCAATCTCTAGACTCGCCCTTTGACATCCAGCGCCGCCGGCACCACGCTGCGCGGCGAACCGCAAAAGTTCCTTATTATGGCATACGATCTCATCGTCATTGGAGGTGGACCCGCCGGCTATGTAGCCGCGATCCGCGCCGCCCAGCTCGGAAAAAAAGTTGTCTGCGTCGAGGCTGATCGCGCGGGTGGCACCTGCCTCAACTGGGGCTGCATCCCGACCAAAGCTCTGCTCAAGAACGCCGAGCTCTACCACACAATGGCTCATCGTGCGAAAGAGTTCGGGCTCTCCTTCGACAATCTCAGCTACGACTGGTCTGCCGTCGTCGGCCGCTCACGCAAGGTCTCCGACAAGCTCGCCGGCGGCATCGAGTACCTCTTCAAAAAGAACGGCGTCGAGTATGTCCGCGGCCACGGTGCCGTCAGTGCTCCCGGCAAAGTCGAGGTGACCGCCAAGGATGGCGCGAAATCGAGCCTCGAAGCGAAGCACGTCATCATCGCCACGGGTTGCAAGACCCGCGACCTCCCCGGACTTCCCTTCAACGGCAAATCGGTCATCGGCTCGAAAGAGGCGATGAATCTCCCGACCCAGCCGAAGGAAATGATCATCATCGGCGCCGGTGCGATCGGCGTCGAGTTCGCCTACATCTACAACGCCTTCGGCACCAAGGTCACCGTCATTGAAATGATGGACCGCATGGTTCCCGTCGAAGACGACGAGATTGGCAGCGCCCTCGAAAAGTCCTTCACCAAGCAAGGCATCCGCTGCCTCACCGGTCACAAGGTCACCGCCACCAAGGACCTCGGCAACAAAGTCGAGATCACCGTGGAAGGCGCCAAGGAGAACGGCACCATCTCGGCCGATGTCTGCCTCGTCGCCATCGGCGTGCAGCCCGTCCTCCCCGGCGGCGAACAGCCCGCCCTCAGTGAGCGCGGCTACATCAATGTCGACGAGCGCTACCAGACCTCGATCGAAGGTGTTTACGCCTGCGGCGACATCACCGGTCCGCCATGGCTCGCCCACACCGCTTCCTTTGAAGCCATCCAGCTCGTCGAAGGCCTCTACGTCGACGGCCATACGCCACGCAAGGTGAAGAATTTCCCCGGCTGCACCTACTGCCATCCGCAGGTTGCGTCCGTCGGAAAAACCGAGCGCGCGCTCAAGGAAGAAGGTGTCGAATACACCGTCGGCAAGATCCCCTTCATGGCGATCGGCAAGGCCATCGCCGCTGGCGAGCCGGACGGCTTCGCCAAGCTGCTCTACGGCAAGAAACACGGCGAGCTGCTCGGTGCCCACATCATCGGCGACAACGCCACCGAGCTGATCGCTGAAATGGGCCTCGCCCTTGATCAGGAGCTGACGGTTGATGACATCCACGCCACCATCCACGCCCACCCGACGATGAGCGAAGTCATTCACGAAGCGACCCTCGCATCCGAAGGTCACGCGATTCACTTCTGATCCATCTAACAAAGTTCCCGAAAGGCACGCCGGTCACCCGGCGTGCCTTTTTTTGCGTAAGGGTGCAGGGCCAGGCTCCAGACATGTGATGCTCGGGTCGAGTCCATGTGACACTGATCTTCTCCGGGCTCCGAGAGCATCGAGAGCAGTTCGGCTGTCGGAAACAGATGGCGATGGTGACCCAATTGTCGAAACGGGAAAAACCCCGGCTCATCAGGCTCCCTCTGACCATGCGAGCGGAACCTGGCCCCTCCACCGCCGGTGAACCTGTCTCGCTTCGCGGGATCTCTACCGGTAGGATGGAAGTGTGTCAGGTGGCCAACACGCCCCGCTTGCGGCCTTGTCCGAAGGAGCTCCGACTGATATTTTCGCGCCACTATGAGCCAATGGTACTACGCCCACGACGGGAAGCAGAGCGGACCCGTCCCCATCTCCGAACTCCAACGCCTTGCCAGCGACGGCAAGTTTGACCCGGAAAAAGACCTTGTCTGGCGTGAAGGCCAGCCGGATTGGAAGCCTGCTTCCACCGTTCCCGAACTGGAATCCCTGTTTAAAAAGAAGAGCCCCGTCGAGCCTCCCGTTGCCGAAGGATCCGCCCCTGCCTCAACGACACCTACCGCGTCCTACGAAGCTCCGCGCTCGGAACCGGCTCCATCCTATCAGACTCCAAGTGCCGCTCCGGTGGGTGCTCAGAAAAGCATTGGTCTCGCCGTCGCCTCCATGGTCTGCGGGTTGCTCGCGCTCTTTTCCTGCGTCCTCTGGTTTGTCGCCATTCCTTTCGGCATCGCCGCCATCGTCACCGGCCACCTCGCCTCGAGTAAGATCAAGCATGACTCCGCACGCTTCGGCGGAAGAGGCCTCGCCCTGACCGGACTGGTCACGGGCTACCTTGGGGTGCTTCTTACGGTCCTGGCCACCGGCTTCGCGGGCTATCTTTTCCTGCAGAGTCCTGAGAAATTAAGGGAAATGGGATTCCCCCAGGAGTTCATCGAATCAATCGAACAGCAAAGGGAGCTCCAGGAGCAGAAGATGGGACAGTAATCTGATTTCCGAATCCACAAAACAACCACACACATGAATCAAAATCCCTACCAAGCACCTGAGCAACAGGGCGGAGGATCCCTCGCGACTCCCGGACTGCGCACTTCCAAGCGATTGAAGAAGATCGATCCGATGAGCGCGGGCATGATCCAGGCCATCATCATGGCGGCATTCGGATTGCTCTACGTGCCCTTCGGCCTGATCCTGATGTTCGGCGGCTTTGCCTCAAACAATGCAGATGCACTTGGGGCAGGCGTGGGCGCCGGTCTGGGCATCATGCTCTTCGCTCCAATCCTCTACGCCATTCTGGGCTTCATCGGAGGAATCATTGGTGCGTTCGTTTACAACGTGGCCGCAAAGTTCACCGGCGGCCTCCGCCTCGAATTCGAAAACGAGTACTAGAAGTCCCGTAGTTCGTCACCGCCTTGCGAAAAGGCCCGTCCCGATACTCGGGGCGGGCTTTTTCATGCCGACCGGGAAGACGGCTCAGGATGCCGCAAAGCAAGCACCGGAAGCCACTCCGCAATTGGTTTCACGAACGGCATCTCTCAGCACGCTCGACAATTTCGGGGCCGCTTCCCGTGCTTCAGATGCCGACCGCATCAAAGGCATCGAAAAAAACCGTCATCCTTCGTATTCCTACTCTCTTCGACTTCAGAGCAAACCGATCATCGAATCGCTGAATTCTCATGACGGCTTCGTTCCTCAGAGGAAAGCGGCGAGAGCATGACGAAGCTCGAAGGAAGTCGCTATTGGAAAGCCGGGAACGTTTTGGAATCGCCCATTCGGGAAAAAATCTTCATCTCGCTTGAATAAGTTCTGAAGACTTGGGGTCGAACGACGTGAATCCCAATTCAACAGACCATGAAGAAATTTCTAACACTCATCGTTGCTGCAGCAGCCGCCTGCATCGCTGTTCCTAATGCCGAGGCACGCCCGAAGCATGCCGGTCACACCTATGTCAGCGGCCGGAGCGCCTGCGGATGCGTCGTCTACTCGCAACGCTTCATTTCCTACTACGATCATTGTGGTCACCCGGTCTATAGCGTGCGCGCCCTGCCGGTGAATCACCGTTGCCGCCCCACCGTCCATCATCCGAAGTACCGCACGAAGCATGTGCACCCGAAGCCTGGTTACTATCGCAACGAACGGGGCATCAGCATCTCCTTCGGATCCCATCATTCTTCCCACGGAAGTCACCATTCGAAGAACGGTCACAGACGCTGAGGTCATCGCCGACTGAGGGACCGCCATGCGCACCTGCGCTTGGCGGTCGTGTTTTGTCCGGAAGGCGCGATTTCTTGCCAAGCACTCGGGTAACGGCCATTTCTATTTCACGGAATGAAAGTCCTCCTCTTCGCATCACTCATCGCCACCGCTTGTCATTCGTTCGCCGGACAGGCTGCCGATGAGTTGCTCGCCGCCTTTCAGACAAATCTCGAGAACGGTCGATCGATCGAGCCACTTTGCGAATCACTCAACGATGTCGATGGCTCGGTGCTCCGAGATCTCAATCAACAACTCAACAAAGCGTGGCCGCTCGTCAGTGACCGCTACTACACCGCCCTCCAATCCGCGAGCAAGCAAGATGGGGGGAGTAACCAGAGCCAGATTCGCCAACTGCGTGAGGATTTCATGGAAGTCTACTCAATGGGCGAAGCGAAGATGAAGCCTCTCCTCAAAACCATCAGCATGCCGGCCGTCGAAAAGTTGCGGAAATTGATCGCACCGACGCCGAACGAGCTGGTCGCCGCCGGCTCTCCCGAGCTCAAGGCCCTTCGTGACGCGGCCTTGAAACTCGGTACTTTCCGTGATGCTTCACTCAATGCCGAGATTTCCACCACGCCATCCAATTCGGTCCAATCAATGAGGGCACGAGAGAGGGAAATCGCCGAGTCGGCCAGCGCGTTGCCACGTGAGGGGTTGAGGGTTCTCGCCAAGAATCGCAGCACCGCCGAAAAGGACGAGATTCCCGCCGAAGAGGCGCGCGGCATCGAAGAATGCAACTTGTGGCGGCTTTATCTGGGTCTCAGCGCCCTCGAACTCGACCCTAAGCTTTGTGATGCTTCACGCGATCACTCGAAGGACATGGCTGAACAACAATTCTTTGCCCATGATTCTCCCGTCAAAGGGAAGACGACGCCATGGGATCGCGCCGCGAATTTCGACACCACCTCATCCGGCGAAAACATCTACATGGGGTCCACCGACCCCCATGCAGCCAACCTCGGCTGGTTCTATTCGCCCGGCCACCACAAGAACATGTTCAACGCCGCCCAGAAACGCATCGGTCTCGGACGCTACGGCAGGCATTGGACGCAGATGTTCGGGCGCTAGGATGCACTCAGCGTCTCCTCAGGCACCAGACCAGTGCCAGTGCTCCGCTCGCCCCCATGATGGCACCGCCTAACAATCCGAGGCCGATGATTCCCGGCTCCCGGGTGATGAAGGCCAGCACCAGCGAAGAGGCAACCAATGCAGGACCTCCGAGTGTAAGGGTCAGCGCAATGGCATAACTCAATCCCGGAAGGATTCGGCTCGCCCAAGGGTGAATGATGGTTTCAGTAGTCATGGTGTTCGTCGTTTTGACGGCACCTTTGTCCACCCTGCCGATGAAGCCCTGATGATGGCTCCGTGAAATCGTCATGGCAGAAAAGTGACGAGCCCCACGCTATGACTTGATCACTCCCCGCATCATCACGTCGGGACCGAAACGTTGGTAATGCAGTTCCTCCAGTTCCAAGCCATCGGGAAAACCATCGCCACCCAATGCCGTCACCGCTCCCCCCGTCAGCATCGGCGCCATGAAAACCGCCAACTCATCAATCAAGCCACGATCTAACAGGAGCCCGGCAAGTCGTCCTCCGCACTCCACCATCACCGAGTTCACCCCAAACTCCCGCACCAACCGGCGCAGCGCCGCTTCGGGATCGGTTCTCGGCATGATGAGCGTCCGGTCTGAATGCCCGTCTGAGAAGAGCGGCGCATCCTTCGGCAGGCTTTCCGGCTGATCTGTTAGAACAACACGCCATGGCTGCAGGCGACCTTCTAACAGTTCCGGCTCACGCAGGTCGAGCCGGGGGCGGTCACGCCGCACGGTTTCACCGGAGGTCACCATCGCATCCACCGCCGACCGCAGCCGCTGCACTTCAGCACGCGCTTGCGGACCGGTGAGCCACATGCTTTCGCCGGGAGGGCGGGTCAGGCGACCATCGAGACTCATCGCCGTTTTCAGCATCACCCAGGGAAGCCCGCAGCGCTGTACTTTCGAAAAGGGCCGGATCACCCGCTCGGCATCTTTGGCCAGCACCCCCGCCACGACTTCGATCCCATGCGCCCGCAGCACTTCGTCGGCACGCCCCGCGTGGGCAGGATTCGGATCGGTGGCGGCGTAGACGACTTTTGAAATCCCTGCCTCAATCACCCCCGCCGTGCAGGCCGGCGTGCGCCCCTGGGTCGAGCAGGGCTCCAGGGT
This sequence comes from Haloferula chungangensis, assembly GCF_042664875.1. Lineage (NCBI taxonomy): Bacteria > Pseudomonadati > Verrucomicrobiota > Verrucomicrobiia > Verrucomicrobiales > Verrucomicrobiaceae > Haloferula > Haloferula chungangensis. Next base: position 96,817 of record NZ_JBHTBS010000004.1, on the reverse strand, counting down.
GACGAAAATAGTTGCTCCTTTCAGGGCGTCTTCACCATGTAATTTCTTCACCTGCGCGATCGCTTCGCGCTCGGCGTGCGGTTTTCCGGCTGCCCGATGCCATCCCGCCCCGAGTTCCTTGCCGTTACGGACGATTACCGCCCCGACGGGAGGATTCGGCGATGTTCGACCGATTCCCTTGCGAGCTTCGTCGATCGCGCGCTGCATCCACAATTCATGGTCATTCACCACTCAGGGAATGACTCCTCGGGGCCGGATGATCAACTCAGAGATTGAAGATTGTCCAAATAGCGACCATGTTAGGAGTACGTCGATTCGCTCAGTCGGCGTCGCAACCCACCATCACCATCAACCCAAGTAGACTCATGAAACGCTCCATCATCTTTGCAGCCATCGCCCTGATCGCACTGCCAGCTTTTGGTAGTGAAGCCGATGACTACTACAAGAAGGGCATGGACGCCGTCGCCGAGGGTGACGTCGCCGCGGCCCGCACCGCATTCACCAAAACGCTGCGTCTCAAGCCCGACCACGCCTACGCGCGCTATCAGCTCGGAAAGCTTTCCGAAAACAAGGGAGACCTGATTTCCAAACGCCGCAGCATCCAGCTCGCCGCCATCAAGTTGCCCAGCGTCAGCATGGACAAGGTCACCCTTTCCGAAGCACTCGAAGCCCTTGATCACCTGGTCACTGAGGAAGCCAAGCAGACGGATCCGAAAATTACCTTCAGCCCGAACTTCATGATCCGCGATCCAAAGAACGAACTCGGCGAGCGCGAAGTCAGCCTGCAGCTGAAAAATGTCCCTGCCAAAGTCGCGCTCGATTACCTGCTCGAGCAGGCCGGCGGCATCGCCCGCTTCGATGAGCACGCCACCGTCATCCGCCCGGCTCCCCAGTCGGCATCACGGTAACACGACGCGCCACGCGCTCCATCCTTGCACATGCCGCCACGCACGGCAGGCTCCTGCGAGATGGAACACGTGCTCGTTACCGGCGGTCACGGCGATCTGGGAAACCGGATCGCTTCGTCGTTTCGTGATGAGGGATTCAATGTCCATGCTCCAGGTCGCAGCGAACTTGATGTCTCGAATCCGGACTCCGTAAGCTCATTTTTTAAAACACTCGAGCCCCTCGATCTACTCGTCCTCAATGCCGGGCTAAGCCACGACCAACTCCTCGCCCGGACCAGCGAGGGCGATTGGGACCGCCAGATCGAGATCAACCTCCACGGTGCCTTTCGCTGCGCCAAGAGCGCGCTCAAGCCCATGCTCCGCCGCCGCAGCGGTCACCTCATCTTCATTTCCAGCTACTCGGCCATCCATCCGCCCATCGGCCAGGCCGCCTACGCTGCCGCCAAAGCCGGACTCATCGGTCTCGCCAAATCCCTCGCCCGTGAAGTCGGCTCCGCAGGAATCCGCGTCAATGTCATCCTCCCCGGCTTTCTCGAAACCCGCATGACCGAGGCCCTCAGCGAGGCACGCAGGAAAGCCGTCCGCCAAAATCATGCCCTCGGCCGCTTCAATACCCCAGACAGCGTCGCCCCATTTCTCGTCCATCTCCACCAGCACCTGCCCCACACTTCCGGCCAGGTCTTCCAGCTCGATAGCCGTGTGTGACTAAATGCCGGATTGACCCCGTCGCCTCGCCCCCTAGTCTTCCGCCCTCATGAAAGCCCTCGTCCTCACCCTACTCGGCTGCGCCAGTTTGCTTTTCTGCTCCTGCGGATCCGCCAATCGCTCTGTGGGTACGGCCTATCGGACGGCGGCAACTGCCCAACGCGTTTACGAAAACGCGCCAGACGCAGTCTACAACTCCTCAGGAACCGCCCTGCGCAGCTCCGATACCGGCGTCCGCTCCTATGACACCGTGCAGCGTACTTATAATAACGCACCCGCCACCGCCCAGCGCACGCAGGGAACCATCAGCCGTCTGATGGACTCCATTTCCCGTTCGCTCACGCCTTAAAGAGCCGTCACTTCCTCGATTCCGCGGCTTCCGTCGGGTCGAACTTCAAAGCGCAACCAGCGCGTTTCTTCCGGCATCAACTCCGGATAAAGGTCCGCCCACTCGGCGATCACCACCCCGCCATCGTCTAAAAATTCGTCCCAGCCGATGCCCAGCAGCGCCTCTGCCGAGTCCAGGCGGTAGAAATCGAAGTGGAAAACCGGCAGTCGGCCGCCCCGGTACTCGTGAACCAGTGAGAACGTCGGGCTGGTCACCGAGCCGGAAAACCCCAGTCCCGACGCCAAACCCTTAGAAAAATGGGTCTTTCCCGCCCCCAGGCCGCCAACCAGCCCCAGCACCGACCCGGCGCCGAGTTCCGCAGCCACTTCCCGGCCCAAATCGACCATCTCCGACTCGTTTGACACACAGCGATTCACAAGCACTCAGGAAACCTGAATAATTCCTCCCGTCGATTTCAAAAAATTCCCTTGCCGGTATCGAAAGCCTGTGGTGTTCTCCCCGCCCCCGCGCAAAGGCGGGGCATCCCTTAATCCCTTCTTCTAACGGCCATGGCCTACGCAGTGATCAAAACCGGCGGTAAACAATACCGCGTCAAACAAGGCGACAAACTCGATGTCGAGAATCTCAACCTCGATGAGGGCACCGTGCTCGAGTTCGCACCTCTCATCGTTGGCGAAGGCGCCGACATCAAGGTTGGCGCACCCGTCGTCGAAGGCGCAAGCGTTCAAGCAACCGTCCTCAACAACTACCGTGGCAAGAAAGGCATCGCCTTCAAGTTCAAGCGTCGTAAGGGCTTCCACAAAACCAAAGGCTACCGCCGCGCACTCACCACGATCGAAATCAACTCGATCGCCTGAGCTCCACCCCTTGGAGTTTAAAGTTTAAACCTTAAATTTTCCCAATCTCATGGCCCATAAAAAAGGACAAGGCTCCGTCAAGAACGGTCGCGACTCCCACTCCAAGCGCCTCGGCGTCAAGAAGTACGGTGGTGAAGTCGTCATCCCAGGCAACATCATCATTCGTCAGCGTGGCACCAAGTGGCAGCCCGGCGTGAACGTCTACCTCGGCAAGGACTACACCGTCCACGCCCGCGTCGCCGGTCACGTCTTCTTCGACCGCAACGGTCGTCGCGTCAACGTCAAGCCTGCCGAAGTCGCCGCGAACTAAGTTCCGCCGCTTCCCAAATTTCCAAAGCCGCCACCCGCAAGGGCAGGCGGCTTTTTTCGTTCCGGCGCATCGACATTCTTGTCGATGGCCCCCCACCCCAGCGAGTCACCGCCCCCGCGCCTTCCTCCAGATCAATCGGATCACGTGGAAGGAAGAATGAAGGATCAATGGTAGAGACAGCACCATTGCCGCCGCCGCAACGAAGCATAGCGTTCCCCAAACCCAACCTAACCAGCTTTTCCTGATCAAGGACCAGTTGTCTGCCGATTCCTGCAACCCCCACAACATCAAGAATCCACCCGCGAATAAACTCCAGGCCAGACAGGCGTTTCTCCAAATCGTCGCCTCATATCGCGCCCGCTCCTCGAGAATTCGTTGCCTCCCTTGCGCCGTCACCAACTCCGCCCTCTCTGCCACCGACATGCCGGAGAGATCACCCAACGGGCCATCCATCTTCGCCAGCTTGAACTTCGGTCGGGTCATCGGATCATCGCCATCCATCTCGCCACTCTATGAAAGTTCGAACATTCGGCAATCTCTCCTTCCGGAGCATCGATGCTAAAACCGAAGCACGCCCCACCTCCGATTCTTTTCTCTGGTCTCTGAGCTCTGGTCTCTGGACTCTTTCCCCATGTCCAACACCGCCGCCTCCCTCAAAGATCTCCTTCTTAAAAAGTCCGTCCGCACCGGCACCTTCACCCTCGCCTCCGGTGCCCAGAGCGACCTCTACATCGACTGCCGCATGACCGCACTCGACCCCTTCGGCGCCGCCCTCATCGGCGAACTCGGCTGGGAAGCCGTCCGCAAGCGCATCGGCGAAGAAGGCCTCTCGGTCGATGCCATCGGCGGCATGACCCTCGGTGCCGACCCCATTTCGCTCGCCGTCGGCATGGCCTCCGCCCGCCAGAACCCCGACGAAGCGCTCCAGGTCTTCACCGTCCGAAAGGAACCCAAAGGCCACGGACGCGGCAAACAGATCGAAGGCAACTTCGCCGAAGGAAATACTATCGTCGTCGTCGATGACGTCATCACCACCGGCGGCTCGACCTTGAAAGCCATCGATGCCATCGAACGCGAAGGCGGCAAGGTTGCCTTCGCCCTCGTCCTCGTCGACCGCGAAGAAGGCGGCCGCCAGGCCATTGAAGCCCGCGGCATCCCCGTCGTCTCCCTCTTCTCGCGCAGCACTTTGCTCGACGAGTAAGATCCCATGCCTGAGCTCTCCCCACCTGAAGGCTCGCTATCATTCCCCTCAGTTGGCAAGCTATCCCTATCATGGCGATGATCTCACGTAGGAAACAGAAGTACGACGTCTCCCCGCCACTCAGGCAGTACCTCTATCATTTCGACCGGCTCCGCGAGATCCCGCTCGTCTACGACGACCTCACCCGCTTCTCCGGTTCCATTCCCTACGAGGATCCGCGCGGCAAGGAAACCCTCTGGCTCTCCGTCTTCTACGATCAGGAGCACATGCGCGAACTGCGCCCGAAGCTCACCCAGATCTACGCCGAACTGAAGATCGGCGGCGAATCCGATCACCACGAACACCTCACCGTCGATCGCGTCGACTTCGGCGAGTTCGGAAACTCCCGGCCCTTCCGCATCCGGATCACCAACCTCTACAACGACAACTCCGACTACTTCTACGTCAAGCAGGCCGACGCCTCACGCATCTACGGCCTCGAGCTCGAACACATCCTCTCGCCGAACCGGATCAACTACCTCGTCAAAGGCAACACCCTCATCGAAGAACACATCGCCGGTGTCCCCGGTGATGCCTTCCTCCGCAACGACCTGCCGAAACCGGAACTCAACAAAGTCCGCATCGCCAAGGAGTTCACCAAGTTCAACGAACGCTGCTTCATCCGTCTGTTAGGCGACATGCGCAGCGTCAACTACGTCGTCGACATCACCCCCGACTTCGAGGAAGTACAGTACCGCGTCCGCCCGATCGACTTCGACCAGCAGAGCTACGAAAAGCGCGGCAAGACCTACCTCGCCTACCGTTTCGATTCGAACAAGGCCGTCACCAAGCTCGCCTTCAAATCCCTCAACCGCAAAACCATTCAGCAGTATGTCGCCGAAGAGCGCGCCCAGATGACCCGCCGCGCCAAAGTGGAAAGCAGTCGCCTGAAGGCCCTGTTAGGCGTCATGCAGCGCGAGGAACTCGCCCCGCGCGAACACGTCGTCCGTCTCGCCGCCGACCTCGCCAAGTACCACCACGACGACGTCTACCGCGGCTGCGACAGCATGGGCGCCCTCACCGCCACCCACATCACCCACATGCTGGAGTTGTGAAAGTTCGGACCTCCATTACCTGACCTCACCCCATCCCGGAAGGGATGACAGATCCTAGCGCGGGGTCGAGCAAAGCGACCACCCCGGGAGCCCGAATCCCAGACCACCGCATTCCGGAGGGATGCCCCCGAGCCTCCCAATAGGCAGGAGCGACCCTCCTGTCGATCAAGCGAACCTAGCGACCGGCTACCACCTTCGGCCTCCGATGATCAAAGGCACAAGCCGCACCAAATTTTCCCGGACTTCTCTTCATTTTTCAGGCGAAAACCATCGCAAGTTGTATCACCTGACACCTCTTTTGTGTGACACCTCTTTTGTGCCCGCAGCGTCCCACCTTCGGATGATTGGGTGATGGATCGAAGTAGATTGTGTGGCGGGAAGGGCGTCGGTTCTTGAGAGTTGCCCCATCCGTCGACCGAGGCCAATGCTTGGCCGCGGCCGCGCGTGTTACCATGGATCCTGATCTCTTTCTCAATGCTTTCATCTACCTCTTGGCTGCGGCCGTGGCGGCGCCCTTGGGCAAACGCCTCGGCCTCGGCGCGGTTCTCGGCTACTTGCTCATCGGCTCACTGATCGGGCCTTCGGCCTTCGGCATTATCGGCTCGGATCAGGAAGAAGTGATGCACTTCGCGGAGTTCGGCGTGGTGCTGATGCTGTTCGTTATCGGGCTCGAGCTCGACCTGACCAAACTCTGGCGCATGCGCGCCGCGATCTTCGGACTCGGCGGCTTGCAACTGGTCTTGTCTGCCGCTGCGCTGGCACTCGTCGGCGGACTGATCGCCGAGGACTGGCGGGAAGCGATCACGCTCGGCCTGATCCTCGCGCTTTCCTCGACGGCGATCGTGATGCAGACGCTCAAGGAGCGCGGACTGGCCGAAACCAATGCCGGCAAGCAGAGCTTCGCGGTGCTGCTTTTTCAGGACATCGCGGTGATCCCGATTCTCGCCGTGATTCCCTTGCTTGCCTACCGCTCACCGATTTCAAAAGGAGAGGACGAGCACGCGACCACTCTAACAACATGGATGGACCAGCTACCGGCCTGGGCCCATGGCTTCATAATTCTCGGAGCGATCGGGCTCATCATCGTACTCGGCCGCTTCCTGCTCACGCCATGGCTGAACTGGGTCGCGCGACTGAAGGTCCCCGAAGCCCTCAACGCCACCACGCTCACCCTCGTCGTCGGCGTGGCACTGCTGATGAACTCCGTCGGCCTCTCCGCCGCACTCGGTACCTTCGTCGCCGGGGTGATGCTCGCCTCCAGCTCCTACCGCCACGAACTGGAGGGCAACATCGAGCCCTTCAAATCCCTGCTGCTCGCCGTCTTCTTCCTCGCCGTCGGTGCCAGCATCGACTTCGCGCTGATCGCCGAAAAACCGGCACTCATCGCGCTCTTCGTCACCCTCTTGATCCTCATCAAGTTCCTGGTCCTGCTCGTTCTGGGAAAAGTCTTCCGTCTCGGTTTCGACCAACGCCTGCTCTTTGGCGTGGCACTGGCGCAGGGCGGTGAATTCGCCTTCGTGCTCGGTGGCTTCGCTCTGGCCAAGGGAGCGATGAGCCCCGAGCTCTCAAGCCTGATGATTGCATCGGTCGCGCTCTCGATGGCGCTCTCGCCACTGCTGCTGATCTTCTTGCAACGCGCGATCCTGCCACGCTTCGGGACCACCCGCAGCGAGAAGCCCGAACGCGAGTCGGACATCCAGAACGACCACCCCGAAATCATCCTCGCCGGCTTCGGGCGCTTCGGCCACCCGATCGTGCGCCTGCTTCGCTCCGTTGGCCACTGTCCGACCGTGCTTGAGAAGGACAGCGACCACATTGACTTCCTCCGTCGCATCGGCGCGACCTGCTACTATGGCGATGCGACGCGTCTTCAGCTTCTGCATTCAGCCGGCGCCGCCGATGCGAAGCTCATGATCATCGCGATCGATGACGAAGACGGCTGCCTGACGATCATCAATCACTGCCGCAAGCACTTCCCGCATCTCCGGATCCTTGCCCGCGCCTGCTCGAGAAACCACGCTTACCTGCTGCACGAAGCGGAAGTGGAATACTTCATCGAACAGCTCGGTTCCTCCCTCGATTGCGGCATCGCCGCGCTCGATGCCATCGGGCATCACCTCGATCACTCGAAAGATGCGGCCCGACGCTTCAAGGACATGGAGTTCAAGGCAATCGCCAACTTGGCCGGTCAAGAGCGCGACGAAAAGAGCTACATCTCCGCCGCCCAGCAGAACATCCGCGACCTCGAAAGCCTTCTCAGCGACGCGCCGATCAGGACCGCAGCTCAGCAGGCCAAGAGCGCCGAGTGATCCGGGGATCAAGAGGGGTGACTCCTATTGGGGGACGGAGGACCAGGATGAATGAGATGGGTAGGATTTTGGGAGCTTGGACATTACGCCAAATCGAGTATCGAAGCCCATTCAATGTATCTGTTGGACAAGATAAGGCTCTGATTTGGAAATCTAAATCCGATCCATCCTATCAATCCTGGTCCGATTCTTCGCTAGCTGGATCGGCCAGCGCTCAAAGCCGACTCACTTCTCCACAATCCAGATGTTCCGGAACTGCACGGGATTACCGTGGCCTTGGAAAAGAAGGTTTCCTTCCGGAATTTCAGGCAGCTTGCCGCCGTTACCGGTGCCTTTGGGAAGCTCGACATCATCGTGAATCATCACGCCGTTCTGAACAACCGAGACTCGCGCGTTCGTAACCTTCTTGCCGTCTTCGAACTTCGGAGCAGTGAAGTCGATGTCGTAGCTTTGCCAGGTAAGCGGAGGCAGGCACATTGGCACGTCGGGGGTCTTGAATTTGTAGAAGCTCCCACACCATTGTTTGTTGTCCGAGTGGTTTTTCCCACCCCAAGTACTAAGGTCATAGTCGAGACCGAAGCTGTCGATGATCTGGCATTCGTAACGACCAAAAATGTAGATCCCGCTGTTTCCGCGATCCTGGCTGCTCAGCGGAGTTTCCGGTTTGAAGGGCAGGCGGAACTCGAGATGCAGCTTGAAGTCCTTGAATTTCTTCTTGGTCGTCGTCCCGGCCATCAGCAGCCCGTCCTTGATCACGCCCTTGTTCCACTGGTTGGTATTCGTGCCATCGAAGAGCACCACCGCACCCTCCGGTGGTTTGGCGCCGAGAGTCGGCACCTCACGTTCGACCCGGCTGAAACCGTCAAGCTGCTCGGCCACGAAAGCGGCATCGCCGACGGACTTCGTGATTTTCGAGCCATCCCAACCGGCACCCGGAAGACCTTTGGCATACTCGGAGATCTGGAATTTTCCTTTGCCCATCGCCGCGACCTGAGCGGCGCGACCTTCAGCGACGTATTCGCCCTGGATTTTGAAATCGGGGTATTCTGCGGCGGCTTTGGCGGGATCCGTCCAGACGGGAGCTTCAGGAGCTGCCAGTAGCGAGGTGGCGGAACAGACGAGGGCGAGTGGAGCGATCAGGGTTTTCATGTTCAGGGATGGAATTTCCAAATGAGCGGGATGGTGAAGGAGGCGACGATCCAGAGAATAATGTTCAAAGGAAGGCCAACTTTCACGAAATCCTTGAAGTGGTAGCCACCGGCACCAAAAACGTAGGTATTCGTCTGGTAACCGATCGGCGTGGCAAACGACGCGCTGGCTCCGAACATGACCGCTACGAGGAAGGGGATCGGCGAAACGTCCACCGCTTCGGCAATGCGGATGACGATCGGTGCCAGCACCACGGCCACGGCATTGTTCGAGACCATCTCGGTCATGATGCTCGCCAGCAGATAGATGCCACACAGGATGCCCCAGGGTCCAAGCGGTCCGAGTGCGTCGGCGACGTGGGTGGCCAGGGTCGTAGCGGCACCCGTTTTATCCATCGCCGCGCCAAGCGTGAGCATGCCGATGATCAGCAGCAGGATTTTCCAGTCGACGGCTTCGTAGGCCTCACGTGGAGTGAGGCAACCGGCCAGGAGAACGAACAAAGCGGCGAGGAAGGCGGCGGCAAAGGTATCGAAATTCAGCGGCAGACCAATCCACTCGAAATTGAAGGCCGCGAGGAAGATGAAGAGAAAGATTCCCGCCACGGCGAAGGGCGCTTTCTTCAGATTGAATGCTTCCGGGCGAGGTTCGGACAGCGTAATGAAGTCGCGCTCGGCCTTCAGTCTCTCGACACCTTCGCGCGATCCTTCCACCAGCAGGGTATCGCCGAACTCGAGACGCAGCGTTTCGAAATCCTTGGTGATGTTCTGTCCTTCACGATGCACGGCAAGGATCAAGGCGCCGAATGATTGACGGAAGGCCACCTGGGCGAGGGTCTTTCCCGCAAGGCGCGAATTGGGTCCGATCATGCCTTCCAGCAGAACGGCTTCCCGCTCTTCCAAGGTGTCCAGGCCGGTCTCGGTTCCCATTCCGACATTCACCTCGTCTCCCTTGTGCAACTCGGCGACTCCCTTGGTGCCGGTGCGGATGAGCAGGCGGTCGCCGAACTGGAGAATGATCGCGTCCAAGGCATCTTCGAGGATCCGCCCACGCCGCCGAACCTCGATGATCTTCAGCTTGCGTGAGCGTCCCTTGAGAGCATCCAGCACGCTCTTTCCGATTAAAGGTGAACCTTCCGGCACGCCCGCCTGAATCAGGAACTCGCGCCCCCGACTCGCATCTAACAGAGTGGCCAGGGTATCTCGCGCAGGTAGAAGCTTGGAGCCGAAGAACCAGAGATAGGATCCCCCGATCACCGCGTAGATCATCCCCAGCGGCGCGATCGAAAACAGATCGAAGTGGGCGATGCCACGTTCCCGCGCGATGCCATCCACGAGAATGTTCGTCGAGGTGCCGGCCATCGAACAGGTGCCGCCGAGGATCGTTGCGTAGGACATTGGAATCAGCAGCCGTGACGGCTTGGCACCGCTGTCACGGCAGAAACCGAGAATCACCGGGAGCAGGATGACGACCAGCGGCGTGTTGTTGATGAAGGCCGAACAAATCGTGCACACGATCAGCAGGGCCGCCAATGCCCGCCGTTCGCTCCCTTTTGCGACGGTATTGAAAAGGCGTCCAAGCCGGGCGATCTGGCCGGTTCTTTCGAGTGCCGCGCTGATGATGAAAAGCGCACCGATGGTGACCGGAGCCGGATTCGCAAAGGAAGCCAGCAGGTCGTCCTTGTCCAGAATACCCGTCATCAGAAGCAGGCCCGCAGCGGAGAGAGCCACGAGTTCCACCGACAATTTCCCCCACAGGAAAGCGGCAAAAACCGCAATCGTCAGGCCGAACACAAAGTACTGATGCCAGTCAGGAGACACAGACTAGATCATCATGTCTAGGCCTCCGGGAACCAAGGCCGAATTGTGGCGTCTTAATCACAGAAATACTGGATGGATGGCACCAGAAATTTCCCGCAAAGGAACTTTCACCGATGAGACGCCCATGGCACCAACGAGTTAGCACGAGCAGGGTCCGAATGATATATCGGAATGTTTCGCCTTCAGAAGGGTCCCGTCCGGAGTGAAGAAGATTGCTGCAGAACATCGATCCTGGCGCAGGAAACCTGATGTCCCCTCCCTCATCGGCACCTGCTCGTTGACCACATGCTGCAGCATTGCCGAACCTGCCATTCCCGCGACTCCGACAACGATGTAAAACCAGCGGAGATTGCTCCGATCAAGATTCCCGATCCAATGGTCAACCACTGTTGCTGAAATCGCGCTGAGCGTGAAGAGCATCACGGAGGTCGACCAGGTTCGCATCATCCGCAGCGGCATTCCCTCGGGTATCGAAAAGCCTCCGCACAAAGCAAAGGCAGCGAGAAGGACAACGAGTCCCACGACCCGGGAAGGTTTGAAGTTGAAGTCCATCAGTCCGTTTCCAGCAGCAGAAGAGAGCGATCTACGGAACAAAGAGGACCTTCCCCGACCGGTCAGGATCGGAGAGTCGGTGGAGAGCCGATCTGAAGTCGCCGAGCTGATAGGTGGAGTCGATGGGGATATGGAGATTTCCCGAGATCATTTCGCCAGCGAGACGGCCATACACCTCTTCGATTTCCTTGCGGGGTGCGGATTCAATCCAGCGGGTGATCCAGAGCCCACGAATCCGAAGGTCCTTGAAAATCAGTAGTCCGTTGGGAATCGACAGCGGCCTGAGGGCCATTGCCCCAAAGGTGATCTGGGTGCCTCCGCCAGCCAGACACTTGAGCTGCCGGAGGGCGCTTTCGCCGCCGACACAGTTGAAAGCCAGCAGAGGAGGAACATTGCCACAGATATCCCGTACGGAACCTGGGACTTCCGCATCGTCGATGAGTACCTGATCAGCTCCCGCGACAATCAGTTGCGGAATCAGCTCCGCTCGACGTACTAGATTGATCGTACGAACGCCGAGCGACTTGGCGAGGGGGATGACGCAGCGGCCGACACCGGAATTGGCGGCGTTCTGAATAATCCATGATCCCCGGGGAAGATCGGCGAAAGCGGTCAGCAGTCGCCAGGCTGTTGCAGGGTTGACCTTGAGCATCGCGGCCTGGAGCGGGTCGATCGCGGCCGGAAGCTTGAAGAGGTAGGATGCCGGAACCTGCGCATGACTGGCCCACAATCCGGCACGGCGGAGAAAGATACAACGCTCGCCGGGCTTGAAGTCCGGAGATCGGCTTTCGACGACTTCACCGCAAGCCTCAATGCCCGGGACTGCTGGCAGCACCGGGTTTACCCCATAGCTGCCCTCAATGAAATTGAGGTCGGCAGGATTGATCGGACTGGCAAGAATCTTCAAGCGGACCTGGTCATCCGACAGATCGGGAAGCCGCAAGTCATGGACTTGTAGAACTTCCCCCGGCTTGCCGGGTTCACTGAATTGGAGGGATTGCATGTCGAGCGATACTTTGCACCCGGATGCTCAGGGAAACAAGCCACGCGAACTTTTGACATCGGCCACCGTTTTGATTGCAAGCGCCTGAGCGGCAGTTCTTTGGGGAAGATTGTTCTGTTTCGCAAAGTTCAGCACCCGGGCAAATGTGCCCTCGAGCATCGTTTCCAGCCGGGTCAGCACTTCACGTTCGGTCCACTGGTAGCGCTGCAGATTCTGCACCCACTCGAAGTAGGAGACGGTCACGCCGCCCGCGTTGCAGAGGATGTCCGGGATCAGAAAAATATCACCACGTTCGGAGATGATCAGATCTGCTTCGGGGGTTGTCGGTCCGTTCGCTCCTTCGGCGAGCACCTTGCACTTCAGCTTCGCAGCGTTCTCACGGGTGATCGCCATGTCGGTGGCCGCAGGAACCAGCACGTCGCACTCTTGAACCAGCATTTCGCCGGGATCGATGGCCTCGGCTCCGACGAATCCACTGACGCTGCCTTTAGCGGAAACGTGAGCTTTCAGCTTGTCCACATCGAGTCCGTCGGCGTTCCACACCGCGCCCGTGACATCAGAGATGCCGATGACCTTCACTCCATAGGAAGCAAGTGTTAGAGCCGCGAATGAGCCGACGTTGCCGAAGCCCTGAACAATCGCGGAGGCTCCTTCAATCTTGACGCCGAGTTTGTTGAGCGCGCGTGATGCGAGGAAAGCGACACCGTGACCCGTGGCACGGCTGCGACCGGCGGAGCCTTGCAGATTCAGCGGTTTGCCCGTCACGATCCCCGGAACAAGTCTCCCGGCACTGGTGGAATAGGTGTCGACCATCCAGGCCATTGTCTGCTCGTTGGTACCCATGTCGGGTGCCATCACATCGATGTCCTCGCCGATGAACGGTGCCATTTCCATGGTGAAGCGACGAGTGATCTTCTCGAGTTCGGTTTGGCTGAGGTTTCGCGGATCACAGTTGATTCCACCTTTTCCGCCGCCAAAGGGAAGTTCCATCAGGGCGCACTTCCAGTTCATCCACATCGCCAGCGCTGCCACCTCACCGAGCTCGACTTTCGGATGGTAGCGCAATCCGCCCTTTACCGGGCCGCGCGTCAGGTGGTGCTGCACACGGTGACCGAAGTAGACCCTGGTCGTGCCATCGTCGTGTCTAACAGGAACTGTGACGGTGATCAGCCGTTTCGGCCACTTGCAACGCTCGCGAAGTTCGTCGTTGAGGTCGAGAAAGTCCGCAACTTGATCGAATTGGGCCGCCGCCATGGCGAAAACCGGATTTTGTAGCAACTCAGTGCGCATGATCCATTCCTAAACAGATGCGCCCGAGCGCGGCGAGCTTAAGCTCGCGGTGCGGCCTTTCACTGACTAGGCTCGCGGGGCAATGGAGCGCTTGGACATTGACGGAAAATTCCTGCGGGTCGGTGACCGGCGGGTATTTCTGCGGATGGTGACCTATGGTCCCTTTCCCGGAGGATGGCCGGCGGATTTTGCGGAGGATTTCCAGAGAATCAAAGCGGCGGGTTTCAGCGCCCTGAGGCTCTACGAGTGGCCGGATTCCCGACTACTGGATGCTGCGGAAGCGGCCGATCTTCAGGTCTTTGCGGGATTGAAATGGGCCTACTCCTGCGACTTCTTCCGCCGTGAGGAGCTTCCGAAAGCCGAAGCGGCACTCACTTCGGGTCTCGCGACGACGGGGGATCATCCTGCGCTCGCCGGAGTATTCGTGGCAAATGAGGTGCCCGCCGATCTCGCTCGCTGGATGGGACCGGCGAAGGTCCGGCGGACTTTGGAAAGTCTGATTGCGCTCGGCAAGGCATCCTGCCCGAAGCTGATCTGGTGCTACGGGAACTACCCCGGCACCGAATACCTCGAACCCGGAAACGCCGATCTAACAGCCATGAACGTCTACCTCGAGAACGAGGATGACTTCCGCGCCTACCTGAAACGGCTCCATCATATCGCAGGCGATCGGCCGGTGCTGATTTCCGAGTTCGGTCTCGATTCCAGGCGCAATGGACAGGAGGCCCAGGCAGCGACATTGAGCTGGGCTCTGCGCGCCGCGATGGAAGCCGGCACCGCTGGCATGGCGATCTACGCCTGGAGTGACCGATGGTTCAATGCGGGCAGTGAAGTGCTCGATTGGGACTTCGGCTTGATCGATCGCGATGGTCGTGACAAGGCGGCACTTGCTGCTGTTAGAGACACGCAAGCCGGCCTCGAGGGATCGGAGACTGCGATTCCGGAGTTCTCGGTCATCATCTGCACCTTCAATGGGCACGACCGCATCCGCTCCTGCCTCCGCGCCACCCTTGCCTTGCAAGGTGTTGATTTTGAGGTGGTCGTGGTTGACGACGGCTCGAACGACGGGACTTCCGAGTTGGTGGCGAGGGAGTTTCCGGAGGTCCGCCTGATTCAGATCGAGCAGAGCGGACTCAGCGCGGCGCGCAATGCCGGAGCCGAAGCTGCCAGTCGTGAGATCCTCGCCTTTACCGATGACGATTGTGAACCGGACCCGCAATGGTTGTCCGAGATCGCGAAGTGTTTCACGGATGGCTGGGACGCGGCGGGCGGGCCGAACCTGCCGCCACCTCCATCTAACGGAATTGAGGCGGTCGTCGCCGGAGCCCCGGGCGCAGCCAGCCATGTGATGCTTGATGACGTCGAGGCCGAGCACGTTCCGGGCTGCAATCTGGTAGTACGACGTTCGACGTACTTCGCCATTGGTGGATTCGATCCGGCTTACCGGACGGCGGGCGATGACGTTGATTTTTGCTGGCGGCTTCGCGATGCCGGGTTCCGGATTGGTTTCTCGCCGACTGCATTCGTCTGGCATCATCGACGGCCGACGCTTCCCGGATACCTACGTCAGCAGAGGGGTTATGGTCGCGCCGAAGCGATGTTGATGCGCAAGCACCCGCAGCGTTTCTCGCCGTCCGGCGATGCCCGCTGGCACGGCACGATCTATACCGGTGGGCCAGTGAGAGCTCTGAACGAAGCCGTGATTTACCATGGCCCCATGGGCATGGCGGGCTATCAAGGCGTGATCGCGCGCGTCCAGCCACTCCGGGACCTCGATGATCGTTTCAACACGCCGGTTTCCCGCCTGGTGCTGGCCGGCATCTCCTGGCTCGCGCCGCGAATCCGGGCTTGGGAAAGGATTCGCCGCTTTCGCGGGCCTGTTCCTCCCGACCTCCCTGCAGCCTCCCCCCCGTTTCTCGAGTTCGCACTTTGGACCGGAGAAGAACGGGAAGTCATCCTTCGACGGCTGCTTGATGACGGCTGGAAGATCGGAGGAGCGACCGACGATTGGGACATCGAAAAGGAGGGCACCCGGGTTCTCGTCGCCACGGAAAGGGGCGAAGGCATCGAGAAATGCACGCTTTTCCGCGTCTGGGGGGATGCTTCGAAACTTGAGGTCTTAGAAAGCGCGGAGGTGCTTTCCTGAATCCGGGCGGGGTGGAAAAGTGAAACGGCGACACCTCTTGAGGGCCGCACTTCAGATTCCCCCGCCAATCGAAAGTTGATCCTCACCGCTCCACGGGCGATAAGCTGCGGCCGTGAGCTTGACCACCCGTGATTTCCACTACGATCTCCCCGAGGAGTTGATTGCATCCCGTCCGCTGGAGGAACGCTCGGCGTCGAGGATGATGGTGATCCACCGGGACAGCGGGAGAATCGAGCACCGGATGTTCCGCGACATCCAGGAGTACCTGCGGCCCGATGATCTTCTGGTACTCAATGACACGCGGGTCATTCCGGCGCGGGTGTTTTCGGACGATGGGAAAATCGAACTGCTTTGTCTCGATCGGCTCGGTGCCAATCAATGGCGTAGCCTGGTCAGGCCGGGAAAGAAGATGCGCGAAGGGAGAACGGTCCAGGTGGGAGGAAGTACGGGACTTGTAGTAGATATTTTCGGGAATGGTGATCGTCTCATCGAATGGGACAAGGAGCCGGATCTGAATGAAGTCGGCCATCTGGCCCTGCCCCACTACATGGGTCGCGACGACGAACTTGAGGATCGCGAGCGCTACCAGACTGTCTTTTCGAAAGAAGAAGGAGCCATCGCCGCGCCGACCGCCGGCCTTCACTTCACACCGGAGATCCTCGCCCGGATTCCTCACCGCTTTCTCACCTTACACGTCGGCGTCGGAACGTTCCGCCCGGTGAGCGTGGAGCGCCCGGAGGAACATGACATGCATTCCGAGCGCTACTTCGTCTCAAGCGAAACCGCCCGCCAGGTGAACGAAGCGGGCCGTGTGGTGGCCGTGGGCACGACGGTCACACGTGTGCTGGAATCGCTTGCCAAAGAAGGACCGGCCAAGCTCGAGGTGACGGATCATCAGGGCGAAACCAACATTTTCATCTACCCACCGTATCAATTTCGGGCGGTCGACGTGCTCCTCACCAATTTCCACCTTCCGGAAAGCACGCTGATCATGCTGGTTAGCGCGATGGCGGGGCGTGAGCTGGTGCTGAAGGCCTACCATGAGGCGGTGAGGGAAAAGTACCGCTTTTACAGCTATGGCGACTGCATGTTGGTGGTCTGAATGGGCTGACATCGCATCCTCTTCAGAAAAACCATTGCGCAGGAGTGAGGACGCGTGTTGACTTCCGGCGCTGTCAGGGGCTGTGGAGCTTCGGCAGGTGAACCCCGCCAGGCCTTAACAGGAGCAACGGTAGCTTGTCCGGATTTGCCGCGGTTCCCTGGCAGCACTTTTTTACTCCTGAAGCTCTCCTAGCTTCTCGGCACCTTCGATCTCAAGGGTGTTCCACATCCCTTTCTTATCCAGTGCGATCGGTAACAGGGAGGACGATAGGCGATCCGCCGGAGCCCCTCGAAGTTCTGCAAGCGTCTCCTCCGGATCGAGGCGATTCATCGCGAACATGCTGTAGGCACTTCCAATCTCGACCCCCCTGCTCTCACGGAGTTCGAAGTGGAGGTGCGCCGGATCATCGCCATTGGCAGTGCCGACAAGGCCGATTCTCTGACCACGGCCCACCAACTTCCCCATTGGAACGTCGATGCGCAGCAGCCCGGCATACATGCTCTGGAGCCATCTGCGATCAGCGCTGCGATGGGCGAGAATGAGGACCTTTCCCCAGCCGGGAGAGGGTTCGCCCGAATAGACGACGAGACCATCGGCGGCGGCAAAAACCGGATCGCCCAGGTCCGAATCCATCCCGCCGAGACCATCCAGGTCATCGCCGGTGTGGTGACCACCCTGTTCGTCGTTCATTTTCCAGAACTTCTGGGCGTTGAAGGTTAGTCCGCCGTTCTCCGTTCCCATTGGAGCGTCGAAGCGGTGGGCGTGGGGAATGGTAGCGAGCTGCCAGGCGTTGAACTGGTGCAGGCGGTGACGTGGTTCGCCATCCTTAGGGAGAAAGAGGGGGGCGTCGGCACCCTGCATGCTGTTGAGGTTCTCGATTGGACCAAGCTTATGCGCGGACTCACGCCACAACACCCCGGCGAGCATGAGGGCACCAATCAGAATCAGGATGAAGGTGGTGGCACTGAAGATTTTCAAGGAACTGGAAGAGATTGTTAGAGAGTGTTGGCGGAGCTTCAGAAATCGAGATAGATCTCGGTCCGGCGGTTGGCACGTCGGCCTTCGGGGTTGTCTTCTCCCGTTTTGGTGAAGTTCGGGCGGCGAGGCTGGCTCTGGCCTTTGGCTACGGTAACGATCTGGCTTTCCTTCACACCGAGCCGAACGAGGGTTTCGCGCACGCTCTTGGCGCGCTTTGAAGAAAGCTCATCATTGTAGTGCTCTGTGCCGAGGGCGTCGGTGTGACCGGAGATCGTCAGCTTCTTGTTAGGATCGGTCTGAAGAATATCCGCGACGATCTGGAGTTGCCGCTCGGTGCGTCTGGTCAGGCCGCCTTCATCGAAATCAAAGTAGAGAACAAGGGTATCGCCGCCTTTCGGGTTCTTCACCAGCGGCGTGTAATAGACATCCCCACCGGCCACTCGGCGAGCGTAGTCGGCGAGCAATTGGTCAAGATTGATCTCAATGAGCCGCCAGTTCTTCGTCTCCTCTGATTGACGGACGGTGACGGAAAATTGCGCAGCCTCATCGCCATCGATGGTCACGACATGAGCAAGGAAGCCCGCCGTATCATCGCGTTGAAACATGGCTCTCAACGGTTTCTCACGGCGCAAATGGTATTCGCCTTCTTCGAAGAGGATGCACAGACCCGCAATCTTGGCATCGGAAACTTCACTGGAATCCACGAACTCCTTGGCCAGCTCGAACTCCTGTCGAAGCGCCGCTTGGAGAAAGGCATCGACGATTCCAAGGGAATCGACGAGCTGGGCCTGGGGGACCGTCTCGCCTTCGGCTGGGGGTAGGACAAGCTGTGTCACGCCCCAACGCCCCTCCTCAAGTTTGAGATCGAGGAAGATGCGATCGCGCCCGGGCTCGGCTTTGTCGAGATAGAGCGCCCAGCGGGTGAGTTCATTGAGTTGGAGTTCCCCGACTTCACCCGCTGACTTGGGCTTGCGCAACTTGAGCTTCCCGCTCCCCGCCAGTTCGGCAAGGCGCCTCTTTGCTTCGGGAGTCAGTGCCTGTGAGCCGATCAGCTGGCTGAATTCCGCAAGATCGCCCTCGTCGAGGGCTCTGCTGATTTTTTCGACGAGATCGCTCTGGCTGCTGCTTCGCATTCCCACACCGGCTTGCTCGAGAATGCTGGCTGGGTCGTGAGGAAGGTCTGCAGGGTCCGCTGCGAGGGCCGGGATGGGATCGGGGACCTCAGCCGGCTCTTCTTCGATCTCTCGATCGATGACCACCGGCACGGGAGGGTCCGCTGCCTTCTCCTTACGCGCACTGCGCATGAGAAAAAAGAGCGTCACGGCACCACCGAAAATCAGGGCGATAAGAAGCGTGGGCCATTGCGAGCGATTCATGTGCGCTGAAGGTAGCAAAAGAATCCGGGGAGCAGCAACCCTGCTCACCTGGTGAGAAGCGAGCGAAATGGCTTCGATTTATCGCTCAGGCCCCGCTTCGGGATCAGGCTCCGCCATGTTTTCAGGGATTTTATCTTCCTTCGGCTGTTGCGGCAAGGGAGGTAGGGTCAAACGACCGCGCTGTCCTTTGCGGATCAACTGGAGAGAGGTCGCCTGGGTCGCCACGGAATTTGCGAGATTTCTGTAAAAATCGCTGCTGTCTCTGAAATTGCTCTGGTTCACCAGTTCGATCAGGTCACCGACCAGAAGCACTCCTGCCGCAAGCCCCCCTGGCGAGATTTCGGTGACGACCACCCCCTGATAGCCTGCCATCACTTCCTCCTGGCTGAGATCACGGACGGCGACACCGACCGCTCCAAGCACCTTTTCCTGCTCTGTCGTGAGGGCCCCGGATCCGGGACGCGCCACGAATTCCCGCTCAGCGATCTTCACTTTGAGCGATTGGTTCTCCCCTGCACGCCAGATTTCCACCGGCACCTCTTGGCCGACGCGGCTGCGCTGGACGAGGGTGAAAAGGTCCGCCCGGTCCTCGATTGGCTTTCCATTGAAACGAACAATCACATCGTTGGCCTGGATTCCGGCGAGCTCTGCGGGAGATTCCGCGAGCACTGCACCCACCAAAGCACCTGGTCCCTGGTAGCCCACAGCCGCCTTGGCAAGCGGGCTTGGATACATCTGCACACCGAGGAATCCGTGAATCGGACGTCCCCGATCCAGAATGGCGAGGAGCGCTTGTTTCACGTCATTGGATGGAATCGAGAAACCCACTCCCTGAAAGCCCGAGTTCACCCGCTCGTCCGGCCGATAAATCGACGAGTTGATTCCGATGATTTCCCCCTGGAGATTGACGAGTGGGCCTCCGGAGTTTCCCGGATTGATCGCCGCATCCGTCTGGATGAGATCCCGCTGGGTATCGGACAATGAACGTTCCACGGCTGAAATGATTCCCTGCGTCACGGTTTCACCGAGGCCGAACGGGTTTCCGAAAGCGAAGGTGATCTGGCCGCGGCGCACCTCATCGGAATCGCCGAACTTGAGAGGCTGGAAGGGACCCTCATCTTCGATCTTCAAAACGGCGATATCGAGAATCGGATCCTCACCGATCATGGCCGCTGAGATGACCCTGCCATCGTACAAGGTGATCTCGATCTCCTGCTGATCTTTCACCACGTGATAGTTCGTCACGACATGCCCCTCACGACTCACGATCACCCCTGACCCCTGACCCTGAGTCGGCACCGTGCGATATAGCTGCCGGCCGTAGTTATCAATGCGCCGCCGGGCCTGAATGCCCCTCGTGTCAATGCTGACAACGGAGGGGACCACCGCATCGGTCAGCCTGGCATACTCGTTGTTGAGGCGCGTCAGAAGCTCCACATCCTCGACTTCAAGCGCAGCCTCGTCGCTCAAGGTGAACTGTTCCGGGCGATAGGTCTGTCTCTCGTCGTTGTCGGTGAACCATCGCCGAAATCCCTCCGGGCCGTTGCGGATGAAGAACACGGCGAGAAACATCACCAGAAAAACGGTGACCAATGTCAAAAGTCGGCGAATGCCTTCAGTCATGGAATGGGCGCGGGTGAAGCGAGTCAACAGGGAACCTCGAAGTCGGATTTTGCAAGCAATTCCTCTCCCTCCAGGCCTCAGACATCTTTGGTCTCATGCCTCCGGGCTGCCCGCTTATTGAGCTGCCTTTATCACCGGAAGCGGATACTCCTCCGAGTCACCGGCAGCGAAAGTCAGCAGTTGAAGGACGCTGACATACTCCGCCCATGCCGCCTTGAAGCCGGCTTCCACCTTGAGACGCTGGGTGTAATCATCAGTGCTCCGTTTCGCATCGCTTGCGGCGCTGCTGATGAGCTTGGTCACGTTCATTGCCGGGGCGTGGAGTTCCTGACGATCACCCACCGATCCGAAGAGCTTTTCAACCGTCGCCAATTCCTCGCGACAGGCATCCACCTTGTTTTGAAGAGACTCTGTTTTGATTTCAGCCCAGTTGTTGACCTGGAGCTCCGCACGAAGCGGCTCGATCGAAGCTCGGATTTCTCGCGCAAAAATCTCCCGCGGCAAACGCTTCGGCCACTGGGAAGTGCCACGCAGGGCCAGCATCCGCGCCGAGACATGATTGGGGAAAATGCTGATCACCTGCTTGAGTCGCTGCTGGGTTGAATCGTGACTGAGGAAGCTTCCCAGCGAGCGTGTCCCGCGAGCCTGACGAATGGTTTCAAAATCATCATGCGATTCCTGAACGTCCTTTGGCGGATCGGACGATGCGAAATCGCAAAGGCTCGCAGCGTCATCCGCCATCAGCACTTCGAAGTTGATGAAGAAGCTCGATTTATCGAGCGTGATCAGTGGCGACATGAAGTCCTTCGCAGCCGCGGGAACGACCAGTCGAGTGCCCGGTTCATAGTCGGCCAGCACGCGGATGGTCTGCCAGAATTTCGCCGGAAGCTTCAGCTTTCCATCACTGTCAGGTTCGGCAAGAACCATCCCCGTCGGCGCCTTGCCACTCAGCGATGCATCCGCCAGCACGAGCACCGCTCCAAGAATCGCATTCCCATTACGAGCGACGCCATAAGGAATCGCTTCGGCCATCTTGAAATGATACATCAGTCCCTTTGGCAGAGTTCCATAGCGCGTCGTGAGAAACTCCTTCAGCTTGGCGCTCACTTTTGTCTCGAGCTCGCCCGGCGGTAGTCCTTCGAGCTTCACCTTCACGTTGCTGTCCGCCCCTTCGATTCGCGCCGACATCTGCACCGCGACAGGTCGAAGCATGAGCTTGCTGCTCGTCTTGTCGGTATACCAAAGCGGGATCTGCACGGTGGCGGAGGGAAGCTTCAGAGGGACCGCCGGGTCGTTGTTAGAGGGCGGCTCAGGCGTTTCATTGGTCGAGGCGACCGGCGGAGCTTCGTTCTTAAAGGCATCGACCGCTGCAATCCAGCCCTGCCACTTTCCCTGTTCACCCTTCCCCGCCAGCTCAAGCGCCCGCGGATGCTGCGGATCAACTTTTGTTAGAATGTCAGCCAGACACGCTGCCAGAGCGTTTCCGTCGCTTCCAGCCTCAGGCTGCTCCAGCCAACCCATCAGATGCCAGGCACGGCTCGTTGCCTGATTCATCTCATCGGATCCGACGGCATCGGCTGGCTGTCCCTGCTTCAGGCGCTCCGCCAAATGAAGTCCAGCTTGGCTCGTCGGATTCAGCGCGAGAGCGAGCCCTAGAATCTGGGCGGCCCGGCGCGCCTGGGTGGGATCGGCCAAATCGCTGGCACCCGCCAGGACGACCAGCTGCTTGGACAACGACTCCATCGTATCCGTATCCACGGGCAGCTTGTCGCGACGAAATGGCACGGGGCCGTCCGCCGGCGGGACGAAGGTGGCGTGCGCCAGCGAGCTCATCGCGAAGACGAGGATCAGGAAGATTTTCATCAACGACATGTTGTTCTCAGATACGGTTCGTCGCAAGCCGTCATTGCATCGCATCTCCCCCATCGTTCAAGCTCCCGCCATGCCGGACGCCGATCAAGCCCCCCGCCCTACTTTCACCACCCGCGAGGAAGTCATGTTCTTCGACACCGACTGCGGTGGCGTGGTGCACAACATCGCCTACCTGCGGATGATCGAAACCTGCCGCACCAAGCTCGCCGCCTCGATGGGCATGGACTTGAAAACGATGGCCGAAACGAAGCTGTTTCCCGTCGTCACCCGCACCGAGATCAACTACCGCCGCCCCGCCAAACTCGGCGATACCCTCGTCATCCACGGCAAGCTCGCGGAGGTCCAGCGGGCGAGGTTCTGGTGTGAGTTCGAGATGAAACGGGAGAGCGATGGCGAGCTGTTAGTCACCTCCAGGCAATCCCTGTCCCTCGTGCAAATGCCTGAGGGTAAACCAGTTAGGCTTCCTAAGGAGTGGGATTGGTAAAGGTGGGACACCGCCTGTCAGGGGCTGATGAGGCTCAGCTTTGGAAAGTAGCTTTCATAGCGCGTCACATCCCTTGTGATCAGGCGATGCTTCGCCGCCTCGGCATGGCCCCCGATAAAAAAGTCGGGGAGCACAAAGGTTTTCGTGCCGCCGCGCTGCTTGTATTTCCGGAACGCGTGAGCCGCTCGGTGAAGACCCTCACGCGGAATTTCTTCGTAGCGAAAACCGAATCGCTTGATCAGATCGTCCACCTGCTCGGCTGACTGGTAGCCAAAACACAGCTCTGCGTAGATCGCGGGGTTGATGGTCAGCTCAAGATCCTCATGGGCTTCCAAACTCTTGATCGCCCAATCCGCCCATTTTGGATCGTTCGTCACCACATCCAGGATCACGTTCGTATCGACGAGGATGGCCATTAGTCCTCGCGGGTCGCCCGCATCCATTCATCCGTCGAAAGCCCTTCGTTCCGACTCCCCCGCATGGCCTCAAAACGACTCGCCGTCGTCTCTTCGTCCTTCCCGCGACTCACAATCACGACCTCCCGTCCCCGGATGAGGAAATCCACCTCCGAATGCGCCGAAACCCCGAGGTAGCGCCGGATATGCTGCGGAATCGTCACTTGGCCTTTCGTGGTGACTTTCATGGTATTACCATGAGCGGTATTACCAATCTGTCAAGGAGCCGGCCGACGCCAGTGTCCTCCCGCCTCCTCTTTCCCGTCCCATCGGGACGATCCATGATAGCCGTGGGTTTCAACCCACGGGAACGCGGATTGTTGGTACTCGTGTCACGTCAGTGACACTTCAAACCCGGTTCGCTCCTCCACCCAGTTGAAGCGTCACTGACGTGACGCCGGTCATTTTCCACCCCGGCATCCGTGGGTTGAAACCCACGGCTATCATCAAAAGCCGCTACGCGGCTGGGAGCTGATTCGAGGAGATTCGTCGCTTACGGCGCTGCCATAAGGCCGTCAGCCCAAACCAAATGGTGAGATACCCGAGGACAAGAAACCATAGGCCGATCTCAAATTGCCATTCCTTCAAAGATGAGCCATCTCCCTTCGATACCCGCCAAGCTTCTGGAAACGGGGCCTTGGGCCACAACATATTAGATTCATGTCTCTCAAGCTCAAATCCTGGGGCTGCCGTAAAGCTCGTGCTCCAACCGTAAGCCACCAAATTGCCTCTTCCAATTCCCCCGCTGTAGACTCTGTGGAGGTCTCTCGTCCATTCCGCCGAATAGAGTGAAGTGAAACTCGAGGCCCAAGCCCACAACAAAAACACAAACCCCGGCACCCCCAACCAGAACAACCGTGAACGATACCAAGGCCGCATCATGGCTCCACCTCCTTGTGTTTCCTCCGTTTCCAGCGATTCCACCAGTTGGCGACACAAAGCCACAAACCAAGGTAAGCAAGCAGCACAAGCCATATCGCCAATTGGTAGGAACCATGAGTCTCAGGTACCACCGAAAGCTCTGGTATATGGGGAATCCGATCTTCTCGCTGGAATGCTGTGGGGAACAGTTTCGCCGCAGAATCATCAAGACTCGGATGGCTCCAGAACTGGACCCACGTTCCTCCCGAATTGAACTGATCCTGATACCAATTGATACTCCCTCCTCCGATAGAAATTGATAGCGGTCTATT
The DNA here is from genome assembly GCF_042664875.1 of Haloferula chungangensis. Lineage (NCBI taxonomy): Bacteria > Pseudomonadati > Verrucomicrobiota > Verrucomicrobiia > Verrucomicrobiales > Verrucomicrobiaceae > Haloferula > Haloferula chungangensis. The sequence continues at coordinate 72,044 of NZ_JBHTBS010000004.1, read as the reverse complement.
GGCCACCGCGAGGTCGATACACTGGTAACGTTCGAGCTGGGCAATCCAAAGCCAAACCAAAAACACCAAGCCCGGCACTCCCAACCAGAACAGCCGCGAACGCCAGAACTTCTTCCTTTCGTGTATTCCGTGTGGCCCGTGGTTCATTCCCGTCTTCCACTGCTCACTGCTCACTGCTCACTTGCGCAGCACGCGCGCCTTTCTCCATCCACACCGCCAGCACCGCGACATCCGCCGGGGTGATCCCGGGGATCCGTCCCGCCTGACCCAAGGTCGCCGGCTGCAGCTCGGAAAAGCGCTGCTTCGCCTCCGCCTTCAGACCCCCGATCGCCGAGTAGTCGAGTCCCTTGGGAATCCGCTTCCCCTCCTGACGCGACATCTTCTCCACCTGCATCAACTGCCGCTCCAGGTGGCCCTCAAACTTCAATTCCGTCTCGATCAGCGGCCAAAGTTCCACATGGAACTCCGATAGAATGGAGGCTGGGAGCGATTTGGCGGTATTTTCGACGCGGCGGAACCAGCGGTCGAGCTTGACGCCGTCGATGTAGATCTTGCGGCTCCAGGCCTTGGCGCGGTCGAGCTCGGACTGCTTGTGCTGGACCCGCTCGACCCGCTCGCCAGAGGCCAGACCAATCTCGGCGGCGAGTGGGGTGAGACGCAGGTCGCAATTGTCCTGACGGAGCAGAAGTCGGTATTCCGCGCGGCTGGTGAACATCCGGTAGGGCTCGGTGCAGCCCTTGGTGACGAGGTCGTCGACCATCACCCCGAGGTAGGCCTGGTCGCGACGCAGGATGAAAGGCGCCTTGCCGAGCACCTTGAGCGCCGCGTTCGCTCCGGCAATCAGCCCCTGCCCTGCCGCTTCTTCGTAGCCGGAGGTGCCATTGATCTGACCGGCGAAGTAGAGGCCCTCGACCAACTTGGTTTCCAGAGTCGGGTGAAGCTGGGTCGGCGGGCAGTAGTCATACTCCACCGCGTAGCCCGGCCGCAGGATCTCGCACTTCTCCAGTCCGGGGATGGTGCGGAGGAAATTGAGCTGCACCTCGTAGGGAAGCGAGGTCGAGACGCCGTTAACGTAATACTCGTGGGTCTGTCGACCCTCCGGCTCGAGAAAGATCTGGTGGCGCTCCTTTTCTGCGAAACGGACCACCTTGTCCTCGATCGAGGGACAGTAGCGCGGTCCGACGCCCTCGATCACCCCGCAATACATCGGCGATTGGTCGAGGTTGTCGCGGATGATGTCGTGGGTGGCGTGGGAAGTGTAGCTGATCCAGCAAGGCGATTGTTCCACGTGGAACCCGGAATCACCCCAGGGGTTGAGGGTGTGCACCTCGCCCTTCTCGGATTTCAAGCTGTCGGCCATGTAGGAGAACATCGGGGCCGGGGTATCGCCGTCCTGACGCTCGCACTTCGAGAAATCCAGCGAGCGTCCGTGGAGTCGGCAGGGAGTCCCTGTTTTGAAACGTTCCACGTGGAACCCTAGTGTTTTCAAGGAATCTGACACCGTGGAGATCGCATCGCCCATCCGGCCACCCTTCTCGTTCTTCAGTCCGACGTGCATCAGCCCGCGCATGAAGGTGCCTGCGGAAAGGATCACGGAGGAGGCCTCGATCTCCATGCCGAGCGAGGTGCGGATGCCGGTGATGCGGTCGTTCTCGACCATCAGCTCGGCGACGTTCCCCTGGTGGAGCTCCACGCCCGGGGTGGATTCCAGCACCCACTTCATCCGGAACTGGTAGGCCTTCTTATCGCACTGGGTGCGTGGGGCACGGACCGAGGGGCCTTTCGAGGCGTTGAGCATCCGGAACTGGATCCCGGTGGCGTCGGTGTTGAGACCCATCATGCCACCGAGCGCGTCGATTTCGCGGACCATGTGACCTTTCGCCAGCCCCCCAATCGCCGGGTTGCAGGACATTTGGCCGATGGTATCGAGGTTCTGAGTCAGGACCGCGACCTCACAGCCGAGCCGGGCCGCAGCGAGAGCAGCTTCCACACCGGCATGGCCGGCACCAATGACGAGCACGTCGTAGCGCTTAGGGTAGCGAAACATGATAAAGGACGAGGAAACTAGCAGGCCCCGGCACTTAGACAAGACTTGCTACGCAGGTAGAAGTTCCACGTGGAACAGGTCATCGGGCGTGGAATGGTGCTTCGAGGCTTGGCTGGTTGCTTTGAACGCGGGATGCCGATTCGGGCCTTGGGGATCAGGATTCAGGGGCCAGGGGCTAGAAAGACAAAAAGGCAAGGGATCGCGACAGCGTCTATTGCCTTTCTAACCCCTGAATCCTGGCCCCTGGACCCCAAAGCCCGAAGCACCTAACCGCCCCTAAGGCATCCCTTTCACCCTCCCTCCCCCGGCCGGTCCAAAATCCCGGTGCTCGCCCTTGGGAGCAGCTCCGACAACTGAAACTCCGCCCGTCCATGCTTCCCCACCAGCAGAATTCTCGGATTGCCAAATTCCGCCAGCACCTGCCGACACGCCCCGCACGGCGAGATCGGCTCACTGGTGTCTGCCACCACCACCGCTGCGATGATCTCCGTCGCCCCGGCCGCCACCGCCGCACCGATTGCCACCCGTTCGGCACACATGGTCAGTCCATAGGAAATATTCTCCACGTTGCAGCCGGTGAAGATCCGTCCATCACGCGCCACCAGCATCGCGCCGACCTGAAAATTCGAGTACGGCGCGTAGGCCTTTTTGCGGGCGTCCCATGCCTGCGGAATCCATGTTTCCCAATCCATTCGGAGAACTAAGCGAGTCGATGCATCACTTGGCAAGCCCGCGAATTTTCGACTCGCTCCAAGGCCCACTTTGAGGCACTGAAGGGCATGCGCTCCTCTTGGATCACAGCCCTCGTCCTCCTTGTTTTGCTCGTCGCTTTCCGCTGTCTCAGCGCAGCCTACTCGACCCAGCTTCCAAGCTTCTCACCGCTGCCCGCCTTCTTCCTCTGTAGCATCGTTTTCTTCCGCGGAAAGCAAGCCTGGCTCCTACCTCTCGCGGCCTGGCTTCTGAGCAATCCGATCGCCACCATGCTCCAAGGCTACAATCCGATCGAACAATGGGCCCCGGTGCTGACCGCATTTCTCACACTGCTCGCGCTCGGATTGATGGCGCTGCCGCTGCGCAAACATAGCAGCGCTCCAATGCTTCTCGGCGCCGGCCTCGTCGCTGCGCTGCTCTTCCATCTCGTCACCGGAGTCGCTGCCTGGATTGCGTATCCTGCTTATGCTAAGACACTTACAGGTCTTTTCCAATCTCTCTGGACAGGCCCGACTGGTGCCGAAATCCCTTCCTGGGCGTTCCTCAGAAACCTTGCTGCCGCAAACCTTCTCTTCACTGGCCTGTTCCTTGCTGCTCGCCACGCCTGGCTTCCAGCGCCTTCGACTGATTCCGCTCCGGTCGCTTCGACCCGATAAGTTCTTGCCCCCAATCCGCAATCGCCCCTATCTCCGCTGCGTCCATGTCCGCCGACACTCACAAACTCGACTTCTCCGGATCTCCGATCAATCAGAGCCTCAGCCCTGATGACAAGATCGACCTCTTCCGCACCATGGTCCGCATCCGTCGCTTCGAGCAGGCGGCGCTGAAGTACTACAACGCGGGCAAGATGGGTGGCTTCCTCCACCTTTACATCGGCCAGGAATCCGTCGCCGTCGGCACGCTCTCCCTCTGCGGCGACAACGACCACAACATCACCGCCTACCGCTGCCACGCTCATGCCCTTGCTTCCGGCATGAACATGAACGAGTGCATGGCCGAACTTTACGGCAAAGCCACCGGCTGCTCGAAGGGCAAGGGCGGCTCGATGCACTTCTTCGCTCCGGACAAAAACTACTGGGGCGGCCACGGCATCGTCGCCGGTCAGACCCCCCTCGGCCTCGGCCTCGGATACGGTTTGAAATACAAGGGCCTCGAAGGCTGCGCGCTTTCCTACATGGGTGAAGGCGCCGTCAACCAAGGCGCCTTCCACGAATCGCTCAACATCGCCGCCCTCTTCGAAATCCCCGTCGTCTTCATCATTGAAAACAACGGCTACTCGATGGGCACTTCCCAGAAGCGTTCCTCCTCCTACCGCGGTTGCCTCGCACAACGCGCCGAAGGCTACGACATGGATTGGGACGTCGTCGACGGCTCCGACATCTATCAGGTCCGCGCCAAGGCACACATCGCCATGGAACGTGCCCGCAAGCAGCACAAGCCAAGCATCCTGGAAATCACCACCTACCGCTACTACGGACACAGCGTCGCCGATGCCAATGCCAAGAAATACCGGACCCCTGAGGAAATCCAGAGCTACAAGGACAACCACGATCCCATCAACCTCTGGCGTCAGAAGCTGATCGCCGAAGGCGTTCTGACAGAAGATTCCGCCAAGGAGATCGATGACGCCGCCAAGGAGGAAGCCGCTGCTTCCGTGAAATTCGCCGAGGAATCGCCAGCTCCAACGATCGAGTCCATCATGGATGACGTCTACTGGGAATCCGACAACAACACCGAGGCATCCAAGATCGGCCGCCACTTCTTCAACGACTGATTCTACGGCAAACGTAGTAGTTCAACCTTTCCCCGCTCCACATTTTCCATGTCACGCGAACTTCAATACCGCCACGCCATCCGCGAAGCCCTCGACGAGGAACTTGCCCGCGACGAGAACGTCGTCATCATGGGTGAGGAGGTCGCCCAGTACAACGGCGCTTACAAAGTCACCGAAGGCCTCTGGCAAAAATGGGGTGACAAGCGAATCGTCGACACCCCGATTTCCGAGGCCGGCTTCATCGGCATGGGCATCGGCGCCTCGATGCTCGGCGTTCGCCCGGTCATGGAGCTGATGTTCTGGTCCTTCCACTCGGTTGCCTTCGACCAGCTCGTCAACAATGCCGCCTGCGTGCGCTACATGTCCGGCGGTCTGATCAACGTGCCAATCGTCATGCGCGGCCCGGCCAACGGCGGCACCAACGTCGGCGCCACCCACTCGCACATTCCCGAAGGCCTCTTCGCCGCCTTCCCCGGTCTGAAAGTCTGCGCGCCTGCCACACCGGCCGACGCCAAAGGCCTGATGAAAGCTGCCATCCGTGACAACGACCCGGTCTACGTCATGGAGAACACCCTGCTCTACGGGAACGTCGGCCCCGTGCCGGATCCCGCCGACGGTGATTTCGTGATCCCCCTCGGCAAGGCCGACATCAAGCGCGAAGGCTCCGACATCTCGCTGATCGCCCACGGTCGCTCGGTGCTCCACGCCCTCGAAGCTGCCGAGACCCTGCAGAGCGAGCACAACATTTCCGCCGAGGTCCTCGACCTCCGCTCGATCCGCCCGCTCGACCAGGACGCCATTCTCGAAACCGTCCGCAAGACCAACCGCGTGGTCCTCGTCGATGAGTCGAAAGGCTTTGGCGGAGTTTCCGCAATGGTGTCGCACCTCATTCAAGAGCACGCCTTCGACTACCTCGATGCGCCGATCAAACGCGTCACCACCCTCGACGCTCCGGCGATCTACTCGAAGTTTGTCGAGAACGACCAGCTCCCGAATCCCAAGCGGATCGTCGATCAGGTGTTGACGATCGCCTGATGGCAAGAACCTTGGCCGCACCCTGACCGGGGCGAAAGAAGGGCAATCTAACAAGATCTCCCTGCGGCCATAATTTTGCCGCTGCTCAGCGTTGTTTTGCGGCATCCGAAACGAGAGAAATCCGGTCAATCCCGGTCCAATGGGTTCGGAAACTGCTTGATCGATGCAGCCGGTTCGTCAATCGGCACCGCCCTAATTTTCGAATCGTGACAGCTTTCCCTGCCTGACAGCCTTTTTCGTTGCCACTTGGAGTGCTCTCCTTAACATCTTGCCCACAATGAACGTCGTCAGAATTATTTCTCTGTTCGCCTTCTGTCTGGCGGTTAGCTCCTGCTGCTGCCTATTCTAACTGATCCATCCCATGAAAAACCTGCTTGTTCTTCTGTCGCTTGCCGTTGTTTCCGTCGGACTGTCATCCTGCAAAATGTTCCCCCGTCCGGGTGGATTCGCGGGATACAACGAGACCACTTCACAACGCAAACTCTGTGGTTATGACGTCGTCCGCGAGGAAATCCTCGTCGATGCCAAAAGCGGTCTGACCGAAGTCCGTGAAACCAAGGTCCCACGCTATAAGACCGTCACCAAGAAGGAGCGCGTCCCTTGCCCGAAGTGCACCCGCTACTACTGGCTCAGCGAAGGCTGCTGCGGATCGAGCACCGAACAGGCACGCAAAATGGCGACTGCTCAGCCATCATCCGGCAGTCCCTTCATCGGGCTGATCCCGACGATGAAAGAGATCGCCCCTTGATCCACTCACCAATTTAAACCAGGCGGAGTTCCCAAAACCGGGGACTCCGCCTTTTTTTGTCTCAAAATCCCGCCAAGCTCCGCTCACGCGGTAAAAACACTGGAAAAGCTCACCACATCCACCAAGCTCCCACTCAACACTTTCCTAACTCACATGGCTACAAACATCGAAATGCCGAAACTCTCGGACACCATGACCGAGGGCACCCTGCTCACCTGGCACAAAAAAGTCGGCGACTCTGTCGAAATTGGCGACATCATCGCTGAAGTCGAAACCGATAAAGCCAACATGGAGGTCGAAGCCTTCGACGAAGGCACCATCACTTCCATCCTCATCCAGGAAGGCGAAAAGGCTCCCATCGGTGGTGTCCTAGCCGTGCTCGATGGCGATGGTGCCGACAGCGCTCCTGCCTCCGAACCCGCTGCCGCCAGCGAAGAGGCTCCCGCCGCTGATGACGCCCCAGCATCCTCCTCTCCGGCACCCGCAGCGTCTACCAGCTCTGATGGCTCACGTATCAAGTCCTCACCCCTGGCCCGCAAGGTCGCCAGCGAAACGGGCGTCGATATCTCTACCCTCACCGGCTCCGGTCCCGGCGGTCGAATCATCCGTGCCGACGTCGATGCCGCCGCAGGCTCTGGATCATCCCAGCCGTCGCAGGCCGCCAATGCTGCTGCCGGACTCGTCGCTGCCATCAAGGCACGCACCGGTGGCTCCACAGCTCCAGCGGCTTCAGCAGCACCTGCTGCCGCCCCAGCAGCCCCCGCCAAGGCGATCGAGGCCACGGCCAAGGAAGGCGACCAGACCATCCCGCTCAGTTCGATGCGCAAGATCATCGCCGAGCGTCTGCTCACTTCAAAGCAAACGATCCCTCACTTCTACCTCCACGTGGAAGTCGACGTCGCTCCGCTACTTGAACTCCGCAAACAGATCAACGCCCAGGCCGAACAGACCCACGGCAACAAGTACTCGGTCAACGACTTCGTTCTCAAAGCCGCCATCAACGCCACTCAGGCCGTCCCTGCGGTCAATGCCTCCTTCAAGGGCGACTCGATCATCCAGTTCGAGCACGTCGGCATGTCCGTGGCCATCTCGGTGGAAGACGGACTCGTCACTCCGGTCATCAAGGAAGCTGAAACCAAGTCGCTCCTGCAGATCTCACGCGAGGTCAAGGACATGGCAGCCCGCGCCCGTGAGAAGAAGCTCAAGCCGAATGAATTCGATGGTGGCACGATCACCGTCTCGAACCTCGGAGCCTGGGGTGTCGAAAGCTTCGATGCGATCGTCAACCCACCCCAGTCACTGATCATTTCCGTCGGTGCCGCGGCCGAAAAGCCCGTCGTCAAGAATGGTGAGATCGTCCCTGGCCTGCGCATGAACGTCGGCGTCAGCTGCGACCACCGCGTTGTCGATGGAGCGGTAGCAGCGCAGTTCCTGGCCGAGCTGAAGAAGCTCCTCGAGCAGCCCGCCCTGATGCTTATCTGATCCCCTTCCCTTCTCCACTCAGCGGCGCATGTTGGATTTCCTCCGGCATGCGCCGTTCTCTTTTCCGAAACAGGTTCTTCCCGATGAGATGCGAACCCCTACTTGTGCACATCCTAGAAGAGGATTTCATTTGGAAACCCCATAGAGTCTTCTTCTTAATCATGTGGATAAGTGGGAAAAATTGCTGTTCCACTTACGGGCTCTAGGATTCCACGGGATGAGCATCATGCGAAGAAGTCCCGAATGAGTCCGGGTAAGAGCGGGACAGGCCCGATACCGATCCAACTATCCACGAACTTTTCCGACTTATTCCCATCGCACTCACACACTTTCACGGCTGGCAAAGCTCCGCATTCCCGTCGTCCATCGTGATGCGGATGGTGCCCAAGGCGTCCATCAGAAATTCAGCACAAGCATCCCCGTCCTCAGCGACCACCACAATCCGTCCCTTCGACTGACCACTACCAACCCGATGGCTGATCTTCTCGCCCGGCTGGAGCTTGCAGGTGATGTCGGCCACCCCTGTTAGAGCGCGTGCTTCCTCGAGTCCTTCGATCTTGCGCACGGTCCCGGTGCCCGGATGAATGATCCAGCATCCAGCGAACCGTTTGGCTCTGTTAGGGAACGAGTAGCTCTCACCGGCAGCCAGACGGAGCAGTGCTTCCCATGGGTCGAAGTCATAGGCCCTGGCCATCAGCTCCATCAGATAGCCCCCTGGTGGGCGTGCGGCGATTTCCCCGAAGACGGGGCCATCTTTGCCGAGGAAAATTTCCATGTGACTGATCCCCGTATCGATCTCAAGGGCGGCATGGACGCGTTCGGCAAGCTCATCGACCTTTGCTGCAACCTCGTCTGGAAGCGCAGCGGGCACCACGTTTGCCCAACATGGCTTCAGGTAACGCGTGTGGTTGCGGAAAACCGTGGAACCATTGGCGCGAAAGGTTTCGACGCTCATCTCGACCCCTTCCACGAAGCCTTCGGCCAGCCAGCCAGCTCGCAGGTGCTCGCGCAGCTCGGCTTCAGTGGAACACACCCATACGCCGCGCCCACCCGAGCTGATCGGCATCTTCATGACCACCGGCAGACCGAGCTTTTCGATCAGCTCCTCAGCCGTCGTCGTTTCGTTTGTTTCCACCCACGGAGCACAGCAAATCCCCGCCGCCGCGATCGCCTTCTTCATCACCAGCTTGTCGTGACAACGCTTCGCCGTCTCGATCGCCAGACCCGGAATACCGAAGCGATTCCTGATGGCTGCCGCCGCCATCACCGAGCCCGTCGCCACTGCCGCCACCGCAATTGGCGGACATTTCGAGAATCTCTCCATCGCTTCCTCCACCGCCAACTTGCGCGTTCCGCCGAACGCGCCCGGTGCCTGTTCGCGGCGCGGTTGGACATCGATGACCACCGGTTTCCAGCCACAGCGCCGAGCGGCACCAATGGCACCATTTCGACGACCTATGAGGAGGATTCGATCCTTTCCAGCGGCTGGCGCCTCACTCGATTCTGACTCGCTCATCCGGGATGCAATGGGATCGACCGGGGCCAATTCAATGATCCGAATTTGCCTTCAGGCAATTGAATATTTCGCGGATTTCGTGTCGTGGGGTTACTCCCGATCGTCGCCATTTCTGGAACGGTGATGGACGACCCTACGATCCATCATTGCATCAGGCTATAAAACATGCATGATGAAATCATAAACCAAGAAAAGCGTTGCTCTACTCGCGCGTTCATCGTGGTGCCCCGTGGGGAAGTGTCCCACTTCGGGCTCGCGAGGGCGTCACCGGGCAAGCGCTGTCCAAACTGAATCGACGATAAAATGAAAAATCCAACTGCAGGTAGCCAGAACTTCTCGGTGAGCTGGGCTGTAGGCATCTTTTGTTGCCACATCGCTCTCACGATCGGACTGTCGTTTTTATTATTCGCGAGCGGAATGGCCAGTTTCACCACAGGGACCGGGTGGTTTCATTCTTTGCTGACGGGAGTGTTATCCATCATCTCGCCACCGATGATCCTTGAGATCAGTGGTTCCGGCTCGACAGGCGTACCCACCTTTCTACTCGCTCTGATCTGGTCACTAATCGTTGGGGGCCTGGCAGGCCTTATCCGAGCGCTCTTGCGGCGGCCTGTCGGGTATCCTGAATCCCAGCCCGGAGTTTCTGGCAACTCCGATCTCGCAGGCACACCATGGGCAACGGATCCCCATTATATCCACGGGGAAGAAAAGAAACATTCCAAGGTGCCATCCGGTGATCGCTCCGATCTGAAAGAATGACGGCTGCCGATCCCTCCTGCGATAGAGCACCAGAGGGGTTCATCGATCCGAAGGTTCACCGGGATTCGCGATCAGCGGCTTGCACCAGGCGAGGGCCATGAGCGAGTAGCCGGTGCCGTAGGGCTGATGGTAGTCGTAGAGCGGGTAGTCCCACCAGGAGCCGTCCTTTTCCTGACGAAATAGGATCACTTCGGCGAGCTTGCGGGCGTGGACGGCCTGGCGAGCTTCGGGCAGGAATCTAACAGACTCGGTAAAGTAGTAGATGCCGTAGTAGTAGAAGTAGCCGGAGATCTGGAAGTGCGTTTCGTGCGGGACGGGACGCTTGCGACCGATGCTGAGGAAGCCTTCGCGCTCGATGAATCGGTCGGCCCAGGTCTCGATGACTTCCGTGGTGACTTTCTCTTCACCGAAGCTCTTCAGTGCGGCGTTGCAGGCCTGGCTGCGGGCCAGCGATCCGGCGGGGCGGTTGATCGGCACGCGGGGATGCATGCGGTGGTCGTGCGAGTAGACGTAGGAAAAATCCGGTGTTCGCTGGCGCTCGATGCTGGCCAGGGAGCTCGTCACGGTTTTATCGCTGAGCTCGATGCCCATCACCTCGCGCGCTTCTGCCATGGCAAGAAGTACGGTAGCCGTCGTAAATGACGTGGTGATGCCGGTCGGCCGTTTGCTCGTGAATCCATCAAAGACGTCGAGGTATCCCCAGCCGCCATTGATGTCCTCATAGCGGCCTAACAGCTCGACTTGCTGTTCGGCTAGGGTCTTCCACCCGGCCTTGGCCGTGGCATCGGACTCGCGCTTGTAGAGGCGTGTCAGAGCGCGCAGGCCGTAGGCGTGGCCCCAGGCGTTGTAGGTGGTGGTCTGGTCGGCGCGGCGCAGCAACGGCAGGTTTTCCTTCATCCATGCAGCCCCTTTTTCGATCGAAGCGATGGTTTCAGGGCGGGTGTCGCCGCTGTCAATCAGGCCGGCAAGTGCGAGCCCTGAAGCACCGGCGCGGAAGGCGTGATGGGCGCCGGGGATCGGCGCGTAGATGTTGAGTCGCTTGGTCCGAGTAGGGCCACCCCAGGAGCCGTTTGGATTCTGATCGGCGACGAGGAAATCCACGCCTCGCCGCATGGATTCGGCGAGTGTCTCTGGATTTACTTCGGCCTCCGGCTTCTCCTGAGCGAGAAGCGGCGACATGATCAGGACGGCGATGAGGGCGAGGCGCATGTCAGTCCGGTACGACGATGACCTGTCCGGCTTCGAGGCCGCCGAGGATCTCGACGCGGTCCTTGCTGGCGCGTCCGCGCTCGACGGTACGGCGCTGGGTTTTCCCTTCCGCCATTTTGAGCGCGACGTTCCAGTTTCCATCGGCCGTTACCTGGAGGGCATTGGCGGGGACTGAGATGGCGTCCTTCTTTTCATAGACCACAGCGATGCATGTGGCGCTGGCGGCCGGCCGGAGGGTGAAATCCTCGGGCCACTCGACGTTGACCGTAATCGGATTCCTGCCATCGGGACCGGGAACACCCGGGGGATTGGAGACTTTGCCGGAGAGCTTGAGATCCTCGCGTCCGGCGATGTTGACGGAGACGGTGGAGTCGTCGGCCAGGACCCGACCGAGATCCGGATCGACACGGGCGGATAGCGGCAGCGAGGCACCGGCTGGGGAAATGCTGGCGATCACCTGATTGCTAGGAACCTTGCCGCTCTCGACAAGTGCCTTGGCGAGATCGCCAAGCGACCACTGGCCATCTTCGAGTGAGCCGTGGAAGAAGATGCCATCGACCGGTGCCTTGATTTCTAACAGCGCGGCATCCTTCTTGAGTCGATTGAATTCGAGCTGCTGGCGTTCAAGGGCGGTCTTCGTGCCGTTCAAGTCGAGTTCGGCGGTCTTGAGGGCGCGCGGCAGATTCGCCTCGGCCTTCTCCAGGGCGATGCTGGCGCTCGCGGCGCTGTCTTCGAGGGTCTGGAGCTTGCGTGGCATGGTGCTCTTCCTGGTGTGCTCGTTGCGCCGCAGGGCTTTGGCGAGATCGAATTCAGCGGCTTCGATCGAGACGAGCTGACGCTGGAGGATGATCTCTTCGGTGGCCTCCGTCAGATCGTCCGCTTCGTACATCTGCTTGAGTTGGGAGAGTTCCTCTTTCTCGGCATCGAGGCGGAACTGGTACTGTTTGGCGGAATGTTCGAGTTCGGCGAGTTCCGCCGGTTGGGCGATCTCCTTGTAGTACTTCAGGTCATCGTCGGCCTGAGCTTTGCTGCGTCGTGCGGCCTCGAGCTTGAGCTCGGTTTCCGCCTTGAGCTTGGCAAAGTCGAGTTCTGCGGTCGCGAGCGCGAGCTGCTTCTTCGCGAGGCTGAGGCTGAGGTCTTCAAGCTTCTGCTCGTACGCTTCGCGTTCGAAGGAGATCAGCACCTCGCCCTTCTTCACGTTGCGGCCATGATCGGCGATTTTTTCGATGGTGAAGTCGTTCCAGGTTTCGGGCTTGAGCGAAATGAGTGCCGGCTTGGCCGGGATCGCGGTGGCGGTGAAGCGGTGTTCGATGCGAAAGGGAGCGCGTTCGACGGCGACTTCTCCGGCGAACAGCGGCACCGTGAGGACGAGGGGAAGCAAACGAATGGTCATGGAATTCGGAGGGAGTTATTGATGGCCGACGTACTCGCCTTTGCGGCCGAGCCAGAGGTGATGGAGTTTTGGACGTCTGGCATGGGGATTCGCCTCGATTTGATGGTAAGCAATTTCGAATCCAGCATTCTCAAGATTTCGATCCATTTTCGGCACCCGCCGCGATGAGGCCACGGCGAGCAGTCCTCCTTCGGCCAGGGAATCGTAGGCCACGGACAGCCAGCGCCGATCTTCGTAGAGTCCGCGGCCCTTTGCCAGGACTGGAGCGGTGTCGGCATGGATGAGAATGCCGTGCAGCGGAGCATCGAGCGAGTTGAGCGCCGCGGTGTCGCAGCCCTTGACGTGGAACACGCGCTTGTCGGTGGCGAAGGTTCCGTCGGGATAAAACTCGCGGTGCCACTCGGCAAGTTGCTCGCTCGCTTCGCCGACGTAGAAAGTGGCGCGTTTCTGTGGAACGGCTTCGGCGAGACCTTCCAGCAGCTCACCGAGGGCGAGACCGACGACCATGACGCGCGGTTGGCGGATCGGGCGGAACGGGGCGCAGGCGATGCGAGCGAGCTCCCGTTCGCTCACCCGTGTCGCGGGGCTTGCGATCTGGACCTTGTCGGAGAGTAGGAAGCGACGGCCGTCGTGTTCCTGAAGAGCGAGGACGGTGCCGTCGGGCAAGGTGGTTTCGGCGATGGTGATGATGGGCTTCATGCTTTCTTGCAGGGCGCGGGACGACTTAGTAGATATCCGGGGAGATGTCCACTGAACCCACTCACGCTTTCCGGACGCGAAAAACCCCGGCCTGGTGGTCGGGGTTCTTCAATTGGTTTTTTTAAAGAAGCTTCGATGCGGTCTCCTCTGTGGAGCCGGCGGAGGATGCTTACAGGGATCCCTTGAGTGCGGCGGATGCTTTAAAGCCCACCGATTTGGATGCAGCGATCTCCATCGCTTGACCCGTTTTCGGGTTGCGACCCATGCGAGCCGCACGGTTTTTCACTTCAAAGGTGCCAAATCCGATGATCTGGACTTTTTGATCGGGGCCCTTGATTCCAGCAACGATGGAATCAAGAACGGCGGTGAGTGCGTCTTCGGCAGCGCGCTTGGTCGCGTCTTTACCCATGGCACTCTGGACGGCTTCAACAAGTTCAGCTTTATTCATGGCGACCCCCTAAATGCGATCCACACGAAATTTTGGCAAGTTAAAATAAAGTCGTGAGAGGCCCGGAATTCCTTTGCGTAGCAGGGAAAATCCGGCTAATGCGGCCTTTCTGAACGAGCGGTTCCTGACCGACTCCATGACGATGGATTCCGTCCTTCAAACTCCCGACCCCACTCCGGGCACGTCGCTCGATGCGGCCGATCCGAGAATCCAGCGTGCCGCCAGAGCGGTGCTGGGGGCGACCCATTCCGAGATCTTCGACGCGCCGATTGAAATCGCGGAGATCCTCGGAAAATCAGGGGATCGGGGCTATTTCCTGCCGGACGAGGACGATGCGATCCGCGTCCGCTACTCGCGTTTCTTGGCAAGCCGGAGTGTGCTTCTGACGACACTGGCCGCCATGGAGTCGATGGCGGGTGGCCGGGATTCGGATTGGCAGCGGCGATTGCCGGCCTTTGTCGTGGCGCTGGCCTCGACATGCCAGCTGGTGCGCGGATCGAGGGGCTGGATCGAGCTCGCGTCGAGCTGTCGGCCCCTCAGAAAAAAGCTCGATGAGGCCGATGCGCGCCATGGGGTGCCCCGCAAAACCTTCGCGAGACTTTATCGCTCGGCCACGAAGACCTCGCGGAAGCTCCATTTCCAGTACGCGGTCCGATTCTACCAGTCGCAAGCCGCTGCCTTTGAGCCACTTCGATCAGATCCGCTGCTGGGAGAGCTGATCAGGATGATCGACAGCGAGGTTGTCGCGCTTGATCTGCGTCTCGGTCAGCTTTGGTTGGAAAGGCTGCGTTACCGCTGGTTTTCCTTTCGGAGGAGGCACCATTCCGCATGGAAGTCGACCGTATTTGAGCTTTTCCGCATTTCAGGCAGCCTCATCGCCGACCTGAAGCAGCCGGGTGTCAAAGCGCCGAATGCGCCGAAGCGGGTGAGCTCGGAGCTGCGGGAAGCCGCGCTCACCTTGGCCAGACCGGGCGACGTCTTTGTCACCCGGCATGATGATGCCATGAGCAATCTCTTCCTTCCTGGCTTCTGGCCGCACGTGGCGCTCTATTTGGGAAGCGAGGCGGAGCGGGCGGAAATGGGGCTGGTCTTTCCCCCACCCCACCAGTCCCAGAGCGCGGACCCGGTGCGCTTTCTGGAGTCGAAAAAGGACGGGGTCCGTTTGCGTCAGGCCGAGGAGACTCTGGCGGTCGATGCCTTCATGATTCTTCGTCCGGCTTTGGACGCCGCGGAGATCATGGAGGCGCTGACTCGCGCGATGGGCCATTGTGGGAAACTCTACGATTTCGTCTTCGACTTCCGCTGCTCCGACTGCATCGCCTGCACGGAATTGGTCTACCGTGCCTATCATCACTGCGGTCCGCTGGAGTTTTCGCTGCGGGAAGTTGGAGGCCGCATGGCGCTGCCGGCGGAGGAGCTGATCCACCAAGCGCTTGAACAGGGTTTTGAAGTCGTGGCCAGTTGCAACGTGGGAACGGCTGGAATTCTCAAGGGTCTCAAGGCCGAGCTCGCCCTTCATCACTCGCGCTCGGGATTGTAAGAGAATACGCGTAAAATCCGGGGATTTCGCGGCTTTGAAGCGCCCATCCTAATGCTAAGAAAACCAAAGGATTGCCGAGCTTGTGAAAAATTTCACAAATAGCCCTTGCGCCATTACAATTCCATCTGCTAAACGCCCCGCGCGCTGGCCACCTCAGCGCCTCTGGCATGTCACTTCGCCCGATTCTTCTCATCCTCCTCGCATGGCTTGGCAGCCTCGCGCCCGCCCTCGCCGCGTCGAACGGTCACGATCACCTTCCCGCTCACGCTGAAGAGTTGTTCCATATCGGACCCTTCATTGTGACGAACTCGATGCTGATGGTCTGGATCGTCGCCGGCTTCCTCATCTTCATGGCCCAGGCCGCAACGAAGAATCTCAAGCTCATCCCGAGCGGTCTTCAGAACTTCGTCGAGTGGCTCGTGGAAAGCCTCTACAACTTCCTTGAAGGCATTCTCGGCAAGCACCTCGTTCACCGCACGTTCTGGTTCTTCGGCACGATCTTCATTCTGATCCTTTTCAGCAACTGGGCCGGCCTGATCCCGGGCGTTGGCACCGTCGGTTGGGAACTCACCGGATCCGGCGTCGATCCCCACGACCGCTTCCGCCCGCTTCTTCGTGGTGGCAATGCCGACCTCAACATGACTGCCGCGATGGCGTTCACCTTCGCGATCCTCTGGTTCTACTGGGCGATCTCCGAAAACGGTCTCAAAGGTTTCCTCGCCCACATCTTCGCTCCGAAAGGAAAGTTCAGCGGCGTCATGGCGGTGTTCATGCTGGTCGTCTTCCTCTTCGTTGGTGTGCTTGAAGTGGTTTCGATCCTCTTCCGCCCGGTCGCCCTTTCCTTCCGTCTCTACGGTAACGTCTTCGCCGGTGAGAACATCCTTGAGAACATGATGTTCGTGGTCGGCGACAACAAGTGGCTCGCCTGGCTGCCACCCATTCCCTTCTACTTCCTCGAGCTGCTCGTGGGCCTGATCCAGGCGCTCGTCTTCATGCTCCTGACATCCGTCTTCCTCAAGCTGATCTGTGATCACGGTGATCACGACGACGAGGAGCACGCTCACTGAACCAATCTCCCGTTCTGACCATGGCAAAGACTGTGGGGGACGGCGAACCAAACAAAACAAGACATCATGATTACTCCTATCCTTGCCGAACTTACCGGTAACTTCCACGTTGCATTCGCAGCCATCGGCGCCGCTGTCGGCATCGGTCTCCTCGGTTCGAAGGCTGCTGAAGCTACCGGCCGCAACCCAGGTGCTGCTGGTAACATCCTGACCCTTTCGATCATTCTTGCAGCGCTTATCGAAGGTATCGTGTTCTTCGCGATCTTCCTCGCCAAGTAAGTCTTATCGGCGCGGGGATCCGAACGATTCCCGCGCCACCCCTTTCTTCTTTTTCCCAGATTTCTCCCTTACCCACTTTCTCGTCCGATGAGCCCGATTCTCGATCTTTTGGCCGTTACTCCTCCACCCGTTGAAGGTGATGGCGGTGTGGCAGGTGAAATCTTCCGCGCGTTCAAGATCGACTGGCCGTACTTCATCAGCCAGTGCATTTCCTTCCTGATCGTTGCCGCCCTTCTCAAGAAATTCGCCTTTGGTCCGATCCAGGGAATGCTTGAACAGCGCAAGAACCGCATTTCCGAAGGGGAAGAAAAGCTCAAGCGCATCGAGCGCCAGCTTGCCGAGTCCGAAGCGACCACCGCCGCTGCGATCGCCAAGGCCAACGAAGAAGCTCAGCGCCTGATCACGGAAGCCAAGGAAAGCGCCGCTGCGCTCTCCGAAGCGAAAGCACAGGAAGCGATCTCCACCGCCCAAGGCATCCTCGCCAAGGCTGAAGCCGCCGCGAAAGCCGAGCGCGCCCAGATCGCCGCCGAGCTCAAGCAGGAGTTTGGCCGCCTGGTGACCGCTACGACCGCCCAAGTCACCGGCAAGGTGCTGACGGCAGACGACCAGAGCCGCATCAACCAGGAAGCGCTCGCCAAGGTCGAAGGATAACTCCACCTCATTTTTCCAGCCCGCTGACCCACCATGAAGATCTCAAAAGTCGCCAACGCCACCGCACGCCGGATTTTCCGCATGTGCCAGACCGATGGTAAGCTCGACGAAGCGAATCTTCTCAAGTGCATCCGCAAGGTGGCTGCCGACAAGCCGCGTGACTATCGCGGCATCCTTTCCGCGCTGAAACGCCTCGTGCGCCTCGAACTCGAGCGCCGTCACGTGGTGGTCGAAAGCGCCACTGATCTCGACACCGCCTCACGCGAGCGGGTGTCGGCGGGACTTGCTACCAAATACGGCAGCGACCTGACCTACGAATTCCGCGTGAACCCCGAACTTCTCGGCGGACTCAAAGTGCGCGTCGGCAACGACGTCTTCGATGGATCCGTCAAAGGCCGTCTCGACCGCCTCACCCAAGCCTTTTAATCCCACCGATCAACCGATCAAGCACCACTCGTCACTGATATGAGCACCATCCTTCAGGAACTCGAAAAGGAGATCTCCAACGTCGCCACTTCGGTGGAAAAAACCAACGTCGGCATCGTCCGCGAAGTGGGTGACGGTGTCGCCAAGGTCGAAGGCCTTTCCGACGTCGCACTCAACGAAATGATCAGCTTCCCTGAGGGAGTGACTGGTCTCGCGATGAACCTTGAGGAAGGTGAAGTCGGTGTCGTGCTTCTCGGCGACTACGCCAAGGTGACCGAAGGCACTGAGTGTCAGGCGACCGGCACGCTTCTCTCGATTCCCGTCGGACGCAACGTTCTCGGCCGCGTGGTCAACGCCATCGGCGACCCGATCGATGGCAAAGGCCCGATCGAAGCTGCGGCTCGCTACCCGATGGAGAAGATCGCTCCAGGCATCATTAAGCGGAAATCCGTTTCGGTTCCCGTGCAGACAGGCATCATGTCGATCGATGCGATGATTCCAATCGGCCGTGGTCAGCGTGAGCTCATCATTGGTGACCGTGCGACCGGTAAGACGACGATCGCCGTCGACACCATCATTTCCCAGGCCAAGCAGAACAAGGCCGCCGAGCAGGGCAAGCTCCAGAACCACAAGCCGCTCTACTGCATCTACGTCGCCATCGGCCAGAAGCTCTCGAACGTCGCTCGTATTGAGAAGACCCTCGAGGAAGCCGGCGCCATGGAATACACGACGATCGTCTCCGCTTCCGCTTCGGACTCGGCGGCGATGCAGTTCCTTGCACCCTACGCTGGTTGCGCCATCGCCGAGTATCTCATGGATCAGGGCGAAGAGTGCCTCATCGTCTTCGATGACCTTTCCAAGCACGCCGTGGCTTACCGCCAGGTGTCCCTGATTCTCAAGCGCCCTTCCGGACGTGAAGCTTATCCGGGTGACGTCTTCTACCTCCACTCCCGCCTCCTTGAGCGTTCCGCACGTCTCTCCGAGCAAGCCGGTGGTGGATCGCTTACCGCGCTGCCGATCATTGAAACGCAGGCCGGCGACGTTTCGGCCTACATTCCAACCAACGTGATTTCCATCACCGACGGTCAGATCTACCTCGAAACCGACCTCTTCTACCAGGGTGTCCGCCCGGCGATTTCCGTCGGTCTCTCGGTCTCCCGTGTGGGATCCGCCGCGCAGACCAAGACGATCAAATCCGTCGCTGGAACGACCAAGCTCGACCTCGCCCAGTTCCGCGAACTTCAGGCATTCGCCCAGTTCGGTTCGGACCTCGATGCCGGCACCAAGGCCAAGCTCGATCGTGGTGCGCGGATCGTGGAACTCTTCAAGCAGAACCAGTACTCGCCGATCTCCATGGAGCTCGAGTGTATCTACCTCTTCGCCATGCAGAACGGTTTCTTCGATGATATCGCCATCGACCAGGTGAAGCCTTTCCAACTTGCGATGGGTGAGTTCTTCGAAACCCGCAAGACCGACCTCCTCGACAAGATCCGTAACGAAAAGCCGGACCTCAAGAAGAACACCGAAATGGTCGATATCGTGAAACAGGCGATCACTGACTTCAAGTCCTCCTGGAAGTAAGATATCCGACCTTTGAAATCGGATCATTGGGGAACAGCCCGTTTCTCGACCTCAATGATCCTCGTCTCCCAATCTCCCAATTTCCTAATCACTTAGCGACAGCATGGCTAACCTCCGCGACATCCGCCGACGCATCAAGTCGGTCAAGAACACCGCCCAAATCACGCGGGCGATGCAGCTTGTCGCTGCCGCCAAGATGAAGAAGGCGCAAGACCAGGCGGTTGCCGGTCGGGACTACGCCGACCTGCTCAACCAGGTGCTCGTCAACCTTAAGGAGAACGTCGACGAAGAGGCTCACCCGCTTCTCGAGAAGCGCGAAGAAGGCGGCAAGGAGCTCCTGCTCGTCGTCTCCACCGACAAGGGACTTTGCGGTGCGCTCAATACCAACCTTGGTAAGAAGATCCGCGCGGACAAGCCGCAAGCCGACATCGTTACCGTGGGCCGCAAGCTCCGCGTGCAACTCGGCAAGTCCGGCCGCGAAATGGTGGCCGACTTCGAAGTGAAGGACCCCGTTCCTTTTGGCGAAGCCCGTCCGGTGGCCAAGCTTCTGACCCAGCTCTTCCTCGAAGGGAAATACGACAAGGTCAGTATCGCCTTCACCAATTTCGTTTCGACCCTGACTCAGGAACCGACGATTCTCCAGCTGCTCCCGATCGATGCCAATTCGCTCGGCGAGAAACTGGACTACGAAGGGATCTCGAAGGATCAGGTCAAGGAGACGGATCACGCCGCCGCGCTTGCCAAGGATTACCTCTTCGAGCCCAGCGCTGAAGACGTGCTCGACACCCTTCTTCCCCTTTACGTCAACTTCCAGGTCTATCAGACCTTGGTTGAAAGCCGCGCCTCCGAGCACTCCGCACGGATGGTCGCCATGAAGGCCGCTACCGACAACGCCAAGAAGTTCATCAAGGAACTCACCCTTGAATACAACAAGCTTCGTCAGGCAGCCATTACCTCCGAACTCCTCGAAATCACGACGGCCATGAAGGCCATGGAGTGATCCGCCCTTTTTCAAGACCTGAAAACCGAACACTGACCACTAGCAACTCTCTCCGATGAATAACCAAGGAACCATCGTCCAGGTCATCGGCGCCGTGATCGACGCCGACTTCTCGAAAGCTGACAAGCTTCCCGAGATTTATAACGCCCTCGAAGTCACCTATAACCTGAACGGTGTCGACACCAAGCTCGTGCTCGAAGTGCAGCAGCACCTCGGCGACGGATGGGTGCGTGCCGTTTCGATGTCCACATCGGACGGTTTGAAGCGTGGTCTCCAACTGACCGACACCGGCAAGCCCATCGCTGTGCCCGTCGGCAAGCAGGTTCTCGGCCGTATCTTCAATGTTACGGGAGATCTCGTCGACGAAAACGTGCCGATCGCCGACGACAACCATCGTTCGCCGATTCACCGTCCAGCTCCTTTGCTTACCGACCAGTCGGCAAGTGAGGAAATCCTTCCGACCGGGATCAAGGTCATCGACCTGATCTGCCCACTCGTCAAAGGTGGTAAGGGTGGTCTCTTCGGTGGTGCGGGTGTTGGTAAGACCGTGGTCATCATGGAGCTCATCAACAACATCGCACTCGCCCACGGTGGTTTCTCCGTGTTCGCCGGTGTGGGTGAGCGGACCCGTGAAGGTAACGACCTCTACTGGGAAATGATCGAGTCCGGCGTTATCGCCACTGAAAAGGACGAGAAGGGCCATCCGAAGCTCGATGAGAAAGGCAACCCCGTTCTCGCCGAAGGATCAAAGGTCGCCCTTTGCTACGGCCAGATGAACGAGCCTCCGGGCGCCCGTCTTCGGGTCGCGCTCTCCGCGCTGACCATGGCCGAATACTTCCGTGATGAAGAAGGCCAGGACGTGCTTCTCTTCGTCGACAACATCTTCCGTTTCTCGCAGGCCGGTTCCGAGGTGTCCGCACTTCTCGGTCGGACGCCATCCGCGGTGGGTTACCAGCCGACGCTTTCCGAAGAAATGGCCTCCCTCCAGGAGCGGATCACCTCGACCAACAAGGGATCGATCACCTCGATTCAGGCCGTTTACGTGCCTGCGGATGACCTTACCGACCCCGCTCCCGCCAACACCTTCGCTCACCTTGACGCGACGGTGGTGCTCGAGCGTTCGCTCGCTGAGCAGGCTCTCTTCCCAGCGGTTGACCCCCTTGCGTCGACCTCGAAGGCACTTGCCCCGGAAGTCGTCGGCGAAGAACACTACCGCGTCGCCCGTGGCGTGCAGATGGTGCTTCAGCGCTACAAGGATCTTCAGGACATCATCGCCATTCTCGGCATGGACGAGCTTTCCGATGAGGACAAGCTCACCGTGTTCCGTGCTCGTAAGCTTCAGCGTTTCCTCACCCAGCCGTTCTTCGTGGCGGAAATCTTCACCAACGTTCCGGGCGCGCTCGTTTCGATGGAAGACACCGTCAAGGGCTTCGGTGAGATTCTCGACGGCAAGTGGGACGACGTTCCGGAAGGTAACTTCTACATGAGGTCCGGGATCGACAGCGTTTCCCGCGATTGATCGGTTTTCAGCGTATCAGTTTTTTGAGTTTCAGCATTTCCCATGTCACTCCATCTCGCAATCGTCACTCCCGAGAAGCAGATCTTCTCGGACACCGTTGGCAACGTCTACCTTCCTGGTGCTGATGGAGAACTGGGTGTCCTCGGTGGTCACGTTGCCCTAGTCACGGCGCTTGCTCCCGGGGAGCTGCGTTATGAAAAGGACGGCCAGATCGTAAGCCTCGCCATCGGCAGTGGTTTCGCGGAAGTCACTCAGGAAAAGGTCAACATCCTCACCGACCTCGCGCTTGGTGAAGACCAGATCGACGAATCGAAAGTGGAAGAAGCCATGCAGCGTGCCGAAACGCAGCTGAAGAATTTGGGCAACAACCGCGATGCCGATGAGGTGGCCCACCTCCAGGCAGTGATCGCCAAGTCGATGGCTCAGCTGACACTGAAGCGCCGTAACAAGCGTTAATCTTCCTCACTAACTTTCCAACCCGCGTTCCCGAAAGGGATCGCGGGTTTTTTTATGGGCGCCGAGCGCGTCGCTCCTCCAGATCCCACGCCGTCATCCACTCTTCCCCTGACTTCACCCAGCCATCTTCTAACAGCCGCTCTTGCATGTCCGGGAAATGGGCGGCGCCGTAGAAGATTCCGAGCTCCTCTTTTCCGGCCGCAATCTGCTCATTGAGCACGGCGAGGCACTTCTGGTTGCGGTCGGTCACGATCACATTCTCGCCGGCCAGCGCGGCGATCTGGTCATCTCCTGCGCCGAGCGAATGCACGAGCTGAAGTTTGAGCAAGCGCTTGTCCCGCTTCACCAGGGCCTTGATCAGTCCGTAAGTCGTCGGTTCCCTGACCTTCACCTTTGACCGGAACCCCGTTTTGAAAGCAAAACCAATGATCGATTCGCCACGCTCGGCCTGAAGCTCGCGGAACTCGGCCTGCGTCAGGTCCGCATGAACGAAGTTCGGCCTGGTGTAGTCGATCTCGCTCATCTGATAGCGGAGATCCAACCACCTGGCCGCCTTCTGATAGATTCGTCCGAGACCATCGAGGGCTTTGGACTGATCGTCATCCTCCAGTGGCAAATCATCGATTTCTCCCTGATCAAATTCGCTCTCGTCCTCATCAAACCCGTCGGGGTGATCATATCTGAAGGGTTTTGGCACGGCCTGCCCGATGCCTTCGTAAAGCAGCGCGACGTAACGCTCAAATCGCTTCTCCAGCGCTTTGAAATAGCTGGCATCGGCCAGGTGGATGGCTCCGATCAGCTCGACGCTCACGCCATTTTTCTCAAACCGCGTGACGGCTGTCTCGAGCCGGGTGGCATGGCCCTCCTCGGTCACGCGGATGAAATCCACCGACTTCTCCCCTTTCAGCTCCTCCGCGTGGGTCGACGGGAGAAAGCAGGCAGTGAGCAGAGGAAGCAGTCGTTTCATGGTCTGGATTCCCGGAGCCTACCCCATCTTCGGCATGACGAAACGGGAAATTCATCCGCACATCGAGCCGTTGCCGGTTTGGAGAATTTCGTGTATCTCATCGGCAGATGACCGACCACGCACTGCTGCGATACTGCCCTGACCTGCTTGCCTACACGCGACGCCAGACCCGTGAGGTCATGGTCGGAGACGTCGGAATCGGCGGATCAAACCCGATTCGAATCCAGTCGATGATCACTTCCGACACCCGCGACACCCCAGCCTGCGTCAAGGAGGTCCTCGCGCTGGCGGAGGCTGGTTGTGAAATCGTGCGCATCACCGCCCAGACGAAAATCTACGCCGCGAACCTGGAAAACATCGCCCGCGAGGTCCGCGCCGCCGGCTGCCATGTGCCACTGGTCGCCGACATCCATTTCAAACCGGATGCCGCCCTCGAAGCTGCCAAATGGGTGGAGAAAGTCCGCGTGAACCCCGGCAATTACGTCGACAAAAAGAAGTTCGAAGTCCGCGAGTACACCGACGACCAGTATGCTGACGAGCTTGAGCGCATTCGCGAGCAGTTCGTGCCACTTGTGCAGCTCTGCAAGGAGCTAGGCCGGGCAATGCGCATCGGCACCAATCACGGATCGCTCTCCGACCGCATCATGAACCGCTACGGCGACACGCCGCTCGGCATGTGTGAAAGCGCGCTCGAGTTTGCCCGTCTCGCGCGCGAGCACGATTACCACAACTTCGTCTTCTCGATGAAGGCTTCGAACCCGAAGGTCATGATCGAGGCCTACCGCCTGCTCGTTGCCCGCCTCGATCAGGAAGGCGAGGATTGGAACTACCCGATCCACCTCGGCGTCACCGAGGCCGGAGACGGCGAAGACGGTCGCATCAAGAGTGCCATTGGCATCGGTTCCCTGTTAGGCGATGGCATCGGTGACACCATCCGTGTCTCTCTAACAGAGGATGCGATCCATGAGATTCCCGTGGCGAAGGCCCTGGCCGCCCCCTTCCAGAGCAAGGACGACGAAATTTCCCCGGCTTCACTCGTGCCGACCTACGATCCCTTCAGCTACGAGAGACGTAGTAGCGAGACCATCGAAGCGATGGGTCACCAGCTCGGTGGCGAGCAGCCGATCCGCGTGTTCACTTCCCAGGAAAAGTGGAATGCCGTGGCCCACAAGATCGAGAAGATGGGCGACTTCAAGCCGGAGATCGTGCTCGAGAGATCAGGCGTTATCGAAGTCGACCCGCGTGATCCGGCGGCTATTTCCGAAATCAACCAACTCACCGAAGCCCGCTTGGTTACTGTGAAGAATGGTCTCGATATTCCCGTGGTTCCGGCTTTCCGCATGCTGGCCTTCCAGATCGATTCCCGTCACCCGATCCTGCTGAAGGACACCCTGGACCCCGCCAGTGGAGAGGTAGATTTCCAGGAAGCGCTGCTGGTTGGAGCGCGGCGCATTGGCGCACTCATCTGCGATGGCGTCGGCGATGCGATCATGGTTCAGGGCGAGTCCGCACCGGGCCAGTCCCTGCGACTTTCCTACAACATTCTCCAGGCCGCCGGGGCGCGGATCTTCAAGACCGACTACGTCGCCTGCCCGAGTTGCGGACGCACGCTTTTCAATCTTCAGTCGACCACTCAGAAGATCCGCGAAGCCACCGGTCATCTCAAGGGAGTGCGCATCGCGGTGATGGGCTGCATCGTCAATGGTCCGGGAGAAATGGCCGACGCCGACTTTGGTTACGTCGGAGGTGCTCCGGGAAAGATCAACCTCTACGTCGGCAAGCAGGCGGTGAAGTTCAACATTCCGCAGGACGAAGCCGTCGAACGCCTGATCGACCTGATCCGCGAGCATGGCAAGTGGATCGATGCGCCCGTAGGAGAACCCGCTGAAGTCTGAACCATGTCTGATACCCAATCCGCCACCCTCGAAGCCACGTCGCTCGACGTGCCTTGGAATGTGGTGGTGCATGATGACCCGGTGAATCTGATGGATTACGTGACCTGGGTTTTCGTCAAGGTCTTCGGATACTCCCAAATCCGTGCAACCAAGCTGATGATGGAAGTTCATCAGGCGGGCAGGTCGATTGTCTGGACGGGTGCGAAGGAGAGGGCCGAACTCTACACCCAGCAGCTTCAGGGCTATCAATTGAAGACCTCGATGGAGAGGAGCAGCGAGTAGCAAAATGAAGGCCGCACCCACGCTTGACGGTAGAATCCGCATCGATATCGAGTCCAAGCTGGACCGCATGGTCATGCAGTCGATTTCCCATGATGCGCGGGCGGTCGACGGAGATTTGGCCGAACGGCTTGGCGACTATCTGGGCGACGAAGCCTCGACGTGCGATTGGGAGGAGTTCGTGCTGCCGGATCTGAAGCAGGGCTTCAATGAGCAGCTCGATTACATCGAGCAGGTGCTGGTCGGCCTTGATGCCGAGACTCCCGGGACGATCTTCATCGTTAAGGAGGATGCGGAAACCTGGTATGGTGCCCTGAATCAGGCGCGGCTCGCCCTTGAGGACCGCTATCATTTCGATGGCGAGAATCCCGATAGGATGTCGCCGGGAAGGCGCACGGCCTGGTTTCGCAACCAGTTCTATCAGCTGCTACAAAGCATGCTGCTGGAGTGCCTCATGCGGGACTGAGCGTCGAGAAGCGCTGCATCACCCGGTCGATATCAAGATCCATCTGGCAGCGCAGGTCGATCGGGCACTTGCGAAGGAAGCAGGGCGAGCATTCGACCTTCCTGCGAATGATCAGATGCTGCTTTCCGAGTGGCCGGCTCAGCTCGGGGTCGGCCGGCCCGTAAAGTACGGCACACGTCGTACCAAAGGCCGCGGCGATGTGCGGAAGCGATCCATCGGCGGCGAGAATACGCTCGTGGCTGGCGAAACTTCGTGGATCGGCGAGATCGAGCGCGATGGTTTCGCAACCGCTCTGAGTGGCGATCTCCTGAGCGGCGCCGCTACTTCCGAGAATGCCGATGATGGGTCGGCTCCCCTGCCCTTTCAGCCGCTGAATAAGCTCGATCCAGCGATCGCGGGGCCATTCGTAAATGGCGGGATAATCCGATTCGGGGACCACCAGCAGCGAGGCGTTGCCCTTCTCACAGGGGATGGGTGCGAAGTGCTCCGACTTCATGGGTTGGGCATCGAGCAGCTTGGCGATCTCAAGAAAGCGCGTGACCTCGTGCTCCGTCGGGCCGGGCTTCACCTTGCGCTCCAGGGTGTTTGTCAGGCGCTTGGCGAGCTTGGCAGACGGCAGTCCCATCCGTTCCCTGACGCCTGCCTTGGCGCAGGCGTCGGCGGCCGGCCCGGCTTCCCACAACAGCGCCCGCGGAGAGTGATTGATCAAAGATGCGATGGCTCGGGCCGAGGCACCGGCGGGATAGCAGGTCAGGGCATCGAAACCCGCCGCCTCCCAGAACTTTCGCTGAGCTTCCGGACACAGGATGCTGATCGGATTGCCCGCAGCTGCAAGCGATCTAACAGCTGGGAGCGAGAAGCAGGCATCCTTCCAAAGGAGAGGCGCTGCAATGAGCAGGGGCTCGGCGTTTGCCACGCTGGAAGAGGAATCAGGCACGCTCATAGACTAGTCCCTTCCAGGAAGGCCCGGCAAGTCGGCATCGACGAATGTCAGCTTCGGAAATCGCTCGGGTTGATGAAAGTCGGGAATTTCACCTCCCAGCTCGCTCGCTGTTAGAAAGCGCTGATTCGGTGAGTTGAGGATGAAGCAGACGTTGGCGCGGGTGCTCTCTCCGAAGTCGATGCGGGCACGAAGCAGGTCCAGCGGGATTGACATCGCGGCGACCCATCCGCCGCCTGGATCAAGCTCGGCATGGGTGGTGACTTCAGGAATCGCCTCCCCATCCGCCGATGCCCGCTGACGGGGACCGGCGAAATCGCAGCTCCACCAGCTGGCATTGGGCGCGAGATTGATCTCGAGGTAGCGCCCGCTCCCCGGATCGGCGAGGAAGAGCTCGGCGACATCGTACGTCCAGAGCTCGGGCAGAAATTTTCCGGGCCGGGATTCGGGATGGAGCTTGGCGGGCTTCCCGTGAGAGGCGATGAACCAGAGTCGCTCCTCGTCGGTGGCGAGACTCCAGGCTGCCGGGGAGTCGATGGCCTTTTTCTCCCAGTCGGTGGAGATTCCCAGGAGCGGAAGATCGAGCGCTCCCCATTCAAGGGGCTGTTTGGATCGGAAAAGGTGCATCGCGGCAGGGAAATAGCCGCTCCTCGGCGGAGGGTCTAGCATTGGGTTTCCCGATGGCTGGACCTTGCAAAGCTGAAGTCTTCCATTGCCTTCGTTAACCGGAAGTGTTTCTATGGTTCCCAGCAAGACATGCCACGTCGCTCATCCAATCGCCTCGACACCATCGAATACATCGGACCGCGTCCGGTGAAGCCACAGAAGCGGCCGAATTTCCTCGGCGGGTGGGTGGTTTTGTTGATTGCAGCGGGCGCCGCTTACTTTTTCGGAAAAGATATCTGGGTCGCTCAGGCTCAGCAGGTTACGCCGACATCTGAACGCGCGGTTGCGCTGATTTCAGAGCTCCAGCCGTCCGCAAATCCGGGCGAGCGCCTTGCCGCTGCGGCGCTTCAGCGGGCTCAGGCACAGGTCAGCTACGAGGACGCCTACTACGCGATTCCCTACCCGAATGGCGACATTCCTTTGGACAAGGGCCGGGCGGAAGACCTGCTGGTTCGTTCCTACCGCGCCGCTCTCGGCATCGACCTCCAGACATTGGTCCACGAGGACATGTCGGAGCACTTTTCCGAGTACCCGCAGATTTTCAGCCGCAAGACAGCCGACGCGAACATCGATCACCGTCTGACGCCGAATTTGCAGCGTTTCTTCCGCCGGATGGGGGCTGAAATTTCCGTCGCGGATGACTCGGGCCAGGAATTGCCGAGTCGCGTCGCCGCCGACTATCTCCCGGGTGATGTGGTCGCATGGCGTCTTCCCGGTGGGCGTAGCCACATTGGCATCATCGTTCCAGGTCCTGGCGACCGGCGTGCCGAACCATGGGTGGTTCACAATCGCGATGCGGGTCCGGTCTGGGAGAACTGCTTGTTTGATTCCAAGATCACCGGGCATTACCGCTTTTTCGGCAAGAAGGCTGAGAAAGCAAAGCCGCAGAGCTGAAGAAATCCGGCCTTTCCGGCCGCGGTTCAACACTTGGTTGGCGATAGGTTGCGGATCGGGCCATTGCAGGTCGAAGTGACTCTGCGCTGATTCGCAGGATCGCGGACGGTGGTTTTATCCCGCCGAGACGTCCTCCGGATACAGCTTGATCCGGGGGAATCGGATCGATTTTGCCCCCTCGCGGTTTTCTTGGAGAGCATCATCTTGGGATCATCTTCCAGTGGCAGCCTGGCTTGTCCGAAACGTCCGAACTCATGGCATCCTTCCTTGCTTCCCGCATTCTTTCCCCGCTAATCCTCTCCACACTGACTTCGTTGGCGTGTCGAGCCGACATGGAGCCCTCTCGCTGGCGAATGGAAAACCTCTCGGGAAAATGGTACTGTGCCGGGTTCGAGAACTCGCTCGATCTGAGCGGGATCGCCGCGGCAAATCGGGAGCATTGCCTGATTGGCAGCGACGAATCGTTCTATGTTCAACCCGGGGTGATCGACTACGGGAAGCAAAGAATCGAATCACGTCGTCCGATTGCGCTGCCGATCGTCAGCGGCGACAGGGAAAAGGCCGAAATCGATATCGAGGGTGTCTGCTATTCGCCTGAAAGTCAGGCCTACTTCGTCGTCGGATCCCACGGGGTCAGCAAAAAAAAGGGGGACGTCGATCCCGAGCGACATGCGGTGCATCGTCTGGGAGTCGACTCCCAAAGTAAAGAAGTGAAACCCGGTGAAATCCGTCGCTCAAGTTTGCTGCCATGGCTGCAGACCACGCCGCAACTCGCCGCTCACCTCAACCAACCGTTGCAACAGAACGGCCTGAATATCGAAGGGCTCACCTGCGTGGGCGAGACGCTCTACTTCGGTCTGCGCTCGCCTAACAAGAATGGTCGGGCGTTCGTGATTGAGCTGGAGGCATCCGAGCTCTTCGACGGGACACCCCGCGAACTCAAGGTTCACGGCATTGATCTTGGCAAGGCTCGTGGCATTCGCGAGTTGGTGGCGGTCAAGGGCGGATTCGTGATTGTGACGGGAAATGCAAGCGCGGAAGCGACCAAGAAATTTCCCGAAACTCTGGCACCGGGCCCCGATCAACAATTCGATCTGCTGTTCTGGGATGGCCTGAATCCCACGCCCGAGATGATCGGCACCCTTCCTGAAAACCCGGGAAAGGCTGAAGGGCTCCTCGTTCTTGACGACGCGGACGCCCATATTGACCTGCTGGTCCTCTACGACAGCCTTCCGGGTGGCATGCCGGTTTCTGTTAGATTGCATCGATAGGTGAAAAAATCATTCCGCCCGTCATCTTATCATCATCATGGCATGGCAAGGTTTCCACGTATGAAAAACAAGCCTATCAAACAATCACTCGTCGTTCTCACGCTCGCCACCGGATTGGGAGCAGGGACTCTGGGAGCCCGGGAAGTGAAGATCGATGATTGTCCGACCGCGGTGCAAGCCACCATCCGGCAGAACTCCGGCGAGGGAAAGATTGATGAAATCGACTTCCTCTCCCTGGAAGGCAAGGAGATCTACATCGCCGAAGTCGAACTGCCGGGTGACAAGGATCTGAAGGTCTATGTATCGGGTGACGGAAACCTCCTGAAAACCCGCGAGGATGTCGCTCTCAAGGAGGTACCTGAGGCGGTCCGCACGGCGATTTCCGGACTCGAAGGATCAGTCGACGACATCGATCGTGAGACCGCCGGAAAGACCGTGACCTACGAAGTGGAACTCGATCGCCACGGCAAGCCGGACCTTGAAGTGACCCTATCGGCAGATGGCCGGGTTCTCAGCCAGAAGGAGGAAGTGGAGGACTGATCCATTGCGGGTCGGACGATGATGCGGCCGGAGTTCGACAGACTCCGGCCGCCTTGTTATGACTTTCCTGCAATCCCCATCATGAAACTCCTGATCATCGAGGACGCCGCACGATTGCGGGACACCCTTGGCAAAGCCTTGTCGAAGATGGGACATGCCGTCGATTTGGCGGAAGATGGCAGCGAGGGAGATATGATGGGGCGCACCGCCGAATATGATGCCGTGGTGCTCGATCGGATGCTGCCGGGCATGGATGGCCTTGAGGTGCTGCGTGGCTGGCGTCGCGACGAGATCCGCACGCCGGTTCTCCTTCTAACAGCGATGGATGGCATCGAGGAAAAGGTTCGTGGTCTTGGTGTTGGCGCGGATGATTACCTGACCAAGCCCTTCGCGCTCGCCGAGTTGGTGGCCCGCCTGGAGGCACTGGTCCGGCGACGATACGACCAGCCGGACCCGGCGCTTTCTGTGGGACCATTGACGATCGACAGCGCTGCGAAATCCGTGTGCCGCGACGGCACGAAGATCGATCTAACTGCACGTGAGTTTTCGCTTCTGCTGTGTCTTGCCCGCCGGCCGGGACAAGTGCTCAGCCGCGAACAGATCGAGCGCCACTTGTACGGAGAGCTGGATGGTCCCCAGAGCAATGCGGTGGATTCCGCCGTGTATGCCCTGCGTAAGAAGATCTGCCCGCCCGGCACCGAGCCGATGATTCACACCCGGCGCGGACTGGGGTATGTTCTGGAGGTATGATTTCGATCCGTTGGCGCCTGACCGCTTCGCTCTGTCTGACGGTGGCGCTGCTATTTGCGGTCGCCGGCTTCGGGGTCTTTCTGGCAATGAAGGATGCCTTGCGCGCACGATTCGACGAGACCCTGACGGCCAAGGCTCGCGCGCTGATTACCGCCTCGGAGATTGACGATGGGGACTTTGAGATCGATCTGACGGTTCAGGATTTTGCGGGATTCGGGAAAAGCGGCGACGACTACTTCGAGATCCGACGACTGGATGGCGGACCATTCCTCCGATCTCCGTCACTTGGCTGGAGTGCCGCGAATGATCGGGGTTTCGCGGAGATCGAGCAGCCGCACGACGAGTCGGGCCGGATTGGCGAGCTGACCCTGGGTGACGGCCGTTCGGCTCGCTACTACGTTCAACGTATTTACCCGAAGGACGATGCGAAACAGCGATTCCAGGATCTCTATCTGATTGTGGCGAGTCCGACTCGCGGAATGGAGGTCCAGCTGAGGCTGCTAGGAACGGTTCTTTCGATTGTCGGAGCGGTGGTGCTGCTGTTGATGGTTCCGCTGATCCGCTTTGGACTGCGCAGCGGTCTGCGGCCACTCGAGAAAATGGCGGGCGAAATCCGCGAAATTCGTTCGGACGAGTTGGACCAGCGGCTGGATGTGGCAGGTCTGCCCCCGGAGCTCGAGCCGATGGCCGTCGGGCTGAATGGCTGGCTCGCACGACTTGAGGAATCCTTCGCTCGTGAGCGCCGCTTCACCAGCCACGCCGCCCACGAGCTGCGCACGCCGCTGGCCGAGCTGCGCGCCCTGGCAGAGCTTGGAGCCATGGACGCGAGTGGCGCGGATGCGGAAAATTACGCCGGGATCGTGGCAGTGAGTGCCGAGCTCGGGGCCTTGCTTGACAAACTGGCCCTGCTGGCGCGCGCCGATGCGGGGAGCCAGCCGGTGGAGTTCGGGAAAATCGAGTTGGCAAGCTGCCTCCACGCCGAGATCAAGCGCCTGGAAACTTCGGCAGAAAAGCGTGGGATCATCATCGAATCCGACATCGAAGACGGCGAATTTGTCACCGATCCGGTGCTTTGGCAGACAATCGTGCGCAATCTGCTCGGCAATGCGGTGGCCTACGCGCCAGAGGGATCGACGGTGGAGTTGGTCGCCTCTGTTCGTGAATTTTCACTCAGAAATCCTGCTCCGGGTATGGAAAAATCCGACCTCGACCACCTGTTTGAACGCTTCTGGCGGAAGGATCATGCGCGCGCGGGCTACGGACACAGCGGGCTTGGTCTGGCGATTGTCCAAGCGAGTTGCTCGCTTCTCGGTGCCGACTGTCAGGCATCACTCGGTCCCGGCGATTGGCTGGAAATGAAAGTCGTTTGGCGAAATACGGGCTGAAGCTTCCTGCCGATGGCCTGTTCAAGGCGCTTTACTCGACGGCAGGATTTCCCCAATGTCCCGCCCCTTTCGCCTTCAACGACTTCCCGCGCCCATGACCTCCGCCGAGATCCGCCAAAGCTTCTTCGATTTCTTTAAAGAAAAACAGCACACCATTGTCCCTTCCGCCTCGCTGCTTCCGCAGTCGCCAGGTTTGCTTTTCACCAATGCGGGGATGAATCCCTTCGTGCCGTATTTCCTCGGTGTCGAGAAGGCTCCCTTCGATCCGCCACGCGCCGCCGATACGCAGAAATGCATCCGTGCAGGAGGCAAGCACAACGACCTCGAGGATGTCGGATACGACACCTATCACCACACGATGTTCGAAATGCTCGGCAACTGGTCGTTTGGTGACTACTTCAAAAAGGAAGCCATCGAGTGGTCCTGGGAGCTCGTCGTCGAGCGCTGGGGACTTCCGGCAGACCGCCTCTACGCGACCGTTTATGCACCCGATAAAGCGAAGGGCGATCCGGGCGAATTCGACCAGGAAGCCTGGGACTTGTGGGCGGAGTTGTTCCGTTCCAAGGGCCTCGATCCGCGCGTCCACATCGTCGATGGCAACGTCAAGGACAACTTCTGGATGATGGGTGAAACCGGTCCATGTGGTCCGTGCTCGGAACTCCACGTCGACCTCACGCCGAACGGCGACTCGCATGGCCAGTTCGTCAACGGCGACTCGGACGAGTGCATCGAGATCTGGAACCTCGTTTTCATTCAGTACAATGCGGAAGCCGACGGAAGCTTCCGTGATCTTCCGGCAAAGCACATCGATACCGGCATGGGCTTTGAGCGTGCCTGCTCGATCATTCAGAACACCAAGGGCTTCACGGACTTTTCGGTCAAGCCGAGCAACTACGCGACCGACGTCTTCACACCGATCTTCCGCAAGCTCGAGGAGCTGAGCGGAAAGAAGTATGCGAACGTCTATCCGGCTCCCGGTGCGGACCGCAGTGCCTTTGATGACGAGATGAAGACCGCGATCGCCTTCCGCGTGATCGCCGACCACCTGCGCACGCTTTCGTTCTCGATCGCCGACGGCATCCTTCCCGGCAACAACGGGCGCAACTACGTGCTCCGGCGCATCCTGCGGCGGGCTGTTAGATACGGCCGCCAACTTGGATTCTCCGGTGAAAAAACCTTCTTCGGCGCACTCGCCGGAGCCCTTGTCGAGCAAATGGGCGATGTCTTTCCCGAGCTCAAGGCGCGTGAAGCCGCGGTGCGGGTGACGCTCGAGCGCGAGGAAGCGAGCTTCAATGAAACGCTCGATCGCGGGCTGAAGCGCTTTGAAGACGGGCTTTCCGAAGTGAAGGACCACACGCTTTCCGGCGAGGTGGCTTTCGAGCTTTACGATACTTTCGGCTTCCCGGTCGATCTCACCGAGCTGCTCTGCGCCGAGCGGAGCCTCGGGGTGAACATGCAGCGCTTTGAGGAGCTCATGGAGCAGCAACGCGATCGGGCGCGTGCGGCCCAGAAGTCGACCGTGGTGCGTGCTCTGGACATTTCGACCAATGCCGTCACCGAGTTCATCGGCTTTGATGCCGATGAGGTCGATGCGCTGGTGCTCGAAGTTCACCCGCAGGACGACTCCCTTTTCGTCATCACGGACCAGACGACCTTCTATGCCGAGATGGGTGGTCAGGCCGGAGATACGGGCATTCTAGTAATTGGTGCCCTCGCCCATGATGTGTCCGCCGTTCAGCAGATTGGCTCGGCACGCGCCCATGCGATTCCTGCCGATGCGGTGGTGAAGGCGGGAGACACGGTCAAACTGCGTGTTGACCACCGTCGCCGCCGGCCGATCGAGGCGAACCACACGGCGACCCACTTGCTTCACTGGGCACTGCATGAAGTGGTTTCCTCGGATGCGACCCAGCAGGGTTCGGCGGTCGATGAAGATCGCCTGCGTTTCGATTTCAACAGCGGCCCGCTCACACCCGGGCAGATCGAGGAGATGGAGGAGCTGGTGAATGAAAAGATCAATGCTGACGAGCCGGTTTCCTGGAAGGAAGTGCCGCACGCCGAAGTCAAGGAGCGCAGCGATGTGATGCAGTTCTTTGGCGACAAGTACGGCGAAAAGGTGCGCGTCGTGCAGATCGGTGGTGAGCCGGGCACTCTAACAGGCTACGCCATGGAGTTGTGTGGCGGCACCCACGTTCGCAACACCCGCGCGGTGGGCATTTTCAAGATCAAGAGCGAGGGAGCGATTGCCTCGGGCGTGCGCCGCATCGAGGCGGTGACCGGCGAGCGCACCTGGCAGTTCCTCCGGGAGCTGCTGGTTTCGATCGAAGAAGAGGCGGTCACGATGCGCGACAAGCTCGCGGCGGCGAATGCCAAGCTGAACTCGCTCGGGGAAGAGCCGGTCGATGTCGGTGACTTGCCGAGGATCATCTACGAGGCCCTCGTCCAGCAGCGCGACGTCCGAAAGATCAATGAGGTGATCAAGCGCTCACGCAGCAAGCTCGAGGAGCTGAAGGAAGCGGTCATCAATGCCGAGAAGCGCTTCAAGAAGTTGCAGGCATCATCCGCGGCGAAGCAGGCCGATGCGGCGCTGGCTCTTCTGATCGAAAAGGGCGAGTCGATCGTCACGGCGGTGGAGTCCGATGGGTCCCTGCTTCAGGAGTTGCTCAATGGCTTGAAGAAGAACCAGTTTGCCGAGGCGGCCTTCCTGGTTGTCGACGACGGTGAAAAGCTGCACCTCGGATGTTATGCCGGCGAGGCAGCTCTGGGCCGTGGCCTGAAAGCTGGCGACCTGCTGCGGGAACTCGCGGCGATCGCCGGCGGAAAGGGCGGCGGCAAGCCCGACATGGCCCGCGGCGCGGCACCGGATCGCGACAAACTCGAAGAGCTGGAAGCTGCGGCGAGGTTGAAGCTGGGTGTGAGCTGATCGAAGTCCGATCAGCTGGGTTCGCCATTCGGCGTGGCATCGGCAGCGACCTTCTTTTCCGGAGGGTCGACGAGCTCGCGGAAGGTGCGTTCCCACTCGGTGGCCTTGTGGTGGGTGATGTTGTTTTCGAGGTGCTCAAGCATTCGCAGAGCAGCACCTCGTTGATCGCCGGCCTTGAAGACATCCACTTCCATTTCCCAGATCAGCTGGGGCTTGGTTTCAGCGAGGAACTTTGCGTATTGAGGCGAGAGCGGGTCGTTCTGAGCGCGATCTCCATCGCCGCTCCAGCGCATCATCGTGAGGTCCTCGCATTTGATTCGATTGATCCACCCGGCACGCAGGGCTTCGGTCGTTTTTGGCGTGCGCAGGGGAGGCAGGATGACCTTTTCGTAAACCTCGGAGACGGGGAGGGGGGTCATGGGCCAGCCTTCAACTTTGAGGCCTCCGAGTCCGTAAGCCTGGGCAAAGATGGTGTTGGTCACGGGCTTGCGCAGTTCGTCGCGGGCCGACTTGGAGTCGACTTCCTCGGCGGTGATCAGCAGCGACTCGATCATTTTCGAAGCCTCGGGTGCCAGCTTGTCGATATCGCCCGGATG
Organism: Haloferula chungangensis; assembly: GCF_042664875.1. NCBI lineage: Bacteria > Pseudomonadati > Verrucomicrobiota > Verrucomicrobiia > Verrucomicrobiales > Verrucomicrobiaceae > Haloferula > Haloferula chungangensis. The sequence goes on along the minus strand of NZ_JBHTBS010000004.1, from coordinate 36,132 downwards.
GGCGGCGGCGCGCAGCGTGAGCGAGAACCAGTTGAGCTGGTGGCGCAGCGCCATGGCAAAGGCCGGATCCTCGATCTGGCGGTTTCTCCGTTTCCATTCACGGAAGTCCTGACTGCTGCGATTCTTCTCCTCGTAGTTCACTTTCTCGACGCACTTCAAATAGAGATCGAGGGCGGCACTGTTGCTGGCCATGCCGGTTTTGAAGGCAGCCGTCGCCGCGCTGAACTTGGTGTTGACGTTGGAAACCGCTGCTTCACGAAGCGCTTTGAGTTTGTCGATGAGGGCTTCCCGCTCCGGCTCACTGAGTGGGCCTTGGGCAAAGGCGCTGGAGCTGAGGAGGGCACAGGTGAGAACGAGGAAACGCTTCATGGGTTGGTTTTTAACGTGTCACAAACCCCCGATCTTAGCCAGAGTTGCCCTGGAGATGACGCAAGATGCCGATTTCTACGGCATCAATCTCATCGTCGCTCGTGAACTCCCCGGCGCTTAGCCCGATCTGGCGATAGCCGCTGAGTTCCCCGACCTCCAAATCCTCAAAACGGTGAAGGATGCGGGCCGGACGACCGAGCCAACGGGCGGTTTCGTAAAGAGCACGGCCACTCGCATCGGCAGGATCGGCGATGATCAGCAGCAGCTCGGATTCGCGGGCGAGATTCCGCAGCGCCTGTTCTCGCTGGAGCCCGGCGGGCGAAAGGGTGTCAAGCACCTGCAGACGGCTGTCGCGGTGGCGGCTGCGCAGCGCTTCGACAATGGTGCGGGCACGCTGGCTGGAGATCGAGGTTTGGAAAATCACTCCGGTGTGCGGCGCGAAGCTCAGATCGAAGGCTTCATCGGCGGACTCAATCACCGCCACGCCGTGAAGGTGACCGCAGATCGCCTGACACTCCGGGTCGCCTGGGTGCCCGACAAGCACCAGCCGACAGCCTTCGGCACGGAGCAGATTTATGGTCACGTGGGCGCGACGGACCGCTGGCAGGGTGAGGTCGATCAACTCATGACCGGCTTCCTTCCAGAGCTTCCGCTGCTGGGCTGAGGCTCCTGTTAGGGGGACGGCGATTCGGCGGGTAGGAGCCGAAAGATCATCGAGTCCGCTCTCAAGCGCACCAGCACGGCGGGCCCGGTCCAGAAGTACGCGGTTCGGCCCCGGCGCTCCCATGAGCGTCAGTGGTCCTTCGGAAAGACGCCGGAGCAATAGGCTCCAGGCATCCCGCGTCTCCTGACTCATCCCGAGCACCGCCGCCCGACGCACTTCCTTCTTCTGCGATGAGGAAATGGAGCTTGTCGAAAGAGTGGTAGCCATGGCTTTGTAATGCAAAGTGATTGATCCAAAAGAAGCCCGATAGGGTGTCGGGTTGCTGGAGCTTTGTAGAACAAAGTGAATGTGGCAAGGGAAAAGGGAGAAGGAAAACGTCGGTGATGGGGGATGGGGGATGGGGGATGGAGGATGGAGGATGGTGGATGGAGGATGGTGGATGGTGGATGGGCGCGTGAAAGGCTTCGCCCTAGGCGATTTTCCGATCTTTGAGAATGGGTGAGTTGTGGGGACGTGGTGCTGGCGGGAGCGTGATGAGAGAGGGCCTGGTCGGGGGGTCTCCTTGTTAGCCGTGGGCTTTCAGTCCACGGATGAAGCGCGCAAGACCAGCGTCGCTTCGCGATGCTTCCCATTCTAACAGCCCTGCAGGAAAAGAGGCCGCGGACTGGCTATCTGATGTCCTTTGGCGATGAATTTCCAACCGCTACGAGCTAGGCAACAATCTCGCCTTCACCAATCGATGGTCAGAAGGGCGAGACTCCTGCTTGCAATCGAGAACCTTGAATTCTTCGGAGACCCAGATCTGATCAAGGCAATGGAGCGGCAGGCCAAATGGCCAGGTCTCAACGAAGCCCTGCTCATGACGACGATTGGCCAGTGACCACCTTTTAAAGGAAGCTTTCCGGATCCAGCGCGAATCCGGCGGGGTGTTGAAGTCGCCGAGGATAATCGTCGGCTCACCGGGCTTCGTCGCCGCAAAAATACGCCGCATCGGCTCTTCGCGGGATAGCCATGGCTGCGAGCGCATGTCGACGACCACCACCGTGAACGGATCGAAATGATCGATCGTAACCTTTACCCGAAAGCAGCGGAAGAGGTCGTGCTCGCCAAGGCTCTCGAATTTGGCGTGCTTTCCACGCACCCCGAGCATGGTGCCACTCTCAAATTGGAGCCAGTGATAGTCCGGCGTGGACTTTTGAAACTTGCGCCACTGAGGCTTGTCGAAGTGCCCGCTTTCAATGATGGCAACGACATCGGATTCGAAGTGCCATTCACTGGGCCGATCATCCAGTTCGCGCCCGGCGTTCCAGGTAGCGATGGTGAAGCTGCCTGCCGAGTGATGCTTGATCGCTGCACCCCGACGGTAAGATTGATGGCCCCCGTGGAGACCGGAGATGAGAAGGGTCGCCGACATCCACCACAGTTGCTTCCGGAGGATCGCAAAGGCGGCGATGGCGACCATCAGGCGGATCAGCCATGGGGTGGCATAGACGAAAACCGCGGTAAGAGTGAAGTAGTCGCCGATTGTTAGAGAGAGCAGGAACGAGCAGAAGACTGCAATCAGCCCGAAGCGAACAAGGCATTTGAATCGGCTCTTCCAACCCGGCTTGGACTCGGGCTTCTCCAGGATTTCTGAGGTCATGGCTCGTTGCGGAGAGTCTGGAGCATCGACTTTATTGTCGATGGACCGTTTCGGGGTAGGCTGGTCCGGGCCTTCACTTGGTTTGCTGGCTTGCTGTAGGTAGGAGAATCTTGCTCGGTAATTCGCTGGGGAGGTCCATCGACAACAAAGTCGATGCTCCGGAAGCTACTTTCCGAGATCGAGGATCTGTTCGAGGATCGCGAGGTAGTCGAGGAAGGCTTTCCGACCCGGAGCTGTTAGAGAGTACTGCGTTTGTGGCCGTCCATCACCGGTGATCTTGATTGAATCGACGTAGCCGGCGGTGCTGAGCGTGCGAAGGTGGGTGATGAGGTTGCCATCGCTCATATCGAGCTCTGACTTGAGGTCTTGAAATGGCCACGCCTCTGCGCGGGAAGCGAGCAGCGTCATGATACTGAGCCGCCCTTTCTCGTGGATCGTTTTGTCGAGTTTGGAGAAATCGATCATTCGCCCGTGCCGTCGCGTCGGGTGGTGGTGACAATGGCAGCGCCATAGAGCAAGTGAAAGCCGCCGAAAGTGGCGGCCATCAGTCCGGAGGCACCGAGCTTGTTGAGAATCGGTGTGGCAGCCTGGACGAAGGTCATGGCGGAGAAGCTGGCGATGCCGGTGAGGACGAAGGCGATGCCCAGCCAGGCCATGGACTTCGGTGCGAACTCGCGGATCGCGAGCAGCGCGAGGCCGTAGTGGAGGATCCAGACGGCGGCGGCGGTCTTCTCGTTGCCGGGGAGACCGTATTTCAAATAGAGCAGACCGAGAAACCCCCCGACAATCAGCGAAGGAAGGGCCCCGCGCAGGGCGACCTTGAGACCGTGAGACCAGACGACCTTCTGGTTGGCGGCGGCCGAGCGGAAAAGCTGCCAAATGCCGAAAATCAAGGCCAAGCCGAGCCCGGAAAGCCAAACCGTGCCCCAAGCCCAGCCGGTCCTGGATTGGGAAATCCAGCCCGCCGCGATGGAAATCGCTCCACCCATGAGGGCCGCTTCACCGGATAAGGCGCGGAAAATCGTCGCCCGCTCCATCATCGTACGGATGGCCCGGAGCTGGTCGGCGGCTTCTTGATGAGTCGTCATGCCGCTTTCTTTGTCATGCAAAGCGACAGGGGGCAAGGCGGAAGACAGAAGACGGAAGACTTTAGGACAAAAGACCTGAGTCAGGGCAGGGAACGGAGCGCAAAATCCAGTCTTCCGTCTTCTGTCTCGAAGTCTTCCGTCTTCAAACGAGCCCATCCTTACGCGCTTGTTTCCAGTAGGCGTACTCGGAGCGGTTGAAGTCGATGTATTCCGGCGAGAGGTCGCTACTATACATCTCGTAGTCCGCCTTGCCCTGATTGAGGTGGATCTCGATCTCGAAGGCGTCCCTGGCGGCGATGTCGCGCAGCTTGTTCATCGGGGCGTCGGCCTGGAGACCTCCGAGGCAGGCGGGCACGCCATCATAGAGGATATCGATGAGCTCTTCGCGGATCCGCGCCCGGGAGTATCCCACGGCATGAATCACGCGACCCCAGTTCGGATCGCCACCATTCCACGATGCTTTGACGAGTTGGGATTTGCAGACGGCTTCGGCGACCTTTTTAGCGTCCTGATAGGTCTTCGCGCCCTTCACCTTGACGGTGACGAACTTGGTGACGCGCTCGCCATCGCGGACGATCATTTTCGCAAGCTCGAGCATCAGCCAGCCAAGGGCTTCCCGGAACTGACGGCAGCGCGGGCCGTTGCGGCGCATGGGTGGCATGCCGGAAGCACCGTTGGCGAGGACCAGCACCGTGTCGTTGGTGCTCATGTCGCCATCGATGGTGATGCGGTTGAAGCTTTCCTCCACCGCTTCCAGCGCAGCCTTCTGGAGCGATTCTTTCGGGCAGTTCGCATCCGTGGTGATGAAGCACAGCATCGTCGCCATGCTCGGACAAATCATCCCCGCGCCCTTCACACAGCCGCCCAAGCGCACCCGATGTCCGCCGAGGTCAAAGGAGATCGCGAGTTCCTTGTGGTGGGTGTCGCTGGTGATGATGGCTTTCGCGAAATCAGTGCCTTTCTTGCTGCCAAGCGTGTCGATCAGCTCGCCGTATTTCGGCTCGATGCGCGCCATCGGCATCGGCAGGCCGATCACGCCGGTCGAGCAAACGCCGATCTCGGTGCGCTTCAGACCCAGGGGCTTTGCCACGCCATCCGCCATCGCGCGGGCATCAGAAATGCCAGTCACACCGGTGCAGGCATTGGCATTTCCGGAGTTCGCGATGATCGCCCGCAGGTTGCCCTTTCTCAGGTGGGCTTGGCAGAGTCGCACGGGTGCCGCCTTCACCCGGTTGGTGGTGAAGGTGCCGGCGGAAGTGCAGGGCTCATCGGAAACGATCAGTCCGAGATCGAGCCGGGTGAGCGCCGGGTTCTTGATTCCACAGGAAATGGCGGCAGTGCGGAATCCTCGGGGTGCGCCGACACCTCCTTTGATACGAGTGATAGGGAAATCCATGACAGCAAGGGCAGGCCTTCTAGATTGAACAAGCTTCAAGCAAAATGCAACCCGTCGGTCTGAGTTAAACCAAACAGAATATTGAAGGCCTGCACCGCCTGACTTCCGGCACCCTTTCCAAGGTTGTCCTCGGCGCTCATCAGAAGCACTCGACCGGTGCGCTCGTCGTAGGTCCAGCCGATGTCGATGAAGTTGGTGCGGGTCACGTTCTTGGTATCCGCGCAGCCGCCTTTTCCGAGCAGCCGCACGAAAGGCGCGTCGGCGTAGGCCGCTTCGAGGGCTTCGCCGATCGCATCGGGGTCGACACCTTTTCTCAACATCGCCGTGGTGGTCGTGGCGATGCCCGAATTCACCGGGATCAGATGGGGGATGAACGTGATCACGACCTTTTCGCCGGCGGCGATCGAGAGTTCCTGCTCGATCTCGGAGAGGTGGCGGTGCTTCGGGACGCCGTAAGCGCGGGCACTTTCGTTGCATTCGCAGAAGAGCAGTGAGACGTCCGCCTTCTTGCCCGCACCACTCACGCCACTCATCGAATTGGCGACGATGGTCGCGGCATCGATGAGTCCGTCTTTCACCAGAGGAAGCAGCGGCAGCAGGATGCTCGTCGGGTAGCAGCCGGGTGAGGCAATCAGGTGTGCCTCGCGGATTTCTTTCGCGCGGATTTCCGGCAAGCCGTAGACCGCATCATCGAGCATCTCCGGCGCCGGATGATCGTGACCATAGAATTCTTTATAAACCGCCGCATCCCGCAGCCGGAAATCGGCGCTGAGATCGATGACTTTCAGCCCGCGCTTGAGCAATGCCTGGGCGATCTCCGCCGCCACCCCGTGAGGCAGCGCGAGAAAGGCCGCCGAAGCACCCGTCGCCGCAATCGCATCCGGATCCGGCTCGATGAAGGGCAGTTCCGCACCGGGCAGCGAGAGGAAGCGCGGAAAAACCTCCGAAAGGGCCTTGCCGGCTTCCTGTCGAGAAGTCGCCGCCACCAATTCCACATCCGGGTGGAGCAGCAGCAGCCGCAGTAATTCCTGACCGGTGTATCCGCTGGCTCCGACAATTGCCGTCTTGATCCGTTCCATGATGCCGAGATCCATCGCAGGAAATCCCCGCCTTGCCAATCCTTAGGAGGAGCGACGCCCTCGTCGCTCGAAGGGTGGACCTTTGCGTGACGGGAGGACTGCTCGCAGGGCTGGACGTCTTCGCCGGGCCGGGCTGGGGAAAAGCCCGCCTCCAAGTGGTTTGTGGTTCATACCAAGCGACGAGCTCCCCCGAGCGGCACGAGGGCGTGCCACCTCCTATCGCTTCGATTTTCCAGACTTGCCAAGATGGAGGGACCCTGATTTTCTGCGCGTCCGTTCACGGAAATGGAACGGGCTGTGGCGCAGTCTGGTAGCGCATCCGCCTGGGGGGCGGGGGGTCGTCGGTTCGAATCCGGCCAGCCCGACCAAACATCCCCACCCAGCTTGTCTGGGTGGGGATGTTTGGTTTTCATGCTGGCGTGCAAGAACTTCCGACCACTTTTTGAAGGGGTTAGAAAGACCGCCGAAGAAGTCATTCCTAGGCCAGAAGACGTGATTTTAAGCCATCACAATTTCAGAGCCAATGCTCAGGAATGGTTAGGCCATAGGTATTCGCTGGGAAATTGAGGCCGCCCAAGATGGATTGGTGGCGTTCAGGGTCGTAGGGCTGGCCCTTTTTTTTAGCTTCGACGAGCGTCTTCAGTTCCTGGAGGTCATACATGTCCAGTTTGAAGAAATTGCTCCAGGTGGGTTCGCCGAAGAGACGGTAGATGACTTCGTTGTCGTCGCGGTCGCTGGCGAGGCGCTTGGTGCCTGTGAGAAGATTCTCCGCAGCTTCCGCCTCTTGCTGGTCTTCGTAGGTGTTGAGTAGATGCATTGAGAAAAAAAGCGGGTCACGCTCTACGGGATTCAATCGTGGTGCCGGCGAACTGGCGGATGTTCAATTCGCTGGCACCGATTTCCAGCCTATTGTCCCGCCGCAGGTAGAAATTGAGGCCTCGGCCGGTTGTGTGGCGGTCGCTCCGTGTTGAACGATGGTAGGTCGTAGATGCTGTTTCTAGGATTTAATTGAAGCCCATGTCCGAAGCCCAATTGAGTCCTTCAGGGCGGGGTCAATCAGTTCCGAGCGGGTTCGGCTTCGTTCATGTGAGGAGTCCTGGGCTGGTGAGCAGGTTGAAGAGCGGGCGGTTGATGTAGAAATTGGTGCGGCCCTTCTTGGTTTTTTCCACGAAGCCGGCCTTCGCGAGTTGATCCAGATACTTGGTCGCCGTGGGTCGTGAAACGCCCAACTCCCGTTCAATGAACTCGATCTTGGTATAAGGGTAGCGGAAGAGGTTGTTGAGGAGATCCTGCGAGTAGAAACTGAATTCATCGCGTATCCGTTTCTGATAGTCGTCCATCAGCGCTTGGAGCTTGCGGATGAGGGCGAGTTCGTGACGGGCGGTCATCGCAATGCCCCGGAGGAGATAGAGGCACCAGTCTTCCCAGCGGCTTTCCTCACGGGCCGTTTGGAGGAGTCGGTAGTAGTCCGCCCTGGACTGATTGATGTAGCGGCTGAGATAGAGGATGGGCACGGTAAGGAGATCCTCGCGGATGAGCATCATGATGTTCAGAATCCGACCGGTTCGCCCGTTGCCATCGTAGAAGGGGTGGATGCTTTCGAACTGGTGATGGACAATGGCCATCCGGAGCAGCGGATCCAAATCATCGTCCCGATGGATGAACTCGATGAGATTGTCCATGAGTGCCTGCACCTCCAGAGCACTCTGCGGAGGTTCAAAAACGGTCCTTCCCGACGACTGGTTTTTCAGGACCGTGCCCGGGAGTTGCCGGAGTCCCGCGCGGTTCTCCTCGATCTCCGCCTGGACGGCCAGAATCGTATCGAGCCGGATCAGGCCTGATGCCGACACGGCATCGGCACCCACCCGCAGGGCGGTGACGTAGTTCCGCACTTCCTTCGCCGCCCGACTGAGCGCTGCGGACGCGTGATCCTGCGAGGCGTAGAGTTCATCGTGAGTGGTGATGATGTTCTCGATCTCCGAGCTGTCCTTGGCTTCCTGAATGGAAAGCGTCTCGATGAAAATCGCGGGGTTCGGAATGGAGGCGCAGAGCCCCTTCAATTCCGCGAGGGGCTGGTGCGCTTCCACCAAGGCACGCCAAATCAACGGCGTCTCAAGATCGACCGTCTCGGGAAGTGGCAATGGGGGCAGCGAGGACACGAAATGTAAAGAAATCGACGAAAATCTCCCAAATCAACGGTCTCATGTAAAGAAACTAGGCGAAAGTTTTCGCTTTCGAGCAAGCATGCAAAGAAATCCCCAAATTCTTTCCGCTACGGCAGTCACGCCGAGGCGAATCGCCATCATGCCCATGGTTTTCGCGGGAAGGTTGTGCCCGGCGTCGAAGTGCTCGGGTTGCTCGCTTTGGTTTTCGGCGGCTCGGTCGCAGCCTCGATTTAGACGGAGAGATGCATCGTCAGGGCGGTCAGACGGGCGCTCGCGGTCCTTGCATGGGAGAAGCGCTGTTACCATGCTGTTTCCATGAAATCACTCCGCAAGCGCTTGTTCGGGCTCACGAGGCCGAAAGGGGAAATGCTGCCCGCTTCCTTCTACGCGAAACAGGGCTTCAGCGCAGCCGATGCCCGCGAAATCATGGGCGAATGGATGGACCTCGAACTCGGAGAGGAAGATTCCGAAGCTTCCTATGCCGCTCTGCTCCATGCCTGGAGCATCCTCGCCTACCTCGGCGGCAAGGAAGGGGCCGAGTTTCTCATCGATGAGCTGGGCGTGGCGTGCAGCATCGGCGACGACGACTACCTCGACTACTTTCCCGAGCTGATGAGTGCGGCAGGATCCGAGGCGGCTCCGCTGCTTCTGGCGCGCTTCGAGAGTGGGCGCGATGATGAAGATGTCTTGCTGGAAATGAGCCATGCTTTGGTCGACCTCGCCCAGAATGACATTGGCAAGGAGGCCACCCTCAAGGCGTTCGTCGCTGCGCTTCAGGGCGACCCGGGGCACCGCACCCTGAAGGCTGTGATCATTCTCGAGCTCATGGAAATGACGGGTGACACTTACCTTGCGGAAATCCGCCAGGCCTTTGAAGAAAACCTCGTCAATGTCCTGATGGCTGGAGACTTCGAAAGCGTCGAAATCGGGCTCGGACTGCGCTCCGAACGAAGCGAGGCGGAACCCCACTGGGGCCAACGCGAAGCCGAACTTGCCAAGGCATCACAGCTCGAACGGATTGGCGAGCGACCGGAAAAGGACGATGTCGCCGGCACCATCCGCTACCTGCTCGATCTTCATCGCGGACCCAGGACTCCTAGAAGTCTGGCTGAGTTCGATGGCTTCATCCTCGGCTCCGTGCTGGCGACTGAGCCTGTGGAAACCGAGCATCTGCTCTCTTCAATCTGGGATCCTGAAAGCCACTCCCATGAGCCGCTCTGGGATGATAACGGAGATGAGGAGCTCTTCGAGACAGCGGTGATGAAGTACTGCGATGGGATCCTCCGCGCGCTCGACGAGCAAAACTATTTCCCGCCCCTCACGCCGCGCTCCATGCCGCGCGTCCCGACCGAAGAAGAAATCGAATGGGCGGGGGGGCTTCTGGGCAGCGTCTTCAACTGGGGTGGCTCCGAAGCGGATCCCTCGGAAGGCCACCAGGCGCTACTGGCGGGTGCCCTCCACCTTGCCCAGCCGACCGATGATGTCTCCGACGACGAACTCATCCAGGTCGAGCACCTCGTGCATGCCGCGCAGATCCTCCGTGGCGAGATCTTGTCCGGTGATTTATCGAGCGGCTCCTTCGGAGCTTTTCATGAGCCCTATCAGAACGAGGAACCCAAGATCGGCCGCAACGACCCTTGTCCCTGCGGAAGCGGCAAGAAGTTCAAGCGCTGCTGCATGAACTGAGCACCGCAGGCCGGGCTGACCGTTGATCCATTGCCACTTGTTAGAACGGGCAGCCATGTCCCAGGTCGGCGGTGGATGTGCGGGCGTTGTGGGTCAATGCTCCTTCATTGCGTCGATCAGCTCGGCGAGTTCCACCACGGCGAAGCGGCTCGCGGAGTCCGAGACCGCGTAGGGGAGGATCAGGCGGCCGCCGTGCACCAAGCCGCCGCAACTGTAAACCACGTTGGGAACGTAGCCCTCGCGCTCGTCCTCGTTCGGACCTAACAGCGGATTCCTGAGTCGGCCGATGACCTTCGATGGATCTTCGAGGTCGAGCAGCACGGCCCCGATCGAATACTTGCGCATCGCGCCGACGCCATGGGTCAGCACCAGCCATCCGGCTTCGGTTTCGATGGGTGAGCCGCAGTTCCCGAGCTGGACGAATTCCCAGGGTTCGCGCGGTTCCACGAGGACCTCGCTTTCGTGCCAGAAATGGGGATCGTCCGACGACATGAGGTGGATGTTTTCACTGTCCTGACGGCCGAGCATCACGAACCTGCCGCCGATTTTGCGGGGAAACATCGCGAGTCCCTTGTTCTTCACGGCCCCGCCATTGAGGGTCGAGAAACGGAAGGTCAGGAAGTCGCGGGTTTCGACCATTTGCGGCAGCGCCACGGTGCCATTGTAGGCGGTGTAGGTTGCGTAATACATGGGGCCCTGCGCGTCGTCCTCGAATTTCACGAAGCGTGCGTCCTCGATGCCGTTGCTCTCGCTCGGGGAAAAGGGGAAGAGCACGCGCTCGGACATGCCGGTGGTGCTGCGGAAGCGCACGGTGTAGTTGGCCTCGGCGAGCACCTTGGCCTTGAGGCAGGCCTGCCGCAGGGCTTCGCCGCACTGGTCCTTCTGGATCTCAGCGATCGCCTGATGCAGGTCGGCCAGCACGAAGGTCTCATCGACCCGTCCGGTAACTTCCGTGCAGCAGCGTTCGCTGACGCCCAGTTCCAGCAGTTTCCGGCGGAAGGTCTCGCGCTCGTACTGGGCGGCGGGTTGCGGATGCGGCTCGACGACGTGTCGGGATACCGGGTCCAGTTCGACCTCGCCATCGGCGCAGAGGATTCCGGAGCGGAAGACGACCGAGGAAATGTGGCCTTCGCCGGTGGCGCGCAGGCTCATCACGAAGCGCAGGCATCCTTCCTTCACGCCCTCCTGATCGGGGTGGGGGACGATGCTGGGATTGAAAAGCGCTGCCGATTCCAGCGAGTACTCGTTGGTAAAGTAGGCGCCTAACAGCAACTGACGTTTTTCACTCGGCATCGGCTCCATTGGCAGGGCCGGGGCGATGCTTTCGAAGCGCTGCAGGAACTCTTCGTTGAGATCCAGGTGGCGATCGTCGAACTCGCGCATCAGGCGCTCGAATTCCTCGGCGACGCGTTCTTCATCGAGCTCCATGACCCGATGATAGATTTTCAGCACCCGGTTCCCGAGTTCCGGTGCGGCGCTCGGTTTGACGATGAGTGAGGGGATGAAGGGGCGCAGCAGGACCCTTCGCGGGTCCGGCCTCAGGTCGATGCTGAGGCGGCGGACAGTCAGTTCAGGCGTAGGCATGGTGAAAAGGTTTGAGGCTTCTGGTTTCTGCTGCCGGCTCCTTGATTCCGCGGAGGCGGCGCATGTCGGCGTGGGCCATCCAGAAAGCCAGCGTCGATTCCGCTCCCTGGTTCCGGTTCAGGCGGCTCGGTTGCAGGCCGTCGTGACAGCCACCGGTCTCGCGATCATAGAGCGGGGTGCGCAGGTCGTTGCGGCCGAGGAACCATTCGTAAGCGCGTGCCGCTTCCTTGTCCCAGTAGCGACCGTTTTCGATGCGCCGCGCGACAAGGCAGGCGGCCACCGCAGCCGTCGCTTCGAGCGGCTGCTGGTCATAGCTGGCGGGTTCGCCGCCGCGTTCCCAGTATCCCGGTGAGCCGACGGCGCGGAAGCAGCCTCCGCTGCCCTGCTGGTGTTCCATCAACCAGCGCAACGACTCGAGTCCCACCTGCTTCATGCGGGCGTTGTCGGTGATCTCGCCGGCCAGCATCATCGCCTGGGGAAGGCGTGGGTTGTCATACGTCACGGAGTCCTCGAACCACCGCCAGTCCTCGTCGGCCGTGCGGTCGTAAAGGTCCAGCAACTTGGCACCGAGCTCGGCAGCGATGCGACGCGCCTTCAGGTCGCCGGGGTAGGTATCGAGATAGTCGGAAATGCCGAGCAGCCCGAAGGCCCAGGATCGCGGCGATGTGAAGTCGACCAGAGTCGGGAAGGCTGCGTCGAAGACATCAATCGCCCAGCCGCGCAGCGCTTTGCTACGGGTCTTGGCCGAGGTGACACCCAGCGACCAGACGGCGCGTCCGTGGCTGTCTTCGGAGCCGCTTTCCTCCATCCAGCGGCGGTCGAAGGACATGAAGTTCCGGAACCTTTTCCGCTCGCGATCGAAGGCCGCATCCAGAAATGCCGCAGCCGCCGTGCGCACCCGATCGAGCTCGGAAACAAAGCTCTCCTCGTCCTCGAGCTGCGTGCAGAGAATCAGCGCGCGGGCATTGTCATCGGTGCAGTAGCCGTGATCGAACCAAGGCAGCGCGTAGCGTGCGTGCTGGAACATGCCGGTGGAATCGGTCATCCGCAGCACGTGATCGAAATTCCACTCGAGCGCGGGTTCTTCCGAGCGCGGCGAGGCACTGCTGGGGCGCACGACCGAAGCCGCGACGGGTGAGCCCTCGGACGCGACTTCGTCGAAAAGGGCATGATAGCGCTCGGCGACGCGGGACCAGATCATTTCGCGGCCTTCGAGGAAGGCGCGCTTGCGCATCATCAGGCAGCTTGCCGGATCATCCAGCAGCTCGCGGATGGCTTTGGCAATTCCCTCCGGATCGCGGAATCCAACGAGTCGACCATTGCCACTGCCGAGCAGCTCTTCGGCGTGCCAGTAGGGGGTGGAGACCACCGCTTTGCCCGATCCATAACAGTAGGCCAGCGTGCCCGAAGTGATTTGCGCCGAGTTGAGGTAAGGCGTCAGGTAAATGTCGGCCGCACCGATCCATTCCTGAAGTTCGTCGAAGTCCACGTAGCGGTTTTCAAAGCGCACGTTGCCCTCAAGACCGAGTTCCTGAACGAGTGCCTCAAGCTCTTCGCGGTACTCCTCGCCGCACTCGCGGATCAGCGCCGGGTGAGTGGCTCCTACGATCACGTAGCACACTTCGGGATGGGTCTTCACCACCTCGGCCATGGCGCGGATGCCATCCTCGATGCCTTTTCCAGGCGAGATCAGCCCGAAGGTCAGGATCACCTTGCGTCCGATCAGCCCGAAGCGTTCGTGGTGGAATGAGGGATCGACGAAGGGCAAATCGGGGATGCCGTGAGGGATTTCAGCAATTTTCCAGTCCTCGACACCCCAGACATCGCGCAGGATTTCCCGGCCCTTGCGCGACATCACAACCAGCCGTGCCGAGCGCTCGATCAGTTTGCGGAAGACGCGTCGCTGGTGATCATCGGGCTCGGCGAGCACGGTGTGCAGGGTGGAAACCACCGGCGTTTCCGTGGCCGAGAGCAATCTCAGCAGCTCTTCGCCGGCATGCCCGCCGAAGATGCCGAATTCGTGCTGCACCGAGATGACCCCCGCGCCTGTCAGGCTGATGAAGCGTCCGGCATCCTCGTAGTCGCGCGCTTCGTCCTGGTGGATCTCGAATCGGACCTCGTCCGGGTAATCATAATTCTGACCCGGATCGGTCAGCGCGACCACCGGCAGCTCGCGCTGTGGCCGGGCTTCACTCAGCGCTTCGCGCAGGTCACGGGTGAAGGTGGCAATCCCACATTGACGGGGAGGATGGTTCCCCACGAGTACGACTTTTTCACCTGATGGAGACATGAGACAAAGATAATTTGAGTTTAGAAAGGACCGTCACTTCAACACGAAGCATGCCACGCTCGAAAAGGCCGCAATTGCCTGAATCTCCAAGGAGACCATTAAGTGGGTACGGCGAAGCAAGGTGCAACTCGCAATTTACCATTGCAAAGAAAGCGCGGTGCCGGTGCCGGAAAGCGAGAACCTCGCGGCGCCGCAGAAGGCCTCAATTTTCTCTCAGGGAAAGTCCGGACGGCAAGCGCTGGAGGCTGCGCTTTGGGAACCTTTTGGTAAAAGCAATCGCTGCAGGAGTCGTCGTTCGCCGGTCAGAAGCGGCGACTCAGGTAGCGGCTCCCTTTGATGCCAAACCGCCATGGTTTGTCAGCCGCCTTCGAGATTCCGATCCGCGGGCCCGTGATGATGGGAGGAATGGTCGCGCGAGGGTAGAGGGAGAAGGGGTCGCCAAGGAAGTTGCCGCCATGATGGCTGCCATCAATATTCATGGCGATCGTGAGCTTCCCCGGGCCGGCACACAGGTCCTTCTCCTTCTTTCGACGGATCATCATTTCGGACACGCCAAGCTCGGGTTCCAAGGCGCGGATCAGGACGAATCCCGACTCTCCAGCGGGTGAGCGGACCAGCACGTTCGCCAGCCAGTACATTCCGTAGTTGAGATAAATGTAAGCGGCACCTGGCGGGTGCTCATCGACGAAGCGCCGTGCCTTGGCCCGGAAAAACGTGTGGCAAGCTTCGTCATCCACCGCTGAGTAAGCCTCGGTCTCAACGATCATTCCCGAGCAGCCGGCGTGTTCGAGTCGCGCTCCAAGAAGCTCCCGCGCCACCTCGACCGGGCTTCTGTGAAAAAATGCCGACCCCAATGTCTCCATCGCGTGGCCACTAGAGCGCCGGGACGGAGATTTCTCAACCGGCATCATCGTCGGCCCCTCCGCGCAGCGCCGGTCGGAGCCATCGGCAGCAGGCTTGATTGCATTTCGCGACACGGTGGGCAGGCTGCCCCCTGCTGCGGATCGATGGCATGGAATTCCCGGGTTCCGGGAACCCGGGTCGGTCGGGGAAAAATTGCGCTCGGTCCATCCTGTGACACCCGGATTTTCAAGGATCAGCGCGGCCGCACCGCCATGTCGGGCTGCCTCGCGGGATGCGTCCGGAACGATCTGGCTCGGGATCTGCGAAGACGGATGGTCCCATGATTTTTCCCATCACGAGCCGATACCTTCACCGCTTCTGCCGGGTGCATGACTTTGAACAGGCGGGCCTCGGGCTTCCCCACTCACGCGTTTCGCCCACGGCGGGATCGAGCTGGCCTTTCGCCATGGCGGGCAAAATCATCCTCGTTGGATTGCTGCTGCTGATGGCCGCGGTATCCGCGCGATCGGAACCCGCTCAAAACAAGCCCGAAATGCCCGAATCCACCATGCAGCGACCCAAAGTCATCTTCCTCGATGTGAATGAAACCCTTCTCGATCTGGCCCCGCTCAAAAAGTCGGTCGGCAAGGCCCTCGATGGCAAGGAGGAGCTGCTGCCGCTCTGGTTCTCTACGATGCTTCACTACTCTCTGGTCGAAACCCTCAGCGGCACTTACCACCATTTTTCAGAAATCGGTGTCGCCGCCCTGATGATGGTCGCGGAGTCCAAAGGCATCGAGCTGGAGCGTGAGGAGGCCGAAGAGGCGATCGTTCCCGTGCTGCGTTCTTTGCCGGCCCATGCCGATGTGAAGGAAGGGTTGAAGAGCCTCAAGGACCAGGGCTTCACCCTCGTCAGCCTGACGAATTCCTCGAACGAAGGAGTGAAGGCGCAGTTTGAGAATGCCGGGCTCATCGACCTGGTCGATCAAAGACTCACCGTCGAGGACACGAAGAAATTCAAGCCCCATCAGGAAGTCTACCGCTGGGCGATGGACAAGCTCGGCGTGGATGCCGGTGAAGCCATGATGGTGGCGGCCCACGCCTGGGACATCGCCGGCGCAGACGCGGCGGGAATGAGAACGGTCTTCGTCAAACGCCCCGGCAAGGTCGCCTATCCGCTGGCCAAGTCTCCGGATCACACCGTCCAGGATTTGAAAGAACTCGCCGCACTGATGGAGAGCCAGAAATGAGCCCGGCTTCTCCAACCAACATTTCAACAAGATCATGAAACTGATACCGAAAACCAAAGCCCCCGATCTAACCGTCAAACGCATCGTGGGAGAAGATTGGTCGCTGGCCGACCAGGAGCCTGAGAACTTCCTGATGCTGGTCTTTTACCGCGGTCGTCACTGCCCGATCTGCAAGACCTATCTTGAGAACCTCAACACCCTCCTCGATGATGCCGCCGACCGGGGCGTGAAAGTCTTCGCCGTCTCGGGCGACACGCAGGAACGTGCGGAAGCCTGTCTGGGAGATTGGGAAGTGGATGATCTGGAGATCGGCTACGGCATGACGCCCGAGCAGATGCGCGAGTGGGGACTCTACATTTCCAAGGCCATCAAGGAAGAGGAGCCGGAGGTCTTCGGCGAGCCCGCGCTTTTCCTCATCCGGCCGGATCAGACGATCTACTACATCGCCTATAATTCGATGCCGATGGGACGCCCCGACCCGAAGGATATCCTCGAGTTCGTGGACTTCGCATTGAAGAAGGACTACCCGGCCAGGGGCGAGTCCTGAGGCCCGCGCCCGTCAGGTAGCGCTTTCCGCGATGCGGGGGCAAGATTCACGGCGGCCCGACGTATTGGGGGGCAATGATGGTAAAGCGTTTGATTGGCGTCCTGTCCTTGATCGGCACGGCGATGGCGGATTTCGTGCACCCGGGAATCGCGCATTCACAGGAAAGCATCGAGTTCGTCAAAGCGAAGATCGAGGCAGGCGAGGAACCGTGGACAGAGGCTTGGAAAGACCTCAAGGAGTCCCGCTTCGCCAAACTGAGCTGGCAGGCTGAACCGCGGGCCAAGGTCGAGCGCGGGCCGTCGAATCGCTTGAGGATGGGATCGGACGAGTTCATCGATGATGCCACGGCGGCCTACACGCATGCCCTGCGCTGGACGCTATCCGGGAAGGAAGCCCACGCGAGAAAAGCTGCGGAGATTCTGGACGCCTGGTCGGGCACATTGAGATCGATCGAGAACCATGACGCCAAGCTGCTGGTGGGGATGGCGGGCTACCCGTTCTGCAATGCGGCGGAGCTCCTGAAACACACCTGGGACGGCTGGCCGGAGCCCCGCCAGGAACAATTCGAGGAAATGCTGCGCAAGATCTGGAATCCGATCATCCGGGACTTTTATCCGACCGCCAATGGCAACTGGGATGCCTCGATGATTCAGACCCTCATGGCGATGGGCGTCTTTCTGGATGATCCGGTGATGTTTGAGTGGGGGAAGAATTACTACCTGAATGGCTCGGGTAATGGGGCGCTGCGCAACTACTTCAAGGAATCGGGACAGTGTCAGGAAACCGGTCGCGATCAGCTGCACACCCAGATGGGTTTGGAGTTTCTTTCCAATGCCTGCGAGACCGCCTGGACCCAGGGGATCGACCTCTACAGCGCCCACGACCATCTGCTCATGAAGGGCTTCGAGTACACGGCGAAATACAACCTCGGATCCGAAGTGCCCTACGAGCCTTACCGGAGTGTCGACGGGAGATATTTCTATCCTGAGATCTCTGACAGCGGTCGCGGAAGGATGCGGGCGATGTTTGAAAAGGTCTTCAACCACTATCACAACCGGAAAGGACTCGACGTCCCCTACATCAGCAAAGCCTTGGAGAAGGTTCGACCCGAGAACCGGGGAAGAACCACCTCACCCTGGGGAACGCTGATGTACGCCGGGGAAAAGGTGGGGGAGGAGTGAATGGGGGGGCTGTGTTCGGACGACAACAGATAACAGGCAAGTCGAGGACAACGACTGGTCTCGGAGAACCGTCGCTCGGTGCGACGACATCGAAGAACTCATGAATCTCCCGCCCGCGCTCGCTACGCTTGCTCACTTTTGCTCGCATCGGCCTTTGAGGTAGCTGGCGAGATCCACAATTTGCATCGAGGCCCGCTCCGGAATGAGAGAGTTGGTTTTTTGAAGCTGGCGGGCAGAAATTGTCCCCGTTTTCAGGGCAGCCGCGTCCGCAGCTCTTTCCTTCTGGTAGGCTTCATCAATCTCACGAATGCTGATCGTGCGCGCCTTCATTTCCGAATAAGCACACTGGCATGGTCAAGACGCCGGGTCTTTCCAGAAACGCCGATTACTTAAGCGCTCCTCGCAATCCTCTCCCCAATTTGAAGTTTAAAGTTTCCCCCGCATGGCCGACCTCTTCACCCCAGAAAGATGGGCCGCTCCCGGTGCCTTCCCGATTTCCAAGTTTGCAAAGTGACAGCATATACGCTATCAGTGTCGCGATGGTTTCAAGAGTCGTCGTGGATACCAACGTCTTCATCGCTGCGATCCTAAGTCCTGTCGGAAATAACCGGGAGGTCATCCGGGCGTGTCTGCAGGGTAGGGCCTTGGCCATCATGGGGCCTGCACTCTACCACGAATACGAAGACCTCCTCTCTCGCGAGCATCTGATGGAGAAAAGCCCGATCGGGCCGCGCGACCGACAAACGCTCTTCGCTGCGTTCCTCTCCGTAAGCGAATGGACCAAGGTCTACTTCCTCTGGCGTCCGAATCTCCCCGACGAGGCCGACAATCACCTCATCGAATTGGCATTGGCGGGCAATGCCGACACCGTCATCACTCACAATACCAAAGACCTCGCCCACGGCGAACTCCGCTTTCCCGGCCTGAAGATCCAAACCCCCGCCCAATTCCTTAAAACACTGCCATGAGCACCCTCACCATCCGCATTCCCGATGACAAACACACCCGCCTCCGGCAGCTCGCCAAGCACCGCGGGATCAGCGTCAACAAGCTCATCGAAGAACTGGCCACCATCAGCATCGCCGAGTTCGATGCCGAAACGCGCTTCCGCGCCCTCGCCTCCAAAGGCTCCGCCAAGGCGGGACTGGCCGTGCTCGACAAACTCGACAAGCATTACCAGTAGCCGTGCCGAAGTGAGGAGAGAGGACACTCTCCTGGCCTTCGAAGCTTCATGCGAAAGCGGCTGTCCTCCGAACCCACCAACAGAGCCCTCCATCCTCCAAACCCCCATTTACCTCAGGCAGCCCTCGACACCCCATTTGAAGTTTCGAGTTTGAAGTTTAAGGTTTCCCCCGCATGGCCGGCGTCTTTACTCCAGCGAAGCGCAGTGAAGTGATGTCGCGCATCCGGGGAAGGGACACCAAGCCGGAACGCATCGTCCGCTCGATGCTCCATCGGCTCGGCTACCGCTTCTCCGTCAACGGCCCGAAGAACCGCCAGCTTCCCGGGCGACCGGACATCGTGCTGCCGAAGTTCGAGACCGTGATCTTTGTCCATGGTTGTTTCTGGCACGGGCACGAACATTGTGAATTCTTCCGATTGCCAAAGACCCGTTCCGAATGGTGGACCGCCAAAATTGAGGGGAACCGTGCGAGGGATCTGCGCAACGAGAATGCCATAAGGGAGATGGGCTGGCACGTCGTCACGATTTGGGAATGCGCCACGAGAAGCCTCCCTGCCCGCATATGGCTGCAGCAGCGATTACCGAGATTGATCGCCAGTTAATCCTCTTCCTTCGAGGTAGCTAAGGTCTCGATTGGATTCCGTGGTGTCGACGGAGGTCGAGATTACGACAGGGGAGGATGTATCACTACTTGACTGATCGTCCATGGACCATTCCGGAGTTCCGGCATGGACTATGAGTCATGATCAAAAGCGACCCTTTGCTTCGCGCATTCGGAAAGAATGTTCGAGAAGCACGTGATTCGAAACGTCTTACTCAGGAAAAACTGGCTGAGTTTGCCGGCCTCGACCCGACTTATATTAGCGGAATTGAAAGAGGGGTCCGAAACCCGGGAATAAGGAACGTTGCGAAAATCGCGAAAGCCCTCGGCGTCAAGACATCTGATATCTGCAAGGGGGTGGAGGCGTGAGCGCTAAAAAGGCAACCACGAAGAAGGTGGTTAAGGCGAAAGGGAAGGCGAAGGGGGGCAGCGCAAAGAAGCCCGACGGGAATAAGCCAGTCGTTGCGCGAAAGCGAACTAAGAAGGCTCAAGAAGATAAAGTCAGAGAGATTGGTAAAAAGTACAAGTTTAGCAAAAAGGACGACCAACCGAAAGAGTCAGAAAAAGATCTGAAATTCATCGACTTGTTTTGTGGGATTGGAGGTTTTCGCATCGGGTTTAACCGAGCTGGGGGTGAGTGTGTTTTTTCTAGTGACTGGGATAAATTTAGCCAACAGACATACGAGGCAAATTTTGGGGAAAAGCCGGTTGGTGATATTCATACCGTGGCAGTTGCTGACATCCCAAAATTCGATGTTCTGTGCGCTGGGTTTCCATGCCAACCATTCAGCATTGCAGGAGTTTCGAAGAAGATAAGCCTCGGAAGAAAACACGGCTTCCAAGATGAAAAACAAGGAAACCTCTTTTTCACGTTGGCGGAGATCATTGATTACCACCGACCAGCCGCGTTTGTTCTGGAGAACGTGAAGAACCTTAAAAGTCACGACAAAGGACGAACTTTTGAGATCATTTTTAACACCCTAACAGAAGCTTTAGGGTATCGTGTTTATCACAAGGTCATCGATGCGCAGAGTTTGGTCCCGCAACATCGCGAACGAATTTTCATAGTTGGATTTCGCGAGCCTAGACATTTTGAATTTCCGGAGTTTCCAAGCGAAGGTCCGAAACTTGCAAGTATTCTACAAAAAAGTCCACCTGAAAAATATACGCTTTCGGACCATCTTTGGAAGTATCTCCAAGACTATGCAGCCAAACATAAAGCGGCAGGAAATGGTTTTGGATTTGGTATCAGGACAGGATCAGAAGTGGCACGTACACTTAGTGCTCGGTATCATAAAGACGGATCCGAAATTCTAATTTCACAGGGAAAAAATAAAAACCCTCGAAGGCTAACACCGCGAGAATGTGCGCGATTAATGGGCTATCCTGAAGATTTCAAAATTGAAGTTTCAGATACGCAAGCTTACCGGCAATTTGGAAACTCGGTTGTTGTTCCTGTTGTAGAGCGAATAGCGGCCAGCGTTGTCGAGGCCCTAAGAAGGCCAATCGACTACAAACCTGACTTGGTTCTTCATGAAAAAAAAGACGACGGGCCTAGGTCTCAACATGAAGATTTAGAACGGACACCTGTAAAGTATGACCGCAAGAAACCTAAGAAGAAATAGGGTGTGCGACTAGACGAACTAAAACACGCCTTTCTGAGGGCGGGCGCTACGAGGCTTTTTGCGAAGACTCTAGCGGAGAATGACAATTCGAAAAACCAAGTCTATTTTGGTCCGGGTTTTCAAGCGCTAAACCTATTTCCGAACAACGGGATTGAACCTAGTAGTGGTTCGAAGAATCCAATTTTCAAGGCGAGCTTGGACTTTGGTTGGCTGACAGATAATGGTGAAGTTGTTGTAGCACCAAATGCAAAGCTAATTCTTTATCCACAGTATCCAGAAGTTCGATTTTCTGGCTTCCTCAAGGGCTGCGCGGCTCCTCCTTCGGCTCTGATGGCAAGCAGGTTGCCCGGAAGAATCTTATTTTTAGCTGTAACATCCGGTAATCGAATTATCGGCTATGTTGGTGATCGGGCTTCAGAAGCCGCGTGCGAACTTCAATCGAAATCGGTAGAGCCAACAGTTGGGGTTTTCATTGAGCTGAATTTGCCGAGTATTCCCGGGCAATTCGATTCACGGTCTACTCTTCTGAAGGAGCTTGAAAGAATTAATAATCTCGGTTGGATTCGATCTAAGCAGCTTGACTCCCATGGTGTTTTTAAGCCGTGCCGAGCTGTACAGTGCGGCGGCTATACATTGGAAGCTGAATTGGGCATTTCTAAAAACAGCGTTGGTGAACCAGACTTTTTGGGATGGGAGGTAAAGCAGCATTCTGTGCCTAAATTTGGAAGTTTAGGAGCTGCCATTACGTTGATGACTCCTGAGCCAACAGGTGGTGTTTACAAGGACCAAGGTGTAGAAGTATTTATTCGAAGGTTTGGATACCCCGACAAGAACGGGAAGCCAGATCGCCTAAATTTTGGAGGCATACATCGGGTAGGAATACCTCAGGCGTCGACCGAATTGACGCTTACATTGATCGGGTATGATTCCGGAAAAAATCAAATTTCGGATTCTTCTGGCTCGATGGCTCTGGTCGCCCCTTCGGGAGAGGTCGCCGCTTCTTGGGATTTTAGTGGGCTATTGGCTCATTGGTCTACCAAACATACAAGGGCTGTTTATGTACCTTCAATACGGAAGATTGATTCAGATTGGTACTATGCCTACGGGCCGCAAGTTCGCCTTGCACAGCGTACAGATCCATTGCGCCTGCTTTTTTCGCTAGCGGCAGGGGTTGTCTACTATGATCCTGGTATAAAGCTGGAAAATATATCGACTAAACCAAAGGTTAAACGCCGAAGTCAATTCCGTGTAGCATCTAAAAACATCAGCTCTCTCTACGAGACTGTAGAAACTGTTTCTGTGTCAGAAGCATGATCTAAGAAACGCAGGGACGGTTTTTCTTTTCGCTCAATTTCAAAAACGGACGGATCTTTTCGAGGGTCTTTTCGCCGATGCCGGGGACTTGGGTGAGGGCGTTAAGGGGCTTGAAGGGGGGGTGGGTGCTCGATAATGGCATTTCCGTGAGCTTCGCCGCGAATTGTTTTGGCGGTGGGTGAGTCGGCGCGTTGCGGATGAGGATTTTAGATGGCGCGCAATCTGGCACCCCTGCCGGGGTGCGAGGTGGGGCGGGGTGTTCGAGGTCCGGTGGTGTCGCTGCGCTCGACCACCGGCTAAGGGCAGGCATCCCTGCCGGGATGCGAGGTGGGGTGGGGGTGTTGAGGTCGGCGGGGAGGCGGGCTAGTCCTTTCCTTTGGGCTCCTTGGTGTTGTCGGGGTTCGATTCGAGCCAGGCGAGGCCTTCCTCGAACTCTTTCGGTGGGGCGATCTTGTGGCCGTGGCCTTCGATCTCCACGCAGCGATAGGTCACGGGCAGGGCTTTCCAATCGCCTTCCGTTTTCGCGATCTCGGGGTAGTTGCGTTTGTCCTCGGTCCCCATGAAGATCAGCCAGTAGTTCTGGGCGCGGCGTCCACGACGAAAATCTGAGGGAGAAATGGGTCCGAAGTGGCCGCCTTCATTGTAGTTCGGTCCGGGCGGGTAGCTTTGGGCGGCGTGGCTGATGGCTCCCCGGAATTCGGAGGAAAACAGGGCCTGGGTAAGAAAGGCCATGTGACCGCCACCCGAGAGGCCGCCGACGTAGGTCCGATTGGGATCGGTTTTCCACTCGGCCCGGACGGTGGCCAGGGCGTTCATGGAGCGTGAGACCCGTTCCCAGTGGGCGTGCTGGTTCGAGGTGCTGTGGGCACTGACGGCGATGATCTTCAGTTTGTCGAAGATGGGGTAATATTCCTTCGGGATCGAGCCGCCGTTGCCGGGGCTGATATGGAGATAGACACCATAGGCTTCACTTCCATCGTAACTGGCGGGGATGTAGACCATGCAGCGCTGGTCGGGGGCGGAGACGCAGTCTTCGAATCCTTGCTGGTTCTTCTTGTCCAGCGGGGTCGAGAATTTCTCCTCGCGGCTGCATGCCGAGGCGGCCTTGCCTTCGGCCCACTCATCGGGGCTGTTGCGGAAAAGGACGCTCACGGGGTGATCGGAAATCAGACCGGTCTGTTTCCCCTGACCCTCCGGCGTCCCTTCCTTGGTCTCTTCCTCCGAGCCAGCGGCGCTTTGTTCCGCCAGCCATTTCTGATCGGCTTCCGATAGGCGTTCGATGGGCAGGGTGAATTCCTTTCCTCCCTTGGCGATGACCACCGACTTGCCGTCACTCGAGACAAATTCCGCCTCGATGACCCGTCCTTGGGTATCGGTCCATGGGCGGGCTCCGGCGAGAGAAGAGGTCGCGAGCAATATCAGTGTGGAAACTCCGATCTTTATCATCATGAGGATGGAAAATGTAGGGAGTTAAGGGGTGTGTTAAAGAAATATTTCCGGGAGGATGCGTCAGCCTTTATCCTGATGATGCGATCCTACCTGGGCCGGTACTTCTCCCGGGGCCTGATTGCCCTGATCCGGGTTCCCGTTTCTCATGGTCTCCGAGCGCAGAACTGCTAGGGTGGTGAATCATGGGCAAGGAGAACAAACAACATGCGTTCAAAGAGGGGGCATTCAAGGTCGAGCCGGGAAAGAAGTTTCGCCTTGCGGATCGCGATCCGGGGGACACGGGAGGGCTGAAGGGAAAGCAGGCCGGCAGGAAGGCGCTGGGCGACGATATTTCGGCACTGGCGGGAGCCCAGGAGCTGCTGTGGGCCAATGGCACGAGGTCGGTGCTGATCATCTTTCAGGCGCTGGATGCGGCGGGTAAGGATGGCTCGATCAAGCATGTGATGTCGGGCGTGAATCCGCAGGGAGTGGATGTGACGTCCTTCAAGGCTCCGAACAGTGAGGAGCTGAAGCACCATTTCCTCTGGCGGCCGATGCAGCATCTGCCGGCCCGCGGGCGGATCGCGATCTTCAACCGCTCCTACTACGAGGAGGTGCTGGTGGTGCGGGTGCATCCGGAGTTTCTCGATGCGCAGGTGATTCCCTCGCGGTTGAAGGGCAAGCCCTTGGAGAAGTTGTGGAAGGCGCGCTTTGAGGAGATCCATCGTTTCGAGCAGCATCTGGCGGACAACGACATCACGGTGATCAAGTTCTTCCTCAATGTTTCCAAGGATGAGCAGCGTGAGCGATTTCTCGATCGGCTCAATGAGCCGGGGAAGCTGTGGAAGTTCTCGGGGGCCGACCTGAAGGAGCGTGGCTACTGGGACGAGTATCAGAAGGTGTATGAGGAGATGCTCACGGCGACGAGCAGCGAGGCGGCGCCGTGGTATGTGATCCCGGCCGATCACAAGTGGTATGCGCGGGCGGCGATCGCGGATATCATCGCACAGCGGATCGGCGAGCTGGGGCTCGAGCCGCCGAAGCCGAGCGAGGAACAGGAAGCCAAGCGCGAGGAGTGGCGCAAGGCCTTGGAGGAGTGAGGGTCGGTGGTAGGTTTCCGGTGGTGTGGGTGCGCTCGACCACCGGCTAAGGGCTGGCATCCCTCCGGGATGCGGGTGAGGTGGGGTGTTGGGGTCCGGTGGTGTCGCTTTGCTCAACCACCGGCTAATGGATGGCATCCCTGCCGGGATGCGGGGTGGGCGGGGTGTTGGGGTCCGGTGGTGTCGCTTCGCTCGACCACCGGCTATGGGCTGGCATCCCTGCCGGGATGCGGGGTGGGCGGGGTGTTGGGGTCCGGTGGTGTCGCTCCGCTCAACCACCGGCTATGGGCTGGCATCCCTGCCGGGATGCGGATGAGGAGAGGTCCTGGGGTGGGGATCATGGATTGGCGGGAGCATTGTTCTTCCCATGAAGCCGGAGGCTTCGCATTTTGTAGCCGGTGGTTGAGCGTAGCGACACCACCGGACCGATCGTTCCCCCATGAAACCCGCACCCCGGCAGGGGTGCCAGCCGAGCCGCGCCATGCCATCGACCTACACTTGTCTTCATTACCATCTCGTTTTTTCAACGAAGCACCGGGAACCGTGGATCGGAGAGGGGTGGCGGGACGAGTTGCATTCCTACATGGGGGGTGTTGTTAGAGGGCTCGATGGCCAGCCGGAGGGAATCGGTGGGGTGGCGGATCACGTGCACCTGCTGGTTTCGCTGAAGCCGACGAATTGTTTGTCGGATTTCATGCGGGAACTGAAGAAGGCGTCGTCGGCCTGGGTGAAAGACTCAAGGTTTCCGGGTTTTCAATGGCAGGAGGGTTATGCGGCCTTCACGGTGAGTGCCTCGGCGCGGGAAGCGGTGAAACGCTACATTGCGAATCAGGAGGAACATCATCGGACGAAGTCGTTTCGGGAGGAGTTGGTGGAATTTCTGGAGAAATCCGGGGTGTCGTATGATCCGGAGTATCTGGATTGAGTGGGTGATGGCATCCCTCCGGGATGCGGGGTGGGGCGGGGTGTTGGGGTCCGGTGGTGTCGCTTCGCTCGACCACCGGCTAATGGCTGGCATCCCTGCCGGGATGTGGGGTGGGTGGGGTGTTGGGTTCCGGTGGTGTCGCTTTGCTCAACCACCGGCTAAGGGCTGGCATCCCTCCGGGATGGTGGGGGTGGGAGGTCGACTGGATCGAGGTTGAGGGGGAATCGGATTTTCCCTTGCAATGAGCTGGACCAAGGCTAGCGACGAGGGATGAAGGCAATCATAACGGCATTTTTCGCGATGGCTCTGGCACTCTTTGCCGAGGAGAAAAAACCGCTGCTGCTCGTGCTGACGAATCATGGGGAGCTTGGCGAGACGGGGAAAAAGACGGGCTTTTTCCTCTCCGAGGCCGCCCATCCGCACGAGGTCTTCACCGAGGCGGGCTATGAGGTGACGCTCGCCAGCCCGAAAGGCGGCTTCGCGCCGCTGGATCCGAAGAGCCTGAAGCTCGACGACGCTGCGAACGAGGCCTTCTGGAAGGCCTTTGGCAATGGCGATGAAGACAGGCCGGGGGTGGCCAAAACAATGGCACTTTCCGAAGTGAAACCGGGCGAATTTGGCGGGATCTTCTTTGCGGGCGGCCATGGGACGATGTGGGACTTCCGGGCATCGGCTGAGTTGCGCGCCGTGACGGCCTCGATCTATTCGCGCGGCGGCGTGGTGGGCGCGGTGTGCCACGGACCGGCAGCGCTGGTGAACCTCAAACTACCGGATGGCAGCCTGCTGGTTTCCGGCAAAAAGGTGGCGGTCTTCACCAACGAAGAAGAGGACAAGGTCGAGCTCTCAAAGGTGGTGCCTTTCATGCTGCAGACCGCCTTCGAAGACATGGGAGCAAAGGTCCAGACGGCAGCCCCTTTCAGTGAGAATGCGCTGCGCGACGGACGACTCGTCACCGGTCAGAATCCCGCATCGGCGAAGAAGGCAGGCGAGCTGTTTGTCGAGGCGCTGGGTGATTGATCCAAATGACCCGGCGATCTAACAGGCCTGGCAATGCTAACAGGCCTGGCAATGCTCCCGCCAGGCCTGTCGATTGTTCGTCGGTTAGGATGCTTTTGAGGTCGCCTCCAGCCTGCCCGCTCCGGGCGTGTGCGGGTTGTGGAGGATGAGGTAGAAGACAAGCAGGTGGATGAGCTGGGAGGGGAGCAAGTCCCATTTTTCCAGCAGGCTGGTGCCGGTCATGAGAACGCCCATCAGGACGCAGCCGGCGAAGGCACCCCAGCGGATGAATTTTCCACCTGCCAGAATGCTGAGGGCGATGCAGACCTCGGCGATCGGGATCACGTAGGCCATCGCCAGCGAGGGCAGTCCGGCGAGGAAGGTTTCCTGGAACTGCGCGGACATGCCCTTGGCGAAGGCCTGCAGCTTGGGAAGTCGCACGCCGCCGTGGACGAGAAAGCTCAGTCCGAAAGCAAAGCGGAGTCCCCAGTAAGCGAGCAGTGAGTTCGATGCGTGTTTCATGGATTGGTACGGGTTTGAGCTGTTAGATCGTCACCAGTGCCTTGCCCATCTTGTCGCCTTCAAAAAGCGAGATGAAGGCATCGGGGGAGTTCTCGAGTCCTTCGGTGACGGTTTCCTCCCAGACGATGTCGCCAGCCTGGATCCATTCGCTCATCTCGCGAGCAAAGTTCTCTTCCTGATCCTGGTGGTCGCGCACGATGAAGCCCTGCATGCGCAAGCGTTTGCCGATGATCTTGAAAAGGTTGGCCGGGCCGGGCTCGGGATGCTCGTCATTGTAGCCGGAGATCATGCCGCAGCAGGCGATGCGGCCGAAGTCGTTCATGTGATCGATGGCGCCCTCCAGATGGTCGCCGCCGACGTTGTCGAAGTAGACGTCGATGCCGTCCGGGCAGAGCTCTTCAAGCGCGCCCGAGATGCTATCGACATTCCGGTAGTTGATGGCGGCGTCGACTCCGGCCTTGTCCTTGAGCCACGCGATTTTTTCGTCGGAGCCGCTGCTGGCGATGACCCGGCAGCCCTTGATTTTGGCAATCTGGCAGACGATCGATCCGACGGCTCCGGACGCTGCGGAGACGAAGACGGTCTCGCCATCCTTGAGTGCTCCGATTTTCAGCAAGCCGACGTAGGCGGTCATGCCGGTGAGTCCGAGCACGCTGAGATAGCTGCTGGCTGGGACCTTGCTGACGTCGATCTTTCTCACGCCTTCGCCCTGGCTGACCCAGTGGTCGCGCCAGCCGGCGCTTCCGAGGACGTAATCGCCTTCTGAAAAGTCCGGATGATGGGATTCGACGACCCGCCCGACGCATCCGCCGTCCATGACTTTTCCGAGGGCAAAGGGAGGGACGTAACTTTCACCCTCGCGCATGCGGCCGCGCATGTAGGGATCGACCGACATCCACTCATTCTTCACGAGGAACTCGCCATCGCCGGGTTGGGGGATGTCGACTTCGACCACTTCGAAGTTGGACTTGGTGGGCATTCCTGAGGGGCGGGACTTGAGGCGGACTTCGCGGCTGGTGTCTGTGGACATGCGGTGAACTAGGAACAGGAATTCCGTTTCCGCAAACCCGATGATCGGGTCCGATGGAGAGCGGGGAAGATGGAGAGACGGACTTGCCTCCTTTACCAAGGCTACGACGGCCGGGGTGAGCTTCGTTGTCTGGTGGGGCTCAGCTCTCGAGCAGGCCTTCTTTTTGGAGAGCCTCCATGATTTTCAGGGCGGCGTAGGCGTCGTTGGCGGCGTAGAGGAGCTGGGCGGGGCTGAGCTTGGGGAGCGACCAGTTGCTGGTGGTGACGGACTTGGATTTCTTGAAACCCTGCTTGAGCAGCACGCCGATGGCTCCCCGCACGCCGATCTGTCCGCGGTATCCCTGCTTGCGGAAGACCTGATCGAGATCAAGGACGTGGTGGAGGGTGATGCCGAGCCGGTCGCGGATCTGTCCGTGGTCGTTCTTCAAACCGAAGCCGACCTTGAGGAGTTGCTTGGAGGCGATGAGTTCGGCGGAAGCCTGTTCGCACTCATGGTGATGAAGCTGGAAGATGAAGGCCTTGTCCGTGAGGGCGAACTGGACGACGTGGGGGCCGTCGCTTTTCTGACCGACACGGAAAGTGGGTCGGGCCTCGGTGTCGAAGCCGGCGGTCCCTGCGGCAAGGATTTCGTCGACGGCGCTTCGGCATTCGGCATGGCTCACAGGGACGTGGATCTGTGAAAGGGGAAGCCCGGCGAAGGGGGGGAGTTGGGCGGTCTCAGCTTTGGTAGGCGCGATGAGTCTGTCCGCCTGGCCGGACTTTTCACGTCGAGTGGAGGGAGTTCTTGAGGGAGTGGAGGCGGGGCCTCTCTGTCGTCTTCGGTGGGGTTCGGGGGTACTCATCAGGTTTTTCTGGGCCGGATCATGGTGGAACCCGTGCCGACCTGCAAACTCCGTATGCTCGACTTTGGGAGAAGCCGGGTTTGAATGCGCCATGCTGATTCGACTTTTCTGCGCCATTCTGGTCGCCATGGGACTCGCCGGGTGCGCGAACATGGCGGCTGGCGAAGCTTCGGGATTCAACTCGAAGGTCCTCGCGGCAATCCGTACGATGCCGGGCGGCGGTGGCTATGATGGCAGCGATGCGACCAAGAATCTGCTGCATGGCGCCTGCAATCTAACAGACGGAAGATTTCAGGTGGAAGCCAATCGCGCCAAGCCGAGTTTTTGTTCGGGGGCGACCTATCTGGTTTTGTTAGAAGCCCTGGGGAGCGGCTCGGACGCCCTACTCCCGGAAATTGATCAGCAGGACGGGCATGGGGTGTTCGGCCGCTGGAATTCGAATGGCCCTGGATCGGCGAAGCTTGTCGCGGACCTGGCTGCGGGCCGGAATTTCACCTCATGGGACGAGGCGCAGCCGGGTGACTTTCTCAAGATCTGGTGGACCGACAAGATTGGTGGCCGCGAGCGGGGACATCTCGTCGTCTATCTCGGGCACGATGCGAAGAGCGTGCGATTCTGGTCGAGCAATCAGCCCGGTGGCTATGGCACGAAATCGGTGCCACGCAGCGATTGCAAACGGGTGCTCTTCACCCGCATCACGCGGCCGGAGCGATTCGCGGCTGCAGACAAGTTGCCCGCCGTCGACCCCTGGCTCGCGAGGATGCTGCGGGAAGACTTTTCCTGGAAAGAGGTCGTGGCGAAATGCCGGGTGGTGGAGTGAGGGTTCGGTTGTTGGTTGGAGTTGTTAGAGGGCCGACTGATGGCCTAAAAGATCGAGTTTCCTGTTAGGTCGGTGAGGCGTTCCAGGGCGCGTAGTCCGGCGGCGGAGTTTCCTTTGGGGTTCAGGGGCGGACTCCAGACGGCGACGCTGTAGCGGCCGGGGTGGACGGCGGCGATGCCACCTCCGACGCCGCTCTTTCCGGGCAGGCCGACACGGAAGGCAAACTCGCCGGACTCATCGTAGAACCCGCAGGTCTGCATCAGGGCATTGATTCGCTTGGCTTTGTTGATGCTGAGGATCTCCTCGCCGCCATCGAGAATTCCGTGGTTCATGAAGAGCGCGAAGGTGCGCGCGAGGTGCCGACACGACATCGAGATGGAGCAGGCCGTGCAGTAAAAGCGGATGATGGCATCGACGTCTTGGTGGATGTTTCCGAAGTCCTTCATCAGGTTCAGCAAGGCGAGATTCCGGTAGGCGACCTCGCGCTCGGACTTCGCGACGGATCGGTCGTAGTGGATTTCCGGAATGCCGGAGATCCGCTGGACGAACTTGAGGAAGTTGGATTCGGGATCGTCGTAGAGACCGAGGAGCAGATCGCAGACGACCAAGGCACCGGCATTGATGAAGGGATTCCTGGGAATGCCTTTTTCATACTCGAGCTGGACGAGCGAATTGAAGGGGTTGCCGGAGGGTTCGACTCCAACGCGTTGCCAGATGGAGTCGCCTTCGGTGGAAGCGAGCATCGCGAGCAGCAGGACTTTGGTGATGCTCTGGATGGAAAAGGGAACCTCACTATCACCGGCGAGGAAGTCTTCGCCGGAGGCGGTGTGCAGGCAGATGCCAAATTGGTCCGGCGCCACCTTGGCGAGCCCCGGGATGTAGGTGGCGAGCTTTCCTTCCGGTCTCTCGGCAAGAATCTCTCCGTGGATGCTCTGGAGGATGGACGGGTAGTCGGGCATGAGGTCAGGCTCGTTCTGAAGGCGCCCGAGGGAAAGTCTTTATCGCTGGCATAGGTCGGCACTGGAGCAGGAGAGGATGAGACGCAGGAAAATCTTTCATTCCGGTGAGGCTGACTGAAGTTTGGGGAGTCTTCCGATGCCGACCACTGCTGCTTCCCACCCGACTCGATTTTCTCCCACCGCCATTCTCGCTGCGGCCTTCGGAATGGGTTTGAGCGTGGTCATCGCGGTGGTGGTGCTCGCCTTGCGGCAACCCTCGATCGGCCTGAGCTTTGTGCCCTCGGCAAATGGGGAGAGTGTGCTGGTGCAAGGTCCCGAGCTGGAGGAACGACAGGGAAGGTGCTGAAGGAGTGGCGATGGGGCAGCTTTCTTTACTACGGTCGTTTGAAGGCGTCAGCGTGGCGACGGGGTCGGGGTCGGGGTCGGATGTGTTTGCGCTGTCAGGATCAAGCCGACGCAGAACAATGCGAGGAAACTAAACGAGATCGACCTGCATACTACGATTCCCGGCTTGAAACTCTCGCGCTGTTGGGACAATCGATAGTGGTCCGAAGAGGACGGAATCCTTGTTCCCCACCTCGGCAGGGCCAAGCTTCTCCATGCCAAACGTCACCCTCCAGTATCGTGCCCCATCCGCTCTGGATGCCTCGTCCACCACGCCAAAGCTCGCGCTCTCCGCAGCGCTTGGAGGTTTGAATCAGCCATTTTTCCAAGGCCAAGTTCGCCAACCGCGCCTTACCGCCCGCGCCCTGACCTGTCTCAGCCGGGCCGTCGGCGAACGCTGGTTCGATGCCGCCGCCCTCGCCGAGGCCCGCCGCCGGATGCTTGATCCGATCGTCACTTCAGGCGACTCGCTACTTCGCTTCGAAGGCTTCTCCGGCTGCCGCTCGCTCTACGTGCGCGTCGACCTGCTCCCCGGCGCCGTCGATGTCGTCCACCAATCCGCAGGCGCTACCAACGTCGACTTCAACCAAGCCATGCGCTCGGCGCTGACCCACATCCGCAGTCAGGATGCGATGAGCCTCAGTGTCGACGAAATGGCGTTCACCCTGATCCATGGAGACGAAGCCCTCGTCGAGCACAAGGTCGACCTCCCGATCAGCTGGCTGAGAGGCCTGGCATCCATCCCCGTCATCAGCTCGCGTAGCGAATCCGTCTGCGAACTCAACGGACGGCAAACGCTCGAACTCTTTCGACAGCTCCCCCGCACCGGCAATGGACGGGACAGCCATTGGCTCCAGCTAGGCCCCCGGGGAGCCCGAATCGGCCGCGTTCCATCGCCCGACGCCATCCAGCTCACCGGAGCCAAGCGCCTGCTGGTCCTCCAGGAGCTTTTGCCGGCCGTCAAACGCCTGAGCATCTCGACAACACCCGAGCGGAACCTGACGCTGTGGACCCTCCACTTCGATGACCTGCGGCTGACGCTTGCTCTCTCCCCCGAAGTCTGGCGTGGCTTCTCAGGAGAAGGGGCCGCACTGGACGACCTCGCCCGGGAAAGCGATCCCGATTTGGACCAAGCGCTCCTCGACCAGTTCGAGAGCGGCTTCGATGCCGAAGACGCCGCCATTCAACTCAATGTCTCCCTGCCCGCCGCGCGAACGTCGCTGGCATCACTCGCCAGTCAGGGACAGCTCGGCTTCGACCACCTCGACCAGCGCTGGTTCCGTCGCCTCCTTCCCGCCCATCAAGCCCTGATCCAGAAGAGCAATCCGCGTCTGGCGAAAGCGGAGTCCTGGCTAAGAGCTGGAGCGGTCCGCGTGGAGAGTCATTCACCCGACCGCAGTCGCGGAGAAATCCAGATCGACGAGAAGACCTCGCATCACGTCGCCATCGACGCAGGAGCGGGTCGCTGCACCTGTTTCTGGTTCGGGAAATTCGGCCTCTCACGCGGCCCGTGCTCCCACATCCTCGCCCTCCAACTCGCTACCCGTGTTTCTCAATGAAAGCCTTAGATGACGCTCTTGCCGCCCCTTCGCTTGCCGACGCTCTCGAAATCCTGAAGAGCCTCGACAAGGCAGATCACTCTAACTTGTTGGATCACCTGAACCCTGCGAGTAGCGAACTCATCGATCAGCACAACGCCTTGCTTCTTGAGGCACGCAAGGCGGGTGCCGACGAACTCAAAAGGAAACTCGAGATTTTCTCCGTCGCAAGAATCGTTGGCCATTCGTCCCGTAAAACAGTTCCCGCGAAGTTCCCTGTCGGAGATGACACCCTCATTCAGCCAGAGGTTCTGGACTTCCTGATGACGACGAAGCCCGCCTGGTTTCAAAAATTTATTGAGAAGCGCGTCGCGACCGTTTCCGAATGGGAATCCTGCTTCGACTTCGTAAGAACCTACATCGATGCCGGCGTGATTCCCCCGCCGCCTGCGGATCATCGATACTACGCCGACATCAGCGGCGGGATCCTGTGCCGCCATGGCCGACGAGTCGACGATGCGAAACAGGGACTAATCAACAACCCCCAGCTAATCACTCACGACCTCGTCATTGGGATTCAGCGCCTAGGTCAGAAGGACGGCCACCGTTGGGACCAGGCCACTCCGATATCCCCGATCTTCTTCACCGATCAAGACGAGCAGGAAAAAATCTCCCTCCTCTCTCTTGTCTCCGAACTCTGCAAAGCGGGGCACTTCGATCTCCAGGTAATTCTCCAGACAACCACGGATGCGTTGATGGATTGTCAGCGGGAGCTCGAGGCGCGAGACCTGATCGATGCCCACGACCAACTCGACCCTGGTCGGGATCTCCAGCTCGCCAACCAGCAGCTCTATCACGGCCTCCTTGCCTCGCCCCACAAAGCCGTCGTCCGTTTCGCGATCAAACAGCTTGCCGACCTCGCAGACCAGCAGGGCTACGACGCCCGTGAATTGATGGAGCAGGCTCCCACAGCGCTCCAGCAGCCATCGAACCCACTGCTGCTGGAACTTCTCGCTCTCTTTGAAAAGGCGCTGAGCCACCACTCCAAAGCCATCGACCAACTCGATCAGGTCATCCCACACGTGTTGATGGTTCAGAACGCAAAGGTTCAGAAAGCCCTCCTTCCGCTTCTCAAGCTCATCCCCGAATCTCAAAAAGAGCCATTTTGTGACTCCCTCCAACCCTACGCAGACCAGATCCTTCCCGCTCTGAGAAAGCAGTTTGAACCCTGGATCAAGAAGAAGGAGGAAAGCACTTCCGAACCCGTTGCCAGCCCGCCGCCTGGATCCATCCCAATCGGGCAACCTCTCGAACCGCTGAAATCAGTCGATGACCTTGCTTTCGTCGCCAACGAACTGATTGACCGCGATCTCGATCCGATGAAGCTGGAGCTCTTTCTCGATGGTGTCTCCCGGTACGCCGCCAATCATCTCGAGCAACTCGTCAAGGACTTCGCCCCGCTTCAGAAGCGAGCCCTCAAGTTTGACCAGGCCGTCAACGAAGATGGCTCTTTCTATCCGAGTTCCCTGCTCTTCGTTTGTCACTTCGTCATTGCCTTCGGTACCGACCCCGATGAATTCCGAGGCTGGATCCCGGACCCGGACTTGCCGGCAGATACACCAGCCAAAACCGGCTACTACGGGGAACGTAAATTCCTCGCGGCGATGAACTTCGCCGGCGCACGACTCGGGGAGCTGCTGAGTTTCGTTCGCAAGGGAGGCAGCGCCCCGCTCCTCTCCACCCCTGAGTTCTCGCTTGGCTTCATCTCCCCCTCGACGCTCCTCAAACGCTTGGAGAAACGAATCGAAGACGGCGATCCAATCCTCCACTACGATTTCATCCAGGCGATCGCACGCTGCCACATCGACGCGTCGGACCAAAAGAACCCATCCCTTCCAGACGGCAAGGACGAGGCATCGAGGGTGCTTCGTTTCCTGCTTGGCGGAACGATCGATGGAGAAATCACCACACCTGCCTGGTGGCTCGCTGCAGCTCGAACCCGGGACCCCTTGGGCGACTTCTCCAAGGACCCCGCCTTCGCCTCCCATGATACCGAAGACATGCCGGACTGGGTCAAGCCGGCACGATACCGCGAACTTCCCTTGGAGAGCTATCGATGGGGGGATCTGGAGAATCCACTCCAACCCCAACTCGCCCGGTCAATCCCTCCCGACCATATTTATCCGCTTCAACACGGCGAGATCCTTCCCGACACCTACGGCCGCTGGGGAAGCGACCTCCGCTGGCGCTACAGCTTTACCCCCAGCGCGCTCGATGCCGTCGTCGCGCAAGATATCCAGTTCACGACCTTCGGAGCTTCCCTCACGGAGAGAACCGCGATCAATGCCTCGGCCGCGATCGTCCAGGAACTTGGAGCCCGGCATCTGCCACTCCGCTTCACCATGCAGCTTCACCTGCTCGCCCTACTCACCAGTCCGGGCAAGGCTGAGCGCGAGGCTGGCGTCGACCTCTTCATCCAGGCAAGCAACGACGGCCGC
The DNA here is from genome assembly GCF_042664875.1 of Haloferula chungangensis. NCBI lineage: Bacteria > Pseudomonadati > Verrucomicrobiota > Verrucomicrobiia > Verrucomicrobiales > Verrucomicrobiaceae > Haloferula > Haloferula chungangensis. Next base: position 585 of record NZ_JBHTBS010000004.1, on the reverse strand, counting down.
CTGGAACCCGCTCTTCCCGGCCTTGGTCGCCTTTTCAGCTCCCTCATGGACGCAGCCACTCCCGAAGAGATGCCCTTCACCCTGCTCAGCCGCCTTGTTCCCTGCCTCCGTGAAATCAGCAACCAGGGCCCCTTGCTCCAGCGTCAGGTTCGTGACATTCTCCTCGTTGGTCTCAATCGACCTTTTGAGCGTCCCCCAAAAGGCTTCCCGAGCCTGCTGGAACTCCTCCTCGACCTTTTGGTCAACAGCCCCCCTCCGGAATCTCTCGATCTCAACTCGATTTGGAACGGCAGGCTGAAAGGAAAAGCCAAAACCATCGCTAACAAAATTGCGAAGACTTCCTGTGCTAAGAAACCTTCATAGCCCATGATCCCGCTGCGTTGGTCGGTGTACTCGCAACGATGGGGAGAGACGCAGGAAAATCTTTCATTCCGGTGAGGCTGACTGAAGTTTGGGGGGTCTTCCGATGCCGACCACTGCTGCTTCCCACCCGACTCGATTTTCTCCCACCGCCATTCTCGCTGCGGCCTTCGGAATGGGTTTGAGCGTGGTCATCGCGGTGGTGGTGCTCGCCTTGCGGCAACC